>NZ_CP046530.1:0-600000 GCF_030408375.1 Corynebacterium afermentans subsp. lipophilum | reverse complement strand
GCCACGAACGCGCTACCCTGTCAAGCGTGAATGTTTCGGTCGTCGGCGCAGGAGTTATCGGCCTGGCCACCGCGCTTACGCTCGCGGACCGCGGCCACACGGTCACGGTCCACGACCCCGAGCCCGCCTCCGGCGCCTCCCATCACGCGGGTGGCATGCTCGCCCCGACTGCGGAGGTGGTGTACAAGCAGGACCCCCTCTTCCCGCTGATGCGCGCCTCCGCCGAGTGGTACCCGGACCTGATCAAGCTCACCGCCAAGTACACGGACCTGCCCACGGGTTACCGCACGGACGGCACCTTCGTCGTCGCCCGCGACACCGCGGACAAGACCCACCTGGACGAGCTGCGCGATTACCAGTCCCGGCACGGCATGGCGGTGGACAAGCTCACCGTGCGCCAGGCCCGGAAGCTCGAGCCGGCGCTCTCCCCCGCCATCAACGGCGCTGTCAGCATCGACGGCGACCACCAGGTGCAGCCCCGCCTGTTTACGCGTGCGCTTATCGACGCCTGCCGGTCCGCCAACGTCACCTTCACCACCAACCACATCGACCGCCTCGACCAGCTCGAAGATGCCGACCAGGTGGTCGTCGCCAACGGTCTCGGCGCAAGCCAGCTCGTGGAAGGCTTGGACCTGCGCCCGGTGTACGGAGACGTCCTGCACGTGCGCGTGCCCAAGCACCAGTACCCGCTGCTCACTCGCGTGGTCCGCGGGTTCGTGGAGGATCGCCCCGTCTACCTCATCCCTAGAAAAGACGGCACGCTGACCATCGGCGCGACCACCCGCGAGGACGGCCGCGGTCAGCCCCAGGTCCAGGGCATCCACCAGCTGTTGCGCGACGCCATCGAGCTCGTCCCGGCGCTGGAGGAGTGCGACTTCGTCGAGGCCACCGCGGGCGCGCGCCCCGGCACGCCGGACGACCTGCCTTACCTCGGCCGCATCGACGAGCGCACGGTCGTGTCCACCGGCTACTTCCGGCACGGGATTTTGTTGGCGGGGTTGGGGGCGCGGGTTGGGGCGGAGCTCGTCGATAGGCAGGAGCCCTCAATAGACTTGACCGCGTGCGACCCGAGGAGGCATTCATGAACATCACGCTCAACGGAGAAGCAGCCACCACCGCCGCCGCGACGGTAGAGGAACTGGTGGCGGAGGTCGGCGCGCCCGCGGACGGCACCGCGGTGGCCATCGACGGCGAGGTCGTGCCGCGATCACAGTGGGGGCGAAAGCTTATCGACGGCTGCTCCGCCGACATCCTCACCGCAGTGCAAGGAGGCTAAACGTGCTGGAAATCGCCGGAAAGCAGTTCGGCTCGCACCTGATCATGGGCACGGGCGGGGCGAGCTCCTTTGACATGCTGGAGCAGGCCTTGAAGGCCTCCGGCACGGAGCTGACCACGGTGGCGATGCGCCGCCACAGCGCCACCACCGGCGGCGGGGAGAGCGTGTTCGACCTGCTCAAGCGCCTGGGCATCGCGCCGCTGCCGAACACCGCGGGCTGCCGTACCGCGCGCGACGCGGTGATCACGGCGAAGCTGGCGCGCGAGGCGCTGGGCACCGATTGGGTGAAACTCGAGGTCATCGCGGACGACCGCACGCTGCTTCCCGACGTGGTGGAGACCGTGGACGCCTGCGAGATGCTCATCGACGAGGGCTTTACCGTGCTGGCCTACACCTCCGACGACCCGGTGGCCGCCAAGCGCCTCGAGGACCTGGGCGCGGCGGCGGTGATGCCGCTGGGCTCGCCGATCGGCACCGGGCTTGGCATTTTGAACCCGCACAACATCGAGCTGATCTGCTCGCGCGCGGAGGTGCCGGTGCTTATCGACGCCGGCGTGGGCACCGCCTCCGACGCATCGCTCGCCATGGAGCTGGGCTGCTCGGGCGTGCTACTGGCGAGTGCGGTGAACCGCTGCCAGGACCCGGTGGCGATGGCGCAGGCCATGCGGCACGCGGTGGAGGCCGGCAGACTTGCGCGCGCCGCCGGGCGGATTCCGAAGCGCGAGCACGCCGTGGCGTCCTCCACCTTCGACGGCCTGGCCAGCTGGGCGGACGAGGTTTTGTAAGTGCTGCCCGAGCGAGAACTCAAGCGCACCGCGCGCCAGATGAACCTGCCCGGCTTCGGCCCGGAGCAACAACAGCGCCTTTACGACGCCCACGTGCTGGTCATCGGCGCGGGCGGGCTGGGCTGCCCGATCATGCAGACGCTGGCCGCAACCGGCGTCGGCCGCATCACCGTGTGGGACGACGACACGGTGGATCTGACCAACATCCACCGCCAGATCCTCTTCGGCGCTTCCGACGTGGGCCGTAGCAAGGTCGACGTGACCGCCGAAAGGTTGCGCGCGCTACAGCCGGACATCCAGGTCACGGCGGTGAACGACCGTCTCACGCCCGACAACTTCATCGAGGCGCTCGACGGCATCGACCTGCTCATCGACGGCTCCGACACGTTTGCCACCAAGTTCATGGCCGCCGACGCCGCCGAAATCACCGGCACGCCGCTGTTGTGGGGTTCAGTGCTGCGCTACCGCGGCGACATTGCCCTGTGGCACTCCGGCCCCGGCGCGCCCGCGGACGGGGTCGGTCTTCGCGACCTCTACCCCACCCAGCCGGACGCGGATTCCGTGCCGGACTGCGCCACCGCCGGCGTGCTCGGCGTGACCACCTCGGTGGTCGGCTCACTCATGTCCACTGAAGCGGTGAAGTTCCTCGCCGGCATCGGCGAGGTGCGCATCGGCCGGCTGCACATGTACGACGCACTGTCCGCCACGATGCGCCGCTTCACCGTCACCCGCGACCCGGCACGCGAGCTCGCCACCACTCTGAGCACCTACACCGAGGCGTGCACCGTGAACACCGAAGGGCAAGAGCTTTTCGACGCCCTCACGTCCCACCAACTGCCCTCTATCGACGTCCGCGAACCGCACGAGAAAGCGATCGCGGATCTGCCCGTGCCGGGGGCAAACCTCCCGCTCAGCGAGGTGGAGCGGGACCCGGATGCTGTATCGAGGACGTTTAAGCAGTTCTCGCCCGGCGACGAGGTTGTCGTGTATTGCGCTGGTGGTGTGCGCTCCGAAGGGTTCGTCGAGAAGCATCGGGCGTTTGCCGAAACATTGGGGATTTCTTTGAAATCTTTGCCCGGAGGCGTGCAACGCTGGGCATAAACTGCAATACTCGTGTCATGCAGATCACAAAGACCGCCTCCATTGTTACCGTCGCCACCCTCATCGCCGCCGCTGCCGCGCTCGCACCGGCCGCATCCGCCAACAGCGCCGCCTACTCCAACACCGCAGGCGACGTCCGCTGTGAGATCTATCAGCTCCAGGGCACCACGAAGACAATCTGTGTTTCCGACCCCGCACGCAAGGCACAGCCGGAGTGCAACCCGCCGGAGCAGCTCGCCCCAGCCGTAAGCGTCGGTGACGGATCCGCCGCTGTCCACTGCTGGAACCAGGGCTTTACCAACCCGCCCCAGAAGTTGAACCCGCTGCAGGTCAAGCAGCTCGGCTCCGCCTACATCGCCCCGGATTTCTCCGGCAACCTGTACGTGGCGGACATCGCCACCCGCGCGGTCATCCGCGCCGGCGCCACCAACCAGGTGCTGTTCAAGCTCTAAGTCATAACGCCGAACGCCCGTTCGACGCGGAAGCCTTGCGCGTCGAACGGGTTTTTTAATGTCCCGCCTGTTCGTCTTCACCGCCACCGGCTGGCTCGCCCCGGTGGAAGGCCCGGAGCACGACGGCGCGTACCAGCTCAACGTGCGTAGGCTGCGGCGGCTGCACCGGCGGCGCGGGACAGCGCGCTAGGCCGCGCTCCCCTCCTGCCGGCGGATTCGGCCCCGGCGCGCAAACCACGCCGCCACAAACGAGAGCACGAGCGCGACAAGGACGCCCAGGTTCGCGTCCGCCCAGTGCTCGCCGACCAGCGGCAGGAGGTAGCCCTGCCAGTTGTTCCAGGCCGCTTCCTCGGCGAACAGGTTGGCCACCAGGCCCCACCCGATTATTGAGGCGACGACCAGGATGCCGATAGAGATCCAGTGGTGCTGTTGCAAACTTCAGGCGGAGAGCCGTGACGACCCAGTCTTCATCCTCTGATGCTCGCTGCGGGTCGGCGTTCTCAGGCAGCCTCGAACACCCGGCTGACGATCACCGCATCCGGGTTCGGTTGCTCGTAGGCAAACATCGCGCCCTGGCCTTTCCGTAATGAGTGCATCGCTTCCATCCCTTTCAACGTCCGGTACGCCGAGGTCCGGTTTTTGAACGCCCCCTTCGGTCCGAGGATCCGTTTCAGCCGCCCATGATCTCCTTCAATGACGTTATTGAGGTATTTCACCTGCCGGTGTTCCACGGTCTGCGGGCAGATTCCCTCTGACTTCAACTCGGCGATTGCCCTGGCCAGGGAGGGTGCTTTATCGGTGTTGATCACCCGCGGGAACCCGGTTATCGTGTTCGACCTCAGGGTCTTGGCCAGGAAACGCTTCGCTGCGGCGACATTACGCTTTGGGGACAGGTAAAAATCCAGGGTATGCCCACCCGCGGTGATGGCCCGATAGAGGTAGCACCACTTTCCCCCGACCCGGATATAGGTCTCGTCCACCCGCCAGGACCGGGCCTGCCAATCCGGGACTTGTCGGTACCACCGGGTCTGCTTGTCCAGCTCAGGAGCATATTTCTGGACCCAGCGGTAGATGGTGCTGTGATCGACCGGTACGCCGCGTTCGGTCATCATTTCTTCCAGATCGCGGTAGCTGAGCCCGTAGCGGCAGTACCACCGGACCGCCCACAGGATGATTTCACGGGGGAAATGACGACCGGAGAAGATGCCCATGGCTGTGATTATTTCACGCAGGTCTTCCTGTCGCCCGAACTTTGCAACAGCACCTCTGGGCGAGGGTCAGCCCGGCGGCCTGGCCCCGGTGGATGAACCCGACCCGACCCACGGCATCCTCGGCGTAGTCCCGATAGCCGGAGGCCAATCGCTCGGCCGGAGGGAGCAGCCCCGACTCCTCGTAGAACCGCAGGGTCTTGGTCGTGGTTCCGGTTGCTTCCGCAAGCTGTCCGATCCTCATGTTCGCCGATTCCCCTTCCAATGGCCACCACACTTGACCTTCCATTGTACTGGAAGGTTCACAATGGTTCCATAGGAACTTTTGAACCACAGGGAAGAGACATCTGGAATGACAAACGAAAAGTTCGATCTGGCGATTATTGGTTCCGGCGGCGGAGCGTTTGCGGCCGCGATCCGGGCCACCGGGCTGGGCAAGCGCGTCGTGATGGTGGAGCGCGGCACCGTGGGCGGGACATGCGTGAACACGGGCTGCGTCCCGTCGAAGGCGCTCCTGGCTGCCGCGGAGGCCCGCCACGTGGCGTTGGATTCGGCCCGCTTCCCTGGGGTGGCGGCCTCGGCGGGCCCGGTGGACATGCCGGCCCTGATTCAGGGCAAGGCCGCGCTGGTTGAAAGCATGCGCACGGAGAAGTACGTCGATCTGGCCGCGGACTACGGGTGGACGATGATCTCGGGGGACGCGTCGTTCACCGGAACCCAGGACGCACCGCTGCTCCGGGTGATCTCCCCGGATGGTGCAGTGAGAACGATCGAGGCCGGGCACTACCTCGTGGCCACTGGCTCCGCACCCTACGTGCCCCCCGTTCCCGGACTGGCCGAGGCCGGGTACCTGACCTCGACGACGGCGATGGAACTGGACGAGGTGCCCGAATCAATGCTGATCCTGGGCGGAGGCTATGTTGCCCTGGAGATGGCACAGCTTTTCTCCCGGCTGGGCTCCCGGGTGACCATGCTGGTCCGTTCCCGGTTGGCCTCGCAGGAGGAACCGGAGGCATCCAAGGCGTTGGCGGGGGTGTTCGCCGACGAGGGGATCCGGGTGGTCCGGCGGGCCATGGCCGACTCCGTGGCCTCCGGCCCGGACGGGGTCTCGGTGACGGCAAACGTGGCCGGGGGCGAGGAGGTGTTCCGCGCTTCCCACATCCTCGTGGCACTGGGCCGCCGCCCGGTGACCGAGGGACTGGACCTTGACGCCGTCGGGGTGAAGACCGGCGCATCCGGCGAGATCGTGGTCGATTCCCGCCTGGCCACGTCCAACCCGCGGGTTTGGGCCGCCGGGGACGCGACCGGCCATCGGGAGTTCGTTTACGTCGCAGCGGCCCACGGCGCCCTAGCCGTGGACAATGCGTTCACCGATGCCCTGGCCGAGGTCGACTACCGGCACCTGCCCCGTGTCACCTTCACCAGTCCCGCCATCGGGGCGGTCGGGATGACGGAAAAGGAAGCTGTCGCCGCCGGGATCAGCTGCGAGTGCCGGGTCCTCCCCCTGGAGTACGTGCCGCGAGCCGTGGTCAACCGCGACACCCGCGGCTTCATCAAGGTTGTCGCGGACCGCGACACCGGACGGATCCTGGGCCTCTCCGCGGTGGCCAAGGACGCCGGGGAAATCGCCGCCGCCGGCGTCTACATCCTCGAAGCGGGCATGACCACCGCGCAGGTCGCCGCCGCCTGGAGCCCCTACCTGACGATGGCCGAGGGCATCAGGATCGCCGCCAAGGCCTTCAACACCGACGTCTCCAAGCTCTCCTGCTGCGCCTGAGCTGCAGCCCCCACTACCGAAGCAAAGGAATGCCATGACCGCCACCGACCAGGCCCTCACCTATCTGTTGTCCCCCGCGCGCTCCGGAATAGACCCGGAATTGTTCGTGCCGCTGCTGCGGCTCCTGGCCGCGGGCGAGCCCGTCACGGTCGCCGAACTGGCCACCGCCAGTGGCCGGAGCGAAGACACGGTCCGGCAGGGACTGGCCGCCGTCCCGGACACCGAGTACGACGACGAGGGCCGCATCATCGGCCTGGCCCTGACGATGCGGCCCACCCCGCATCGCTTCACCCTGGCCGGGGAACAGCTCTACACCTGGTGCGCCCTGGACACCCTCTTCTTCCCGGCCCTGATCGGGAAGGCCGCAACCATTGAGTCGACCTCCCCGGGTAGCGGGACCCTCATCCGGGTGATGACGGGCGCGGACGGCACGGTGACCTCCGTGCAGCCGGCCACCGCCGTCGTGTCCATCATCAGCCACCCGGGCACGGGGCCGGTGCGGTCATCGTTCTGCAACCAGGTCCACTACTTCGCCTCCCGCGAGGACGCCCAGCCGTGGTTGGATTCCCATCCCGACGGCGAAGTCCTGGACATCGAGGCGGCACACCGGGCCGGTGCCGCCATGGCCTCCGCCCTCCTCGCCGCGGCCGCCACGCGGGCCCCCGCGGCGCAGGACTCCTGCTGCTGAGCTTTAAAAGGACATGACATGACCCAGCACCCAGAACAGCCAGACACCGGCCATCAACCCGTCCGGCAGACCGGTCGCCCCGGGCGATACCACACACTGGCCGCAGGAATCGGCATAGCAGCGGCCATGATCCTGTGCTGCGCAGGACCCATCCTCATCGCCGCCGGAGCCCTCGGCGCGATCGCCGGATTCTTCTCAAATCCCCTCGTGTTACTCGCGGCCGCCACGGTGCTCCTGGCCGGGATCATCGCCGTCACCAGGCAGCGAAAACGCCGCAGGACCGACGACTGCTGCCCTCCCGCATCCCCCGAGCACCACCGCACCGACCACGGCACCGCCTGAGTCCCCATCCCCATTCCTGGAAGGAACCACCAGACACCATGACATACCCGAGATCCCGCCGTTCTCTGTCCGTTCCCCGGCCCAGGCACCTCGCCTCCGCCCTGTTTCTGGCAGCGGTCATGGCACTGACAACCGCCTGCGCCAGCTCACCGAGCGGCCCGTCGGCCGCGCCAGGCGGTTCGTCGCCCGACGCGGCCGGTGCCGTTGCTGTTACGGTCTCCGACATTGACGGCACTACCCGGACCATCCCGGACGGTAAGCCCGCAGCACTGTTCTTCTTCTCTGCCGGATGCGGTGAGTGTGTGGAAGGGGCCGATTCCCTGAACAAGGCCTCCACGGCCCTGGGAAGCTCGGCCGACTACCTCCTGGTGGACGTGGACCCCCGAGAACCGAAGGAGACCATCAACGGATTCCGCGATTACATCAAGGCCCCTGAGCTCCCTGCCGTCATCGACACCGAGGCCACACTGACCACCCGGTACAAGGTCACCTCCATAAGCACCCTGGTGGTGGTCGACGCGAAGGGCGACGTTACCTTCCGGGCCACCGACCCGTCTGCGGAAAAGATCCAAGAAGAACTCACCAAGGCCGGTGCCCAATGACAGCCCTGCTTGCCCTGGCCTTCGCCGCTGGAATGATTGCCCCGGTCAATCCCTGCGGTTTCGCCCTCCTGCCCGCCTGGATAGCCCAGACCATCGGGGACGCCCGGACGCGCCCGCTCGCGCTGCGTCTGGCCCACGGGCTCCGGGCCGGGCTCGCGCTCAGCCTCGGCTTCGCCGGGACCCTGGCAGCCTTCGGGCTGATCGTCAGCGCGGGCGCCAGGACCCTGATCAGCGCAGCGCCCTGGCTGGGAATGGCCACCGGGGTGATCCTTCTCCTGCTGGGCCTGGCCATGCTCACCGGACTCACACCACGGCTCCGTCTGCCGGCCTGGGCCACGAAACCCCGCACACAAGAAGCCGCAGGGGCAGGTCACAAACCCGGGCGCATGGTGGCCTTCGGGGTCGGATACGCCGCAGCATCCCTCGGCTGCACCCTCGGGGTGCTCCTGGCCGTGATCGCCCAAGCCCAGGCCGTCGCCAGCTACGCCGGGCTGCTCGCGGTCTTCGCCGCCTACGCCGCAGGCTCGGCCACTGTCCTGATGCTCGTTTCGGCAGGCACGGCCATCGCCGGGGCCGCCCTCGGGCGAAGTATCACCGGCCTCGCCAAGCACAGCAACCGCATCGCCGCCTTCATCCTCACCATAACCGGCGCCTACCTCAGCTGGTATTGGTATCCCGCCGCCACCGGCGGAACCGCACAGGCCAACAGCCTCGCCGTATGGTCAGCCGCCGCCAGCGCCTGGATCAGCGACAACAGCACCCTGATCGCAGCCCTCGCCGCAGCCGTGGTGCTCGCATCGGCATTGGCCGCCCTCAACCGGCGCAGGAGACTGCGCATCAGACAGGGAACACCGCCCACAGGCGAGGGCCCCGGGCAAAGCGGGGAACCCGACTGCTGCACACCAACTCCGGACAACAACTCGACCGAGGACCGGCCAGGCACGATCCCGTAGCTGGCCGAGGACTCCCAAAAAGCAAGGGGGAGAGGGAAGCTTGCCCATCTTCTGGCAAACGAGGCGCCCGCCTATCAGGACAGGTTGGTACAGCGGCATCAGGCCGGAAGTCAATTCGTGCAGAGTGCTTCGGGCAAGCCGTCAGGAGCCCTCTGTACCGCCCCCCGCAATGACGGGAACGTCAGTGTGGTGAACTTCGGAAAGCCACAGTGACACCCACTAGTTGTACTCGACCGTGACGTTGGTGGCACTTTCGGTCTTGTGAAATAGCTAGGCCTCCTGGCTTAGTGGAGCTGTCTAGTTCTTCACTGCCAGGAGGCCTCTATGCCCAACGGTAACGCCCGCTTGACCACGCATGCGAGAGCGTTGCTGGTGGCCAGGCAAGCTCATCCATATCGATGTGAAGAAACTCAGCCGCATCCCCGACAGCGGCGGTTGGCGAGTCCACGACCGATCCGCGACCGGAAGACCCGATCGGGTTCGACCACGTCCATGCCGCTGTCGATGGCCACACCCGACTCGCTTATATGGCCCACTAGCGGTCGCGGAGCGTCCTGAAAACCTAAAGTTTTATGAGACACCCGGCAGGAACTGGAATGTGAGACCGTTTCATGGGGCAATTGGCCTCCTCCCCGTCTCACTAAAGCGCCTCGCCCTAAGTTGTCGCAGGGTGGTGCTCGGTAGGGGTTTGTGAGGCATAATCGAGACATGAGGCTTTTGGGGTACACCCCAAGCGAACAATTTGTGAATGACAAAACTTCCTGTTCGCTAGGGTTAGTTCCAAGACTAACGGAACAGAACCGTCACTGCCTCTGGAGATCACTGAACAGTTGGGTGCGATCTCAGGACAAAAGGTGGGCTATGCCCGGGTGAGTTCGAAAGATCAGAACCTTGATCGTCAGATTGAACAACTCAAGGCAGAGAAGGTCTTCACCTATTACACGGATAAGGCCAGTGGTGGATCGCGTGAGCGCCCTGGACTTGATGAAGCAATGCGATATGTCCGTGCAGGAGATCAGCTTGTCGTCACGTCGATGGATCGGTGCGCGCGTTCACTGACGGATCTGTACGCCATTGTTGACGAGCTAGTCAGCAAAGGAGTGTCGGTGAAGTTCCTCAAGGAGGGACAGACCTACTCAAAAGACTCCTCCCCGATCGCCAAGCTGATGCTAGGGCTGTTGGGTTTTGTTCAGTTGGGTAAGGCCGTGAACGAGCTGGATCAACACCGTGAAATAGTTGAAAAAATTACCCCGCAGGTTTCCCTGCGGGTGTCGTTGTTAGAACGGTGCTTCGTCGTTGTCGGCGTCAGCGCCAGCCAGGGCGGCGTTCGCCGCCTCGCCTCCGCGACGGGCTGCGCGCGCAGCGGACTCTTTCTTGGAGTCGATCAGCTGCACGGTGTCGATGCGTGCGACCAGCGGGTAGTGCTTCACACCGTCCTTGTCGGTGTAGAAGTCGGTTTTCAGCGAGTAGCTCACCGCGACGCGATCGCCGGAGCCGATGCAGCCGAACACGCCGGGGTTCTTCGCGTCCTGGACGTAGCCGGTCAGCTCCACGATCTCGGACTCCACCTTGCCGGTGGTCTTGTTCTTGAAGGTGTTGCGCGCATAGACGCTGAGTTTCACCGTCGCGCCACCGTTTGCGTGCTCGAACAGCTTGGGTGCGCGAGCTGCGTTGCCGACGATGGTGCCGTTGTTGAAGGGGTTGGACATGATGGTTCTCCTTACGTGAGTGGGTGTGATTTGCCGTGCAATTTGGGTACTTAAGCAGCTGCTTTGCTGCTGCGGGGTGGTTGAGCTGTCGTTACAGCACTGCCCAGGGCAGCGGTGTGCCTGCCGCCTCTAGGTCGCGCAGTTCTTGCGCTGCGCCCGGATCGGCGTCCTCGCCGTCGATGCCGTCGGCGAGCTGGTAGAGCAGTTCCAGGTCGGTGTGGGTGATGTCGCGCATCACGTGCCTCCTTGTTCGGATTGATGGTCAATCCGTCTGTTGGAGACAGCTCTGCTGTCTAGGGGGTTCTCCCCCGCCCCGCTAGGTGTGCATCTCTGCAAGCCACGGCCGACGAGAAAAAGAAACCCCATTGCATTGCTGCAACGGGGTGTGTGGTGCTACTCGGCAAACAAGATCGTGCGGGTCTTCTCGGCGCCTTCGCGGACAAGCTCGACCATCCGCTCGCCCTGGCCGATATCGGTCAGCTTCGCCACCAGCGACGGGAAGTTCTCGTCTGGCCCGATCTCGGTGGCTCGCTGCGCAGCCACGCCAGCTAGTCCCGGCTGGCCGGTGGCGTGCGCGAGCACTGCGACAGTGGCGGTGAGCTGCGCCCGCATCCCCGGCCAGCTGGTCGGGACAGCGCGCATAACCTGCTCTATGAACGCAAGGCCAGCCTGCGGGTCATCGAGCAGCGCCGCGAGCAGCGCGTCTCGCAAGCGCTTTGTAGTGAAGCATTTCAGCGCCGATCGAACAGCGCGCGTGCTCGGCTGGGTTATTCCTGCCGCCGCCTGCTCGTATTCACGCTGCAGCACGTCGGAGAACATGGGCGGGATATACGCCAGCGCGTCTTCGATGATGTCGGCGTGCTCGGCAGCGTCGATGCCGTGATCGGTGCTGTTCAACCGTGCCTCGATGTCGTCTTTGCTCGGCTCCGGCAGCTCGCCGGTGTGCTCTAGCATCTGCCGCAGCGCCGCCGATGCGGCGACCTCGCCGACAACGCCGTGGCGCGGCTCGTCGATGAGCGGATGCTGGTACACAGACCACCACGCAGCCCCGGTGACGATCTCAGGCACCTGCACCACCCCGAGCAGCGGCGGTAGGTGCACTGCCCCGCTGGTGAGGTACGTGGCCGTCTCGTCGAAGATCGGCTGTGCAATGTCGTCGCTGATCATGTACGCGATAACAGCGTCGAGTTCGAGGTGGTGGGCCCACGCTGCGAACCGCTCGCGGCTCTCGGTGAGCTTTGCAACAGCTTCGTCCAGGTCGAACCGCGCGACCGGGCCGAGGCGGACGGTGTCGACGCCCTCGCCGTCGACGAAGAACGCGAGGATCAGCGAGTTGTTCGGGTAGAAGCCGAGGATGCCGGGGAGGTTCGCGAGGATCTCGCCGTGAGATGCAAGCGTGTGGGAATGAGTGGACATGGCAGTGCTCCTTTGCACGAATACGGGGTGTACGTGGGCAATCCCGTATTCAGTCCGGCTCTGCCGGTCGCGCCCTGCCACGGCACCACCGCACCTGAAGCGTGCTGAGCGTCGCTAGCGCAGCCTGATGCTCGCTCGCTGGGTGCGAGCGCTAGCGACGCAGCATTGTTAGATCCCCGCGTCGCCGCTGGTTAAGCGTTACCTTTGGCGCGGTTGTGAGACTTGCACAGCAGTTCGCAGTTGCTTTCCTCGAACTGCCGGCTCCCGTGGCGTTCCTTCGTTGCTGCCGTCCTAGCAATCACTAAGCAATGCCCCGAAAACCTGCGCCGCTTCGTTGGAGCGTCGCAGTTCCGTTTGGTGCAGGATTTTGACCCTAGTGCACCACGTAGTGCACCAAATGGCGATCCGATCACAAAATAAAGAAGGCCCCTACCAGCATTTGCACTGGTAGGGACCTTATCTTAGTAGCGGGGGCTGGATTCGAACCAACGACCTCTGGGTTATTCGTATCCAGTTCGATACCCTGGTAAGTTAGCCCCGCTGAGCTGGTCTTTTAATAGGGGCAGGAACCCTAGGGAACTCTAGGGAACCCTATGCCTCCCGCATCTATAGGGACGCTTATAGGGACGATTTGAAGCTGGCAAAAGCACCCCACTAGACCGCAATGTCGGGGTCATCGGCGGACGGCTCTTCCTCAGTCACGACGGTAAGTCGCGGCTGAGGCGCCTGGGTGTCTCCATCCGGCTCAGCGGCATCGTCGGCGTCCGTTTGGGACTGCAGCGCACCGCGCATCAGATCCACCGCTGTCATGTCCGTGTAGTAGCGGATATTGACCTCCTGCGAGTGGCCGAAGTACGCAGCGCGTACTTCGAGCGGGATGAAGGGGGCAGTCAAGGTGTTGAGGGTGGCACGCCAGGAGTGCGACGTCATCTGCGCCAATTTCGGCATGTTGAGCACCTTGGCCATGTCCTTGAAAAGCTTGGTGGCAGCTTTACTGGCCGCGTTAGAGTCCCACACCTTTGTCGGATCAGCTGGCGCACCGACGATCAAGTCATCTGGATTGCTAGAGCGCGCAAGCTTGGCGATGTATTCCTCGATACGAGGGTTGACCAAGGGGACGTTTCGGCCCCGATGCGTTTTGGATTTCTCTGGGCTAACTGGGGCAAGCATGTGATTGTCTGCATCGACCGCCATATCGCTAAAACGCAGCTCCACGACTTCACCGATGCGAAGTCCGATACCAGCTTGGATGAGTGCTGCGCGCACGATGTTTTGGTGCAGTCTAATTGACGAACCGCGCCTGTCGGTTCCCGGTGGCAGCGGCACTGTCGTGTCGCGCTCAAGCAAGTGGTCCACCACTCGCTCGTACTCTTCTAGCGTCAGGGTGACGTCGCTGGACGAGCCCTTGGTGGTCTTCTTCACCTTCGGTAGATCGATGGACATGCCTGCCAACGGGTTGCCCTGAATGAGCTCATCACGACGAAGCGAACCGAGGATGTATTTCGATAGGACTGTACGACACTGACGTGCGGACTCGTGCCCGTGGGCGTAGGCAATGTCGATCAGCGCGCGCTCCATGGTTCGAAAACGCACAGCATCACTGATGCTGTAGCCGTCAAACGCGCTGCGTAGGTGCTTCAGCGACAAAGCATGGCGCTTGTACGTCTTCGGTTTGATGTGCTCGGATGCCAGTGCTTTCTCAAGCGCAGGCGAAACCACGTCATCGATGTAGCGGGTCATAGCCATCGTGCTCTCGACGGTGGAATGCTGGCTTTGCACCAGGGCTTCCCACCTTGCTTTCGCTTTGTCGCGAAGCGCACGATCTGAGCGTGTGGTCATCTCCGTCTTTTGCCGTGGGATTTTCTTGCCGTCAGGAAGCGTGCCTTGCCAACGGATGACCTTGACACCGCCTGGTTTCGTTTGCACTGCTGCGCGGTCAATTGAGTGCTCACCGGGCGCTAGCTTCGTGCGCGCTGCACCCTTTTTTGTTCTCTTTTTTGTACTCATGAGACCCATTCTAGTTGTGTACTAGCGAGACAGTAAAGGGGTCGTTGTTGTTTTGTATCGGGAATCGCAGGGTAGCACAGGGAACCGTAAGGATGTATAGTCTCGTGTGAGCACAACGCTCAAGTGCCAGTGCGGGGACAACGAGGTGGCCACTCGCCCGCGCTCGATGTAGGAGCCGAGTTGCCGTGTGAGCACCAGAGGTTGGGTGTGAACGAGCACGGCAGAAGAGTAAAGCAACCGGTGCTGGGCACACAGTAGACGTACTGCCAGCGAGATGACGTGGGCACTCTTGGATCTACAGAGAGTGATTTTCCCATGTCAGAAGACGTGAAGACGCTGCGTGTTGCAGAGACAGAACCTATGTCAGTCTACGCCATGAGCACAGCAGACGCTGCGGCGTTTGTGGGCTTGAGCATGAAGACCTTGGCCAATTTGCGCTCTGAGGGCAGCGGCCCGCCGTTCACAAAAGTACGCGGCAAAGTGATCTACAGGACGCAAGACCTAGAAGACTGGATCGATAGCCACTACTGAACACCTTGTAGTCGATACACAACAACACCCCCGACAAAGCCTCTGTCGGGGGTGTTGTTTTGGTCGCAGTGCACCCTACCGTGCTGAGGGCGGAAAGCGTCGCAGTGTTTGTTGAGCACTCGACACCCGGGCAGCGAGCTGCTTTGACCACTACCGCGAGCAGCGCGCACTTGCTGCAGCGAGTCCCACGAAGGCAGTCCCTTGGACCCACAAAAGACAGCGTGCGGTTTTTCACGAGAATCGGACGAACACATATCCCCTCCCTGACCAGGCGTGTTGCTAGACGTTCGTTTTCACCGGTTTTTTGGGCCGAACAGCCACAAAGGTGCCGTGAGCTGGGAAAATAGTGGCAAAAATAGGCCGTGTTCGCCCGTTCGCACTTTTTTCCAAAACCTTTCTAAAGTTACTACTGCTCTATATGTGTGCAAAAAGTGTATTTGTGTACCTGCGGAAAAGCGAACACACAAGTACATGTCCATTTACCAGCATAAATAGACGTGCGTGCGCGTGCCTGTGGGTCATACACTTCCTTGGTATACACCCGATACACTTTTGAATGTGTATGCGCCAGTCGGATGCTGTTCGCCTTTCCAATGCCATGTTCGGCTTCTGCTTGAGCATCACCCCGGCGCACGTTGTTCCCCCGGTATCGGTACCCAAGGGCGCCATTGGGCCAGCTTGCAGCACATTTTATCCCTGCGGGTTGGCCCACACTGCGCCAGTGCGGGCGGATACACAAATACACATTTGCGTCCTCACATACACATTAATGTGTATGTGTGTATTACAAACGCAACCTGCAGAGCACTAGATACGCTGCCGATACACTGCGATATACACTTTTCCAGATACACTTTTCGACTCATTGTATATTTCTGCCGAAAAGTGTATATTGTGCACATGGCGAACAAGCACTACTGGAACACCAAAACGTCTCGATGCGTATCGATAATGCAGTACCTGACAAACCCGGCTACTGGACAACAGCTGTGGAGTGTAGAGGCTGTGCAACGTGCGCTAGATCAAATAGGCGCGGACCGTTACGTCTACATAGTCCACAAGCCTGATACGCCAGAGGCGCACATTCACTTAGTTGTACTGTTGGATCGCCTCAAAGCCGCACGCACTCGCTCGCAATGGGCGGAGATTTTCGGCGTGCCCGAGGAGAAGGTCTGGAAGCACGCTGGTGCAGTGAAGCACTTCTACCCCGCTATCGAGTACATGCTGCACGATGCACCGCAGCATGCGAACAAGGAGCCCTACGCTCGTGAAGACCTTGTAACTTCGCCAGGGTGGGATTGGGAAACAGGCTATGAGCGGTACAAGCTTATGGGCAAGCCCAACACGCCGCGAAGGCTCTCCAACGACCCCTATTCGCGAGTGGTCCGAGGCGAGATCATGCCCAAGGAGGCGCTGCAGCTCGGCATCAAGGCAGATGCAAAGCGCCTGCGCAGCGCGCGACACGCCTACCTTGTTACGCAGCGCCCGCCTTCGTATCGCCTCGTGTTCTACCTGCAGGTTGAAGACAGCTTCGACGCGGCACCCTTCTGCAAAGCTGCAGCTCAGGTGCTGGCCGGCAGCGAGCAAGAGGTCTTCGACTTCCGTATCCCCGACTACGGTAAGTACTGGGAGAGGAAGAAGGAGTTCGAAAAGGACACCTTGGAGGCTCTAAGCCGGTACGAGGGTGAGCGGCTGGTGATGCTGCGCGGTGTGGAGCGTGGAACCCAACGGGAAGGTTTCACCCTACGCGCCATCAAGGACGCACTCGGTGGCAGCGAGCAGCTGGTCAGCTTCTTCAAGCGGCAACCCGATCAGTTCGATAACGCGCGGTTCGTCAAGACCTCGCAGGGTGAGACAGCGTTTCTACACGATACGTGCGTAGTAATGAGCGAGATGCCGATAGAGCAGTTCAAAGCACAGCTGCTCCAAGAGTTCACCAAAGTGATCCAGGGCCAGGACGATGCAAGCCGGGAACTTGGGCGCACCTTCCCCATTCTGGTTGAGGTCGACACCGACAGTTTCAAGGTTTCCATCCTCGAAGAGGCCCTAGGCGATGATGCTCTGGGATCAGGTTATCGCGCTGGAAATCGCGTCCGGCAAAACTTGCGACAGATGATGGAGACGGCGCGCCTCTACCCCAACAATGAGGTCATCAAAGCCAGCGCGGAGCGCATCCAGCACGAACAGCTTAAAGAGCTTATTGCAGCGGATGCTGCGGTCCGGGAGCGCATGACACCACGTGTGGCACCGGAGGACTTCTATGCCACATTCAGTCTGGAGGCCCAAGGCAACGCCGCAGAAGACCCCGAAATCATTGAGGCAGAGGTCGTAGAAGAGCCACAAGAGACACAGCAGGCCCCAGAGACACTAGCAGTCGCTGAGAGGCCTGCAGACCCGACGGAGGGCGCCACAGCGAGTGCTAATGCCGTTGCTCCAAAGCCAATCGAGCAACTACCTACAGCGCCACTACTGCCGACGCCCCCAGCGGGGTTCAGTGATGACCTAGGACCATTTGGAGACATAGACGAGAACGGGAAGTTCTTCGCCCGAGATGATTACTCGAAGTTACTTGTAGCAAAGAAGAAAGCCCTTCTTCCTAGCGTCAAAGATATTAAAACTCGTTTACAACTCATTCTCCTTTCGATGTACAACTGGGACAAGTATTCACCGGGAGATGATATCCATGAAACCGAGAATCACTATTACCGAATACTGAAAGAGTGCAATCTCACGGATTCGCTATCGAATATGTGGAAATTGCACAGATGGGCGCCCTGTTGGAATACGTTTGAGAATCACGAGTTTAATGAGGTCAAAAAAGAATTGGCTAAACTTCAACATGCGAACCATGATGATCCACTAATCAAACGTAAGGTTTGGGAGATGTATGCATTATGGACTGAGGAATTAGAGAAAGCTATCCCTGAACTTCGTGACACACCCCCGGATTTATTTAAGCCAATCTAGTTTCACATACGTTGTTCAACGTGTAGACCAGGCCATTGTTGCAATGGTTGCGGAACAGCGAACAGCCCAAATGTGATGAAATTTCTTGAGATTTTTCATCGTTTTTCTCAACAGATCGTGACATTTTCTCCACAAAGTGTGGCAGATCTGCGATAACGACACATTCACTCGTTGTCGTACATGTCCTGGGGTGACCAGATATGGTCGGTGGCAAGCTCCATTGCCCGCCAGGATCGCCCATGCACCACAAGCGCCCGGGGCGGGCGCGGTCGGTGCTCCAATGCCCACAAAGGGCCCAACACGAGTGCGCGCAGTGTTGGGCCCGACTGGGCCCGTTCAGGCGCTCACAGCGCCACCAAGCCCCCGACACGAACACATGCAGTGTCGGGGGCGCAGTGTGGCCTGTGGGTGCCTTCCGGCGGCAGCCGGTAGCCCCCTGCAAGGGCCCCGTGAGACAAATCCAGCGGAGCGCCGATTTGTCCTACGGGGCTATCACAATTTTTCTGCACTTGGGGGCAGGCTATGCCGGGGAGGACAAAACCGCAGCGCAGCAAGGTTTTGGCCAGGGTCCCGGCATAGCCTGCGAGGGGTCCCCAAGTGCAGAAAAATTGGTTCAACGCCGCAGAGGCGTTGAAATGGGCCTGAAACGGCGCAAAACGCCTCCCCCAGGGCGTGGATTGCGAGTCGAGGCTGGTACAAAGCCGATTTCAGTCCGGAGCCAAAATCGGGGTTCAGGACCTGAGGGTTTAGAGGCCGATTTCAGTCCGATGGCTCTTTTCAACGTGAAAACGGCCCGAAAAAGGCCCCACCTCGTGCGGCAAACAGCATCAAATCTGCAGGTGACAGGCTTTTTGCTCGGAAGGCACCACACAATCCGGCTGCAATCGCGTGTTTCAAAACGCATTTCCCCAGGAACACGGGTGTACACCTCGCGGTTGTGACCCCATGTACAGCTGCTCGTGCGAGGGCCGCTGTTGCACATGTTTCTCCCCCGTCCCGATCTCATGTTTACAACGGTTACGCTGCGATATTCCGTAATTCTACCAAAACCACAAACTCACCTTTAGCAAATTTGTCCCGATTAGTTGTTGACAATTGATTCTGAGGTAGTGTAGATTTCTTTTCATGAGTGGTGCGGCTCATGTTCAATGAAGTTTTCACAGTAAGGACAAGGACCGTGCCAACAGATCACGCATCACGTACTGGCTTTCACGTCGAGCACCACGCATTCGGTGAGAGGGAGTCGAAAACAACCGGCCGAAAGGCCCTTCTCGATGAATGCATGCGCCACCTGGACCCCCAGTTGGTGGCGAAGTACGCCGAGCGGAACGACTCCATCATTGCCGCAGAGACTGAGAAGAACCTTGCTTTCGTCAACGACGGTGCCGGTGGCTTCAACCTCTGCATGGATTCCAGCGATGTTGTCCACTACGCAGAATGGCGGAATCTCCAAATAGATCGAGCGCCTCGTGATAATCAGAACGAATACTCGACGTTTATTGTTTACGCACCTATTTCGCTTCTGCGAGAAATACCGAACGTGTATTACCGACGTGACGAAAACGGCGACATAAAGTATGACGAAGATGGCGAGCCGTTAATGCGATCACGCTGGGTTGCAAAGGACCCAGAAGCTGTAAACCAATATTTCCAGGATGTGTTGGAATACTTCGGAATGGTATTGCCTGGAGGCCAGCAGGCGATACATGGATTTGCACTGAATTTCGATGAGTCACGCCCACACATACATATTTTCGCGGACAGTTTCGCCCCTTCTTCAAAATCTCCCGGAATGCTTCAATCGGCGTTTTCCAAAACCTGGTCACAGCATCGTGATCTGCGTTATCCGGAAGATCACCCAAACAAGAACAAGCGCGGAAAGGTAATTAGCGGTCGCGTCAAGGTTGCTGGTCTGCAGAAGCAGATGAAGGAGTTCATGCGCGACAAGGGCTACGACGTTGAGATGGAAAACTCACCCCGTGCTGGCAGTGGGCTATCCAAGGATGAGTACATGGCCCTGCAGGAGGCATGGTCAGATATTGAGCTCCACACAGAGCGCAATATGCAGCGCGAACGCGAGCTTGACTCCGCCTCTGCGGATCTGGAGGATTTCGGGGCCTCGCTGAAGACCAGGGCTGCTGACCTCGACGAGCGCGAGTCCAGCCTGCAAGCCCAATCGCAAAGCCTGCACACACAGCAGCGCCAGGCAGCAATGGCGCTTGCCCTGTTGCTGCAGCTCATCGTTAAGCGTCAGCGCGAGTTTGAGGAAGAAAGCAAGGCCTACATGGCCAAACGCAAGGCGCAGAACCGAAAGACCAGGGACCAAGCCCGAGAGACGGGGCACAAGAAAGGCTACGCAAGCGGGTACTACAAGGGCGTTAAGGATGGAAAGCCCGATGGCCACGCTATTGGCGAAGAAGAAGGCTTCTGGAGGGGCCGGGAAGAGGGTTTTGCAACCGGTTTTGACGAGGCCTACACAGCTGCTTATGAGAGTGCTTACAACAGGGCGTACAAGTCGTACTCCAAGGCATTCCAGAAAGCCTCGAAGGAATTAGAGCAGCAGCGTAAGGCGTATATACGCGACTTCGAGAAGACCATCGAGGGGGTCCGCGATTACGCCGACCAGAAGCAGATTGAGGCCGAGACGAAGGTCTACCGTGATGAACTTGTGCGGCCCAAACGCCTGTCGTGGTCACCGGCACCGGAAGAACATCGCGTCGATCCGTACGCGCTGGAGCCAGACCCTGACGTCAACCGACCATCCGCCAGGGACATGGGTGAATAGGAGCGAAAATGCCTGCACAATCCACTAAACTCCCTTGGGTGGTAACCCAAGGTGAAACGCGCCTTTCGCGCACGCAGATTCAGTCCAACCTGCAGGGCTTTGCCCACCGCTGGCACGAGATCCTCTCGAACACGGATGTGGTGCAAGCCAATGTCGAGCAGCAGTACGCGCAGCCGTTCTGGCAGGAGTTGTATTCGTGCTTCGGCATCGACGCCACTGTCACTGCGATCTACGAGCGCTACGCCCAGAAGGCCTCTAGCCGTGGTCTGGGGCGCATTGACCTCTTCCAGCCCTCAGTGGTTATTGGCGAGGCCAAAAGCCCCGGTGTACCGCTAGAGAAGGCCTATACCCAGGTGCTCGATTACCTCGCCGGTGGCTCTGTCACCCAAAGCGAGATGCCCCGCTACATCCTGTGCCACAACTTCGAGTATCTGCGCGTCATCAGGCTCTCGGGCGAGAAGTTCGACGTGGAGTTCCCGCTGGCTGAGCTACCTGAGCATGTGGACTACCTGAAGTTCTTGGCGGGCTACGACACGGTCACCTACCAAGAGCAGGTCGAAGCCTCTGTCCAGGCATCGAAGCTCATGACCAACTTGTTCACCGCAATGGTGGGCGATGAGGTGGATGAGGAAGTTGGTGACGAGGCACCAACAACGATGCACGACGAGGACGTAGCCGTCTACGAGACCTCATCGTTCCTCTCGCGCATCCTGTTTTGCCTGTTCGCAGAGGACGCTGGTCTGTTTGAAGCGGGGATGTTCACCCGCTTTGTGGAGGAAGAGTGCAACGCGGCCAACTTAGGCGCCCAGCTGCAAGCACTGTTTGCAGTGCTCAACACCCCTGTTGAGCGCAGGCGCAATGTGTCTGAGCTGCTGGCGGAATTCCCCTACGTCAACGGCCACCTGTTCGAAGACACCCTGCCGACGCAGTTCTTCAATGAGCAGATGTACGAGGCGTTGTGCGTGGCGACGCACTTTGATTGGTCGCGCATTAGCCCTGCGATCTTTGGCTCCCTGTTCCAGCTGGTGAAGTCCAAAGAAGCCCGCCGCTCAGACGGTGAGCACTACACGTCCGAGAAAAACATCCTCAAGGTGCTTGAGCCGCTGTTTTTGGACGAGTTCCGCGCCGAGGCTGACAGGCTGATCGCTCTGAAAGGCACTGCAAGTGCGAGAGTGAAGCAGCTGCGCACCTTCCAGGACAGATTGGCTTCTTACGTCTTCTGCGACCCGGCCTGCGGGTCCGGCAACTTCTTGGTTGTCGCCTACCGTGAGCTGCGCAAAATCGAGACTGACGTCATTGTCGCGATCCGTGAACTCGAAGGCCAAGAGACAATGGTCTGGGACGTTTCGCTCGAACAGAAGCTCTCCATCGGCCAGTTCCATGGCTTCGAGCTGAATTGGTGGCCTGCACGCATCGCTGAGACAGCGATGTTCCTGGTCGACCACCAGGCCAACGTCGAGCTGGCTGCGCGTATCGGCATGGCGCCAGATCGCCTGCCCATTTCGATTTCGGCGCACATTCACCACGGCAATGCGCTGGCCTTTGACTGGGCTGTGGCGCTGCCAGATGCGCCGATGACGTACATCTTCGGCAACCCGCCGTTCATTGGGCACAAGACGAAGACGCCTGAGCAACGGCAAGACCTCAAGGCTGCGTGGGGCGACTACGCAGCTGGCGAGCTTGACTACGTCACCGCCTGGCATGCGAAGTCGATGTGGGTGCTTGAGCAGCGACAAGGCGAGTTCGCGTTCGTGACCACCAACTCGATTGTGCAGGGGCAAGGTGTGCCCGCCCTGTTTGACCCGCTGGTTGAGCATGGTTGGCGTATCAAGTTTGCACATCGCACCTTCGCCTGGGACTCTGAAGCACCTGGTAAAGCCGCGGTACACTGTGTGATCGTGGGCTTCACCCGTGATCGTGGTGTGAAGCAGCAACTGTGGGACTACCCATCAGTAGGGGGTGAGGCTGTGCCGGTGGCTGTGACGATGGGTGTCAACGGCTATCTCGTAGATGGGCCCTGGGAGACGGTTCGTTCGGTATCGAAACCTCTTTCTGCAGTGATCCAACGCAGCGCGTTCGGGACAATGCCGCTTGGGCCGGCATTGCTGGTTGGGCCTGCGGACATCGATGCATTCAAGGCAGACACTGTTGCATCTAAGTACCTGCGCAAGTTTGTTGGTGCAAAGGAGTTAGTGCAGGGTACGGACCGATGGTGTTTGTGGATGGCGGACGAAGATTTCGATCCTGCTGATCTGGCTCGCTCTGCGCTGTTGCATGATCGGGTGGAGGAAAGCCGACGGTACCGCGAGGCGGCCAAGGAGACTGGTGATGCTTTCAAGTATCGCAACACCCCACACCTGTTCAGGCCCAATTCGAGGAGGCCAGCTGAGCCCTACTTATGTATCCCTCGGCATGTCAGTATGAATCGGCGCTACTTCACCGTTGAACGGTTTGGACCTGAGGTGATTAGCGGTGACGCGAATTTCACGCTGCCTGACTCGAGTGGTTTGCAGTTTGGGTTAATTTCCTCATCAATGTTCATCACCTGGTTGAAGACAATCGGAGGACGTATTAAGTCTGACCTGCGGTTTAGCTCGACCTTGACCTGGTACACCTTCCCGGTGCCGTCTCTGACCGATGATCAGCGTGAGCGCATCATTAAGGCCGGTAAGGGCGTACTTGAAGCGCGTGAGCGGCACCCAGAACGCTCACTTGCGGATCACTACAACCCGCTAGCCATGGACCCGGCGTTGATCAAGGCGCATGACGCTCTCGACCGCGAGGTGGACAAGGCGTTTGGTGCACCGCGCAAGCTCACGACTGAGCGGCAGCGCCAGGAGCTGTTGTTCGAGAACTACGCTGCACTAACGCGGGACGTGTAGAGCAAAAGCAGAAACCCCGTGAGGGCGTACCTCACGGGGTTACTGCTCTGACGTGCCTGGGGCTACGGGTTAGCGGTAGAACTTGAAGCCGTAGGCTGCGGCACCCTTACCATCGTTTTCGCCACCCTCGAAGTAGATAGCGAAGCTGGATGCACCATTAAGTGGGAGGGTGACCTGGGTCTCCTGGCCCTTACGTAGCGTGTACTTACGGGACTCGGCACCGTTGAGGTAGATGATGGCCTCTACCTCTGCGTCATCGTTGACGTAGTGCAGTTCATCACGTGTGAGAGTGAAGGAAACAGCACTGTACTTCTTGTCGACGATGCATTCGATCCCAGATGGGGCGGCATCGCGGCCGGTCGACACAACTCCGTTCTTGAAGGTCTTGCCGTTGACGCCGACCTCAGCCGGGCTCAGCAGGTTCCAGGTCCTACCGCACAGGTCCCACATCGACTCTTCTTTCGGAGCAGCGTTATCAATGCTGGGGCCTGGGTTCTGGGGTTTGTCACCCTCGGGAAGAGATGGGTTGATTGCCTGCACGATCATCACGATGACGGTGATGACTGCGACGATAGCGCCAGCGATTTGTGGAAGCAGGTTCTGCAGGTCACGCAGCAGGCGGTTGAGTTCTTGAGGGTTGGGCATTGCGCCGCTCCTTAGATCCAGTGAAATCTGTACACCGTCATTTAATACGCTGTCAGCAAGCTGTGCAAGCGCTATACCACCGCGTCAAAGACCCACACGCTCCCCACTTTCATGGTGGGAAGCACGTGGTAGTCCATCTCCAGGTCGCGCAGCCACTGCTCGTAGTCGAAGTAGCGCTCCTGCTCGTCGGTCATGCCCTCGGTGGGCTTGAGCTCGCAGTACTGCTCCCAGCCAAAGTCGGCAAACGAGCCGTATTCTCCCTGGTAGGCCTGCCTAAAGCGCGCTATCTCTGGCGGCTCGGATGCATCGAGCACGTCGTAGCACCAGCGCATATAGGCCGGCCACAGCGAATCATCGCTGAGTTCGACGTACGCCCTGCCCCACATGGCAGCGTCCATAGGCTGCATTTCGCCGCTTTTGGGCATGTTGTTGGTGTCGAAGCACCACAGCTCGTCATGCGCGCTGTCTCGCTCGACCTGCGTGCGCAGCGTCGCTGGTAGGTAGTCGTGCAGGCTGTCGATGGTGATGTCCTCGGCATCCTCGGCGTCGATCCATTCACCGACTAAACGGCCGTCGTTGTAGCAGGCTAAACATCCCACCCAGACCTGCGGGTGGTTGGTGTTGTTGCTAGTCATAGTGTCTTTCTCCTGTTGTCGTGCGGGGTATGTGGTTGTCCAGTACATTCATGTCTGCAGCCGGGTTGAGCGACCTGCTCATTGACCTCCTCGGGCAGCGTGGCACCCCCCCGATGAAGTTCATCCCCCAGAACTTCGCGCCTAGCGCTCCCTGGCTGCGGGCCCGCCCTGGTGTATCCAGGGCGGGTTTCCTATGTGCGTCGCCAGTGCATGGCATCTGGTGGCAGCAAGAGCTCGGCCCAGGCGCGCTGTGAGCCGCTGTGAGCCCGCGAGATGACCTCGTGGCTGCGTCCTTGGCGCAACAGCTCTCCAATGACCCGTGCAGGCGTGTAGGAGGGCATCTCAGCGCTTGCTTGGCGCAGTGCCTGCAGCGCCCAGGGGGCAATACCCTCCTGCAGCGCGATAAGCGCCCACATGCCCAGGGCGTGCGCTCGTGCTTCGCCGTGTGTGGTCTTGGCGACGTGCATCAACAGCCCTGCGGTTTGCTGCGGGTGGTCGAGCGCTTCGGTGATCAGGCAGTCGCTGATCTTGCTCACGCTTAGTGCTGCGATGAGCACTTCAAGCTCATGCGGGTCATCGACCAGCACAATCTGCGGGCATGAGTGTGTCGGCTCAATGAGCTCGCTGGCCACAGCGCTGCGCAGCACGTCACGGGCGGCGTAGACCAGATCGACAGCGCGATCAGCGTTGCCGTCGTTGAGGTCCATCAGCGCCCGGTGTGCCCTGCGCTGTGCGCTGGTTGCCACATCCACCACGGCGTTGGCGGTGGCGAACTCTTGTGAGGCTGCTTTGCTGTGCACGCCTGTCAGCGCTGCTAGGTCCTCGGAGTACTCCCAGTAGCCGGCAAACGTCGCGAGGTTCGCCGCTGGGCGCACGCCACAGTTGTGTAGCAGGCGCATGTGGTCGTTGTCTTCCGGGTCGGCTACCGAACCGAACATCACAGGTGGTCTGCGCACGTCGTAGCCCAATAGCCCTGGTGTGGCGAACACCAGCGAGAATGGCTCGCCGTGGGCGATGTCTGCCACGTGCCAGCACGCCTCGATGAGGTTGGTGCCCAGCACTTGGGCCACATATGCGTGTTCGGTGATGTCATCGACCTGCTGCGTCTCGCGGTGTGGAGTCACGATCACGGCGAAGACGTGAGGCAGTCTGCGCAGGTCGCGAAACATCGCGTGCTGCCAGTTTTGGCGCAACACCTGCTCTAGGCCGACATACGCCAGCTCAACGGGTTGTAGCGCATCGTCTAGCCAGTCCAGGCCGACCAGCACTAAGGCATCGCGCGGGAAGTAGGCGAACATGCCTGGGATCTGTGCGATCATCCGGCCTGGGAAGAACCGCTGTGGCACAGCTGGCCCGCTCATAGGCCAAGCTCCTGCAGGGTCATATTCGCCCCGTCAGCGGCGCTATCGAGCAGCTGTCTGCTCAGCCCGTGCGCCATGATCTTGTCCAACAGGCGCGTCAGCCTATGCTCTGGCTCGGTGTCCACCGCAGCATCGAGTGCGGCACGCGCCAGCCCTGCCAAGTCTTCGTTGGTGGCCAGCATGGACCACAGGCACAGCGCGTTGGCACGCACAACGCCGTCGAAGTAGGTAGCGACAGCAAGCAGGATCTGGCTTGCACGCTGCGGGTTGTCGAGCACGACGGTAATCAGTGCGTCACGCAGTTTGCTGCTGGTCAGACACGCCACAAACGCTGTCAGCTCGTCGGTGTCGAGCAGCACCAGCGGATCGGGGATCTGCGCGGGCACAACCATTGCAGGCTGTGCTGTTTCGATGGTGAGCATCGCTTGTGCTACCAGCGCGCGGGCGGGGTCGTGGATGCCATTTGCCCAGGCGTGAAGCACCTCGCTGCCGTGCAGCTTCGCGTCGGCTGCAACCTGGTCGTAGCGCGATGCGCGGTGCGTGGCGAGCGCAAAGTAGCCCATCATGTCATCGCGGCTGAGCTCCGGCAGCACGCCGTGTTGTGCAAGCTGTGCCATCGCAGGCGAGGCCATGATGCTTGCGACGTCGCCTTCATAAAAGCGCGGGTCATCTACCATCGACGGCTGCTGGCCGTACTCAAGGTGGTAGCGCTCGCCTTCGGCAACATCGGGCACAGACCAGATGGCGTCGATGAGCTCATCAACGTAGGCGACGTACAGGTGATCCAGTGCGTTGAGCACGACCGGGTGGTGGCGGTGGCGGGTGATGATGACGCCGAGCACCACGTTGTAGTCGCCGGTGATGCGTGCAAAGCGCTCACCAAATGCGTCCTCTGTGACCTGGTCGAGGTCAAGGCGCATTGCAGGGCCGGTCTCCACATAGCCGCCGTCGCGGTTGAAGCACAGCACCACCAGTGATTCTTGTGGGTAAAACCCGAGTAAGCCGGGGATTAAGGCGATCACATCGCCGGGGGTCGAAATGGGTTGCTGCTCCATGATGTCTCCTCACACGAGTGTCGGGGGTTGGCTTACATCAGCCACGCCCACACTCGTCCGCACCTTTTGGTGCGGATATGTGCACAACAGCACGGAAACTGGTTTACAGTGCACATATGACAGACTCAGCAAACACTCCCGACAACCCGGGTACGCCTGATATTGACTTCGACAAGCTCACGCCTGAGCAGATTGAAGCGATCATCAACAAGGCTCAACAGGCAGTCAAGTCTCGAAAGAACGTCTCGCGTGAGCGTAAGAACGAGTACACAGCAATGTGGAAAAAGCACCGCGACAACCTGCCGATGTTGTTGGAGTACCTCTACGACTCTCCGTCCACGATCATCGAATCCGACGATGACAAGGACTACGAAGGCGCTGAGCACGATGCGTTCTTGACTGCCGCAGCGTCGTTTCGCGATGGCGTGATGCAAGAGATTGCCGACGTGCAGGCTTCGTGGGATGAATCCAAGGACATTGCCAAGGACAACGACGTGTTAGAGGCACTGCGGGAGTACAACGCCGGTGCAAAGGCGCGATCCGAGGCCCGCAAGCGTGGTGCAGCGAAGCGCTACAAGAAGGACGCCGCGAAGAAAACCACCAAGCGCACGACGAAACAGGGTGGACAGAGCTCAGACAGCTAGCGTGTGTCCTATATATAAAGAAAGGCCCCTTTTTATTCATAGAAATGGGCCTTTCTTCAGCTGTGGCCGCATTGATGTGATGTGTGTCACCAAGATGAGGTGAAATCCACACTCGGCGTGAGTGTGGTGTGGATTTGAAAACGCGACCTGCGCAAACGCGGCTGCAAATCCACACCACGCATCAACACATGTGGTTTTGTGGCACAGGGCCTACGCCACCCGTGCTGAGCGAAGGTCGGCATCACGCCTGCTGTCGTTCCCACCGGGGAGATGCCGGCCTTCGCAGCCCGTAGTGAACCAAGCAGCCCCCTGAAGCAGGGGTGTGCCGCACCCGCGTCGGGCAGCACCCTCGCCTACACGCGAAGCCTCTGCAGGTCGCTATCGGGACGCTTTTGCTCCGGGGTACCAATCTGCTCTAGCGAGACGCTGTACAGAACCCGTGCAGCTATAGGGACGTTTATCGAGACGGTGTCTCGCAAAAAGAAAACCTGGCCAGAGGAAGTATCCTCTGACCAGGCACTTAGTAGCGGGGGCTGGATTCGAACCAACGACCTCTGGGTTATGAGCCCAGCGAGCTACCGAGCTGCTCCACCCCGCGTCGGGCGTTTATGTGATTATCGCCTGTCGCCTTAACCGGCAACGTGGAGTTACTATACATACACCAACTAATAGCGCCAAACCTCCTGCTCAAAGGAGGTTTGGCGCTATCGTTTTTGTGCTCGAGTGGCGCGCGTGCGCAGATCGTGCTTACTGGGCCCGCTGGTACTCCTCCACCGCGCGATCCAGGCGGTCGAGTGCGCGGCCGTACTCCTCGAAGGAGCCGTCGCGTGCGCTCTCCAGGTTGCGCAGGGCGTCGTTGATGTTGTTCATCGCCTCGTCCTTGTTCACCTGCGGAGCGTCCTCGCTGCCCTCCGGCTGGGCGTCGCCTTCTGGCTTCGCCTCCTGGTTCTCACCTTCCGGCTTGGCGTCGCCGCCGGCGTTCTCGTCCACAACCTCGATGTCCTGGGCGGCCTCCGAGTGGATGCCCACCTGGTCGAGCGCCTGGGAGATCGTCGGCGCGTAGCCCACCTGGCCACGGTAGAATACCAGCACGCGAAGCAGCTTCGGGAAGGCCGATTCCTGGTCCTTGCGCTGCGAGTAGATCGGCTCCACGTAGAGGATCTCGCCGCCGCCCACCGGCAGGGTGAGCAGGTTGCCGTTCTTCAGGTCGTTGGTGCCCTCCCACAGCGTGCGGTCGCGGGCGACCTGGTCGGAGGACATCAGGGCGTCCTGCGCCTGCTTCGGGCCCTGGGTCTGCTTGTTCGTCGGCAGCACGCGCACGGTGATGTCGCCGTACGTCTCCGGGTCGGAGGACACCGCCATGTGCGCGGACAGGAACTCGCGGTTCAGGCCGCGGAACGGGGTAATCAGCTGGAACGACGGCTTGTCCGTCTCCGGGTCCGCCGCCACGACGTAGTACGGCGGCTGGTTTAGCTGGCCGCGGCCCTCCGGCGCGGTCGGGTCGTTCGGCACGGACCAGAAGGCGTCGTTGTTGAAGAACACTCCCGGGTCATCCACGTGGTAGCGCGCCAAAAGGTCGCGCTGCACCTTGAACAGGTCCTCCGGGTAGCGCAGGTGCTCACGCAGAGAATCCGAGATGTCGGACGCCGGGCGCACCGTGTCCGGGAAGATGCCCTGCCATGCCTTGAGCACCGGGTCGGATTCGTCGAAGGCGTAGAGCTCCACGGAGCCGTCGTAGGCGTCCACGGTGGCCTTGACGGAGTTGCGGATGTAGCCCACGTTGTCCGTGATCAAACGCTGGGTGGTGCCGTCCGGGTTCAGCGCATCCTGCGTGGTGTCCTGCAGGGAGTTGCGCGTGGAGTACGGCAGCTGGGACAGCGTGGTGTAGCCGTCCACGATCCACTTCACGCGGCCGTCAATCACCGCCGGGTAGGTCTTGGAGTCCGTGGTCAGCCACGGAGCGACCTTCTCCACGCGGGTGCGCGGGTCGCGGTCGTAGAGCACCTTCGAGTCGCCGCCGACGCGGTCGGACAGCAGGAAGTTCAGCTCCTGGTATTTCACCGTGTAGGCGAGGCGGTTGAAGATGTTGCCGATGTCCACGCCGCCCTTGCCGTCGTAGGTGTAGGTGGAGTTATCCGTGTCGTACTCCACCGGGCCCTGGCCGGTCTCGCCCACAATGGCGTAGTCCAGGCCGTCCTTGGCAGAAGCGATGACGGGTCCGTAGTAAATGCGCGGCTCGTCGACCTTGATGCCCAGCTCTTCTGCGTCCTCGGAGGCCTTGGCGGCGGCGTTGGACTGCAGGTCGGACACCGTGAAGATGGGCAGGCCGCCGCGGGTGGAGCCGGCGTCCTGCGCCGCCTCGTCCACGGTGTTGGCCTGCGCGGCCACAAAGCCGTTGCCGTGGGTGTACACCGTGTGGCGGTTAATCCAGTCGAGCTGGTTTTCACTCAGCGCGTTCGGGTTCATCTCACGCGCGGCCACCACGTAGTCGCGCATCTCGCCGTCGACCTGGTAGCGGTCCATGGCCAGCTGGTCCGGAAAGCCGTAGAAGTTACGCAGCTGCTGGTTCTGGGTAAACGTCGGGGAGATGATCTCCGGGTCCAGAAGGCGCAGGTTGGAAATCGTAGCCGCGTCGGAGGCGACATCGGAGTTGGAGGTGTTGCCGGCGCCCCAGTTGTCCAGGTAGGTCACGTTGTCGTCGGTAAGCCCGTACGCCTCGCGGGTGGCCTCGATGTTGCGGCCGATGTACTCGTACTCCTTGGCCTGGCGGTTGGGCTTGACGGAGAACTGCTCCATCAGCGCGGGCCAGACGTTGCCCACCACCAGAGACGACAGCAGCATGAGCACGGTGGCCAGCACGGGGATGCGGAAGTCGCGGTAGACGATGGAGGCGAAGAACGCCGCGGCCACCACAACTGCAATGACGGTGAGGATGATCTTCGCCGGCAGCATCGCGTTGACGGTGGTGTAGGACGCACCTGTGAAGATGTCGTTTTCGCTGTAGAGCAGGTAGTAGCGCTCCAGCCAGTAGCTCACAGCCTTCAGCAGCATCCACAGGCCAGCGGTGACGGCGAGCTGGATGCGCGCGTCCTTACTGATGTGGCCGGAGATGCCGGAGACCTTGTTGCCAATGCGGATGCCGCCCAGCAGGTAGTGGCCTACGGCTGCAACCAAAAACGCCACCAAAAGCAGCATGGAAAGCGTGTCCACCACCGCGGAAATGCCGGGCAGGGTAAACGCGTAGAAGCCCAGGTCCTTGCCAAACTGCGCGTCGGTGGAGCCGAACTCGCCGCCGTTGAACCAGAGCATGAACACGCGCCACATGCGCTGGCCGGCCAGGCCGGACAGGATGGCGACGACAACCGGCACCCACACCAGCATGCCGCGAACGGACCGCTGCACCTGCTGGCGGTACTGCGCAGCCTGGTCGAACGGCGCGGCCTGCTCCTGGGGCCTGCCGCGCCACGCCAGCCGGGCGGCAATCCAAGTGATCGCGCCGCCGATCAGCGCAAAGATGATAAACAGCACCACGCGGACCAGGATCACGCGGTTGAACACGCCCCTAAAGTCCACCTCCCCGAACCACAGGAAGTCGGTGTACAGCCCGACTGCCATTGGCAAGAGGACAAGAATGAGGCCCAAGACACCGATGGTGGTCATCAATCCCGTGTTCGGTTTCTTGGCGCGTGGTTGTGGCCGATTGAGGCGGGTAGCCAAGCCTGCTCCTTAGGAATTAGTGTGTGCAACGCAGATAAGCTTCAAGCTTAAATAATCCAACGTCAAACTTGCCCGGAGGGTTCCCGTGCGCGAACAGCAAGCATTAAATAAGGCCATGATGGAGGCCGTCGAGTTCGTCCACGCGGAGGGGTGGGACGCTCCCCCGACACTGTTCGGCCTGGTGCCCACGCAGTTGCTTGTCGACGAGCTGGGCCACCTCGACGACTCTTCCCCGTTAACACTGGTGGTCCAAGACCTCCCGGAGCACATCCTGCCCGGCTCCGAGGAACTGGGCGAGTACGTCTCCCGCATCGCCTGGCCGCGCGACGTGCAGGGCGTGATCTTGGCCCAGGAGATCGTGTTCAAGGACGCCTCCGCCGGCGAGGCCGCCGAGCCGCGCCCGGCGCGCCTGTTCTCCGGCGTACTGCGCGAAGAGGACATCGAACAGACGCTGCTTCAGCTGCGCCTGACCGATCAGGAGCTAGAAGAGCGCGGCGCGTTCGCCCAGGACGACATCGAGCTGCGCGGCGGGCCCGGCGTAGCCCCAGGTGTAGTGGCGGCGCTGCGCTACGGCCTCGAGCAGGACCCGGACGAGCTGGTTTAGGATGTCAGTTGTGTCTACTTCCCGCCCCTGGTCCCGGTCCGCATCCCTCATCGCCTGCGCCACCGCCGCAGCGCTCACGCTAACGGCGTGCTCTAACGATTCCGACTCCGAGGATCCCGATACCCGCGCGCCGGAGATCACCTCCACGGAGACGCCGCCGAGCGAGCAGGAGCCCACTGACACCGAAACCGGCGCGGGCACCGAGACTGACTCGGCGACGGTGACGTCGACGCAGCGCTCCACCTCTGCCGCGTCGGCCTCTTCGGCTACGTCCGCAGCATCCTCTGCGTCGTCAGCGTCGTCTGCGTCCTCGTCGAAGAAGACTGCTGCGGGCACGGCGGATGCGACGTCGACAAGCGGAAAGAAGCAGGAAGCTGACGCGCTGGCGGAAGTGCGCGAGCGCTTCTCCACATTGGCCCCGGAAGAGTTCTTCGACCAGTTCGACGACTGCGCGGCGGGCGGTTTGAGCGGCTCCTTCGACTGCTCCGGCGAGGGCATCGGCCAGTTCCAATTCTTCGACTCCGACTCCAAGGCCGCCTCGACGACGCAGCTTCTAACCGAACTGCGCTCCTCGCGCGTGGTGGAAGACAACGGCGACCGTGTGGTGGGCTGGTCCACGCTCGGCACCTCCGCGATCATCACCGTGGTGGACAACGAGGCCGGTCAGGTGATGCAGCAGCTGATCTCCACCGACCAGGATGATCCGCGCCAGCGCATCTACGACTTGGGGCTGGCCAAGCAGTAACTACTCGCAGGAGGGAACGTCGCGGCCCGCGGCGAAATCCTCCATCGCCTCGACGGCCTCGGTGAGGTTGTCCACCTTCGCCACCGTCATGTGCTCTGTGTCCACGCGTTTGACGGCGTCGCAGTTGCCGGCGGGCGCCAAGAAGAGTTCCGCGCCGTCGTCCTCTGCGGCACGGATCTTGTGGGTGATGCCGCCGATGGGGCCGACCTCGCCGTCCTCGTTGATCGTGCCGGTGCCCGCGACAAACTTGCCGCCGTTGAGCGCGCCCGGGGTGAGCTTGTCAATGACGGCGAGCGAGAACATCATGCCCGCGCTCGGCCCGCCGATGTCGTTGAGGTTGTAGTTCACGCTGATGCCGCCGGCCGGCTCGGAAGTCATGAGGATGCCCAGCATGGGCTGGCCCTTCTCGTGCGGGTTCTCCCCCAGCTCCACCGACTCGGTGCGCTTTTCACCGTCGCGCTCCACGGCGATTTCGATGGTCTCGCCGGGGGTCTTGGCGCGCACAGCATCCTGGACTTCCTGCGGCGTTTCCACCTTTTCGCCCGCGACGGCGGTGATCAGGTCCTCCGGCTGCAGCACCCCCTCGGAGGCGCCGCCTTCCATCACGTCGTGCACCACCACCGTGGTGGGACGGTTCAGGTAGTGCATGGCCGCCACCGTCGCGGACGCCTCGGAGGCGACAAACGCCTGCTGGTTGACCTCGCGCACCTGATCCTCGTCCAAATCCGGCGGCATGATCTGCTCCACCGGCACGATCGTGTCGTCCGTGGCAACCCAACGCCCCAGCGCCTGGCCGAGCGTCATGTTCGTGCGCACAGACACGGTGGTCATGTTCAACTTGCCGCCGGTGTCCAGCGTCTCCGCGCCCTCGATGTCCACGACAGGCTCGCCTCCGACCTCGCCGAGCGTGTCAAAGGTAGGCCCCGGCCCCTCCGCCGCGTACGGCACGGTCAGGCGGATATCGGTGCCCGGGATGTGGTCCGCGGTCAGTGCACCTGCCAACAGCACGACGGGGATGGACCCCCAGACCAGGGTCGACCACCGCCGGTTCCGAGCTTCACGCGCTTTGGACATGGGCGCAGATTCTAGCGCAGGAGGCGCTTGACACTGTTGCTGGCTCTCAGCGAACCCATGTGTTCGCGGGCTGACTGTATTCTGGCTGGCATGACTAACGGATTCGGCTTTTCCTTTCCTAACGACTCGAACGATGACGGCGAAGGCGACGGCAACAATCGGGGCGGCGACGGAAACGGCCGCGGCGACGCGAACAACCCCTTTGCCGCATTCGGCTTCGGCGGGGGCCAGCCCGGCGGGGGCGGCTTAGGCGACATGTTTAACCAGCTGGGCCAGATGCTCTCCGGCATGGGCTCGTCCATGAACGCCCAGGCGTCGGGCGACGCGGTGAACTTTGAGCTGGCCGCGCGCATGGCGCGCCAGCGCATCGCCGGTGCAAGCCCGGTCTCCGAGGCGGACACCCGCGCGGCGGAGGAATCCCTGCGCTTAGTGGAACTGTGGTTGGACGAAGCCACGGACCTGCCCGCAAGCGGGGCTAAAGCCGAGGCGTGGAACGCCGAGCAGTGGCTGAACCAGACCATGCCGATGTGGAAGCGACTGGTCAACCCCGTTGCGGAGCACATGAACCGCGCCCAGCTGGACTCCATGCCGGAACAGGCCCGGGAGATGATGGGCCCGATGGCCGGGATGATGAACCAGATGAACTCCATGCAGTTCGGCATGAAGCTCGGCCACGCGCTGGGCGATCTGGCGCAGCAGGCGCTGACCGGTTCCGACTTCGGCCTGCCCGTCGCCCCCGCCGGCACCGCCGCGATACTGCCGCGCAACGTCACCGAGATTTCCAAGGGATTGGACCTGGCCGGCCAGGAAGTGATGGTCTACATCGCCGCGCGCCAGCGCCTGTTCCGCCACGTGCCGTGGCTGGTGGAGCGCATCGTCTCCTCCGTGGAGGAATACGCCGCCGGTTTGGAGATCGACACCTCCCACATCGAGGAAATCGTCCGCAACCTCAACTTGGAAGGCGGCGACCCGCAGCAGATCCAGGAGGCGCTGCAGAACTTGCAGGGCGAGGACCTCTCCCCGCGTGTGGGCACCCGCAACGCCGGCGCCACCTCCCGCCTGGAGACGCTGATCGCCTTGGTGGAAGGTTGGGTCGACGTCGTGGTGGCCGAGGCTCTCGGCGAGCGCATCCCGTCCACCCCGCAGCTGGCGGAGGCGTGGGCGCGCCGCCGCGCCACCGGCGGCTCCGCCGAGCAGGCCTTCGCCAACATCGTGGGCATCGAGCTGGGCGCGCCGCGCACCCGCGACGCCGCCGAGCTGTGGCGCCGCATCGGCACCGCCGTGGGCAACGAGCGCCGCGACCAGGTGTGGAACCACCCGGACTTCCTGCCGTCGGCGGAGCACCTGGACAACCCGGCTGCGTTCATCGACACGCTGCTGGACGACGCGCCGGACACCGACTTCGACGACGAGTTTGCCAAGCTCGAGCAGGAGCTGCGCGACAACCCGGAGCTCAAGCGCGAAGACGGCGACGGCAAGGATGACGGCCGCGAGGACGGCACGGAACTTTAAGGGCGGTCCTCACCCGAAGCGCTGGTAGGCCTCCAGGTAGCCGCGTGCGCGCTCCGCGTACGGCACCTTGCCCGCCCACTCGTAGAACTCTTTGCTGTGGTTCGGAATGAACGTGTGCGTTAGCTCGTGCACGATCACCGCGTCCAGTACGTAGTCCGGCACCTGCTTTAACCGGTCGCTGATCCGGATGTCGCCGGTGGACACCGTGCAGGAGCCCCACCTCGAGCGCTGGTTGGACACCCACCTAATCGAGCCGAGGCGCGCCTGGCCGTCCAGGACGTGCTTATTGAGGGAATCGGCGCGCGTGCGCAAGGAGACGTCGTCACGTGGGCGCGCCTTTGTCTTGCGCTCGAGCTTGGCCAGCATCTCGGCCACCGCCTCGCGCTCTTGCGCGTCAGTGAAGTGCGCAGGGATGCGAATCTCCGCCACTCCGCCCACCAGCCGCGCCTGCACCGAGCGCGTCCTGCGCGCCGAGCGGATCACGCGGTACGGCGTCGAGTCTTTCTGTGTTTGCCTGCCAGCCATGGCAATGCATTGTAGGATCCCGCATCGGGGGTGGATGCAGGGATGATCAACGACAACACGCGGGTGAAACTCGCCCACGGCGCGCACCCGTTTCTGCGCGCAGACAACGTCATGCAATTCGGCGTCGACGCCACACGCACGGGCCTGGTAACCACCGAGCACGCGAAGGACGTCGCGGCGCTGTTGGGTGTGCTCATGCGGCCGCGGCGGCTGGGCTGGGTGGTGGAGCAGCTTACCTCGCTCATCGGCGCCGAGGCAGCCCGGAGTCTCGCGGACGACTTGCTCAGCTACCGGGTCCTCGTTCCAGCCACCAAGCCCGAGGTGCTGCTCGTCGGCCATGGACGGCTGGCGGCGGCGGTGACTGCCAGACTGCGCGAATGCGGGTTAGATGTGCGCACGCAAGCGCGCAACGAGGCGCTGTCGAAGTTCCTCCTGCACAGCGAGAAGTGGGCGCCGGTGGCGGCGGTGAACACCACTGCCCAACTCGGCGAGCTCGCCGCGCTGACCCGGCAGCGCCAGGGCGCGGTGCTGCCAGTGACGCAGGTGGACGCGCGCGTGGTGGTAGGCCCCGTGTGCGCCCGCCCTGGCCCGTGCCCTTTGTGCGTGCGCCTCTACCTTCTGGACCGGGACCCAAACTGGCCCGTGGTGGAGCAGCGCGCGCCGCTGAGCGTGCAGGGCGATCCCGTCCCTGCCGCGGCCGGCGCTGCTTTTGCCGCGGTGGCGCTGCGGCGTTTGGCGGGCGTGCCGGACCCGCCCGGGGTCTCCGCGCCGAAGCCTGGTGCCGGGGTGCTCACGGTGGTCGACCCGTTCGCGCCGACACCCGTGTCCACGGCGACGCTGCCGCCCCACCCGGACTGCGCCATGTGCTTCTAAGCTTCGCGACGCCTCCGGGTACCCCCCTTATCGGAACTGCCCTAACACCTCGAGCACGCCGGCGCCGTAGTTGTCCACCTTCACCGGGCCCACGCCGGAGACGCCGAGCAGCTCGCGCTCGTCGGCAGGCATGGCCTCCGCGATGGACATCAGCGTCGCGTCGGTGAACACCACGAACGCCGGCTGGCCGGCTGCACGCGAGACATCCAGGCGCCAGCGCTTCAGTGCGTCGTAGACGGCCTCGTCGAAACTCGGCTCGCACTCCTCGTGGCGGCCCAGGGACTTCTCCGCGGGCGTGCCCAGCTGGTTGCCGCACACCCGGCAGCGCTTCGCGCGCTTGAGCCGCTGCGGGGATTGCTCCACCTCCAGCTCCGGCACCAGCCCGTCCAAGAAGCGCGAGCGGGTGCGGTTTTTGTGCCCGCCCTCCTGGCGCGCCAGCGACCACGACATGTGCAGGTGCTCGCGCGCGCGGGTCACGCCGACGTAGAACAGGCGGCGCTCCTCCTCGATCTGCTCGTCGCCCGCCTTGAGCGCATGTGAGATCGGAAGCGTCTTTTCCACCAGCCCCACCAAGAACACCGCGTCCCACTCCAGGCCCTTCGCGGCGTGCAGGCTAGCCAGGGTCACCCCGTCCACGGCCGGGGGCTGCTTCGCGTCGGCGCGGCGGCGCAGCGATCCCAGCACCTCCGCCATGGTGGATGCCTCGCGGGTGCGCACGATCTCCTCGATCAGATCCACCAGCGCGCTCAAGGACTGCCAGCGCTCGCGCGCCTTCGCGCCCTCCGGTTCCTCCGGCGTCAACCCCAGTGGGGCGAGCGCGGCACGCGCAATGCGCACCGGATCATCCGGCAGGTCCGTGCGCTTGGAGGCGCGCAGAAGCTGCGCGAACGCCTCGCGGATCTCCGCGCGCTGGAAAAAGCCTTCGCCTCCGCGGACCTGGTAGACAATCCCCTCGTCCGCGAGCGCGGCTTCAAACGCGGCGGACTGGGCGTTGATGCGGTACAAGATGGCGATCTCGCGGGCGGGCACGCCGTCGTTCAGCAGCTTGCGCACCTTCTGCGCCACCGCGCGCGCCTCCGCGGGCTCGTCGTCGTAGCCGTTGAACTGCGGCTCCGGGCCGTGGCCGCGCATGCCTTCAAGCTGCAGGCGGGTGCCCGCGATGCGGCCGGTGGCCTTGCCGATGACGGTGTTGGCCAGCTCCGTGATCTCCACGGTCGAGCGGTAGTCGCGCTGCAGCTTCACCACGGTCGCGTGCTCGTACGTGCGCGAGAAGTTCAAAAGGTAGTCCGGGGTCGCGCCGGTAAAGGAGTAGATGGTCTGGTTGGCGTCGCCGACCACCGTCAGGTCGTCGCGGGTGCCCAGCCAGGCCTCCAGCACGCGCTGCTGCAGCGGGGTGACGTCCTGGTACTCGTCCACCACGAACGACTGGTACTGCGCGCGGAACTCCTCCGCCACCGCCGGCGCGTTCTCGAGCGCGCCGGCGACGTGGATGAGCAGATCGTCGTAATCGATCAGCATGCCTTCCGGGCTGGTCTTCGCCTCCTCGTAGAAACGGTAGACCTGGGCGACCTTCTGCGCGTCCGCCGGCGGCGTGCGCGGGGATTCGGCGATGCGCTGCACGTAGTCCTCCGGGCCGATGACAGAGGATTTCGCCCACTCGATCTCGCTGAGCAAGTCGCGCACCATTTCCTTGCCGGTGTCCAGGCCTGCGGCGCGGGTGGCGCGGGCGACGATGGGGAACTTGTTGTCCAGCACCCGCCACGGCAGATCGCCTGCAATCTGGGGCCAGAAGTACTGCAGCTGGCGCGTTGCCGCGGAGTGGAACGTGCGCGCCTGCACCCCGCCGATGCCCATGGCGGTGAGGCGGTCGCGCATCTCGCCGGCGGCGCGTTTGGTAAACGTCACCGCCAGCACGCGGTTGGGTGCGATTTGGCCGCGGTCAATCAGGTTGGCGATGCGGTAGGTGATCGTGCGGGTTTTGCCCGTGCCCGCGCCGGCGAGGATGCACACCGGCCCGCGCGGCGCTTCCGCCGCCACACGCTGGTCCTCATCCAGCACGCTGAGGTCTATCGCCATGGGTGTGCTCCTTCCGGGGTGGGTGTGTGCGGTGTGTCCGCCCAGTAGTCGATGAGTGCGCGGGCGATGGTGCCCTCCGCGGCGAGCGTGAGGGAGTCCAGATCGGCGCGGCTGGCCCACACAGTGCGGGTCAGCTCTCCGTCGGTGGGCGCTTGCGCATCGGTATCCGTCGTGCGCGCCGCCATGCCGAGCATGAGCGCGCCGGAGAGCGGCCACGGCTGGGAGCGCAGGTAGCGGACGCCGCTTACCCGGCGGCCGGTTTCCTCCCACACCTCGCGGGCGAACGCGGCCTCAAGCGTCTCGCCGACGTCCACGTAGCCCGCCACCAGGGTGAGGTAGCCGGGGCGGCGGGCGTTTTCCACCAGCAGGATCCGCTCGCCCGCCGGATCCTCCACCAGGCCGATCACGCACGGGTCCAGCCGCGGGAAGATCGGCCGGCCGGTGGCGCCGCGCGCGACGATGCCGCCGTCGCCCCAGCGCACCTCGGAACCATCTGCCGGGTCGAAGCGGGTGCGCTCGCGGGCGTTGACCAAACCGACGGCGCGGGCGGCCAGCGGGTGGCTGGCGTGAGTGCGCGCGTCCCCGGTCGCTCCGTGCGGCCCAGCAAGATCTGCCGCATCAACACCGTGCACGCGGGCCGCAGTGACCTCCCGGGTCACGTGCACGTGGGAGGAGATTTCGGTGGAGGCCGGAGGTGCGTGAAAAAGCTTCGGCTCCCCGTCGTCGCCGAGCGGGAAGCGCCCGGCAGCATCGATGAGCAGGAACATCCAGCTAATCCCGGTTGGTTATTGCGCCGTTCATGCGCACGTACAGCAGGCGGTCGCCCGGCTCGACCGTTTCCGCCTCGGGGGAATCGATGCGGTAGAGCTCGCCGGAGCGCACCACGCCCAGCACGATGTCCGCAAGGTGGCGGGGGTTCGCGCCGACCTCGTCGTCCGCGATCTGGCGCTCCGCAACCGCAAAGCCTTCGTCCGGGCTGAGCAGGTCCTCCATCATCTCCACCACCGGCGGGGTGACGGTGGCGATACCGAGCAGACGGCCCGCGGTTTCGGAGGAGACGATCACAGAATCCGCACCCGACTGCATGAGCAGGTGCTGGTTCTCGCTTTCGCGGACGCTGGCCACGATCATCGCGCTCGGCGCCATCTCGCGCACCGATAGGGTGATCAGCACGGCCGTGTCGTCCGACGACGGCGCGACGATGACAGACCTGGCGCGGCTGACCGCGGCCACGCGCAGCACGTCCGACTTGGTGCCGTTGCCGTGCACGGTGATCAGACCGCGCTTTTCTGCCACGGAGAGGGCGGCCGGGTCCGGATCGATGACCACGACCGACGACGGCGCGGTGCCGCCCGCGATCAACGCGTCGATGGCCGAGCGGCCCTTCGTGCCGTAGCCGATGACAATGGTGTGGTTGCGCACGCTATTCCTCCACTGTTGGATCTGGAGCGTCTTACGGGAATCCTCCGTCAGCACCGACAACGTGGTGCCGACCAGGAGCATCAGGAAGGCCACGCGGGCCGGGGTGATGAGGAAGATGTTGACGAGGCGGGCCGTCTGCGTCACCGGCGTGATGTCGCCGTAGCCCGTGGTAGACAGCGTCACCGCGGAGTAGTACAGCGCGTCGATGAACGTCAGCGGCTCGGAGTAACCGTCACGGTCGAGGTAGGCCACGAACGCGATGGCGACCATGAGCAGCAAGGCGTAGCCGAAGCGCCGCGCGATGAGCGACCACGGAGTCGCGCGCGCCGCGGTGGGGATGTTCACCACATCGAGCAGGCTGTGCACCGGGATCTCGGTGAGGTTGGTCGCGTCTGCGCGCAGCGACAACAGGCTCCGAAGCTTCATCCCTGCCGCTCCTCGCTTTCTCTTGCTATTTCTTCACCGGGCGTGCCGGCTCTCGCGCCTCCGAGCATTGTCTCGAGCTGGTCGAGATCCGGCAAGGCGCGGGGCGCGAACGTCTCGCCGGTGCGCACGTAGAAAAATACCGCCCGCACCGGCTTGCCGTCACGTGCGATCCGGCGCCACGCCTCACGGTAGACCGCGAGCTGCAGCTGAGCCGATTCCATCGCGTCGCGGCCGGGCTTCTCACCGGTCTTCCAGTCCACCACGACCCAGCCGTCGTCGTCGGCGAACACGGCGTCCATGCGCCCGCGCACGACCGAATCGCCCAGTGCCAGCTCGAAGGGGTGCTCGACGTACTCGGGCGTGCGCCCGGCCCACTCGCTGGCCTCGAAGTTGCGTTTGAGCCGCTCCAGGACGGCGCGGTCCACTTCGGCCTCATCGTTGCCCGGCAGCTCGTCTTCAGTCAGCAGCGGGCGCGCACCGTAGAACTGCTCCAGCCACTCGTGGAACGCGGTGCCGCGTTTGGCGTAGGTGTTCGGCTTGAACGGCACGGGGCGGCGGGCGCGGCGGGCGAACTGCTCCGGGTCCGCCTTCAGCGCCACCACGTCGGAGGCGGTGAGTTCGCCCGGCATGACCACCGGCACGTCTGCGGCTTGGGCGGCGTCGTGCTCCTCAATCAAGGCTGTGGCGTCGCGCTCCCAGAGCGAAAAGAGTTCGCCTTCGGTGTAGTCCGGCAGCGAGTCCATGGCGGCACGGACCGCTTGGGCGGCCGCGAGGTCGCGTGCCGCAGGCGAGTAGTGGGGCCAGCGTCCGGACTCCGGTGTGGCCGCCTCCTTCTCGCTCGCTTCCTCTGCGATGTCAGGCTCGGTACCGTCGTCCCAGACCACCACGCACTCCTCGGGCACCCGCTCGCGCATGGCGGCGAAGTGCTCATACGGTCCCGCCTCCCGCGCGACGCCTTCGCGGCGGCGCGAGCCGGTGACGATGAGTTTCTTCCCGGAGCGGGTCACCGCCACGTAGAACAACCGGGCCGCTTCCTCAGCCAGATCCCCGGCGACTTCCTTGAGCCAGGCCTTGCCGGCTTTTTCAAAGTCCGAGCGGTTCTCCACGTCCGCGAATACCGGGTAGACGTCCGGGTCGCCGAACGTTTCCGTCGGAAGGTACCGCGGGAAGGTGAGGAAGGTTTCCGTCTTGGACTTGTACGTTGCCGCGTCCGCGTGCAGCACCGCCACGGTGTCCCACTCCAGCCCCTTGGCCTTGTGCGCGGTGAGGATCTGCACCCGGTCCTCCTTCACCGCCACCGAGCCCGGGGCCAAGCCGTCCTCGAAGCTGCGGGCGAGTTCGAAGAAGTGCAGCAGCCCGTCCAGGCTCGCGCCCGGGTATGCGGCGACCTCTTCGAGCAGCCGGTCCAGGTGTACTGCACCCGTGGCGGAGCCGCGGGCGAGCACTTCGGTGCGGATGCCGAAGACGTGGATGATGTCGGCGAACAGGTCGCTTAGGCGCTTGCCCAGGCTGTGGGTGCGCAGCCAACGCAGCTTCGCCGCGGTGTCCCGCATGCGCGCAAGGCCTTCCTCGCTGTAGCGCTCCGGCTCACCCAGGTCCGCCAAAGCGTCCGTGAGCCCTTCGGGTTTGTCCGAGCTGGCGGAGATTTCCGCGGCGCGGGCCACGAGCTCATCCAGCTGGGCGTGCAGGTGCTCCGCCGCGTCCGCCGGGGCGGCCTCCGGCGGGGTGTCCAGCGTCGAGCCGTGCAGGTTGTTCGCCCGCGACGCCAGCGCCTGCAGGTCTGCCAGGCCCAGGCCGACGGCCGGTCCGCCGAGGAGGCGCAACGCGGCCGCGGTGTCGTCCGGGCGCACCAGCATCGTGGCGATGGCGACGGTGTCGGCGACCTCCGGGACGTCGAGAAGCCCGGCTAGGCCCACAATCTCGTAGGGCACCCCGCGCTCCTCCAGGGCCGCCGCCAAAAGCGGCGAGTGCCGGTTCTTGCGCACCAGCGCGGCTGCGGAAAGCGCTCGTCCTTCCTGTACTGCCGCCTGATATTCCTGTGCGAGCGCGTCAGCCACGTAGGCGATCTCCGCGTCCTGGTCCGGGAAGAAGCCCAGGGTGACGTCTCCGGCCTCCGCAGCCGGTCGCGCCCGAAGCGCAGCCACCGCCCGGTTCTCGGCGGTGCCCAGCACCGCGTCGGACACGCCGTTGGCCAGCTTCAGCACCTCGGGCGGGTTGCGCCAGGAGGTGGTCAGCTGCTTTTTCGGCGCCGCGCCTGCAGGAGACGGGAAATCCTCCACGAACGCGGCCAGGTTGGCCGCGGTGGCGCCGCGCCAACCGTAGATCGCCTGCATCGGATCGCCCACTGCGGTCACCGTCAGCGACGGGTCCGCGCCCTCACCGAACAGGCTGCGCAGCAGCACGCGCTGCGCGTGCGAGGTGTCCTGGTACTCGTCCAACATGACCACGCGGTAGCGGGAGCGCTGCGATGCCCCCACCGTCTTATGGTCCCGCGCCAGCTTTGCTGCCACGGACATCTGCTCGTTGAACGTGACCACGCCACGGCGGCGCAGCTCCGCCGCCAGCTCCTCCACCAGGGGCAGCATGTTCACGCGCATTTCCTGCTTGGAGCGCCATTTTGTGAGCACCTTGGTGAACTCTACGCGGGCACCCGGGGCCATGGGATAGGACTCGGTTTCTGCGAGGAAGTCGTGCGCGTGCCCGCGCACCCACTCGGGCGAAGCCAGCTCGTTGCCCATCGCCGTGGTCAACGCCAGCAGGTCCTCCACCACAGTGGCCAGCGACGGGTTGGATCCCATCTCCGTGATCAGCCCGCCGGAGTAGTTGACCACCACGTCGGTGGCGATGGCGTGCAGCTCCGCGTCAGTGATCAACCGGGCGTCCGGCTCCACCGGCACCAGTAGGCCGTATTCGCGGATCAGCTCGCCGGCGTACGAGTCGTAGGTGGACACCGAAGGCGCGATCACCTGCAGGTTGTCCGCTAGCTCGCCGGACGGGTCCAGGCGGTGCACCAAATCGGTGTTGGCCGCGAGCGTGCCCAGACGGTCCCGGATGCGCTTGCCCATCTCCTGGGCGGCCTTGCGGGTAAACGTCAGGCCCAGAACTTCGTCCGGCCTGGCGTAGCCGTTGGCCACCAGCCACACCACGCGCGCGGCCATGGTTTCGGTTTTGCCGGCGCCGGCACCGGCGACCACCAGTAGCGGGCCGGGCTCCGCGCCGATCACGGCGGCTTGCTGGTCTGTCGGCGGGTACTGCTGGCCCAGGTAGCGCGACAGCAGCACGGGAGACATCGGGGTGGGGTTAGACATGGTGGATCGTCGCTCCTTCCGGCTGGACTGGACACAGCGCTCGCACAGCGCAGCGGTCGCACTGCGGGCCGACCACGGCGAGCAACGTCGGTCCTGCGGTTTCCTCGGGCAGCCCGTCGAGTGCGGCGGCGAGCGCCTCCAGCTCGTCGTCGGTTTTCTTCGCCTGCTCGCGGGTGCTCAGCGTGGTCTTGCTGGCGTTTGGGTACACCAGCACCGCCCCGCCCACGGAAAGGGCATTTGCGCCGTCGCGAGCGGTGACGACCTTGCCGCCATCGAACTCGCCGTGCGCCAGCGCCAGCTGGTAGGTGGCCAGCTGGGGGTTGTCCGCGGTGGCGTCGCCGGTCGGCGGGTACGCGCTCGTTTTCAAGTCCACGATGTGCACCGCACCGCTGCTATCGCGCTCGAGGCGGTCCAGTCTGCCGCGGATACGGACGTTGTCGCTGACCTGGACGTTCACATCTGCTTCCACGGCGACCTGCTCAAACGCCCCGCGGCTGGCCTGCAGCCAGCCGTGGGCGCGCTCGAGCATGGCCCGAAAGTCCGCGATGTCTCGCTCGACCTTCCACTCCGGGGCGTTATCCGCGGCCCGGCGCGCCGCCACGGTCGCATCCAGCGCCTCGGTGTCGTCCATGCCGTTGCCCAGCGCCTCGAAGTAGGCGTGCGCCATAGCGCCGTAGATCATGTCCAGCGATTCATCCAGGCCGGACATCCGCTCCAGCACGGCCTGCATGGGGCATGCGAGCAGCTTTTCCACCCGCGACGGCGATAGCGCCGGCGAGACGTCGAGCGGTTCGCTTGTAGACGGCTCCGTGGTCGTCCACCACTGCACAGGGTCCGCGCCCAACACGCCTGCGTCCGCCAAACGTGCGAGTTGGCGCGACGCCTGGCTGCGCTCTGTTTCCGTGGATGCAGGATCCACCAGCACGCGGCGGAACTCGGCGATCAGGTCGTCGTGCGCGAGCACACGCACCACCGCGCTGGCATCCTCGGCGTCAGCGGCGGTACCTGTGTTTTGCCCGGAGATCCGGGAGGCGTCCGCGGACGAGCCCGCGATACGCACCGGGCGCGGCTGCACGCCATAGTCCCGGCAGAATTCCTCCACGAACCTGGACCGCTGCTCCACTTCTTCGCCGTCGTCGCTTTCCACGGCGGTGACCAGGAGCTGGTCTGTGGCGCGGCTGGTTGCCACGGTAAACAGGCGGCGCTCCTCCACCAGCCGCTCGTTGATGTGGGAGACGGGCACACCGGGGTCGACGTCGTTGTCGATGAGGTCCACCAGGTCTTCCTGGCGGAACAGCGACCCGGTCTCCCCCAGGCTCGGCCAGGTCAACTCCTGCACGCCAGCCACGACCACGCGGCGGAACTCGCGGCCCACCGCACCGTGGGCGGTCAGCAGTGCGGCGGCGTCCGGGGTGGCGTTTCGGCGGTCGCGCACGCCGGTGGGCAGCTCCTGCTCGGTAATCGAGGCGACGAAGGATTCGATGCCCGCGCTGGGCCTGCGCTCCGTGTGGTCGCCAGCCGCGTCGAACAGCGCCATCACGGCATCGAGATCTCTGTCCGCCTGCGAACCGGTCGCGCCTCCCCGCAGCGCAGATGCCAGCAGACGGTTAGCCAAGCCCGTGGCGTGCCAGAGTGCCCACAGCACTTCCTCCACCGTGCCGCCGTGAGCAAGCACAGTGCGCCCGGCGTCGAGCACGTCGCGCACGCGGTGCAAGATGTCCAGCTCGCGGTCCGTGAGCACGGTGCCGAAATCCGGCAGCCCGGCCGGAGTGAGAAGCAGCTCGCGCAGGCTTTCCTCCGCGCGGACCTCCGGCGACCAGCGGCGCAGGCCGCGCAGTAACCTGCGCAGCGTCACCGGGTCAGCACCGCCGACGGGGCTCAACAGCAGGTCGCGCCACTCGGTGGGGTTGAGTTCTTCATACAGCGCGCGCACGCCGAGCAGCAGCGCCGAAACAATGCGCTGCTCCCCCAGCACCAGGTCGGTGGGGTTGAGTGCGACCGGCACCCCGGCGCGCAGCAGGGCGCGCCGCATCGGCTCAAGCAGCGGCGTGGAGCGCACCACCACCGCCATGTCGCGGTACGCCACGCCCTCTTCCAGGTGGGCGCGGCGCAGCGTGTCCGCCACCAGGGAAAGCTCCGCCGCGCTGGATTCTGCGATCGCCGCTGACCGCGCAGGCGCCCTGCGGGTGGCCCCGAGGTTGATCACCTCGTGGTCCAGCCCGCCTAAGTCCTGGAAGAATGCCGGGGAGGCGCCGCGGAAGTGGAACACGGATTGCTCCAGATCCCCGCCGACGACCCCGAGGTCCGCCTGCTCCAACAGCTTTCGCACCAGCGCCGCTGAAGCCGGCGCCAGGTGCTGCGCGTCGTCCACTATCACGGTATGCCACGTTCGCGGCAGCTCCACCTCAAGCGCGGCCGCGATCAACTCCGACGCCGACAGGCGGTGCGCGCCGGACAGTGCCATCACCTGCTGGTATTCACGCAAGAAATCGCCCGAGGCGGACCAGATGCCAATATCGTGGCGCTGGCCCAGCTCCACCAGATCATCCGGGCCCTGGCCGCGCTCAATGGCGCGTAACAAAAAGTCCCTCAACTGCCGCGCAAAACCCACCATGGGCAGCGCCGGGCGTAGCTCCTCAGGCCAGGTGCCGCCGCCGTCTTCGGCGTGGCCCTGCAGCAGCTGGCGGATCACCGCGTCCTGCTCCGCGCCGGAGATCAACCGCAACTGTTCGTCCATCTGCTGGCGCACCAGCGCGAACGCGAGCGAGTGCACGGAGCGCACCACCGGCTCGTCGGAGACAAACCCGGAGGCGGCAAGCGTGTCCGCCAGCTCCGCGCGCAGCCGCGCGCCGGTCTCCTTGGAGTCCGTGAGCACCAGCACCCCGCCCGGGCCGTGTTCCGCCTCGCTGCCTGCGTGCCTGCGCATCGCAGCTGCGGCGGTGTCCAGCAGGAAGCTCGATACTCCCGAGCCCGGCTCTCCGGTCACCTTGTGCAGGCCTTGCTGGGGCAGCTCAACCGGCCATTCGCGCTGCGTGTCCGGGCGCGTGCGTGGCACGAGGTGGGCCTTCGGCTCGAGTATCGCCGGGGGCACGGGAGAGGGTCTGGTGGAAGTCATGCCGTTGATTGTGTCACTCACTCCGACACGAGCGCCTGATCAACCCTCTCAGCTATCGAACGTATGTCCGAACCCGCAGCTCTCGCGCAGGCCACGCGGTACTCCAGCGCGTGGCCTGCGAGCTCCCGCAGACCCGGCACATGCGCCCACCGGTCAATAACGGCCGCATCACAGGCCTGAGCCAGCAGCCCGTCCACAATCACCAGCGCCGCGGTAAAACCGCGGGGGCGCTTGCTTGAAGACGGCACAAGGTCCGTCAACGTCGGCACCATATCCCCAGAAAAGAGCAGGCAGGACGCGAAGTCCATGTGTGCGACAACGTCGCCGGGCTGTGGCGTGTAGTCGCGCCACACCGCCCGCTCTGCTGTCGCGAAGGCGTCGCCGCGGTCCGCTGTCGGCGCGTCGACTCCGGCCATCGCCTCGTCGTAACGCAGGGCGGCGGACACGGCTTCGTCGATACGCGCGAGCACCCGCCCCTCAACGAACTCGCTAGCTTTGAAACCGCCGACCACCAGGCGGCCGTCGGTGGCGCGCACCGGGCGGGACACTGCGATGCCTGCGCCGAACTCGCCGGCATGGTCGCGGGCCTTGCCGGACCAGGCGGCCGTGTCGCTCGCCTCGGAGACCACGACCCGGCCGAAGCGGACACCGTTGTCCCACTCCGGACCTAAAGGTATGCCTGCCCGGCCGTCGAGCTGGAACGCTGACAAAACATGCCCGGGGATGTGCTGTGCTGTGCGCTGCGCCACCGCCTGCCTCCTACAGCACCGCTGGACGCGGGTAGGGCCACGGGTTCGGCCGGCACGTGTCCGGATTGTCCGGGTAGTTGTCTTCCGGGCTCATCTGACGCAGCTGCGCATTGTTCAGACTCAGGGTCTGCTGCATCATGATCGGCGCCAGCGCATTCGGCTCCGGGCACGGCACGTGCTCCGCAAAGCCCACGGCGTGGCCCACCTCGTGGTTGATCAGGTACTGGCGGTAGCTACCCAGATCACCCTGGAACGGCACGGCGCCGCGCACCCAGCGCGACTCGTTGAGCAGCACCGTGTCCTCGCCGGTGATGCGGGTGCGGCAGCTGGTTTCGGTGCCGATCTGCACACCGCACAGCTCCGCGGTGGTGTCCAGCGAGGCCAGACGGATCTTCAGCGACGGATTGTCGTTGACACCGACGTGCTCGAAGCGGAAACGCGGGTCGTTGATCCAACCGCGCGGATCGCTCAGCGTCGCGTCAACCATGTGCGCAAACGCTTCGTCTCCGCCGTAGCCGGAGGTGTCGATACCGTGCTCCACTTCCACGGCGAAGCGCACCACGATTTCGGTGCCCTCGCCGGCGCTCATGCCCGGTGCGCCCACCTCGTAGAAGGTGCCGGCGCCGGTGGTGGTGTACGGCCCACCCGGCGGCAGATCGTGGGGATCGAACTCCCCCTCCGCGATTTTCGCCGGCTCCAACGGCTTCACGCCACCCTCCGGGTCTTCCTCACCCTGCGCGGGCGAGGCGGCTGCGGAATCCTCCGCCTCAGCAGAGGAACCGGTGGCCCCCACCGCGAGGTCCTCCGGGTTTTGGAACATGTTGATCAGCACAAAAACGGTGATCACGGCCAGCACGGGGATGGCGTAGGCGCGCCAGCCGTACTCCTGCGCAAACGCGGCGAGCTTGCTATCGCCTGCTTCGGCGTGTGCGGCGCGGGATGTGGACCCCCCTGAGGCGTCGAAAAGCTTCCCGCGTTTTTGCGGGCGTTCCTCGGTGCGGCTGGGCGCGTGAGCAGGGTCGGCGCCTTCGGATTCGAGGTCCCAGCTATCAAACCAGTCGCCGAAATCATCGTCGGCGGCGTCACTAGCGTTGTATTCGCCGTCGCTGGGGCGGCGGTGCGCTCCGTGGCCGCCCTCGATGGAGCCGCCGCCGCGGGCGTCCCGCTCATGTGCGCCGTGCCGTTGTGCCATAAATGCGTAATTTAGCGCATGAACCCGACGGATCGGGCTGCGGCAGTCCCCTGCTCCACGTACACGATGCGGTCGGTGCGGATGAGGTAGACCCGACCCTTGTCGTCCTCCACCTTCAAGGTGGCCTGGCCGCCGTCAATGGCCTGCTCGACGGTTGCGATGATGTCGTCCTGCCCCTCCGGCAGCTTGATCGTGAGTTCGCGGGGGCTGTCTGCAAGACCGATCTTGATATCCATGGCGCTATTGTAACGACCTGTAGTTAAGATGATCGCGTGCCCTATTCAGCTGAGAGTGAACACCACCGCGCCTCAACTGGCGCCCCGGCCGGCGAGAAATCGCTGCCGCCGACGTTTGCTCAGCTGGGTGTCGCCGCCGAAATCACCGATGCGCTGGCGCAGCGCGGCATCTCTCGACCTTTCTCCATCCAGGAGTTGACGCTGCCCCGCGCGCTTGCGGGCCGGGACATCATCGGCCAGGCCCGCACCGGCATGGGTAAGACGTTCGGCTTCGGCGTGCCGCTTGTAGACCGTGTGTTTGACGACGCGGACATCGACGAGCTCGACGGCACCCCACGCGCGCTGGTGCTGGTGCCCACCCGCGAGCTCGCCGTGCAAGTGGGCGACGACCTCGCCTTCGCCGCGTCTCAGACGCCGGTGCGCGTGACCACGATCTACGGCGGCCGGCCCTACGAGGACCAGATTGCGGCGCTGGAAGCGGGCGTGGACGTTGTCGTCGGCACGCCCGGGCGTCTGATTGACCTGCACGAGCGCGGGGACCTCACCCTTTCCGCCGTGGCGATTCTGGTGCTCGACGAGGCTGACGAGATGCTGGACATGGGCTTTCTTCCCGACATCGAAAGGCTCTGGGCGGCGGTGCGCGATGACGCGCAGACGATGCTGTTTTCCGCCACCATGCCGGGCCCGATTCTGACGCTTGCGCGGGCGAAGATGAACAAGCCGGTGCATATCCGCGCCGAGTCCGCCGACGCGCCGCGAACCCACGACACCACCCGCCAGGTCGCCCTGAAGTCCCACCGCATGGACAAGCCCGAGGTGGTTGCGCGCATCCTCCAGGCCCACGGCCGCGGGCGCACCATCATTTTCGCCCGCACGAAGCGCTCCGCCGCGGAGTTGGCGGAAGATCTCGCGCAGCGCGGCTTTACCGTGGCGGCGGTCCACGGTGATCTTGGCCAGCGTGCGCGTGAGGCGGCGCTCGATGCTTTTCGCCGCAGTTCGGCCGACATTCTCGTCGCCACCGACGTCGCCGCCCGCGGCATCGACGTCGAAGACGTCACCCACGTGATCAACTTCCAAACGCCGGATGACCCAATGACATACGTGCACCGCATCGGCCGCACCGGCCGCGCTGGCAAGAAAGGCACGGCCGTGACGTTGGTGGGCTACGACGAGGTGCGCAAGTGGGAGGCGATTAACGACGAGCTTTCGCTAGATGCCCGCGAGCTGCCCGAGTGGTTTTCCACCTCCCCGGAGCTGCACGAGGCGCTGAATATCCCGGACTCGGCTACTGCACGAGTGGGGCGCCCGCGTAAAGTGCTCGGAGCACGCCCAGCACGAGCCTCAGGAAGGAAACGGCGATGAATTCTCCTCTGCGTCGCACCCGCGGCGACCTGATCGCTACCGGAGTAATCGCAGGTGTCTCAGCGCTGCTGCTGGGCACCGCCTTTTTCACCGCCCCCGCCCGCGACGCACACTTGGTTGCCGCGGAAGAAGAGCAGGAAGATTACGGCCAGCTCGCCGTAGTGCCGAAATCGTTCAGCGAGGAGTTTTCCCTGCCGGACACTTCTGGCCGCGACCAGCCCTTGGTGTCCAATGGCATGGTGATCACCTACAACGACAACACCCTCTCCGCCACCACGCCGGAGGGTGAAACCGTGTGGACGTACGAGCGGCCCAACGAGCTATGCCTGGTGGACCAGGCCTGGGGCAAGGTTGTGGCAACCTACCGCGACAACGCGGGCTGCGGCGACGTGGTGGCCATCGACGCGAAGACCGGCAAGTACGCCGGCACACGCTCGGCCATCGCACCGGACGAGGTGGTGCGTTTAGCCTCAAATGACCGTGTGGGCTACGCCAGCTCCGAGCGCGCCGAGGTGTGGCGCTCCGATCTGGTGCGCACCGTGGAGTACGGGCACGTGGAGGCGAAGCAAGAGCCGGACATGCAGCCCAACGAGTGCACCATCACGTCTGCGCTGACCCGCACGGAGCTCGTTGCCGTCACTGAAATTTGCGACGACGGCGCGTTTTTGCGCCTGCAGGAGGCTACGCCGGAAGATTCGCGCAAGCCCGAGGTCCTCGCCAACGTGGAAATCAGCCCGGACGCGTACCTGGTGTCTATCTCCCAGGACGCGGCCGCGGTCTATGACCCGACCACCTCCGAGGTGCGCGGTTACGACAAGGAGGGCACCAACATCAGCTCCTCGTCGGTGCCGCAGATGGATAGCCCCGAGCTCGGCCCGGACGGCATTGTGAAGAACCTGCCCGTGGCTGACTTGCCGCACCACATGACGTACTGGGAGAACAATTCCCTGCTGCTTATGGATCCAGCAGCGCTCGCCGTCACGGGCGTTTTCCAGGGCGCGCTGGGCACGGGTTTCTCCGCCGGCGAGAAGCTGCTCTATGCCTCCGACAACGGCATTGCCGTAGTGGATTGGGATAAAAACGCGGTGGACAAGATCATCCCGGTCGACCGCGGCGGCTACTCCGGCCCGGTGCACATCTCCTCTGCCGGCGCCACCATCGTGGAAAAGCGCGGCGACGACGTTGTTGTGATGAAAGCCAATACCTAACGCATCGGCCACACAACCTTTGAGCGCGGCGCTTTACTGTGAGCGCCGCGCTTTGCGTTGCGCGTAGCGCGCCTCGCTGTATTCGCGCGTAGCCGGGTGGAAGATACCGATGAGTGCGAGCACGGCTGAGGCCAGCGTCGCGGCTCCCAAAAGCGGCACGCCGCCGCGGAACATGTACACCGCCACGCCTGCCAAGATCGCTTCCACCAGCACGATCGCGCCGGTCGCGCGCGGGTTACCCTTCAGTGTGCTCACCGCGGCATAGGCGATGTAGCCGAAGATGATCACAAGAAACGTCGCGGTGCCGATGTTGACGTAGTTCGCTGCCGGGGACTGCGACTCCAACGTCGAGGTGTGCTCAGTGAACTGGGAGACGATCAGCGAGGCCGCGTAAATAAACATCGCTGCACACTGCAGAAGCACCACCACCGCACTGAAACGCATCACTGCGGGCACGGTTCCTAACGCAACTTCGGACCTACTTTGGGCGGGTTTATTGTTGGTTTCCACATCGAAGCAGTCTAGGCCCCGCTACCCCACGCTCCCATTCGTGTTGCACGATTTGACGGTGACCCATCTCGCACCGGAACCGTGTTTGCGCAGTTCACATTGCTTATCGACGACCTCCGGACGAATCCCGCCCCCAACCCAGTCCAACGAAAACAGGGTTAGAATCTATGATTCCTGTCACACTTTGGCTTACACCCCTAGCGCGGTGTAGGTGAACGTGCCATTATTTCCGGGTAGCAAAAACAACGGGCTGGTTAAACAGCCCTTAACCCTAAGCCACCACAGGGTTAACGCCCGGTAAACCGGAAGACGGGTCCCGCATCCAACGGGAAGCTCCGCCCGATGCCAGGAATCAAACTTCGTTTGCAACGCATCCGCCACAATGCGGGTGTTTGTGGTGCGCACGTAATTGCACATGGATTGAACGCAGGATTCAACACACACGACCCAAAAGGAGAGTCATCATCATGGATTGGCGCCACGAAGCAATTTGCCGCGACGAGGACCCGGAACTGTTTTTCCCCGTCGGTAACTCCGGCCCGGCCCTGAGCCAGATCGCCCAGGCCAAGCTGGTTTGCCACCGCTGCCCCGTCACCTCCCAGTGCCTGAAGTGGGCCCTCGAGACCGGCCAGGACGCCGGCGTCTGGGGCGGCCTGTCCGAGGAGGAGCGCCGCGCGCTCAAGCGCCGCAACAAGGCTCGCGCCCGCAACCGCGCTCGCCTGTCGGCATAAGGCCATAAAACTCCGCCGGATTACCTTGCCAGCAGTGCAGGGCGATACAGTGGAACATCTGTAACCGGTACCCATAATTCAAAGGAGGCCCCCATGAGCAAGCGTGGTCGCAAGCGCAAGGACCGTCGCAAGAAGAGCGCTAACCGCGGTAAGCGCCCCAACTCTTAAAGCGCGGTAAACGAAGTAACAAGCGGGCCCTTCCCAGTTCGGGAAGGGCCCGCTTTTTGGCTTCTACCTACCGGCCAGCCGTAGCTTTTACGCCTTAGCGCATTGCGAAGAATGCTGCGCCGATGCCGAGGGCTGCCAGGGCTGCGACGACGCCGCCGATGATGATTGCGATGTTGGGCTGGTTGTTGGGCTGGTTGTTGGTCTGCTTCGGGGTGTCAGCCTTGGCGGGTTTGACCTCTTCGACCTTGGACTCATCCTTGGGTTCGTCCTTGGGTTCGTCCTGGGCCGGTGTGGTGGGGGTGACACCCGGCTGGGACTCGGCGTCAGCGGCGGGGATTTCCTCGGCCGGGACGAGCTCGACCATTGCGTGTTCTTCGGCGACCTCGACGGGTTCAGGCTGGGTGGTCTCGACTATTTCCTCGGGCTGCTCGACCTCTTCAACGTCTGCCTTGTCGGCGATGTCGGCGCGGGCGCCGATGGATTCGGCGTAGACACCGATACGCGGGCTGTCGATCTCCAGGTTGTCCCAGTCGGCGGGGATGAACACATTGCCCTGCGGGGTGTTGGCGAAGTAGGGCTGCTCGGAGTAGTTGAAGTAGTCGAACTGGTGGTTGTAGTTCATCACCGAGTGGTAGCCGTCTTGCATCGGCGAGCCCTCAGCGAAGTCCTCGACGTACTTGGCGGCACCCCAGTGGCGCAGGCCCAAGGTGTGGCCGAACTCGTGCAGGATGGTGTTGCGCACCTGCATGTCGGTGGCGCGACCGTCTGGGTTGGCGATGTAGAAGGCGTTATCGCCCACCAGCGACAGGCCCGTGGCATTCGAGCCTGCACGCATGCGGTCGCCGAGTACGCCGGAGCGGAAGATGTTGTCGCGCTCGCCGAGGGCGTTGATGTTGTCGATGAGCTGGAACGCCTCGTGCCGGCTCGGGCTGAAGTAGACGTCGCGGTAGTCGATGCTCTCGCCGCCGTGAGTGTCGGTGTAGTTGGCGATGTTGGTGTAGTGCGCACCGGCGTCGATGTGCAGGTTAATGCCGTGGTCGTCGAACAGGTCCACGAGGTCATCCAGGGCCTGCGTCGACGGAGCGTAGGAGGTGCGGTTGGCGTCTGCGCACTCGCGGGCGGCGGTGGTGTTGCAGCCCAGGGTGTCGTATTCGGAGGCCATCCAGTTCAGCTGGAGGAACACATCCGGGCGGTTGGGGTCCGCGCCCCAGTCCGGCAGGGGGATTTCCGTGCCGTCGGCTAACACGACGCCTTGTTCTTCCCAGATATCCGGCAGGCCGTCGCCATCGGAGTCGATAAGCGTTGCGGTGTTAGTGCGCACTGGCGCTAGCTGAACCTCCTCAGCTGCGTCTGCGACGGTAACGCCGGACACCGCGATGGCGGCGGCAACTACTGCGGCGATGGTGTTTCGGAATGCTGCTCGCATCTCGGTGACTCCTTGATGGTCTTTGTTCTCTTTGTTACATCCACGAGTTTATGCACCAAATATGCGCTGGTAAACCGCTCGGGGAAAGCCTGGAAAAACCTTGAAATCGTTGAACATTCTTTCCGGATTGTTCAACGTTTCCACCCGTTGTGGCCTGCGGATTGTTCAGCAATCCGGGTGGTGGATCCGCGTTTTCGTCAGCTTTGTTGAACGATCGAACCGTGTGCGGTGCCAGATGGTTGAACAATCCACCACAACTGCATACTATGCACTTTCAGGTGTTTTCTTGCATAATATTGGCTAATCACGGCTCTACCAGCGCTTTCGGGTTGAACATACAACTCATTGCTTCTCAGGTAGCCCGGTTTTTCCCGTGAGATACCGGTGTGTGCACCGGATTGTTCAAAGATCGGCGGATTGTTCAGCAATCCTGCTTTACCCCCTACCCCCGTTTTTTACCCCCGCTGCGGGGCCACGGAGCCGTCGCAAAGCAAAAAGCCCGCAACCTTCGGGCTGCGGGCGAGGAACACGGACCTTATCTATAGCGAACTTCGGTGTAGCTCACCGTGGTGATGGAAGCGACGATGCGCTGGCGCAACGGCTCCGGAGCCTTCACGGCGCCGCAGCACTCGCGCACCATCGCGCGCACGTCACGCTCAGACTGCGCGACGGCCAAACACTCCGGGCAAGCCGCCAGGTCGTTTTTGATCTCCTCGCGTCGCTCAGGCGCGGTGTCTTCGTCGAACAGCTCGCACAGCATGCGGTAAGTGGCGTCGCAGCCGTGAGCGTCGGTGTGGGTGTGTCCAGCGGACATTACTTCTCCTTCGCGTCCTGCTTACCGGCGGCATCTGCCATGTCAGCATGGTCGAGACCGATACCGCGCTCCTTCGCCACGTCTTTCAACATCCCGCGAAGCTGTTTTCTTCCCCGGTGCAGCCGGCTCATCACGGTGCCGATGGGAATCTCCATCACTTCCGCGATCTCCTTGTACGCCATCCCCTCCACATCCGCGTAGTAGACCACCATGCGGTAGTCCTCGCTCAACGCGTTGAGCGCCTCCGAAATCCGGGAGTTTGGCATGGATTTCAGCGCCTCCACCTCCGCGGACTCCAGGCCGGTGGAGTCGTGCGAGCTGGAGGTGTAGAGCTGGTTGTCCGTCACCTCGTCCGCCGAAGTTTCCAGCGGGCGGCGTTGCTTCTTGCGGTAGGAGTTGATGTACGTGTTCGTCATAATCCGGTACAGCCAAGCCTTGAGGTTGGTGCCGGGGGTGAAACTGCCGAAGTTTTTGTAGGCCTTTAAATAGGTCTCCTGCACCAGGTCCTCGGCATCCTGCGGGTTGCGCGTCATGCGCAGCGCGCCGCCGTACAGCTGGTCCAAAAGCGGCATCGCTTCTTCGTTAAAGCGCGCCTTCAGGTCATCGCTCACGCCTGCGTCTGGCTCGGTTTCGGGCATGTGAGCCATTGTAGGGCCAGCATTTGCAATCGCTACCCTGTGCCCATGGCAGAGAAGACGCACGCACTGACCGCACTGCAGGGCACCGACCACAAGGTGCTGACCTACTCCCCCAGCCAGGACCACTTCGGCGAGCACGCGGCCGAGGAACTCGAATTAGATCCAGCGTCGGTACTAAAAACGCTGGTGATCACCCACGAGCGCGAGCTGGCCATCTGCTGCGTGCCCGTGGACGGCCACCTGTCTTTGAAGGCCGCGGCGAAAGCGCTCGGCTGGAAGCGCGCAGAGATGGCGGATCCGGCCAAGGCGCAGCGCGCGACCGGCTACGTCGTCGGCGGCATCTCGCCGCTGGGCACGAAGCAAAAGCTGGCAACGCTTATCGACGCCTCCGTGGCCGACCTCCCCGCCATCAACGTCTCCGCCGGCCAGCGCGGCCTGTCCGCGCAACTGAGCCCGCGCGACCTGGCAGAGCTGACCGGGGCGACGTTCGCGCCGATCAGCGCGCCCTAGCTCCAGTCCGTAGATTCAGTCGGCTTTGCCCATAAGTTCCGCATAGTCGTTTCTGATATTGCCCACTTCCTGGGCCGCCTCGTTCCACACCAGGGTGTCCGCCACACGCGAGGGGTGCACTAGTTCCAGGGCTTCCTCCGGCGTGCCGTCTATCCAGGTGCGGATCTCGTCCTCGCGCAGAAACAGCGGCAGGCGATGGTGCAGCCACGCCATGTTCTCTGTGGCGTCCGTGGTGACCATCGTGGTGGATAAACGGTCCAGCCCCGTCTCCCACAGTGCGGCGGCGTACAGCATGCTTTCTTTCGGGCGCACGAAATAGGGCTGCTTGCCGTTTTCGGTGGGCTTCCACTCGTAGTAGCCGTCCAGCACCATCAGCCCGCGCCGAGCCTTGAACGCGCTGCGGAAGGACGGCTTCTCTGCCACGGTCTCGCCCCGGGCGTTGAACAGCGGCGGCCCGGTCTCATCCTTCTTCCACGTGGGCAACAGGCCCCACCGCGCGGCGTCGATACGCGCGCTGCTTTCCGCGACCCTGATCAACGGCACCTGCTGGGTGGGCGCGATGTTGTAGCGCGGCGGCGGGGTGCCGTCCGGGGCCTGAACTTCCGCGATACCGGGAAGGCCCGCCACTGCCTCAACGAGGTCGTCGCCTGACGTGAAAAGAACGAATCGTCCGCACATGCGCTCCATTATCATGTTTTTCATGACCGAGATGTGGCCTGCGCCGTTTCACCCCAGCCCGATCACCCACACGCAACAGGTGCCCGGGTCCAAATCCATGACCAACCGCGCCTATATTTTGTCGGCGCTCGCGTCCGGCCCGTCCACGATCGTCGGCGCGCTGCGCTCGCGTGACACGGACCTGATGGAAAATGCGCTGCGCGCCATGGGCACAGCCATCGAGGAGGACGGCGACACCATCCGCGTGTCTCCGGGCAAGCTGCGCTCTGCCGAGGTCGATTGCGGCCTGGCGGGCACGGTGATGCGGTTCGTGCCGCCCGTCGCGGCGTTCGCGGATGGGCCCGTGCTTTTCGACGGCGACGCCCACGCCCGCAAACGCCCCATGGCCACCATCCTGGACGCGCTGCGCACCCTGGGTGTCTCCGTGGCGGGCGATGCGCTGCCGTTTACCGTCCACGGCACCGGCTGCGCCGAGGGCGGCCCGGTGGAGATCGACGCGTCCGGCTCCTCCCAGTTCGTCTCCGGCCTGCTGCTTGCCGCGCCCCGGTTCGAGCGCGGCGTGCAGATCCGCCACACCGGCGGCACCCTGCCGTCGATGCCGCACATTGAGATGACCGTGGCCATGTTGGAACACGCCGGCGTTGAGGTTACGGCCACCGCCAATTCCTGGTCCGTGGAGCCGCAGCCGATCCGCGGCACGTACTGGGAGATCGAGCCAGACCTGTCCAACGCCGCGCCGTTCTTGGCCGCCGCGGCGGTCACGGGCGGCGAGGTGCGCATCCCGAACTGGCCGGTGACTACCACCCAGCCGGGCGCGACCATGCAGTCCATCCTGGAGCGCATGGGCTGCAAGGTCGAGCTGGAGGCCGCCGGCGCCGGCCACACCCTGCGCGTGCGTGGCCCGGAGGCCGGCAACTTGCGCGGCATCCGCCTCGACATGAGCGACATCGGCGAGCTCGCCCCCACCGTCGCCGCCATCGCCGCCTGCGCCACAACGCCGAGCGAGCTGACCGGCATCGCCCACCTGCGCGGCCACGAAACCGACCGGCTGGCTGCGCTCTCGCGCGAAATCAACGGGCTCGGCGGCAATTGCGAGGAGCTCGGCGACGGCCTGCGCATCACCCCGACCCGGATGCGCGGCGGGGCCTGGCACACCTACGACGACCACCGCATGGCCACCGCCGGGGCAATCATCGGCCTTGTGGTAAGCGGTGTCGAGGTGGAAAACATCGACACCACCTCCAAGACACTGCCCGGCTTCGCCGACATGTGGACGGAGGTGGTGGCGCAGTAATGGGCCGCAGCTTCGCCGATTACGACGAGTCCGATGTGCGCGTGCGCCCCGGCAAAGGCTCGCGCCCGCGCTCGAAGAACCGCCCCACGCACGACGACGCCGAGTTCGGCCTCGTCGTGGCCAAAGACCGGGGCCGTTGGGGTGTGGTGCTCGATACCGCCGGCACTCGCCTGCAGTGCACCCGCGCCCGCGAGCTGAAGCGCACCTCCATCGAGGTGGGCGACCGCGTCGGCGTGGTCGGCGACACCTCGGGGGCGAAAGACACCCTCGCCCGCATCGTCAAGCGCGAAGATCGCTCCTCGGTGCTGCGCCGCACGGCGGACGACACCGACCCCTACGAACGCATCATCGTGGCCAACGCGCAACTGCTACTTATCGTGGTCGCGGCCGCCGACCCACCGCCGCGCACCGGCTTTGTCGAGCGCGCCCTCATCGCCGCCTTTGTCGGCGGCGTGACCCCGGTGGTGTGCGTAACCAAGACCGATCTGGCAGACCCCTCAGACTTCGAGCGCGAGCTCGAGGCCATGGGGGTGAAGGTGCTGCGCACCGGCGTCGAGGACGGCGTGGAGCAGCTGCGCGAGCTTATCCGCGGCCACGTCTCCGCCCTCATCGGCCACTCCGGTGTGGGCAAGTCCACCCTGGTCAACCGCATCGTGCCGGACGCGGACCGTGAAACCGGCGAGGTCTCCGGCGTAGGCAAGGGCCGGCACACCTCCACCCAGTCCGTGGCCCTCGAGGTGCCCGGCGGCGGGTGGATCATCGACACCCCCGGCATCCGCTCCTTCGGCCTGGCGCACGTTTCCCCCGAAGAAATCGTGGACGTCTTCCCGGACTTGGAAGATGCGGCGCAGCGATGCCCCCGCGGCTGCACGCACTTGGGTCCCCCGGCGGATCCGGAGTGCGCCTGGGACGAGCTGGACCCGGCCTCCCCCGTCGGGCGCCGGGCCGCCGCGGTGCGGGGCCTTTTGGCGGCCCTGCACTCCAACAACGACTGGGAGCTAAAGCAGCTCGACGAGGACCGGTAGCTCGCTCGGGTCGTAGAACGCCATGTAGTTGTCCTGGGCGTCGCCCACGGCAAGCTCGGCGTCCTCGTCGCCCAGATCGGCGGCATCGATGACCTCAATCGCTTTCGCGGTCGCCTCCTCGGATTCCGCGATGTCCACATGGATCGCGGCGATGTCCTCGATCTGCACCGGCGCGGACAGCTTCACCACGGACTCGCCCATCTCAGGATCCGGGGTGGCCTGGGAATCCGGCACATCCGCGGAGACCACCACGCGGCGGTGCGGGTGGCGCTCCTCGTCGCCGATGGTCAGCAGGCGGATCGACGCCATCGCCGCGTCGTCGAACGCCACAGCCTCAATCTCTTCCTGGTCGCCGGAAGTGAAAAACTCGTGCAGCGCCTCGGTGGCGGCGAACGCCCAGCCGCTGCGGGCGTGCATCAGGCGGTTGTCCTCCAGCGCCGCGAGCATGCCGAAGGTGGCGGGAATATAGACGCGCACTAGAACTCGCCCTCGACGTCGAACAGGGACTGGATCTCCACCGCGGTGCGGTCGATGGCGGTGTGCAGGATGCCAATCATGTTGTACTCGACTGCGGCACGGACGTTCATGATGTCGTCGTCGACCATCACACAGTCGTTCAAGTCCACCCCGATCGCGTCGGCCGCGGCCTGAAACGCCGCACGCTCCGGCTTTTCCGCCCCAACCTCTCCGGAGAGCACCACAGCATCAACCCGGCCACCGAACTCCCATTCACGGATCTTGTCGGCCATCTCACCATCGCCTTCCTCGTTGGAGAGGATGCCCACGGCGATGTCCTTCGCTTTCACCGCCTCAATGAGGGTTTTCCAGCGCTGCTCGTCCTCTGCACCGGTGTCTAACACTCCTGCGTAGTCGATGATCAAGCCCTGCACGGGATCCCTCTTTCGTTGGTTGCGTCGCGGATGCCTACTGTAGTGAGCACACCCTTTACACGGGCGGCTGCGAACGTGGACAATACTACCTACCCCGCCCAATGCCCGTCCCCCTCCACCACGCATTCCCGCGTGAAAAGAGGGAGGATGCCCGCCATGTATTACACAGCCCCAGGGCACAGGCACGTGCAAGTGCTCGTACCCCGGCGAAACCACACACCCGCCGCGCTGAGCCGGCCCCTGGGAACGAAACGGCCTGCTGTTGCGCCGCCCGGCGCTCCAACAACGGTGGAGCCCGTCGTGGCGGAAGCGCTCAGCGCCGCCATGAGCAAACACCGGGCCACGTCCATGATGGCGTGGCGCTTCGCCCCCGCCGTGCGCGCCCACATCCGCGCCCGGCAGCACGCTGCGGCGCTGACAAACCCGCCAACAAGTACCGCCCCCGCGGCGGGCAGGCTCCAAGTGGTTACCTGCCACGCCCGCGAGGGCGGGGAATTCTTCGGCACCGTCGAAACCACTGACGGCGCCAGGCGGGCCTACGCCGCGAAAATCCGCGACGGCAAGCTCGTTGCCTTCAAGGTGCTGTAGGCGACAGCACGTCGATAAGCGACTGCCTAGACGACGGTGGAGCCGCCCGCATCAGCCGCCTGCTCAGCTTCCTGGGTCTCGAACTGCTTGCGCATGGTAAACAGCTGGCGCACCGTCTCCTCCTGGACGGCCTCGTTCATCGCGTTGAACATGTCGCCGCCTTCCTTCTGGTACTCCACCAGCGGGTCACGCTGCGCCATCGCGCGCAGGCCGATGCCCTCCTTGAGGTAGTCCATCTCGTAGAGGTGCTCGCGCCACTTCGTGTCGATGATCGGCAGGATCACCATGCGCTCCAGGTTGCGCATCTGCTCCTCGCCACCGATCGCTGCGACGTTTTCCTCCAGCTTGTCGTACTGCGCGTTCGCGTCGTCGACAAGCGCCTGACGCAGCTGCTCCGAGGTGAGCTCGCCGGCGCGGCCGTACTCGTCGCCGTCGATGAGCTCCTGCGCGCTGACCGCCGGACCGTAGAGGGACTCCAGCGCGTTCCACAGGCCGTCGAGGTCCCAGTCCTCCACGTAGCCCTCGGCGGTCGCGCCGTCGACATAGGCGCTGATGGTCGAATCGATCATGCGGCGCACCTGGCCGGCGATATCCTTCGAGCCCAGGATCTCCTGGCGCTCGCGGTAGACCACCTTGCGCTGCTCGTTGAGCACCTCGTCGTACTTGAGCACGTTCTTGCGCATCTCGAAGTTCTGGTTCTCCACCTGAGACTGCGCACCCTTAATCGCGTTGGAGACCATCTTCGCCTCAATCGGCACATCATCCGGCACGTTGAGGCGGTTCATCATGTTCTCCATGGACTGGCCCACGAAACGCACCATGAGCTCGTCGCGCATGGACAGGTAGAAGCGGGTCTCGCCCGGATCGCCCTGGCGGCCGGAGCGGCCGCGCAGCTGGTTGTCAATGCGGCGCGACTCGTGGCGCTCAGTGCCGATGACGTACAGACCGCCGGCCTCGCGCACCTCGTCGCCAAGCTGCTGCGAACGCTCCTTGGCCGCCGGCAGCTGCTCGTCCCACGCCTCCTGGTAGCGCTCCGAATCCTCCAGTGGATCCAGGCCCTGCGCCTGCAGCTTCGCGTCCAGGAGAATCTCCGGGTTACCGCCAAGCACGATGTCGGTACCGCGGCCGGCCATGTTGGTGGACACGGTCACCTTGCCGGGCAGACCGGCCTCGGCGATGATGCGGCCCTCTTCCTCGTGGTACTTCGCGTTGAGCACGTTGTGCTTCACGCCCTTGCGGGTGAGCAGCTGCGACAGGTACTCGGAACGCTCCACCGAGGTGGTGCCCACCAGCACCGGCTGTCCCTTCGCCGCGTGCTCCGCGATGTCTTCCGCAACGGCGGCGAACTTCGCCTCCTGAGTCTTGTAGATCAGGTCGTCGCGGTCCGCGCGCTGGTTCGGACGGTTCGGCGGGATCTGCACGACGTCCATCTTGTAAATCTGGTGCAGCTCCGCCGCCTCGGTCTCGGCGGTACCGGTCATGCCGGACAGCTTGTCGTAAAGACGGAAGTAGTTCTGCAAGGTCACCGTGGCCAGGGTCTGGTTCTCGTTTTTGATCTCCACCTGCTCCTTGGCCTCAATGGCCTGGTGCATGCCCTCGTTGTAGCGGCGGCCCGCCAACACGCGGCCGGTGAACCCGTCCACGATCATCACCTCACCCTGGCGGATGATGTAGTCCTTGTCGCGCTCGAACAGCTCCTTCGCCTTGATGGCGTTGTTGAGGTAACTGACCAGCTGCGAGTGCTCCGGGGCGTAGAGGTTGTCAATGCCCAGCTGGTCCTCGACGAACTCCACGCCCTCCTCGGAAATGCCCACGGTGCGCTTGCGCTGGTCCACCTCGTAGTGGATGCCCTCGCGCATGCGCGGAGCGAGCTGCGCGAACACGTTGTAGAACTGGCTGGAGCCGTCCACCGGGCCGGAGATGATCAGCGGGGTACGCGCCTCGTCGATGAGGATGGAGTCCACCTCATCCACGATGGCGTAGTTGTGCCCGCGCTGGACAATGTCGTCGACGGAGCGCGTCATGTTGTCGCGCAGGTAGTCGAAGCCGAGCTCGTTGTTGGTTCCGTAGGTGATGTCGGCGTCGTAAGCCTTCTTGCGCTCGGCCGGGCGCATGTCGGACAGGATCACGCCCACCTCAAGGCCCAGGAAGTGGTGGACACGGCCCATCATCTCGGCGTCACGCTTGGCCAGGTAGTCGTTCACCGTGACAATGTGCACGCCCTTGCCGGACAGGGCATTCAGGTACGCCGGCAGCACCGAGGTCAGGGTCTTGCCTTCACCGGTTTTCATCTCGGCGACGTTGCCGAAGTGCAGGGCGGCGCCGCCCATGATCTGCACCTTGAAGTGCTTCTGGCCGAGCACGCGCCAGGAGGCTTCGCGGGCGGTGGCGAACGCGTCGAGCAGGATGTCGTCCAGGCTCGCGCCGTCAGCGATCTTGTCCTTGAACTCGACGGTCTTAGCCTTGAGCTCCTCGTCGGTCAGCGCCGAGTACTCGTCGTCGAGCGCCATGACCTGATCGGCGATCTTGGCAAGGCGCTTTACGGTGCGCCCCTCACCGGCACGGAGCAGCTTTGACAGTCCAAACACGTGTGCAAAGTCCTTTACTGATGGGTTGACAGGGCCAAGGTGATACAACCGGCCATTGTACGCACGCCTCCCGGGGTATAGACAACCCCATAGGCGCTCCACAGCCAAGCCATTGCCTATCGACGACAACCGCCCCGGCCCAGATCCAGAAACAGAACCGGGCCGGGGCGGGTCTTGCCAGCTTGAGCTGCGGGAATGCGCGCTACTCGGCATCTGCCTCCGGGGCAAGCTCAATCAGACCGTAATCGAACGCGTGGCGGCGGTAGACCACAGCCGGACGGTTGGTCTCCTCATTGACGAAGAGGTAGAAGTCGTGTCCCACCAGCTCCATCTCGCTGAGCGCATCGTCCACGCTGCGCGGGGCGTTGGAGTGCACCTTGGAGCGCACGATCTGGCCCGGGACAACGTCCTCGACCTGGTCGGCGTACGGGTCCACGTCGTACTTGCCAGCTTCCTGTGCCGCGCGCTCCTGCTCGGCCTTCGCCTCCGCCTCCATCTCCGCGGCCAGCACACCGGTGCTCTTCGGTGCGCGGTGGCCGGACATTGCGATGTTGCGGCGCGCCTTGACCTTGCGCAGCGAACGCTCAAGCTTGTCCACCGCGGTCTCGAGCGCGGAGTAGAAGTTCTCCTCCTTCGCCTCAGCGCGGGCCAAGTGGCCCGAGCCGGTGGCGGTGATCTGGATGCGCTCCGCCTCTGCCTCGCGGCGCGGGTTCTTCTCGTGCTTCAGCTCCACATGGAACGACTTGAGCGTCGGATCAAGCTTTTCAATCTTGGCCAGCTTGCCGTTTACTCGTTCCTGGAAATGCTCTGGGACCTCGACGTTTCGACCGGTGATGGTGACCTGGGCTTCCGGGCTCAGCGTCTCTAGGTTCGGGTTGCGGTCTGCAGACGTCATCTGCGTCCTCCCTTGCGGTAGTAGGAACTGTGTCCACCACCACTATACAACTGGTTATGACCAATTCGGCCGGTTCTATACAACGCTCGCTGAGAGCGAACCTGTTGGCGGGCCACACGCCGCGGCGCACCGCGAGCGGCGCCGCTCCCCGACATTTCGCGGTTGAATCTGTCAGGCAGCCCCTAAACCCCCAGGTCGGCACAAACGGTCGCCGCAATCTGTCAGGAATCCGCCGGCCCCGCATTGATTCACCGGCTAGTGAATAGATTCCGCTTGGGAACTTTCCGCCCTGGGCAAAGTGAACAAATTCGCCCGCGGATCGGGATGTGTTCACTCGGAAGGGTGGAGCGAGTGAACAAATGCCCACGCCCTGACACATTGCGGCTGAATCTGTCAGGCAGCCCCTAAACCCCCAGGTCGGCACAAATGGCTGCCGTAATCTGTCAGGAATCCCTGGGAATCCGCTCGGCTCGAACCGCCTGGCCCCCGCCGGCGCCGGCTAGGCCGCGCACAGCGCCACACACGCGGCGACGTCCGCCCCGTGCGAGAGCAAAATAGCAGCGCTGGCCTGCAACGTCGCGCCGGTGGTGACCACGTCGTCCACCAGCACGACCTGCCCGGCGGGCACGCCGGAAATCTGCACGCGTCCCGCCAGGTTGGCCCGCCGTCCTGCTTCGTCGAGGCCGGACTGGTCCGCCGTCCGCGGGTCCAGCCGCAGCACGGGCGCGACCTGTCTTCCGGTGGCTCGGCAGACCTGCTCCACCGGGTCGCCGCCGCGAGCGCGCGCGGAACGTGTGCGCGTGGGTGCCGGCACTAAAACCGCACCGGTGGGGATCTCGCCGCGCGCCTCCAGGTAATCCAACGCGGCCGCAAGCACCGCGCCGACATGGCGGCGTACCGCCAGGTGGTTTCGCTCCTTCATGACCAGGATCACCCCGCGGTGCGGGTCGGCGTACGGCCCGAGCGCGAACACCGGCGCGTGCGGGGTGGTGTTGGGAAACACCCGCTGCGGCGGCGTCGCCAGGCCCTTGCGGCACGAGGGGCACAGTAGCGGCCCCGGCGCGCGGCAGCCCGCGCATCTACGCGGCAGCAGCAGCTCGCCGATCTGCCCCAACATCTCCCCCATGCGGGAAAGGCTAGCGCGAAGTGATCGGCAGCGCGCGCACGCCTTCCAAGCCCGGAACCTCGCGCCAGATCGGGTTGTCCGCGCCGGAGGCCGGCACCTGCAACAGCGCGTTCGCGTCGGTGACGTACAGGGTGCTCGGCGACGCCGCCACCGCCACCACGGGCGCCGAGATGTTGCCTGCGGACATCGCGGTCATGGAGGAGCCGTCCTGTTCCACGCGCATCACCGGCGTGGTGGAGGTCGTGCCCACGAGCAGGGATCCGTCCGGGCGCCAGTCGGCGGAAATGACGCTGCCGGCCAGTTCTTGGGCGTACTCGTAGACGTTGACAATGGAGCGCTCGCCGGAGGTCTGGCGGCGCACAATCCCGGTGTAGAGGCTGCCGTCGATGACCATCACTACCCGGGTGCCGGTGCGAGACAGGCGCAGCACGGAAATGTTGCCGTCCACTCCCTTGGGCAGTTCGACTTTGACCTCGCCGGTGGTCAGGTTCCCGGTGGCCGCGGATCTCACTGTGCGCAGGATCTGCTTGCCGTCGACCACCGTCCACACCGCCGCCGCGTCGGGTTCGAACGCGGGGCGGGTAAACGTGCCCGCGCGCATGACTTCCGTTTCAGCACCGTCAAAGGTTCCCACGCGGAAGATATCGTCCTCGTCGTCGCCGGGTTTGCCGAAGATGGCGGCCCACTCACCGCCGCCGGCGATGTCCACCGATGACACATCGTTGGCTGCGCCGAGGCTGCCCTCCACCGGCTGCGTGGAGCGCTCGTCCACCCGCACAACATTGCCGCTGGACAGGGCGTAGAGCTTCGTCTCCCCTACCGTCTCCACCAGGGGGCTCGCGGAGATGAAGTCGTCGGTGTCCAGGGCGTCGGTGCCGTCGATAAGCGATTGCCCGTCGGCCTCCAGCATGTACGGGCCGTTCACCCCCGCAGACGCGAGCGTCCACACAACCTGGGCTGCGAAACGGGCGCGCTCTTCCTCACCCACTCCCGAAAAACCGCTGAAGGTGTAGACGCCGTCCCGCTCGCCCGTGTACGTCACGCTCGACGGCAGCGAACCGGTCAATGCGGGGCGCAGACGCTCGGAGGGGCCCTCCATGAGCAGTCCGATGAGGTCGCTGGCCAGGGTTTCGCGGCGCGAATGCACCCAGCGACGGTCCGTGACAAGCTCCTGGTTGTCCTGGTCGAAGAAGTACAGGTTGTACGGCTGGTACTGGTTGCGCAGCTCCGTGCGTTCGAAGACCACGCCTTCCGGCAGCGAGGCGATGCGCCACTGCCCGTCGACCATCTCCATGTCGATGGTGGCCTCGTAGTCTCCCCGCTCCGGCGAGTAGGAACCGCCGGAGCGCACGGTGCCGACAACCTGGCCGTGCACCGCGAAGCTGCGCTGCCCCACTGAGGAGCCCGGCAGCGTGGTCATGCCGATGTTGTCCACGACGAGCTGCTGCCCGGTCGGGTCCCACGCCGTTGAGGCGCCCTCGGTGAGGTAGGCGCGTGCCGCCTCGTAGTCGCCGTCGGGTGTCGCGGATGCGTGGTAGAAATCGCGCAGCAAAAGGTCCGGCTCCTGTCCGTCCTTTGGTCCGACGTCCTGCGTTTCGGTCTCATCGGGGGTGAAGGAGCGGATGACGTGCGGCGCCGAGTTCGTGGGCAGCGAGGCGCAGCTAGTGGTCAGCGCCGTCAGCGCAACCATGAGGCAGGCAAGGGTTTTACGCATCGGTGTCCTCCTGGAGCACTCGCTTATCGACGGCTCCGCCTTCCCCGCCAAATCCTTCAGCGCTGTCGGCAGAGGTTTCCGCCCCTTCAAGTGGTTCTGCAGACTCTGGTGCAGTAGCGCGCGGCGCCTCGAGCGGAAGCGGGGACTCGGTGAACCCGGCCTCCAGGTGGCGTGGCAGCACCAGGCGGAACTGCGAGCCCACGCCGAATTCGCCGATCGCGTCGAGCGTGCCGCCGTGCAGCTGCGCATCCTCCCGAGCGATGGCCAGACCCAAGCCCGTACCGCCGGAGTGGCGCTTGCGGGACTTGTCGGCGCGCCAGAACCGGTTGAACACCAAGTCTTCTTCGCCCTTCTTCAGACCCACGCCGCCGTCGGTGACGGTGATGGCCACTGCCTCGTCGTTGGAACGCATGCGAACGGTGACCGGGTTGCCTTCGGAGTGGTCGATGGCGTTTGCGATGAGGTTTCGCACGACACGCTCGATGCGGCGGGCATCGCCTTCCAGAGTCTGCGGCTCGTCCGGGATGTCGAAGATGACGTCCACGTCCAGCTCTTCGGCCAGGTGCTGGGTCTGCTGCCAGGCGGATTCCACCGGCTGTCGGGCATCCACGTTCGCCGAGGACAGCTCAGCCACACCGGCGTCATGGCGGGAGATTTCCAACAGGTCGTTGAGCAGCGCCTCGAAGCGGTCCAGCTCGCTGATCATCAGCTGCGAGGCACGCTTGGTCGCCGGCTCCAGCGAATCTTCATTCGCGGCGATCAGATCCGCCGCCATACGCACCGTGGTCAGCGGGGTGCGCAGCTCGTGCGAGACGTCGGAGGTGAACTGGCGCTGCAGCGAGCCGTACTCCTCCAGGTTTTCGATCTGCTTGCTTAAGGTGTCCGCCATGTCGTTGAAGGACATGGCTAGCACGGCCATCTCGTCCTCGCCGTCGACAGGCATTCGCTCCCGCAAGTGCCCGGATGCGAAACGTTGCGCGGTGCGCGAGGCGGAGCGCACCGGCGCCACAATTTGCTGGGACGCGAGCCAGGAAATGCCCATCAACAGCACCACGACGATCACCGCGGCAGACGCCAAAATGCCGCGCATGAGCGCCACGGTGGAGGCTTCGCTTTCCATGTTCATCACCAGGTAGAGGCGAAGGTTGGGGATATCCGCGTTGGTCGGGGTGCCCACAATCAGCGCGTCGTAGGCCGAACCGTCCGGGCGCTCCACAGTGGCGAACTGGTACGCGACGTTGCCGTCCCTGACATAATCGCCCAACCGCTTCGGAATCTGGTAGGCCTCCGGCGAGGAGGTCACGGAACCGTTCGGGGCTTCGACCACCAGCACCGGCTCGTAGAAGCTGGCGGAGTCGCCGCTTTCCTGCACGCGCTGCGTCAACCCGGCGCGCGCCGAATTCAGCCGCGCCTGCAAGGATGCAGAAGACCCAGAGTTGGCCAGCTGGTAATCCACGGTCGAGCGGGCACGCTCAATTTCCACACTGGCGGTTTCAATCTTGGCCGCGGTGATGCGGTCCGTGACAACGGACGCCAGCGCGAAGCCAAGCACAGACATCACGACCGTGGACACCAGCAGCACCGTGCCCACGAAGCGGACCTGCAGCTTCGTGGACCAGGCGTGCCGCACTCGGTCGCTGACACGACGTATGGCGTCCAGGTGCTACACCTCCGACTTACCGGTTTTGTAGCCCACACCGCGCACGGTGAGGATAATCTCCGGGTTCTCCGGGTCGTGCTCGATCTTGGAGCGCAGACGCTGCACGTGCACGTTGACCAGGCGGGTGTCGGAGGCGTTGCGGTAGCCCCACACAGACTCCAGCAGCTCCTCTCGCGAGTGCACCTGGTTGGGCTTGCGGGCCATCTCCACCAGGAGGTCGAACTCCAGGGGCGTGAGCTGGATTTCCTCGTCGCCGCGAGTGACGGTGTGCTGTGGCACATCCACAGTCAGGTCGCCGACCTCGAACACGTCTGCCGGGGTCTCGTCGGTGCGGCGCAGGCGCGCGCGGATGCGGGCGACAAGCTCCTTCGGCTTGAACGGTTTGGTGATGTAGTCGTCCGCGCCGGACTCCAAGCCCAGCACCACGTCCACCGTGTCCGTTTTAGCGGTGAGCATGACCACCGGCACCGCGGACTCCTTGCGGATCTCGCGGCAGATGTCGATGCCGTTCATGCCCGGCAGCATCAGATCCAAAAGGATCAGGTCGGGGTCGAACGAGCGGAAGGCAGGCACCGCCTCAACACCGTCCGTCACGGAGCTGGTTTGGAAACCTTCGGCCTCCAACACGATTGTCAGCATCTCGTTGATCGCCGGGTCGTCGTCCACCACAAGGATCTTCGGTGCCATGCGTCCTCCTCTATCCTTTTCGCGCTGAGCCGCTCAGTTTGAACTGCTCTTCTACTCCGTCAGCTCGCTCACTGCCTGCATAATAACCGCCGGATCTGCGGTGCGAAGCCACCGGCTCACCCAGTTGCGCTCCGCTAGCTCCGAATACGCCTGGAAGGTTGCCACCTGCAGAGCCACGTCGCGCTCGTAGCGGTCGCGGGTGCGCGTCGCGTCCTGCGCCTCGCGGGCCTCCGCGCGCTCGCGGGCAACATCCGGGGTGGTGTCCACCAGAACCTGCAGATCCGGCTTGGGCAGACCCAACTTCTCAAATTCCAAGTCGTGCACCCACTTCACCGCGGCGGCGTCACCTGTGCGGGCGCTGGTGTACGCCGCGTTGGACGCAACGTAGCGGTCCAGGACGATGATGCGGTCTCGTCGGCCAGCGAAGCCGTCGAGAAGCTGCTTCGCCCCATGCCTGTCCAAAGCGAACATGGTGGCCATGCCGAACGCGGAATCTGTCAGATCGCCCATGCGCCCGTGCAGGGCGTCCTGCGCCAGCTGGGCGTGCACGGACGTCTCATAGCGGGGAAACGCCAAGGTCTCGGCGCCGAAGCGCTCTTTTAACGCGGTGACAAGCGTGTTTTTGCCGGCACCATCTATGCCTTCAACAGCGACAATCATGCAGTTACGCCAGCGCCTCGAGGAACTGCTCCAGATCCTGCTCGGTGTCCGCCTCCTCGAGCACGGTGGCCGCGGACTCAACCAACTGCTCGTCCATCTCGTCCGGCCGCATACGGATAAACGGGTAGGTCTCAGCGATCTCACCGGCAGAAAACGGCGCACCCGCCCAAATCGCGGCGATCGTGGCCGCAGCCTCGCCGTTGAGGAGCTCGTCTTCGCTCGGATCCTGCTTCGCGGCGAGGAGGACCGCATCACGGACCGCCTCGAAAACCTCGTCGAAGTCAAGATCGACCAGCTCGTCCAGGAAGTCGGTGTTGGCATCGACCGTGAAAATCTGCTCATCCCAAGTGCTCACTGCGGCGCTCCTTCCATAGATGGTGCGCGAGCGGGCGCCCGCGCGACGTGTTACCCCCATCTGTATACGGCAAAACGGGCCCCCGGGGCAGCCGAACGCGCAACGACTCGCCGCGCAGGGGTTCCGCATTTACCATCCGCGTGCTATAAACAGTGCTACAACGCAAAACGTTACCAATTTGTAACTAAGACGCGGGGCCGAAACACCCCGTGGGAGGAGTCACCGTGGAAGGGACCGCACGCCGGGTAGCCGTGTTCATCGGCGCAGGTGCACTCCTTGCTGCCCTCGTCGGGTTCACCGTCTGGGCCACCTCCTCGCCCGGGCAAAACAACCGCGCCGGTTTCACCGCGGAAGCCGCTGGAACCACCGATGCCAGCGCCACGCCCACCACATCGAGCCCGACAACGGAAACGGTGACGGAGAACCAGACACACACCCGGACCGTGCGCAGCTCTGCAAGCGCCGTCGACAACGGACGCAACGCCAACCGCGGTGCGGGCGCTGCCGGTCGAGCCAGCTCCGACGAAGCACGCGCCGGCGCTTCCGTGCCCACCGGCTACAACGCGGCACAGGACCCGTACCTGCCGCCGCACGCTGTGGTTGCTCCGGAACAAGCGTCGGGGCAGCCGCCCCGCGTGTACCGGCCGTCCAACATCGTGCCCTCCCCTGCCCGTCCGCAGGCAGCGCCGCAGGGCGCCAACTCGACGGCAGAGCCAACCCCGGCGGGCGCACAGACCAGCGCACGCACTCCCTCCCAGCAGACGCCGGGCAGCACCCCGCCGCGCGAGCCGGGCGAGAGCAGCGCCGCACAGCCGAGCACCCCTGCCACGCCGGCACCTGGCGGGTCTGAAGCACAGCCGTCGGAGGCCACCGAGCCGACGCGCACCCCGGCACAGGAGCCGTCGCAGCGGCCGGAACAGCCGCAGACCACTGAGGCGTCCGACGAGTCCGAGCAGACGCCGCAGCCCGGTCACGGCTCCGGACCGTCGCACGGCCCCGATGACATGGGCGGCTCGGGCAACGCGGGTGGCGCGGCCGGCATCCAGGTGGCAGAGCCGTCAGAGCAGGAGCCGTCTCACGCACAAGATGCGCAGCAGAGCCCGGCACCAAAGACGCGGCTTGAAGGCGCAGGCGCGGCGGCACAGCCGTCCGCGGGCGCCGAATTCACTGACGACGCCGACTCCGCTTCCGCGTCGCAGGTGGCCCCGGAGGCCGCCGCAGCGGAGGAGCCCGCGGCGCCGACCCGTGTCGCGGGCAAGGAAGACGTTGCGGGCTACCCGAAGGAAGATGAAGGCATGACGGCCCGCGGCGTGTTGAACAAGATCACCGGCCGCTAGGCCGTAGCCACAAACACCTGGGCCGCGCCCTCGGCGGTCAGCTCCACTTCCCCTTCGCTCGCCGGCGCCCAGGCTCCGTTGCCCTGGGACAGCACAAACCCGTCGGCGCCGCGCACCTCGCCGGAGGTGCACAGCACAATCGCTGGGCCGTCTTCGTCGATGGCCAACGTTTCGCCGTCGGCAAGCGAATGCACTCGCACCGCGAAACTGTCCACCGGAAGCTGGAACTCCACGCCGCCGTTCGACGCAACCGCTTCCGCCCGCGGGTTTTCCAAGGTGCCGAAGTCCAGCACCTTCACCAGCTCCGGCACGTCCACATGCTTGGTGGTCAGCCCACCTCGCAGCACGTTGTCGGAGTTGGCCATGACCTCCACCCCCAGACCCGACAGGTAGGCGTGAAGCTGGCCGGCACGCAAAAACGCCGCCTCGCCGGGCGCAAGCGTGAGCACGTTCAGCAGCAACGCCGCCAACACGCCCACATCGCCCGGGTACGCCTGGTTGAGCTCGAGGTACACCTCCGCGGCTTCCACCATCCACTCAGGGGCAGTGCGCTTCTGGGCAAGCTCTGCCGCCGCGCGCTGCACCGATTCGATCAACTCCACCCGCGGCTGGTGCGGCAGCGAAATCAGGGTGGTGAACAACGCGCGCAGATCGCCCTCGCCGTCCGCGGGCAACAAGGTGGCGTAGCGGTCCAGCTCCGCGCTGCCGAGCTCGGCAAAAAACGCGGCGGTGTCCGGAACCGGACGGAACCCGGCCAACGCGCGGAACTCGGTCAGCGCGACAATGAGCTCGGGTTTGTGGTTCGGGTCCTTGTAATTACGGTTCGGGCTGTTCAGCGCGATGCCCTCGGCGTTTTCGCGCGCAAAGCCTTCCTGCGCCTGCTCCAGCGAGGGGTGGGCCTGGATGCTCAAGGGCGCGGCCGCGGCGAGCAGCTTGACCAGAAACGGCAGCTGGTCGCCGTGCGCTTCTGTGACCCTTTTACCCAGCGCGACGGCCGGGTCGGCGGCGATGGCTTCGTCTAGGCCCTGCCCGTTCACCGTCGCCGGGGCGGCCGGGTGGGCACCAAACCAGAGTTCCGCCTGCGGCTGCGGGCTCGGCGAAGGCTCGCCGCGCAGCTGGGCGATCAACGTGTGGGAACCCCAGGGGTAGGGGCGCAGAGCTCCTTCGAGGTGCTCCATGGTTCTCCTTCTACTCCTCCGTGGCGGCGGCATCGACGTCGGCAGCAAGCGCCACCACCGCGTAGGCCCGGGCAACCAGGCGTGCCGCACGAGCCGCCAGATCGTCCGCTTCAGTCTCCGCAGATTCCATCTGGCTGCCTGCCGGGGCCACCGGATCGGTGGCCTCGCACGTCCAAACAACGGTTGTTAAACCTACCAGCTTTGCGGGGCCGTCGAGGTAGGGGTCGTGGAAGATATCGTCCGCGGCGGAGGCGGAATTACCCTCCTGAGCACGCTCGACGGCAAAGGGAAGCTCATGGTAGTCCACAAAGGACGCCGGGATGCCGTGTGTGGACCACAGCGACGCGACAAGCTCCGCCACCGCACTGCCTGCCATACCGAATCCGGTGTGCAGCACCCGAGCACCGTCAACCTGGGCGCGCAGTTTGCGCGCGGCGTTGACCGCCACGTCGCGCCGCGGCGAGACAGACTCCAGCTCCGCATCCACTTCAGACGCCAGCAGCTCGAAGCGCTCCGCCACTACCTCGGCCGGCTGGCGCAGCGCCAGCAGTACTGCCCCCACGACGGCGCAGGTACGCAGCGGGGAGGCGCCAGCTGTGTCGGGCAGGGCGGGAATGACGGTGGCGGCCTGTGGTGCGTCTTCAAGCAAGGGCCCCTGCTTCGGGCCGGCGAGGATGGTCTCTGCGCCGCGGTCCGCCGCGGTGAGCAAACCGCGCAGATCCTGCTCGCGTCCAGCGTTGTCGCCCACAACCACCACGACATCGAGCGCTCCGATGTACGCCGGCAGCACGTCAACAACCACCACCGGTACCTCGAGCGGGGCGGCAAAGGTTGCCACCGCACGCGCCGCGGCCGCCGCGACCTGGTCGGTGGCCAGCACGACCACGCTGCGGGGCTGCATGCCGTGCAGGCCTTCGAGCAGGTGCGCCGCCTGGCCCACGGCACGGACCTGCGCGCCCTCGTGGGCGATGTCGAAAAACAGGGCGTCTTCCCTGGAAAATTCGCTCATACCCCGCGAGCGTACGCGGGGAACCTCAAGCGCGGATGATGCCGAGGATTTCCTCTGTCAGCGCGTCCACCTCGTCGCGCGTCGGCGCCTCGGCGTTCAGCCGCAGCAGTGGTTCGGTGTTGGAGGCGCGCACGTTGAACCACGCCTTGGAGTCTTTGAGCTGCACGGTGACGCCGTCGAGTGTGTCCACGGATTCCGCGCGGTCCGCAAACGCGTCCACCACGCGCTGCGTGGCGGCGGCTTGGTCGGCGACCTCGGAGTTGATCTCGCCGGAGGCGGTGTAGCGCTCGTAGGCGCCCATCATCTCGCTCAGCGGCGCGTCCTGCTCCGCCAGCGCGGCCAGCACGTGCAGCGCCGCCACCAGGCCGGAGTCGGCATTGAAAAACTCCGAGAAGTAGTAGTGCGCGGAGTGCTCGCCGCCGAACAGCGCGGAATGTTCCGCCATCTGCGCCTTGATGTAGGAGTGCCCCACACGCGTGCGCACCGCGTTGCCGCCGTGCTCTTCAATCAGCTCGGGCACAGCGCGCGAGGTGATCAGGTTGTGGATGATCGTCGCGCCCGGGTGCTGCTTGAGCGTGCGGGTGGCGATCAGCGCGGTGATCGCGGACGGGGAGACGGCCTCGCCGCGCTCGTCCACCACGAAGCAGCGATCCGCGTCCCCGTCGAAGGCGAGACCGATGTCTGCGCCCTGCTCCACAGTGAACTTCTGCAGGTCAACCAGGTTCTTCGGGTCCAGCGGGTTCGCCTCGTGGTTGGGGAAAGTGCCGTCGAGCTCGAAGTACAGCGGGCGGATGTCCATATCCCCCAGCACCGCCGGCACCGTCATGCCGGCCATGCCGTTGGCCGCGTCCACTGCCACAACAAGCTTGCGGCGCGTAGGCACCGGCACAAGCTCGCGCAGGTAGGAGGCGTACTCATCCAGGGCATCATGCTTATCGACGCCCCCGGCTTCCCCCTCATACTCCGGCACACCCTCGAGGATCATGCGGGCGATCTCGCCCAGGCCCGTGTCTGTGGACACCGGGGTTGCACCCGCGCGGCAGAGCTTGATGCCGTTGTACTGCGCCGGGTTGTGCGAAGCGGTAAACATCGCACCGGCGCAGCGCTTCGTGCCGGCGACGAAATACAGCTCGTCGGTGGACGTCAGTCCCAGCAGGGTCACGTTGAGGCCCTGGCTGGCGGCGCCTTCAGCGAAGGCGTTTGCAAGCGCGGGCGAGGACGGGCGCATGTCGTGGCCGACCGCGATGCGGGTCTCCCCCTCCCCGCGCAGGATGTGCGCGAACGCTGCGCCCGCGGTGCGGACGAAGTCCTCGTCGATGGTCTCGCCGACGACGCCGCGGACGTCGTACGCCTTGATAACGCTCTTCAGCGTCTCGTTCGTGTGCTCAATAGCCATGCGCGGTATCTTATCGCGCGCCCCCGACACGGTCCTGCGCAGACCGCTTTGGTCACCGCAGCTACTGCTCAGCCTCCGGGTCCGGCACGATACGCAGATGGGAGCGCCGCGCCGCCTTGGCCGCGGCTATCTGCTCCTCCACCCGCTTCGTGCGGTGCACCGGGTGGTTGGAGGTGTCCGGGTTGTTGAAGTCTTTGTCCGCCGAATACTCGATCGGGTCCTGGCCGGTTTCCACCAGCCCGGTGGTCACACGCCCCGCTTCGCGCACTGCCTCCGCGAGCGCGGTGATGTCGGTGTTTTCGTCGTCCGACTCGTCGTCGAGTTCGACGTGCTCGACGCGGACCAGCTCCCAGCCCACCGGTGCGGTGATGTGCGCGGAATGGCGTTCGCAAAGATCCCAGGCGTGCGGGTCCGGGGCGGGCGCGAGCGGTCCGACCACTGCCGTCGAATCCGCGTACGCGTAGATCAGCGTGGCCACGGCGGGCCGGCCGCACCCTGGGCGGCAACAACGGCGGTAGATATTCACGGCGCCAAGTCTAAACCCCACATTGAGATTTCGATAGTGCAACGCGGCGCGCCCACGCCACCTTTGCTGCGCCGCGAAATAGCATTGCCAGCTATGAGCTCCACTCGCCCCTCCCACGTACAACCGGCCCGCAACCGCCACGGCCGGGGCGTGCGCGGGCCCATCCTGCCGGTCGGTGTGCCGCGCTACCGCACCCGCGCCAACGCATTCGACCAACTGGTCATCGACGCCTACGCGCCACTTCACAACCAGTACTTCAACGAGCTGGCCGGCGTCGATCTCGCCGTCGACACCATTCCGCGGATGCGATTGAGCCCCGACATGACGGTGCTGCCGGACGAGATCATCGCCGACGGCCCGGTGCCGCTCGGTCGCGTCTTGCAGGCGGGCGTGGACAGGCAGGGCAACCCCACACGCGCGCGCTTCGTGGTGTTTCGCATGCCCATCGAGCACCGCACCGCGACAACACAAGAGCGGTCAGAACTCCTCACTTGGGTTCTGACCGCTCTTGTGGCCAATTACCTCAACTTGGATCCGAGGACTATCGCCCCAGACTTCCCCTGGTAGGGCCTAGCTAATCTGCTTTTTCAGGCGGCGGCGCTCCCGGTCGGAGAGCCCGCCCCAAATCCCGAAACGCTCGTCGTGCTCGAGCGCGTATTCCAAGCACTCGTCGCGCACGGCGCACGCCTTGCAGATTCGCTTCGCCTCACGAGTCGAGCCGCCCTTCTCAGGGAAGAACGCCTCTGGGTCGGTCTGGGCACACAGTGCCTGATCCTGCCACTCCTGCTCGACGGCGCCGAACAACTCGTCGAGGGTCATCCCTCCCGCGGCTGCACCGCGGAGGGTGGCGTCTGCCTGGTTTTCCACGCCATTACCTTCCTTAGTTGCTTGTCGGTCGTATAAGAGTGGTGACCGCAGTTCCCGGTTGGCGGGTTCTGCGGATAACACTGTTGTGATTACACACCGCGACACTAAATAGCCGCAACCAGAATTCCGCAGTTTCCGGCCTGCGCTCCCTATTTCCCACGTCGCTCGTCACACGAGTCACATCAGTCACACGCGGGGGAAGATGGGGGTGGACATAGGGGGTACTACATCTAGTAGCGGCCGGGATTTGAGCAACTATTTGCCGGTTTTGGCGTGTCGCTTACGCGTCCGGAGAGAAACGCACTCCCGAATCCGGGATTTCCACGCCCGGCCACACACGCATGCCCGCCTGCAGCTCGCAACGCGCCCCGATCCGAGCGCCGTCGCCAATCACGCAGTCCGTGACACGCGCGTTCGCGCCAATCGTCGCACCTGCCGCGATGATTGAGTTGCGCACCATCGCACCGGGCTCGATGGTCACGCCGTCGAAGATCACCGAATCGTCCACGCGCGAGCCGGCGCCGATCTCGCAGCCGCGGCCCACAGCCGTGCCACCCATGAGGATGACGCCGTGCGCGACGCCAGCGGAGTCGTCCACAAGCGACTCGCCCGTGCGCCCCTCCAGCAACGGCGAGTACGCGATGCCGCGCACCACATCCGAGGAACCCTGGACGAAATCGTCCGGGCGGCCCATGTCGCGCCAGTAGGACGAATCCACGTGCCCGACCACCTTCGCGCCGGAAGACAGCAGGCCCGGGAAAGTCTCGCGCTCCACCGACACCACACGCCCTGCCGGGATCTGCTCGATCACGGAGCGCTTGAACACGTAGCAGCCAGCGTTGATCTGGTCGGTCGGCGGATCCTCCGTCTTTTCCAAAAACGCCAGCACGTTGCCGTCCTCGTCCGTCGGCACCGAGCCGAACGCCCGCGGATCCGGCACACGCACCAGGTGCAGCGTGACATCCGCGTCCTTGTCAACGTGGGTGGAGGCGATGGCGGACAGGTCCGCGCCGGAGAGGACGTCGCCGTTGAACACCATGGCGTTGTCGTAGCGCAGCTTGTCCAAAACGTTGCGGATGCCGCCGCCGGTGCCGAGGGCTTCCTCCTCCACCACGTACTCGATTTCCAGGCCGAATTCGGAGCCGTCGCCGAAGTACTCCTCGAACACCTCAGCCTTGTAGGACGTGCCCAGCACAACGTGGTGCATGCCGGCGGCCTTGATTCGGGCCAACAGGTGCGCCAGGAATGGATACCCCGCGGTGGGCAGCATCGGCTTCGGCGTCGACACCGTCAGCGGGCGCAGGCGCGTACCGCGCCCGCCCACCAGGATCACCGCATCCATCTCTGCCACTGCCCCGCCGGCCGCCTGTGCGGCGCCGATGTGCTCCGAAGTTGCCATTGCTCGTCCTTTTCTTCCTGCCTACTGGAGTTTTCTCTAAGTTTTGTTGCACCGGCTCGGCTTGCGCAGCCCAAGCTGGAACGCCCCGCGGACCTTCAGCCCGAGCCACAACGCCCAACGCAGCGGGGCCTGCCACGGGTGCGGGTGCCTGTCGCGCTGGAAGCGATAGGCCGAGCCGTGGTGCGCGGGCACCGTGACCTTGCGGAACTTGCCCGCCACATGGCCTTGATCGTGCAAGATCACCGACGACGGGCAGTACAAGTTATCCCACCCGGCGCGCGAAAGCCTGTCACCGAAGTCGATGTCTTCCAGGTACATGAAGTAGCGCTCGTCGAAGCCGCCGATGGCGTCGAAGGCTTCCCACCGCACCAGCAGGCACGCGCCGGAGAGCCACCCTGCGGTGCGCTGCACGTGCATGTTCGCGTCTGCTTTGTAGGCGCGGGAAAACGGGTTGCGCGGCCAGACGTCGTAAAGCAATGCATGCCCGATGCCTGTTGCAAGTCCCGGCACCTCGCGCGCGCTGGGGTACGCGGAGCCGTCCGCTTCCTCGATGCGCGGGCCTGCCGCCCCCACTTCGGGCGCGGCGTCGATGCAGCGGATCAGCTCGTCGATGCTGCCCGGGCCAAACTCGACGTCGGGGTTGACGATGAGGAAGTAGTCGTTTCGGATGGCATTCGCTTCTCTGCGCTTCCTCAGCGCCGCGGCCGCGGCATTAATCGCCGCCCCGTATCCGATGTTTCCCCCGGTGGGCAGAAACTCCACGTGCTCGTGCTCGTCGGCCGCGCGCTGCGGTGTGCCGTCGGTGGAGCCGTTATCCGCGCAGACCAAGTGCACCTTGCCGCGCGTCGCCGCGTCGAGCGAGGCAATCAGGTAGGACAAATGCTCGCCCGGCGAGTACGTCACCGTAATCACCGCAAGCGGCGGGTCGCCCGCCGCTGCCTCAGGTGTGTGGAGAAAGTCTGCATTCACAATGGCTGGAATCATACCCACCGGTGGAGCCGAAATTGGTGTACGGCACAGGCACTGCGGCAGGGATTCGAGCGGGGATGTCGTATACTTCCCCGCGTGACTGACCCCAACCGGCGTGCCCGCGACATTCAGGCGGCACCATCGCGAGCGCGAGACGTGTCCCAATCCGGGCACCCCGTGGTCAAAGGGGTCCTTGCGGTGGTCTCTGCCCTGGCGATCACCCTGTCCGGCGTCGGCTACTTCGCCGTCGGCCGCTTGGGCGGGCAGCTTTCCGCCTCGGAGCTCGACGTCAGCTCCCAGAGCAAATCCAAGGGCAAAGGCAATAAAGACGACGCCGCGCTCGACGGCGCAGTGGACATCCTGCTCGTCGGCTCCGATTCACGCACGGACGCGCAGGGCAACCCCTTAAGCGAGGAAGAGCTCGCCCGCCTCAACGCCGGCGTAGCCGACGGTGAGATCAACACCGACACCATCATGGTGGTCCGCATCCCGGAGGACGGCTCCAAGGCGACGGCCGTGTCGATCCCCCGCGACACCTACATCCACGACTCCACCTACGGCAACCTCAAGATCAACGGCGTCTACGGCGCCTACGCCGCCGACAAGCGCGAAGAGCTGGTCGAAGAGGACGGGATGTCCGAGGGCCCGGAGCTGGAGCAGCAGGTCGCCCGCGCCGGCCAAGAGGGGCTCATCGACGCAGTGGCCAACCTCACCGGCGTAGAGGTCGACCACTTCGCGCAGGTGGGTCTGCTCGGTTTCGTCCTACTCACGGATGCCGTGGGCGGCGTGACCGTGTGCCTGAACAATGCGGTGGACGAGCCGCTGTCCGGCGCCCACTTCCCCGCCGGTGTCCAAACGCTCAACGGAACCCAGGCGTTGTCCTTTGTACGTCAGCGCCACGACCTGCCCCGCGGCGACCTCGACCGCATTGTCCGCCAGCAGACCTTCATGGCGTCGCTGGTGCGCAACATGCTCTCCGCGGGCACTTTGACTAACCCGGCCCGCCTGCGCGAACTCGCCAACGCGGCGGAGCGCTCCGTCACGCTGGACAAGGACTGGGACGTGGTCCGCTTCGCGCAGCAGCTTTCCGGCCTGGCCGGCGACAATGTCACGTTCACCACGATCCCGGTCACCTCTGTCAACGGCACCGGCGACTACGGCGAGTCCATCATCACCGTCGACGTGTCCCAGGTGCAGCAGTTCATGGAGGACGCGGTGAAGCCCGCGCAGGAAGACGACCAGGAAGACGACACCGACGCTTCAGACTCCCCCGCCGCAGATTCCACGGTGTTCGACACCCAGGACGTCATCGTGCTCAATGCCGGAGCCGTGCCGGGCCAGGCCGGCCGCGTCGGCGAGGAACTTTCCAGCCAGGGCGTCCAGGTCTCCGAGGTAGCCAACGCTATGGAGGGCCTGTACTACCAGAGCCAGGTGGTGGCACCCGACGCCGACGATCCTGCCGCGCAGGAGCTCGCCCGCATCCTCGGCGGTGTGCCGGTGGTGGCCAACGCCTCGCTCGAGCCGGGCACGATGGTGGCCGTCGTGGCCGAGGATTACGCAGGACCGGGTGTGATGACCGCGGAGGAAGCGCAGCAGGAGGCACCGGTGGGCACCCCTGGCGAGGACTTCGGTGCCACCGAGATCGCCCCCGAGATCACCGCCGACGGCGACAGCCCCCGCTGCGTGAACTAGCACCGCCCCGGTCCCGTCGTTCCGCATTCCGGGAATGTAATTTCACAATTTTCCCGAATTTGAGGAAAATCCTGCACACGGTTTGGTAAAACCAAGATGCATGACTCGCACATCACGGCCCGAGCCGTCACCCAAAGGAACCACTTCCCTCACTCCTGTGAACTCGAGCGCCAACGAGCATGCGAGCAACCACTCCGACAACACTGAGTCCTCCGAGAAGTCCACCGAGAAGCCCTCCGAGAAGCCGGGAGCGACCGACCGCATCCTGGGCACCATCGAGAAGGTGGGCAATAAGCTCCCCGAGCCGTTCACCCTCTTCCTGCTGTTGTTCCTCATCACCGCGGTCATATCCACGGTGATGGCCTGGTCCGGGGCCCAAGTCCAGGTCCCCGGCTCCGACGAGGTCCGCCCCATCCACGGCTTCTTCACCAAGGAGGGCCTGGCCTGGTTCACTGTGAACCTGGGCGAGAATTACGTCGGCTTCCCGCCGCTGGTCTACGTGTTGCCCATCATCCTGGCCGTGGGCATCGCGGAGCGCTCCGGCATGCTCTCCGCGCTGATCCGCCGCCTGTTCGGCTCCGCCAACAAGACCGTCCTGCCCTACGCGGTGGGCCTGATCGGCGTGTCCGCCTCCCTGATCGCGGACCCGGCTTTCATTGTCATCCCGCCGCTGGCCGCCATGGTGTTCAAGGCCGCCGGACGCCACCCCGTAGCCGGACTGCTGGGCGGTTTCGCCTCCGTGGGCGCGGGCTACGCCACCTCGATCCTCCCCGGCTCCCTGGACGCGCTGTTCGCCGGCATCACCAACTCCGTGATGGAGGCGCTGCCCAGCCTGGAGGCAAACGAGGTCACGGTGATGTCTAACTACTGGTTCAACATCGCCTCCGCGTCCATCCTGGGTTTCATCGCCGGCCTGATCATCGACAAGGTGCTCGAGCCGCGCCTGCACAAGCTGGAGGTGCCCACCGAGGTCGCCGAAGGCGAGGACGCCCCAGACCTGGACCCCGGCGGCAACGAAATCACCGCCGAGCTCTCCGTCGCGGAAAAGCGCGGCCTGACCGCCACGCTGTGGGCCACGCTTTTGCTCACTGTCGCAGGCACCATCGCCGTGCTTGTGCCCGGCTCGCCGTGGCGCAACGAGGAAGGCACCTTCCTGCCGGATTCGCCGCTGATGCAGTCCACCGTGTTCATCGTGGTGCTCTACTTCGTGGTCATGGGGCTGGTCTACGGCAAGGCCGCCGGCACCATCAAAAGCGTCACCGACGTCACGGAGATGATGGGCTCGTCCATCAAGGAAATGACCGGCTTTTTGGTGCTCGCGTTCATCCTCGGCCAGTTCATCGCGCTGTTCAACTGGTCCGGCATCGGCACCTGGACCGCAGTCAAGGGCGCGGAGGCCCTCGAGTCCGCGGGCATCGGCGGCTTCGGCGCGATCATCGCGTTTATCATCCTCGCGTCGTGCCTGAACCTGCTCATCACCTCCGGCTCCGCGCTGTGGACGCTCATGGCCGCGGTGTTCGTGCCCATGTTCGCGCTGCTCGGCTTCGACCCGGCGTTCATCCAGGCCGCCTACCGCGTGGGCGATTCCGCGACGCAGATCATCACCCCGCTCAACCCGTACATCATCGTCATCCTCACCCAGCTGCGCCGCTACGAGCCGAAGGCCGGCATCGGCACCCTGATGTCGCGCCTGATCGTGTTCACCGTGGTGTTCTGGCTGTTCTGGGTGGTGCTGCTGTTTATCTGGTACCAATTCGACTTGCCGTTGGGGCCGGGTGCGTCGATCATGTTGGCGTCGTAAAGCAATTGCCCCTTACGATGGGCGGGCATGAGCATGCTCGCACCGCTGATGCAGACCGACCCCTCGACGCCGCGCCTGACCGTCTACGACGACTCGCGCGGCGTCCGCATGGATTTTTCGGCGCAGACGCTGGACAACTGGGCCAGCAAGGTCGCCAACATGCTCGACGAGGAATTCGATGCCGGCGACGAGGTCGCCATCGACCTGCCGGTGTCGTGGCAAGCGGCGGTCATCGCGATCGGCGCGTACAACTCCTCGCGCACCCCGCTTATCGACGCCTCCGGTGCCCCCGCCCCCGACCTCATCTTCACCACCCTGGACGGCGCCGCGCGGTGGAGCGAGGTGCCCGATTGCGTAGTGGTCTCCGACGACCCGTTCGGGCGCGGCGTGGTGGAAGCCGGCGGCGAACTGCCCGTGGGCACCGTGGACTTCGGCCCCACCGTGCGCTTCTACGGCGACGACTACTTCGGCCAATCCCCTGCGCTGAGCTCGTTCGCGGTGCCCGGCCTTGATGCGGAGCGCTACCTGGTGCAGGACTGGCACACCACCGAAGAGTTCGCCTCCAACGTGCTCGGCCCCATCGCCGCCGGCGGCTCCGTCGTCGTGGTCACCGGGCTGGTCTCCGCAGAGCGGCTACAGGAGATCGCCGAGGCGGAGAAGGTCACCCGCTTCATCGACGGGCAGTAACTTCGGTGCCTTGTGGGCTGGCCTGAGGCTGGGCGCTCGGGCCCGGTCGGTTATTCTGTGGCGGATACACTCACGCCCATGAAGGGACCTCCCATGCTCACCAGCTCTATCTCCCGCCGCGCCATTGCCCCCGCGCTCGCCGTCGCCCTCGTTGCCGGCGCCGCCCCGGTGGCCACCGCCGCCCCGGCAACCGACACCGCCGCAGCCACCGACCAGGCCTCTGACCAGGCCGACCAGGGCAAGCAGTCCAGCGGCCCGGGCAGTTCCGAGTACACCCAGGACGAGATCGACAACGCCAAGCGTTTCGCCGGCCTGCTCGCCGGCATCATCGCCATCGTGGCCACCATCGGCGCCGCGGGCCTCTACTTCGCGGGCCCGCACCTGGGCCTGAACCTGCCGGGCCTGCAGAAGTAGCGCTTCCGGCCGGACGGCCCCTCCCCCGCCCCGGCGCCAGTGACGGATATGACCGGGCCGTTCCGCGCGACCTGGGCATAGTGCCAAATCTGACATCGCGGTTGTCACATCCGTCACCGCCCGAAGGTGTGCCACTCCCCAGCTACAAACCCTGGGATCCAAAGCCTGGGATCGGCCGTTTTATGACCGATCCCAGGCTTTGGATCCCAGGGTTTAGCTCTACGGTCTTGTCCCCTACCGCCCGAGCACCCGCCGCACGAAACGGCGCCACACCACCCGCGCCACGGAGTGCGGCAGCGCCACCACCTCCCGCGCGTAGTTTTTCACCCGGGACGTCTTTGGGGTCGGCGCCGCCACCAACTGCACCGGAATGCCCAGGTGCCACGCCCACACGCGGGTGCGCAGAACGTGGAAACCGCTGGTCACCACGGTGAGATAGGCAGCGTCCGGGAACAGCGCCCGGGAGCGCTCCAGGTTCTCGTTGGTAGAGCGCGCCTTAGGCTCCAGCACGATCGACGCCTCCGGCACCCCGCGGGCCAGCAACCAGTCGGCCATCACCTCCGCCTCCCCAAACCCGGAGACCACAAGCGGCGCGGGAGCTGCACGCCACACCTCGAGCGCACGGCGCAGGCGGAACTCGAGCATGCGCGAAGGGCGCCCGTCGACGATGCGGGCGCCCAGCACGACGATTGGGTTACTCACCCATCAGGCGCTTGCGCAGCGCCTCGTCTTTACGCTCCACCTGCGCAGCCATGCGCGCCTGGTAGTCCACCATCTTGCGCTGCACTGACGGATCGGCCGCACCCAGGATGCGCGCGGCCAGAAGCCCTGCGTTCTTCGCGCCGCCGATGGAGACGGTGGCCACCGGCACGCCGCCTGGCATCTGCACGATGGACAGCAGAGAATCCAGGCCGTCCAGCGTGTCCAGGGCGCGCGGGATGCCGATCACCGGCAGCGGGGTCGCTGCGGCCACCATGCCCGGCAGGTGCGCGGCCCCGCCTGCGCAGGCGATGATCACCTGCAGGTCGCGCGTGTGCGCTTCCTTGGCGTACGCCAGCATCCTCTCCGGCGTGCGGTGCGCGGAGACCACGCCGACTTCAAACGGGATGCCGAATTCGGCGAGCACCTCGGCGGCCGGGGCGACGGTGTCCCAGTCCGAGTCGGAGCCCATGATGATGCCAACGACTGGCTGTGCCATGTGTCTAGTCCTTCCAGGTTGCGTGGATGATGTAATGCGCGGCGTCCTCCGCCACCGCGAGCGCGTCGTCGACGCTGTCCGCGCACACGTTGATGTGCCCCATCTTGCGCCCGGGGCGGTGGTCCTTGCCGTAGAGGTGCACCTTGGCCTGCGGGTACTTGCGCATCACTTCGACGACGCGCTCGGCCATCGGCACGGAGGGGTCTTCGTCGCCGCCGAGGGTGTTGACCATGACGGTTGCGGGCGAAAGCTTATCGACGGCACCTAACGGCCAGTCCAGTACCGCCCGAACATGCTGCTCGAACTGGGAGGTCACGCACCCGTTCTGGGTCCAGTGGCCGGTGTTGTGCGGGCGCATGGCCAGCTCGTTTACCGACACCTCTGGGCCTTGCTCGCCCTCGTACTCGAACAGCTCCACAGCCAACACGCCGGTCACGCCCAAGCCCTCAGCAACGCGCACGGCGAGCTCCTCGCAGCGCGCCGCCAGCTCCGCGGACATGCCCGGCGCGGGAGCGATGGCCACGCGGCAGATCCCGCCGTCTTGGCGCGACTCCACCACCGGCCAGGCGCGCACGTCGCCGGAGCGGTTGCGCGCCACCATCGCGGACAGCTCGCGGGTGAACGCGACCTTCTTCTCCGCCATCAGCGGCAGGTCGCGGCCCAGCAGGTCCTCGACCAGCTCGGCGCACTCTGCGCGCGACGACGGGAACCATACCCCGTGTCCGTCATAGCCGCCACGGGTGGCCTTCAAGCACACCTGGCCGCCGGTCTCGTCCCAGAACGCCTCGGCGTCCGCGGCCGACTCGACCGCCGCAAACGCCGGCACCGGCAGGCCGGCCTCGGACAAGCGGCGGCGCTGCTCGAGTTTGTCCTGGGCGTAGATCAAGGCATCGGGGCGGGGTTCGACGGCCACGCCTTCGTCGATAAGCAACTGCGCGTACTCGTTGGGCACATGCTCGTGGTCGAAGGTGACCGCATCCGCGCCGTCCACGATCGCGCGCAAGTCCTCAAGCTTGGTGTAGTCGCCGAGGCGCACGTCGCCGAACACCTGCGCGGCCGAGGCGTCCTTGTTCGCTGCCAGCACGCGGGTCTCCACGCCGAGCTCGATCGCTTCCGTCTGCATCATCCGTGCCAACTGGCCGTCGCCGATGACGGCGACGACTGGCATCCCATAGGCGTTACTCACCCTGCACACTGTAGTCGCCCCTCCAACTAGCATCGCAGCCATGTCTGAAACGATCGCCCGCCACACAATCTTCCAGAACTCGCTGATGACCGCGCTTCTCGACGGCATCTACGACGGCGAGCTGACCATCGGCGACATCTTGAGCAAAGGCAACTTCGGCTTGGGCACCTTCGACGCCCTCGACGGCGAGATGCTCATCCTGGACGGGGTGTGCCACCAGCTCACCTCCGACGGCAAGGCGCGGGTGGCCGATTTGGACCAGCGCACCCCGTTTACCGTGGTGACCAACTTCGTGCCGCGGATGCGTTTCGACGCCCCCGCCGGCATGGTCCGCTCCGAGCTAGCCAAATTTATCGACGACGCCGAGCCGAGCCACAACTTCTTCACCGCCGTGAAAATCACCGGCCGGTTCAAGGAAGTGGTGGTGCGCACGGTGACCAAGCAGGAAAAGCCCTACCCGCCGATGTCGGAGGCGGTTTCCGACGACGCGGAGCACGTCTTCACCGACGTCGAGGGCGTCATCGGGGGTTTCCGCACCCCCATGTACGCCAAAGGCATCGGTGTGCCGGGCTGCCACGTGCACTTCATCGATAACGAGCACTCGCGCGGCGGCCACGTGCTGGACTACACCGTGGACGAAGCGGTGATCGAGCTGTGCCCCGGCACCGACATGGAGCTGCACCTGCCGGTCACCGCCGAGTTCTTGGGCGGCAAGCTCTCCCCCGAGGACTTGGACGAGCAGCTGCACACCACAGAAATTAAGGGGTACAAGTAGCGCAAAACGCCGGGCGGAAAGGGTGCGCCGGACGGGGTTCCTGACAAATTACGGCAGCCGTTTGTGCCGACCTGGGGATATAGGGGCGCACTGACAGATTCCGCCACGAAGTGTCGGAGGTAGGGGCTCCCGAGGCGAGGCGCGCGGCGCCGGGCGCCGGCCGCGCGCCGCAGGCCTACCGCGCCGCGCCGAGCGCGCGCTGCAGCACTTTCTCCACCGCGCGCGTCTTGCCCACCCGCTCGAACACGATCGGCTGCGCGTAGCCGTACACCGCCACGTTGATGCCGCCGCGCTCGCGGCGCACAGAGTGGATCTGGCGCAGCGGGATGGAATCCACCGCACCGCGCCGGCCGCGGGCCAGGATGCGCTTGTCGGTGACGATGAAGCGCCGGCGCCTGGACGCCACCAGCGGGACGATGAACCGCCACAGCACGATCAGCGCCCAGATCAACACCACGATGTTGCGCAGGCCCGGGTCCACGTGCGGGGTCACGTCCATCCAGCCGATGGCCATCCAGGCCACGCCGGTGACAGCCACCAGCTCGAGCAGCGGGATGGTCAGCGCGGAAAGCGGCGCGCACACGTCGGCAAGGACGACTTCGTCCCCGCCGATGCGAAACGGTGCTTTGCCAGCCATAAACAGGCAGGGTACTGCACGCCTAGGACGTCGGCCGCAGATGGTGGACGTCGCCGACGGAATACGCGGAGCCGTTGATAAGCACCTCGCCCTCGTCGTTGACCCCGGTGACGGTGCCGGTGACGGTCTCCTCGCCCTCGCGCATCTCCAGGCGCACGCTCTGGCCGATGGTGGCGCACACCGCGCGGTAGTCCTCCAAAAGCTGCGGGTCGCCCTCGCGCCACTGGGTCAGCCGCTTGCCCATCGCGAGCAGAATGTCGGCGGTGAAATCGTCGAAATCCACGTCCAGCCCCTCGAGGTTGAGCGCGGTGGCGGTGTCCACGGGCAGGTCCTCCTCGCGCATGGCCACGTTGATGCCGATGCCCACGATCACGCGCGGCATGTCCAGCGCGGAGAGGATCCCGGCGATTTTCTGGCCGCCGATCTGGACGTCGTTGGGCCACTTCAGCCGCGCCTGCGGCACCACGTCAGTCACCGCCACGCCCGGCGCGATGGACAGCAGGCCGAACGGCGGCGGCGTCTCCGGCACTTCCACCACCATGCTCATGGCCAACTGGGAGCCTTTCGGCGTGACCCACTGCCGCCCCAGCCGCCCCTTGCCCGCCGTCTGTTCGTCGGCGATGAGCACTGTGCCAGGCGCGGCTTTGTCGTTGAGTAGGTCGGCGTTGGTGGAGCCGGTGGATTCCACCCATCGCACGTTCGGCCAGTACTCGGCTACTTCGTCCTGGATTCGCTGCACGTTGCGCACACTCATGTGGACGAGCGTAGTAATTTTTCACGGCCTCACGGCGCACGCATCGCTACGCTCGGGCGGGCACCTACTCCCATACCTTGAGAGGTTGAACTGGAATGAGCGACAAGACCCCATCCACCAACGCAGCGTCGCCGGCGGGCGATAGCGCCCCCGGTAAGCCGGGCGCCGCAACGCCGGGCGTTTCGCAGCCCGGCGGCAAGACCACCCCGCCGCAGGACACCGACGCGCAGCAGCCGCCGGCCTCGGTTTCTGCCACCGGTTGCCCGTTCCACTTCGGTGCCGGTTCGGATTCCCCGGATCCGCGCACGCAGCAAGGCGAGTACCTCACCACCGCCCAGGGTGCGCGCCTGTCTGAGACCTCGAAGTCGCTGCGCGCCGGCGAGCGCGGCCCGCTGCTGATGCAGGACCACCACTTCCGCGAGAAGATCACCCACTTCGACCACGAGCGCATCCCGGAGCGCGCCGTCCACGCGCGCGGTGTGGGTGCCCACGGCACGTTCGTGGCCAACGGCAACGCGTCGAAGATTTCCAAGGCCAAGGTGTTCAAGAAGGACGCTGAGACCCCTGTCTTCGTGCGTTTTTCCACCGTGCTGGGCTCCCGCGGCTCCGCCGACTCCGTGCGCGATACCCGCGGCTGGGCCACGAAGTTCTACACCGAAGAGGGCAACTGGGACCTGGTGGGCAACAACATCCCGGTGTTTTTCATCCAGGACGCCATCAAGTTCCCGGACGTCATCCACGCGGGTAAGCCGCACCCGGACCGCGAGATCCCGCAGGCGCAGTCGGCGCACGACACGTTCTGGGACTTTGTCGGTCTGCACACCGAGGCGACCCACCACACGCTGTGGAACATGTCGGACCGCGGTATTCCACGCTCGCTGCGCATGATGGAAGGCTTTGGCATCCACACGTTCCGCTTCATCAACGATGCGGGCGAGACCACCCTGGTCAAGTTCCACTGGAAGCCGAAGTTCGGCGTGCACTCCCAGGTGTGGGAAGAAGCGCAGATCACCGGCGGCATGGACCCGGATTTCCACCGCCGCGATCTTTACGACGCCATCGAGGCCGGCGCCTACCCGCAATGGGACCTCGGCGTGCAGGTCTTCCCGGACACGGAGGACCAGATGTTCGAGGGCATCGACCTGCTGGACCCGACCAAGCTCGTGCCCGAGGAGCTCGCACCGGTGGAGATCATCGGCACGATGACGCTGAACAAGAACCCGCGCAACTACTTCGAAGAGGTTGAGCAGGTCGCGTTCTGCCCGTCGCACCTGCCCCCGGGCATCGACGTCACCGCGGACCCGCTGCTGCAGGGCCGCCTGTTTTCCTACCTGGACACCCAGATTTCCCGTCTGGGCGGGCCGAACTTTGCGCAGCTGCCAATCAACCGCCCGCAGGCGCCGGTGAACGACAACTTGCGCGACGGCATGCACCAGGTCGGCTCCCACACCGGCGTGGCGCCCTACAAGCCGAACTCGCTGGACGAGAACAACCCGGCCGAGGCCACCGTGGACGAGGGCGCATTTATCGACGTTCCCGTCGCCGTGGAAGGCAAGATCACCCGTGAGCAGCCCGCGTCCTTCGACGACCACTTCTCCCAGGCGCGCCAGTTCTACATCTCGCTGACCGACGTCGAGCAGGACCACCTCACCCAGGCCCTGTCCTTCGAGCTGGGCAAGTGCTACGAGGAGGCCGTCAAGGTGCGCTACCTCGATGTGCTCGCGCACGTGGACCAGGCCCTCGCAGAGGCCGTGGCCGACAACCTCGGCCTGCCGCACCCGGAGAAGCAGGATGTCGCCGACGTGAAGCCGTCCGAGGCGCTGTCCCAGATGGGCGGCACCTGGCCTATCGACGGCCGCCAGGTCGGCGTGCTCATCTCCACCGACCTGGGTGATTCCGCCGACGCTGTGGGCAAGCTTGTCGACGACCTCTTCGCCGCCGGCACCACCCCACTGCTCGTCGCCGAAAAGGGCGGGGCCGTGAAGATTGGCGGCAAGGACGTGTCCATCTCGCGCACGTACCTGACCGCCAGCTCCATCGAGTTCGACGCGGCCGTGGTGGTCAACCCGCCGACAAACACCGACGTGAACACGATGCTCGGCGAGCTCGAGCGCCACAAGAAGGCCATCATCGCCGTGGGTGAGACCGGCAAGGAGGCACTCGAGGGCGCCCGCGTGCCAGCAGACCAGCCGGGCATCGTCGCGGTCGACACCGCCGACGCTGCCGCAGCGCCGGTGAAGGAGCTGCTGGCGTCCCACCGCGTTTGGGAGCGGTAGTTTCTTCCTCTCTTAAGACGATGCGATGCCCCACACCGGATTTTCGGCGTGGGGCATTTTCTGAAAATCAGGTAGTAGGAATCCTGAAAATCGAGTAGTAGAGCTTCTGAAAATCAGGTAGTAGGAGTCCTGAAAATGCGGTAGTAGGACACTCTCGTGCAGTACAATGCCCGTATGGCCTACCTCCGACGCACCCTCGACGACGAGCTCGACCTTCTCATGCCCCACCTGTCCGCAATCGCCATTGACGGACCGAAAGGTGTCGGGAAAACAGACACAGCCAAACGCCGCGCCGACACCACTTGGTTCCTTGATGATCCGGATATGCGCAGCATTGCGGAGGCCGATTTTTCGCTCTCCTCGGCGCCGGACGGCACGTTGCTCATCGACGAGTGGCAGCATCTCCCCCAGGTTTGGGATGCAGTTCGCCGCCAAGTGGACCAAGGAGCTGCCCCCGGGCGCTTTCTCCTCACCGGCTCGGCCACTCCCGTCGATGCAAAGGGTTCCCATTCGGGTGCAGGGCGGATCTTCTCGTTGCGTATGCGCCCGATGGCGGTCCATGAACGCGGCGTCTCCGACCCCACGTGCAGCTTCGTCAGGATCATGGCCGGAGACAACGATGTGTCGGGACACTCGGATTTTGAGGTCGGCGATTACGCCAAGCTCATTACCGGCAGTGGTTTTCCCGCCATTGCCGCGACTGATCCCACGGTCCAAACACTGATGCTCGACTCGTACATCGAGCGCATCATCGACCGCGACATCCCCGATGCAGGCTACGAAGTCCGCCGGCCCGAAACGCTCCGGAGCTGGCTGCGCGCCTATGCCGCGGCCACTTCAACGACCACCGCCTACTCGAGGCTGCTCGACGCCACAACGGGCGGCCAGGTGGAGCAGCCGAATCAGAAAACTACGCTCGCATACCGCGAGCACCTAACGAAGATTTGGCTGCTCGATCCAGTCCCTGGGTGGGTTCCGGAACATAACGAGTTCAAGCGGTTGCAGCAGGGTCCCAAACACCACCTCGCCGACCCCGCTCTCGCGGCACGACTGCTCGGCATCGGCGCATCCAGCCTCCTCAGCAACCGCGCGGCCCACATGTTTGGGCCACTCTTCGAATCCCTGACTGCGCTCACGCTCCGTGTGCTGGCTCAAGCAGCCAGAGCGCGGGTGTACCATCTCCGATCAAACGCCGGAGAACGGGAAGTCGACTTCATCGTCGAAGGGCCGGAACGAGAAGTCGTCGGTGTTGAGGTCAAACTCAAGCCGCGGGTTGAGGACACCGACGTCCGACACCTTTTGTGGCTGCGCGATCGCATCCCGGACCGGGTAACCAACCTGATGGTGGTAACCACAGGTAAACAGGCATACGTCCGCCCCGACGGAATCATCGTCATGCCCCTCGCCCTTCTCGGCCCGTAGGCTCCGCTCTACTGCCCGTCGGTGGAGGGTGAAACGTGGGCGGCGGAGCCGTCGATAAGCATGGCGGCACATAAGGAATCTAGACTGAGGCGTTATGAGTTCATCCAAACCCGACATGACCACCACCGCGGGCCGCATCGAGGATCTGCGCAACCGCCTGGATGAGGCGCAGGCCCCGGTCGGTCAGGACGCGATCGACGCAGTGCACGCAGCCGGAGCCGCCACCGCCCGCGAGCGCGTGCTCAAGCTTGTGGACGAAGGCACATTCGTGGAAACCGACGCGCTGGCCAAGCACCGCGTCGAGGCGTACAAGATGGACAAGTCCAAGCCCTCCACCGACGGCGTGGTCACAGGCTACGGGCTTATCGACGGCCGAAGGGTATGCCTATTCTCCCAGGACCCCACCGTCTTCGACGGGCAGATCGGCGAGGTCTACGCCGAGAAGATGCTCAAGATCTACGACCTGGCCACCAAGACCGGCGTGCCGCTGATCGGCATCTACGACTCCACCGGCCCGCGCTGGAAGGAAGGCATTGTCACCGCGCACATGCAGGCCCAGATCCTGCGCGCCGCCACCCGCGCCTCCGGGCTGATCCCGCAGATCGCAGTCGTGGCCGGCGACGCGGCGGCACTGACCGCGGCGACCGTGCCGCTGGCGGACATCACCGTCATGGCCGAGGGCGCGTCGATGCACGTGACCACCGCCGACATCGTGAGCAAGGTGACCGAGACCGAAACCACTGCAGAGGAGCTCGGCGGCAGCGCCGTCCACGCCGCTGAGACCGGCCTGGCGCAGCTGACCGCCGCCACCGACGCAGAGGCCGTGGAGCTGGCGCGCGCGGTGGTGGGCTACCTGCCGCTAAACAACAAGGCCGCCTCCCCGCTGGGCGCTGAGGCCGCCGGTTCCGGTGTTGACCTGGACACGTTCATCCCGGACGACGACAACCAGCCCTACGACGTCGCCGACGTGATCAACGCCATCACCGACGGGGACTTCTTCGAGCTTTCCGCAGACTTCGCGGGCTCTGTGGTCACCGGGTTTGCGCATGTCGGCGGGCGTGCCGTTGGTGTCGTCGCCACGCAGCCGAGCGTGCTGGCCGGCTGCCTGACCCGCGACGCCGCCCGCAAGACCGCGCGCTTCATCCGCACCTGCGACGCGTTTAACCTGCCGATCGTGCAGTTTGTGGACTCGCCGGGCTTCCTGCCGGCCGTCGAGGAGGAGCGCGCTGGCTCGTCCGCCGCTGCAGCGGCACTTGCCTACGCGTTCGCCGAGGCCCAGGTGGGCACGATCACCGTGGTCACCCGCAAGGCGTTCGGCCCCTCGTATGCCCTGCTCGGCTCGAAGGGTTTGGGTGCTGATCTGGTGTTCGCGTGGCCGACCGCCCAGATCGCGCTTGCAGACGCCCCCACCGCCGCCGAAGCCATCGGCACCGACGCCGAGCAGTACGCCGAGGAGAACCTCAACCCGTACGTGGCCACGGAGCGCGGCCTGGTGGACGCCGTGATCGAGCCGTCCGCCACCCGCGACCGCGTGCTCGAGGGCCTGCGTCTGCTGGAGCGCAAGGTGGGCTACCCGGCGCAGAAGAAGCACGGCAACATCCCGCTGTAAGGAGGCTGACGTGGACATTCAGGTACTCAAGGGCAACCCCACCGAGGCGGAACTCGCGGCACTTTCGCAGGTGCTGGAGCAGCTTAAGCGCGAGCGCAAGCTGGCCGGGGTGCAGCCGGACGCGAACTACTGGGGTACCTCCCACCCCGCCACCGCGTTCAACCCGCACGCCTTCGACTCGGCGGCGTACTTCTAATGCGACTGGTGTTGGCGTCGCAGTCGCCGTCACGGCGCATGCTGCTCGAGCAAGGTGGGGTGAAGCCGGTGCTGCGTCCCGCCCACATCGACGAGGACGCGCTAATCGCATCGCTTCACAGCGTCGATGCGGCCACCACCGTTTCCACCCTCGCCCGCGCCAAAGCTGAGACTGCCATCGCCGACTTCCCCGACGACGTGGTGGTCGGCTGCGACTCCATGCTGCTCCTCGACGGCGAATTGCTGGGCAAGCCCCACACCGTGGAGGCGACCGTCGAGCGCTGGAAGGCGCAGCGCGGCAAGGTTGCGCAGCTGCTCACGGGCCACGCGGTGTGGTTCGGTGGCGAATGGGTGGTGGACACCGTTGCCACCACCATCCGCTTCGGCGACGTCTCCGACGCCGACATCCAGGCCTACGCCGAATCGGGCCAGCCGCTTGAGTGCGCCGGCGCATTCACCCTGGAGGCGCTGGGCAGCTGGTTCATCGACTCCATCGACGGCGACCCCACCAGCGTGATTGGCCTGTCCATGCCACTGCTGCGCCGCTGCCTGTACCGCTTCGGGCTGAACGCTTCCGACCTCTGGGAGTGAGGGGCTGGCCTTTTCGCCCCTAGAATCCGCGGGCGGTGAGGAACTCGTCGAGGACCTTGAGCCCCTCCGGCTGGTGGTCCACGCACATGCGCAGCCACTCGCCGATCTTGTTCTTGGGGTTGCGGACACTCGACGGCTCGTCCAAGTCCACGTCCTTGCTAAACAGCGCTTCGTAGATGGGACGGCGCTGCTCGTCACTTTCCGCTCCGATCTTCACCGCGAGCTTGATCGGTGTGTCCCCGTGGCTTTCGCGGAAGTTCACGTCGGCGCCGGCTTCGACAAGCCGCTGCACGAGGGCCGGGTCGCCGTCGCCGAGATCGTCGTGGCTGAGCAGCAGCGTCAGCGTGTTCTGTCCGTAATCCACCACCGTCGCATCGGCGCCGCGGTCCAGCATGTCGTTGCTGATCTGGGCACGTGCCTCCGGATCGCGGTTGATCAGTCCCGCGCACAGCATCTCCGTCGCGTCGTTCGCTTCCGGGCCGTAGACTTCCAAAAACTCCTCGTAGGTGCCGTTTTGGGCGACGTAAAGCGGGCTTGCCATAAGTGCTCCTTCTAGTAACCTCTGCTTTTCAAGAATTCGTCGAGGACGTAGTGCTTTTCCAGACGGTGGTCGGTGTTCATGCGCATCCACTCCCCGATGCTCATGACCGGGTCGTGCACGGTGTATGGCAGGTCCAGATCCAGCTCACCTGACCCAAACAGGGCCTCGTACAACGGTCGACGCTGCTCGTCGTCGTCCACCCGGATCTCAACCGCCAGCTGCGCCACCAGGGATCCACGTCGTTCGCGGTAGTTCACGTCGGCGCCCCCGTCGACAAGCCTCTGCGCAAGCGCCGCATCACCGGACCCCAGGTGACGGTGCCTGCCTAGCAGCACAGTCAGCGCATTCTGCCCGTATTCGACTCTCGACGCATCCGCGCCCCGGTCCAACATGTCGTTGCAGATTGCGGCGCGGGTTTCCGGATCCATGTTGGTGAGCCCGTTAAACAACATGTCCGTCGGGTCGTTCACCTCTGGGTCGAACACCTCGAGAAACTCCTCGTAGGTGCCCTTCTTCGCCGTGTACGTCGGGCTTGCCATGGGAACCTCCTAGTAGCCTCGGGCCTTGAGAAACTCGTCCAGGACATCGAGTTTGCCGGGGCGTCCGTCCACGTTCATGCGCAGCCACTTCCCGATCGTGTTTATCGGGTTGCGGACACTCGACGGCTCGTCCAAGTCCACGTTTGCAGCGAACAATGCCTCGTACAGCGGGCGGCGCTGCTCGTCGTCGTCGACGCGGATACGAATTGCTAGCCGAATGGGCACATCGCCTCCGCTGTTTCGGAAGTCCACGTCGGCACCGCCGTCGATGAGCCGGTGCGCCAGTGTCGGGTCGCCTTCAGCGAGCCGGTCGTGGCTGAGCAGCAGCGTCAACGTGTTCTGCCCGTAATCCACCACCGTCGCATCGGCGCCGCGGTCCAGCATGTCGTTGCTGATCTTTTCGCGCGCCTCCGGGTCGCGGTTGATCAGTCCCGCGCACAGCATCTCCGTCGCGTCGTGCGCTTCCGGGTCGTAGACCTCCAGAAACTCCTCGTAGGTGCCGCTTTGGGCGACGTACAGCGGGCTTGCCATTGGTGCTCCTCGGTGTGGGACGCAGATCACATCGGGTTACGCGCTCCACAATATGCGCGAATGCCGGGCCCGGCACGGGCTCCCAGGAAACTAGTAGCCTGGCGGCCATGGAAATCAACGACATGCTCGCCCCGAAGCCCATCGAGCTGCCCGCCGATCCGGCCGCGGGCAAGGATTTGCTTGCCGACGACACCGCGCTCGCCCACCCCGACTCCCCCGCCGTCTGGGCCGCCCGCGCGGAACGCGAGCTGAGCGACGGCGACAAGCTCATCGCCTACGCGTACGCCCGCACCGGCTACCACCGTTCTCTGGACCGCCTGCGCGCCAACGGCTGGAAGGGCTGGGGCCCGGTCCCCGCCTCGCACGAGCCGAATCAGGGCGTGTTGAAGGCCATTGCGATGTTGGCAGTAACCTCACAGGCTATCGGTGACCAGGCAGAATACGACCGTTGCCGCCAGATGCTTTCTGACGCCGACCCGCAAAGCGTGGCAAAGCTCCTACCCTAACGAGGTATGACGCGAATCAACCAAGCGACCAAGCTACTCATTGCAGTTCCGGCGACGCTCGCGATTGCGTCGTGCAGCGCCACGGAAGACACGACAGCGGATACCGGCGGGAAGGCGCCCACTGTCACCGCGTCCATCGGCGGCGCCGGGGCGGAGACGGTGACCCAGGAGAAAATCCAGGAAAAGACCGTCACCGAGGCTGCCGCGCAGCCGCCGGCCGGCGAGGCCGCCCCTCCTGCCGCAGCAGCACCCGAGGGCGACAACTGCGCCAGCCTGCCCACCGATCCGCGCCAGCAGTACGCCACCGGCACCGCCCCGGGCCGCATGCCGGCAGATAACGGGTCCGACAACAACTACTGGATCGAAGACATCGACAACCAGTACGACCCGTGCGCCAAGCTGAGCTGGATCACCTTCAAAGGCTCGCTCGGAAACGCAGATAGGCCGCAGGGCACTGCCGCATCGATCGCGGACGGGTTAGCGCTGTACGTGAACGGCGAACCGGCGAGCGAGGTGAAGCTCTTCGGCCGGATCGACCAGGTCACCCCGCTGGAAAACGGCGGCGCCACGATTGAGTGGTCCGAGCGCGGCCAGTACACCGCCGACGGCTTTACCAACCACTACTCCGCCGACATCCGCGCAACCCACAGCGGCGTTGAAGCTTTCGCGGGCGACACCGAGAAGTTCAACGAAAGCTGGAACTACCCCGTCGGCTACTTGCTCAACTAACCGGCGGACCGTCTAGCACCGCAACGAATGCTGCTAGACGATCACGCACCCGGCGACCTGTTTCCCCAGGTGATGTTGGAGATGGGGGCCAATAAGAAACGGATCGTCTAGCAGGTCATTGTGGCTGCTAGACGATCCGCACAAACCGCCCCGGTCCCGCGTGCTGCGGGCCGGGGCGGTGGGGCGCTTGAGACGTCGATAAGCGAAACGCCCTTAGGCGTGCTTCTCCTCAACGCGCTTGATGGCCTCGTCGGCCACCATCTCCTGGATGCCCATGTCCAGCTCGGAGGTGAAGCCGACGCAGGAGCAGTTGATCTCGCCGAGGACGTAGGTGTCCTCGCCGGTCTCGTCGTCGTCGGCGAGCATGAAGTCCGCGGTCCAGATCAGCGGGATGTTGTCGCCGCCGAGGTTCTCGGCGATGACCGGGCGGGCCTCAGCGAACATGTCCACGAGCTCCTGCCACTCCTCCGGCTTCTGGTAGGTGTACTTCGCGCCGGAGAACAGGGTCGCGGAGAACGCGTCGCCGCCCTCTGCCGGCTTCTTGTGCACGACGAAGACCGGGTGCGGGCCGACCAGCAGGATGCGGATCTCGCCCTCGACGATGCGCGGCATGAAGCGCATGTCCACGAGCATGCCGTTGTCGCCGACGATGTACTGGTCGCAGAAGTCCATGAACTCGCCGAGCTCGCGGTCCTCGGTGTGGTTGTCCACGGCCTCGGTGCACTTGAGCTTGGTGTCCAGCGGCAGGGCGGTGCCCGGCTCGACGGACTCGGCCAGGGACTCGTCGGCAAGACGCACGCGCCAGATGCCGGAACCGGTGGAGCCGCGGTTCTGCTTGAGCACGCGCTCGCCGTAGGACAGGGACTTCGGGAAGGTGTTGTGGAACTCCTCCACGTCGTAGTACGCGGCGGTATCTTCCGGCACAAGGTCGGTCTTGTTCAGCTTGACCAGGGCGTCCTTGGCGCCGTAGGAGATCATCTCCTGCGGGGTGGACATGCCCACCAGGCCGGCCTCGGACAGGCGGGTCAGAAGGTCGAAGTAGCCCTGCTCGCCGCCCGGGATGTTGCCCGGGTTCACGCGGGAGATGTAGGCGTCGAAGTTCTCGGAAACGTAGGTGAACAGGTCGTCTGCCCACTCCGGGCGGAAGTAGACGACCTCGGAGTCCCAGCCCTTTTCCTTGATGGCGTTAACGATGGGCATGGTGTCCTTGCGGTGGCCGTCGAAGGACTTGTCGGAGCCGCCTTCGACCTCGAAGACAACAATCGCCTTGTGCACGGTTGGTCCCTTTCATGGTTCACGCCCCGCGCCACGCACATGCCGGTGCCGCCGGGGCTGGTCAGATACCCAGAACAAACGGGCCGTAACCTGTGTGTTCCTACCTCCGACTTTAACCGGCGGCAGTGAGTTCCACCGGACGAGCGATTTGATAGTGTGCAAGTTCACACCGCCGTATTTCTCGGCCAAACACATCAAGCTCCCCGCATTCGTTTCTGTATCGTTGACGGTGGTTTTACACACCGCACACGAGCGAGAAGAAAGGTTGCCGCCATGGGCATCGAGCTCGACGACACCCCGCAGTTCCAGCAGTACGCGCACCCCGAAAAGTTCGTTTCCGCGGCGTGGCTGTCCGCCCGCCTGGGCGTGCCGGGTTTGAAGGTCGTGGAAAGCGACGAGGACGCGTTCCTCTACGACATCGGCCACATCCCCGGCGCGGTCCGCATTGACTGGAAGCGGGATTTGAACGACCCGCTGGTGCGCGACTTCATCGACGGCGAGGCATTTGCGGAACTGATGCGCTCGCGCGGCATCAACCGCGACGACACTGTGGTGGTCTACGGCGACTCCTCCAACTGGTGGGCCGCCTACACCGCGTGGGTGTTCGAGCTGTTCGGCCACCCGGACGTGCGGCTTCTCGACGGCGGGCGCGACGCCTGGATGGGCGAAGAGCGCGACACCTCCTTCGTGGTGCCGGACTACCCGCTCTCGGACTACCCGGTGGTTGAGCGCCAGGATGCGCCCTTCCGCGCCTTTGCTTCGGAGTTGTTGGAGCGCACACCAGCGCAGCTTATCGACGCCCGTCCGGCCCCCCTCTACCTGGGCGAAGACCCGAATCCTGAGTCCTGCTCCGCACCGTCGCTGCGCCAGGGCCACATCCCCGGCGCGGTGAACGTGCCGTGGGGCCGCTCAGTGTTCCCCAACGCACGCTTCCGCTCTCTGGAGGACATCCAGGCGATCTACGCCGACTTCGACAAGGACGCCGAGACGGTGGTGTACTGCCAGCTCGGCGAGAGCTCCTCGCACACGTGGTACGTGCTCAAGCACATCCTGGGCTTCACCAACGTCGCGCTCTACGACGGCTCCTGGGCCGAATGGGGCAACATGGTGCGCATGCCGGTGGTCAAGGGCGGCGCGCCCGAAAACGCTGCTGAATAAGCGCGTCGGCGCGGTGTCGCTGTAACATGGTTCGACGTTTGTCCGACGTTTCTAACGGTTTGTTTTTCCGATTGTAAGGACGGGATTGCTTCGTGCCTACCACTGCAGCGACTAAAGACCTGCCGAACAGCGTGACCAAGGTGCTGGTGGCGAACCGCGGCGAGATCGCCGTGCGTGTCATCCGCGCGTGTGTGGACGAGGGCATCGCGTCTGTCGCCGTGTACGCCGAGCCGGACGCGGACGCGCCGTTTGTGCAGCTGGCCGACGAGGCCTTCGCGCTCGGCGGTTCGAGCACGGCTGAAAGCTACCTGGACATGGACAAAGTCCTCGCTGCGGCGGAGAAGTCCGGTGCAGACGCGATCCACCCGGGCTACGGCTTCCTGTCGGAAAACGCGGAGTTCGCGCAGAAGGTCATCGACGCTGGCCTGACCTGGATCGGGCCCTCCCCCGAGGCGATCGCCGCGTTGGGCGACAAGGTCACCGCCCGCCACATCGCCGAGGCCGCGCAGGCACCGATGGCGCCGGGCACGAAGGACCCGGTTGCCGGCGCGGACGAGGTGGTCTCCTTCGCCGAAGAGCACGGCCTGCCGGTGGCAATTAAGGCCGCGTTCGGCGGCGGCGGCCGCGGCATGAAAGTCGCCTACACGCTTGAAGAGATCCCGGAGCTGTACGAGTCCGCCACCCGCGAGGCCACCGCGGCGTTCGGCCGTGGCGAGTGCTTCGTGGAGCGCTACCTGGATAAGGCCCGCCACGTGGAGGCCCAGGTGCTGGCGGATCAGCACGGCAACGTCGTGGTCGTGGGCACCCGCGATTGCTCCCTGCAGCGCCGTTTTCAAAAGCTCGTGGAGGAGGCCCCGGCGCCGTTCCTCACCGACGAGCAGCGCGAGCGCATCCACGCCAGCGCCAAAGCCATTTGCCGCGAGGCCGGGTACTTCGGCGCGGGCACCGTGGAGTACCTGGTCGGCTCCGACGGCCTGATCTCCTTCCTGGAGGTCAACACCCGCCTGCAGGTGGAGCACCCCGTCACCGAGGCCACCACCGGTATCGACCTGGTGCGTGAGCAGTTCCGCATCGCCCGCGGGGAGCCTTTGCTTTTCGACGGCGACCCCGCCGCCCACGGCCATGCCATCGAGTTCCGCATCAACGGCGAGGACGCGGCCGCGAACTTCATGCCGGCACCGGGCACCGTCACCGCCTACGCCGAACCGGCAGGCCCCGGCGTGCGCGTGGATTCCGGCGTGCGCGCGGGCTCCGTGGTGGGCGGCCAGTTCGACTCGATGCTGGCCAAGCTGATCGTCACAGGCCGCACCCGCCGGGAGGCGATCGAGCGCGCCCGCCGCGCACTGCGCGAGTACGTCGTGGCTGGCTTCCCCACCGTGATCCCGTTCCACCAGGCCATGCTGAACAACCCGGCGTTTGTCGGCGACGAGGACGGCTTCAGCGTCTACACCCGCTGGATCGAGGAGGAGTGGGACGGCGAGCTGCCGTCCACCCCGGCGACCGACGAGGACGCGGATGCGGACACCGGGGCCCCTGACCGCCGCACCTTCGCCGTGGAGATCGACGGCCGCCGCATCGAGGTGGCCCTGCCCGAGGAGCTCGTCGCGGCAGGCCCGGCCAAGCGCAAGCCGAAGAAGCGCCGCGCGAACAAGGCAGCCGTCTCCGGCGACGCCGTCGCCTCCCCCATGCAGGCCAGCGTGATCAAGGTCAACGTGGAGGAAGGCCAGGAGGTCGCCGAGGGCGACGTGCTACTCGTGCTGGAAGCGATGAAGATGGAAAACCCGGTGAAGGCCCACAAGGCCGGCGCCGTGACCGGCTTGGCCGTCGAGGTTGGCGGCCAGGTGAACAAAGGCGCCGTGCTGATGGAGCTGAAGTAGCCGTTCCGCTAGGTACCCCAACCCTGCATGATCCGCAGCGCGGGCTCGCGGTACTGCGGCGGCAGTGCGCCGACAATTTGCGGCAGCGCGAACAGCACCCCGGCGAGGGCGACGAGCACGATCGCGGTGATTCCCACCGCGCTCATGTCCGAGCTGCCGCCGTTTTTGACCTGCTCCGGCTTGCCTCCGGGCACCGCCGTTTCGTGCACCACCGGGGTGGTGATGCGCTTCGCCTCCGCCAGCAGCTCCATTTCCTCTTCGGGGCTCACCTGCGGGCCGTTGGCGGGCACGGAGCTGCGGTTGAGCCGGGCCTCCTCCCCCTTGCTGCCCACCGCTAGACTCACGCCGGTGTAGATGGACAGAAAACCTTTGCCTTCCACCCACACCGGGCCGCCGGAATCGCCGGGTTTACCGGACGGGCCGTCCCAGTAGAGGTTGTTGCCGATGGCGCCTGCGAAGCTGCCGCAGGTGGTCTTTTTACTGGTGCCGCCGTACACGCACACCGGGTCGCCCGAGCGCATCAGCGACGGCGCCACCACCTCGTCGCCGGTGATGCCGTTTTCGCCCAGCTTCACGCCGTCGGCCCAGCGGATCACGCCCCAGTCGTTGGCGGTGCCCTCGTCCGCGTTCATCGCCGACGACGGGTGGAACGTGCCGGAGGCGCGGAACCCCTTCCCCACCACAATGGCGCGGTCGCCCTTTTCGCCGCAGTGCCCGGCGGTGTAGCTGACGTTTTGGCCCCGGTCGTTGAACGCGATGGTGCAGCGGCCTTTGCCCACAACGTCAACCACGTCGCCCTGGGCCACTACGGGGGTGGCGCCCGACGCAGCCCCGGTGGTTGGCGGGGCGTCGTTCACCACGGGCGCTGCCACGGCGTATGCCGGGGTTGCGGCGAGGGCCAGGGCGGTGGACGTCGATAGGCAAATGCGTCGAAGCATGGCAAAAGATTAACGTGGTGCGCATGGATTACACACCTGAGTTCCAACTGCGCGAGGCCACGGAGTCCGACCGCACCTATCTGCGGCGGCTAAATTACCTCGCCGACGTCTTCGGCGACGAGGATGGCGACATCGGCCACGACGAGCGCGACGGCGCCGAGACGTATGTGGGCCAGTGGGACCCGGAGCGCGAAAGCGGCATCGTCGCATTCGACCAATTCCATGTGCCTGCAGGTGGCGTGTGGTTGCGGTACTGGCAATCGCCTGACGACGGCCACGCGAACCTCGCCCCCAACATCCCCGAAATCGCCATCGCGGTGGAAAACCGCTACGCGGGAAACCGGCTCGCGGTGCGGCTTTTGCAGGCCGCGGTGGAGCTGGCCAAGCGCCAGGGCGCGCCCAAGGTGGCGCTGTGGGTGGACCCGGACAACGACCGGGCGCGCCACCGCTACGAGAAGTTCGGCTTCACAAACGTCGAGGGCGAAGACGACGTCATGGTCGTCGACGTGGAGGACTTCACCGCTTAGGCCGGTGCCGCCGGTGCTCGACCGCGCCGGTGCTCGACCGCGCCGGGTAGCAGATCTGCTAGTTCCCCCACGCAGCCTTGGTCGGGCAACTAGCAGATCCGTAAAACCCGGACCGCAAAGCAAACACCGCGCGGCCGCTCAACGGTCCGCGCGGTGCTGACAACGCTCCCCGCTTAGGCGATAACCACCACCAGGTCGCCGCCTTCCACCTTGGTCGGCTGGGTGAACGCGACGCGCTCGATCGTGCCGTCCTTCGTGGCGGAGATCGCAGCCTCCATCTTCATCGCCTCGATCGAAGCCACTGGGTCGCCGGCTTTGACCTCGTCGCCCTCCTTGACGGTGACGGTGACGGCACCGGCGAACGGGGCTGCCACGTGGCCCGGGTTCGAGGAATCGGCCTTCTCCACTTCGGCCACGGTGGACTCAGCTGACTCGTCGCGCACGGTGATCGGGCGAACCTGGCCGTTGACAGTCAGGATGACCTGGCGCATGCCCTTCTCGTCCGGCTCACCCACGGCGTCGAGGCTGACCACCAGCGGCGGGCGGTTCTCGTCGATCTCGCCGTACCAGATCATGGTCTCCTCGCCCTCTTCGAGGCCGTAGAAGAACGTCTTATCGCCGAGCTGGTCAGTGATGCCGTAGGTGCGCAGGTGCTCCTGGTACTCCGCGTACTGCTTCGGGAAGAGCAGCTTGTCCAGGGCGGCGCGGCGGGTGTCGTGGTCCTCGGAGTCAAGGTCCACGGCCAGTTCCTCCGGCACCTTGACAGTGTGGTCGACCTCGGAGCGGTTCTTAAGCGCCTGGTCGCGCAGCAGCGGCCAGCCGCCAGGAGGCGTGCCCAGCTCGCCCTGCAGGAAGCCGATGACAGATTCCGGGATGTCGTACTTGCGCGGGTTCTCCGCGAACTCCTGCGGGCTGACACCCTGGCCCACCAGCTGCAGCGCCAGGTCGCCGACGACCTTGGAGGACGGGGTGACCTTGGTCGGGCGGCCGAGGATCTCGTTGACGCCGGCGTAGTAGTCCTCGATGAGCTCGAAGCGGTCCTCCAGGCCCAGCGCCTTGGCCTGCGTGCGCAGGTTGGACAGCTGGCCGCCCGGGATCTCGTGCTTGTACACGCGGCCGGTCGGGCCCGGGATGCCGGACTCGAACGGGGCGTAGACCTGGCGCACGGCCTCCCAGTAGGGCTCCATGTCAAAGACGGCCTGCAGGTCAATGCCGGTGTCGCGCTCCGTCTGCGCGAATGCGGCGACGAGGGCGGACATGGACGGCTGGGAGGTGGTGCCCGCCAGCGGCGCAGACGCCACGTCGACCACGTCGGCGCCGGCATTCGCGGCCGCCAGGTAGGTGGCCAGCTGTCCGCCCGCGGTGTCGTGGGTGTGCACGTGCACCGGCAGGTCGAAGCGCTCGCGCAGCGCGGTGACCAGCTTGGCGGCGGCTGCCGGGCGCATCAAGCCCGCCATGTCCTTGATGGCCAGGACGTGGGCGCCCGCCTCGACGATCTCCTCGGCGAGGTTGAGGTAGTAGTCCAGCGTGTACAGGTCTTCCGCCGGGTCCATCAGGTTACCGGAGTAGGCCATGGCCACCTCGGCGACGGTGGTGTTGGTCTCCAGCACGGCGTCGATGGCGGGGCGCATCTGGGAGACGTCGTTGAGCGCGTCGAAGATGCGGAAGATGTCGATGCCGGAGGTGGCTGCCTCACGCACGAATGCCTTGGTCACGGAGTCCGGGTACGGGGTGTAGCCCACGGTGTTGCGGCCGCGCAGCAGCATCTGGATGTTCACGTTCGGCATTGCCTCGCGCAGCTCGTCCAGGCGCATCCAGGGCGACTCGTGCAAAAAGCGCATGCCCACGTCGTAGGTGGCGCCGCCCCAGGCCTCGACGGAGGTCAGCTGCGGGGTGAGGTGGCCGACGTGCTTCGCCGCCGCGACCAGGGTGTTGGTGCGGATGCGGGTGGCCAGAAGCGACTGGTGCGCGTCGCGGAAGGTGGTCTCGGTGACACCCAGCTCGGTCTGGTTGCGCAGCTTCTCCGCCCACTTTTTCGGGCCGAGCTCGAGCAGCTCGTCGCGGGAGCCGCGCGGCAGGTCGCCGTAGTTTGCCTCCGGCAGCTTCTTCGACGGACGGATGTTGGTCGGGCGCGGGCCGTTGGGCTGGTTCACCGTCACCGACGCCAGGTAGTTGAGGATCTTGCCGGCGTCGTCGGCGGCGGCCGGAGCCTCGAGCAGGTTCGGGTGGTCCGCGATGAAGCCGGTGTTGATGCGCTCGTTACGGAACTCCGGCTCGGACAGCAGGGCACGCAGGAAGCCGATATTGGTGGACAGGCCGTTGATGGTGAACTCGTTCAGGGCGCGCAGCGCGCGGTCCACCGCCACCTGGAAGTTGCGGCCGCGGCAGGTCATCTTCACCAGCAGCGAGTCGAAGTTCGGGGTGATGGTGGTGCCGACGGCCACGTTGCCGTCGAGACGCACACCCGCGCCACCCGGGGACGCGTAGCCGGTGACCACGCCGGAGTCCGGGCGGAAGCCGTTGGCCGGGTCCTCGGTGGTGATGCGGCACTGCAGGGCGGCGCCGTTGACCTCGATGAGGTCCTGGGTGAGGTGGATCTGCTCCAGCTGCGCGCCAGCGGCGATGTACATCTGGTTTTTCACGATGTCGATGCCGGTGACTTCCTCCGTCACGGTGTGCTCGACCTGCACGCGCGGGTTCATCTCAATGAACACGTGGTTGCCCGCCTCGTCCACGAGGAACTCGACGGTGCCGGCGCCTTCGTAGTTGATCTCCTTGCAGAAGTTCACCGCGTCCTGGCAGATGCGCTGGCGCTGCTCTTCGGTGATGTGCTGCGCCGGAGCGATCTCCACGACCTTCTGGTGGCGGCGCTGCACGGAACAGTCGCGCTCAAACAGGTGCACGACGTTGCCGTGGGAGTCGGCCATGATCTGCACCTCGATGTGCTGCGGGCGGATCACGGCGCGCTCGATGTAGACGTTCGGGTCGCCGAACGCGGCCTCCGCTTCACGGGAGGCTTCGGCAGCAAGCTTCTCGACGTCCTCCGGTCGCTCAATAAAGCGCATACCACGGCCGCCGCCGCCTGCGACTGCCTTGACGAAGACGGGGAACTCGAAGTCCTTGGCGTATTCAGCCAGCTGCTTCGGGTCGTCGGACGGCTCGGAGTCCTTCAGCACCGGCAGGCCGGCGCGCTCCGCGGCCTGGACGGCGGCGGACTTATCACCGGTCAGGTCCAGAGTTTCCGGGCTGGGGCCGATGAACTTAATGCCGTTGTCGCGGCACGCGCGCGCCAGGTCGGCGCGCTCGGAAAGGAACCCGTAGCCCGGGTAAATCGCGTCCGCGCCGGTTTGCTTCGCGGCGCGGATGATCTCGTCGATGTCCAGGTACGCCTTCACCGGCTGACCCGGCTCGCCAATCTGGACAGCCTCGTCCGCGAACGGGCGGTGGAAGGAGTTGCGGTCCTCGCGGGGGTAGACGGCGACGGTCTTCGCGCCGGTCTCAAACGCTGCACGGAAGGCACGCACGGCAATTTCGCCACGGTTGGCCACCAGGATCTTGTTGAAGGTGGGCAGGTCGTGAAGCGGGAGATTATCCGGGTTCATCGGTTGCCTTTCACAAAGGAAGTTTTTGCGGTCATAGGGATAGCACAAGTTTAATACAGATCACATCATTTTCGGGGCACTTTGGGGGACAATGTGGGGGTGGAAAAACGCGGGCCGTCGACAAGCGACAGCCCGCGTTTCGGGGGTAGTGCGATTTAACGCTCCGGCCCGTTGTAGGCGGACAGCGGACGGATCAGCGAGTTGTTCTCGAACTGCTCGATGATGTGCGCAGTCCAGCCGGTGATGCGCGACATCACGAACAGCGGGGTGAAGAACTCGATGTCGAAGCCGAGGATGTAGTACGCCGGGCCCGACGGGAAATCCAGGCAGGTCTCCACAACCCCGGACGGGCGCACGCAACTCTGGGTGGCGCGGATGGTGCAGGGGCCAGCGGTCGGGTTCGGCTCACCGCGGCGCGAGCATGCGGTGGCGCTGGGTTGCGACGCGATGCACGCGCACGAGCTGGTCTACGCCGACGGCCTCGACGTGGATCCGGCGTCCGCCACCCCGATCGGGCCCGGGTGCGCCACCTGCCCGCGCACGAAGTGTCCGCAGCGGGCGTTTCCGGAGTACTAGTTCAGGACAACTAGTCCAGGTCGGTGTTGGTGACCAGGCGGCGCGCGGCCTCCGTGATGGAGCCCGACAGCGACGGGTAGACCGCCATGGAGCCGGCGAGCTGGCGCACGGTGAGGTTGTTGGCCACCGCGATGGTCAGCGACAGGATCAGCTCGGACGCGGTCGGTGCAACGATCACGCCGCCGAGCACCTGGCCCGAGCCCTTGCGGGCGAAGATCTTGACAAAGCCGTACTGCAGCGAGCGCATCTTCGCGCGCGGGTTGGTCGCCAGCGGCAGCTTGTAGATGTCGGCGTCAACCTCGCCGTCGCGGATCTGCTGCTCCGTCACGCCCACCGCGGCGATCTCGGGGCGGGTGAACACCGCGTTGCCCACGGTCTTCAGACGGATCGGGGTGACGCCCTCGCCGAGTGCGTGGTCCACGGCGATGCGGCCCTGCTGGGCGGCCACGGACGCCAGCGGCATCAGGTCCGTGCAGTCGCCGGCGGCGTAAATGCCCGCCACGTTGGTGCGGGAAACGCGGTCTACGTGGATGTGGCCGGACGGGGTGACCTCCACGCCGGCGGCCTCCAGGTTGAGGTCGGCGGTGTTCGGGATGGAGCCGATGGACATCATCACGTGCGAGCCCTCGATGGCGCGGCCGTCGGTGGTGTGCACGACCACGCCTTCGCCGGTGTTTTCCACGCGCTCCACGCGGGCGTCCTTTTCCAGCTGCACGCCGCGGTCCGCCAGCACGTCCTCGAGCACGTCGGCGGCGTCGGCGTCGTCGTGAGGCAGGATGCGGTCGCGCGAGGCCACCATGGTCACCTTCACCCCCAGCTCGGCGAATGCGGAGACGAACTCCGCGCCGGTGACGCCGGAGCCGACCACGATCAGGTGCGTCGGCAGGTCCTTCAGGTCGTACATCTGGCGCCAGTTCAGGATGCGCTCGCCGTCCGGCTCCGCGCCCTTGAGCACGCGCGGGCTCGCACCGACGCTCACGAGCACCATGTTGCAGGTCAGCGTCTCCGTCGAGCCGTCGGAAGTCTCGACCTCGATGTTGTGGGTGGTGTGGCCCTTCTGCTCGTCCGCAAACCGCGCGCGGCCCTCGATAAAGCGCACGCCGCCCTGCTCCAGCTGCGCACGGATGTCGTCCGACTGCTTGCCGGCGAGCGACGTCACACGCTCATTGAGCGCCAGCAGAGACAGCTTCGAATCGCCCAGCGCATGGCTAAGTCCCATGTCGTCCGCGCGGCGCAGGTCGTTTTTGATGTTCGCGCCCGCAATGAAGCTTTTCGACGGCACGACGTCCTTCCGGATCGCCGAGCCGCCAGCGCCGCTGTCCTCGACAATGGTGATGTCCGCACCGTACTTGGACGCCATCAGCGCAGCCTCGTAGCCGCCCGGGCCTCCACCGATGATGACAATCTTCTTGGACAAAACAGCACTCCTCATTGGTTGGGTGACAGGGAACCAAACTGCGTGCCAGTCTACCCAGAGAACTTTTATTCTTCGCCCGGACGGAAGTACTCCTCCACGATGGAGCCGAACAACCGCACGCCAACCCCGATGGCGCGCTCGTCCACGTTCAGGTTGCCCTGGTGCAGGTCCTGGTACTCGCCCTCCCCACTCCAGGCGCCGAGGCGCATCATCGCGCCCGGCACATGCTCGAGGTACCAGGAGAAATCCTCGCCGCCGCTGGACTGCGGGGCGGATACCACCGACTGGGGGTCCACCGCGCGGGCGGCTTCGACGGCCAGCGCGGTCGCGGCGTCGTCGTTCAGCACCGGCGGCACCCCGCGGATGTAGTCCAAGTGGTAGGTGCAGCCAGTGGGCGCGACGATGAGGTCAATTAAGTCCGTGAGCAGGTCCTCGTTCTGGCGCCAGGTGGTGATGTCCGCGGTGCGCAGCGTGCCCTCGAGCAGGCCGCGCTTCGGGATCGCGTTGGCGGCATCGCCCGCCTCAGCATGCCCGAACACGAGCACAGTGCCGGTGCGCGGGTCCACCCGGCGCGACAGCAGGCCGGGCAGCTGCGTGATCAGCGCGCCCATGGCGTAGACCACGTCCGCTGTCAGCTGCGGGCGCGAGGTGTGCCCGCCGGGGCCATGAACCTCGATGCGGATCACGTCGGACGCCGAGGTGATCGCGCCGGCGCGCACACCGATCTCGCCGACCTTGATGTGCGGCTCGGCGTGCACGGCGTAGATAGCCCCGACGCCCTCGAGCGCGCCCCACCTAATCACGTCCAGGGCGCCGCCGCCCATAACTTCCTCAGCGGGCTGAAAGATGATGCGCACCGGGTGCTCCAACTCCACCGTGGACAGCGCGCAGGCGAGCGCCAAGGCGACGGTGGTGTGGATGTCGTGGCCGCAGGAGTGGGACACGCCCGGATTGGAGGACGCGAAGCTCAAGCCCGTCTGTTCCGGCACGCGAAGCGCATCGATGTCCGCGCGAAACGCCAGGCGCTTGCCTTCCGCGGGCCCCAAGTCCACGTACAGGCCAGTGCCCGGGAAACGCACCGGATGCAGGCCGTAACTTTCCAGTGTTTCCACGAGAAAGTCGGTGGTGGCGACTTCCTCGTTGGACAACTCCGGGTGGGAGTGGATGTGGCGGCGCCAGCCAATCACGCGCTCCTGATTGTCAGTGAACCAGCGGTCCACCGCGGCGGCGATTCCGGCGTTTTCCACGTGCGCTCCCTCTATCCAGCTTCGGTTATCAGTTTTTGCTGACATGAGTGTACGCGCACCTCCCACAAAGTAGACAAAGCGGTGCGGTGGTGGTTGACGCGGACCGTTAGAACGCAGGTGTGTCCTGCGGGGCGCCGCGGCGCAGGTACGTGTCGTGGAACCTTGCGGTGTCCTGCGCGCTGCGCGGCCACTGAAACCTGATGGGTGCAGGTGCTTGCGAATCCGTCATTGGGAAACGGCCCTCGACGTTTTCCGCCGCGCCGGGCAGAAGCGCCGCCGGCGGCACCTGCAGCGCTGAAGCCAGCCGGTAGCAGGTACTCAAGGTGGGGTCGGCCACTTTGGAGTTGTAGTCGTTGCGCTCCAAGTTCGAAATCAGCGAGCGCGACACGCCCGCCAGCTCCGCGAGGCGCGTTTGGCTCAGCCCCCGCATGAGCCGGATAGCGCGCACGCGCTCCCCCAGCCCGAGTGCGTAGCTCGCCCAGTGCGATTGCGGCAGTACTTCCCCCATAGTCTTTCCCCCGTTTGTCGGCGCTCCCCTAAAGCGGTCAACTAGCTATGCCACGCAATGTAGCGCGCAATGTGCGGGCGCGCTACCGGTGGGACGTCGACAAGCTTAAAGCTCGATATTGCGCGGGCCGTAGAGGCGGTCGCCAGCATCGCCCAGGCCGGGGACGATATAGGCGTCCTCGTTGAGCGCCGGGTCAATGGTGGCGGTGACCAGGCGCACCGGGCCGCCGTGGGCCTCGAGTTTGTCCACGCCCGGCTGGGCCGAGACCATGCAGATACAGGTGATGTTGTCCGCGCCGCGCTCCACCAGCAGGTCGATGGCGTGAATCAGCGACCCGCCGGTGGCCAACATCGGATCCACCAGGAACACGGGCTGGCCGGACAGGTCTTGCGGCAGCGCCTCCAGGTAGGGCACCGGCTCGTGCGTCTTTTCGTCGCGGGCCAGCCCGATAAAGCCCACCTGCGCGTCCGGGATCATGGACAGCGACGGGTCCACCATGCCCAGGCCCGCGCGGATGATCGGCACGATAATCGGCGGGGTGGCCAGGCGCGCGCCGCGGGCGGTTGCGACGGGGGTTTCGGTGTCGAACTCCTCCACCTCAAGGTCACGCGCCGCTTCATAGATGAGCATCGCGCCCAGGTCCGCCAGCGCCGCGCGGAAGGCCGCATTGTTGGAGCGTTTGTCGCGCATGATGGTCAGGCGGGACGCGGCTAGGGGGTGGTTGACAACCGTGATATCCATGCCGGCCATGCTAGTTCACTCGGCGGGCCGCGAAAATATTTTCCCCCTCGAGGGAACCGGGGCGGTGTTTTCAGCGTCCAATGGCCATGACTGTATTTCACATTGACTCCGCCGCCGTATCCGCCATGACCGATTCGCTGCGCGACGACGCAGCACGATTGCAATTGCTTAACGACGTCTCCGTGCCCCACACCTGGCCCCTCGGCGAATTCAGTGCCGCGGTGACCGAGTCCATCGCCAAAGCGAACACGGACGCTGAAGCGCTGCGCGCCGAGGCCCACCGCATCGCAGAGGTGATGGACCTTGCGGTGGATGCCGCCGCGGCCGTAGACACCTGCACCTGCCGGAAGCTGGGAGCCGCGCTATGAGCTCCCTGAAGACCGAATTCGGCAGCGCAATCGACCTGCTCAACCGCATCGCCGGCCCGCCGGATGTCACGGGCAACCACACGCTCAACGTCAGCCTGGACGTGCACGGCACCGCCAGCATGCTGGCGAGACTTCTGCCCTTCGACCTGCCCACCCTGCCGGGTTTCAGCATGCCGGATTTCAAGGACTTCGACCCGCTGGCCGCGGTGGCCAACACGTCCGGGGCATCACGCGTTGGCGCCGCGGCGGATCTTGCGGACTACCGCGCAACAATCAGCGACGGGGTGCTGCGCGGCGGTGTGCTGATCGGCACCGCGGCATTTGATCTGGTCACCATCGCCGGAGCGCTCATCAACAAGGCGACGGCGGCGCCGGCGATCGCCACCTCGCCAGCAGGCCTGTTCGGTGCCGCCGCCTACGTGGCCGGGATCATCGCCGATGCAATCAACGAGGCCACGCAGGTGCTCAACGCTTTGGAAAAGGATCTGCGGACCATCGCGGACACGCTTACCTCCGCCACCTCCGCCGCGTTGGACCGCGTCATGCCAGGCGCCGGCCCGGCGACCGAGAAGGCCCACGGGGAGCTGCAACGCCTGGCCTCTCTGGTTGCACCTGCTGCATCATCGACGCCTGAGCCCGCGCCACCGGCGGTGAAACCGGCCTCCGCCGTCGCCCCGCCACCGCCACCGGAACCTGCCGCGGCGGCTGCCCCGCCGCCGGAGCCTGCTCCGGCGCACGAGGAGGGATCCGCTGTCGGCGCCGCCGCCGTCGAAGCCGCGAAAAGCCAGATCGGCACACCCTACGTGTGGGGCGGGGCCGCACCGGGCGGCTTCGACTGCTCCGGGCTGACCTCCTGGGCATACGGGCAGGCGGGGCTGGAGATCCCGCGCGTCGCCGCCGACCAGACCGTGGGCAGGCAAGTGTCGTATGAGGAGCTGCAGCCGGGGGATCTGGTGTTGTGGTCCGGCCACGCCGCCATGTACGCGGGAGACGGGATGATGATCGAGGCGGGCAGCCCCGTGCAGATGAACCCGGTGCGCACAGAGAATCTGGGCATGACCTTCCGCGGATTCTGGAGGCCGACCGGCTAAAGTTTCCCGCATGACTACGCGCGCGATTCTCCCCGTCAAGATCTCCCTGACCGAGGGCGACTTCTACACCCTGTGGGCACCCACCTGGAAGGAAAAGGGCGCCGAGTGGCAGGCGTTCCTCGGCGACGACCAAGCCGTGCTGGCCTTCCACTCCCCCGAGGAACTCCTGGCCTACCTGGAAACGACCAACGCCCACGACCTAGCGGACCACCCGAAGTGGCAGCAGTTCCAGGCCCAGGGCGACGACCGCGTGGTGCCGAACGACAAGCAGTACTTCGACATCATCGGCGCGCCTGAGTTTTTGGCCGGCCGCCCGAGCCACGAAAACGTCTCGCGCCTGTCGCGGGTGTTCCAGATCTCCCGCTCGCTTGCGGACGTGGCCTCCGCCGAGCAGGCGCAGATCTTCTTCGCCTCCCACTCCATCCTGGGCAACGTCAGCCGCGGCTCCGACCACTACGCGGGCGAAAACGGCCTGTCCGAGTGGTCCGGCGTCGGCCGTGTTGTGTTGGCGAACTGGGAAAATGTGGTCAAGTCGTTGGATGAGTCTGTGCGTGTCGTCGATACGCATCAGCTCGACGCCGAGCGCGTCGCAGCCGCAGGCACCGCCATCGCCGCCGCCACCGAGGCCCGCGCCGCGGCCGCTGAGCAGGCACGCGCGGACGAAGAGGCGCGCGCCGCCGCGGAAGACCCGTACGACTCCTCCCCGTGGGGCCGCGCCGGCATCGACCCGGTGAAGATCTCCATCCAGGGCCAGAGCGTGTACACGCTGCGCACCTACCTGCGCGGTGCCCCGGTGTTTTTGGGCAAATACGGCGAGATCATCACCTTCCCCTCCACCAAGCACCTGGGCCGCTGGATCCTGGAGCACGACGACCACGACCTGGCGGGCGTGTCCACCTGGCAGGACCTCATCGACACCGCCAACGCTGGCGAGCTGAAGGTGGAGGTCCACCCGGACAACTCCTACTCCTTCAACGGCATCGCCGCCGACATCAACAAGGGCCCCGACGCCGTGGACACCGCACAGATGTCCAAGGCTTACGAGCTGCTCGCGGACGCCGCGGACTGGGCGCAGGACGACTCGCTGAACTCCCTGCTTTTGGCCAACCCACGCATGCAGGATTACCTGGCGTACATGCTCGGCTCCACCCGCGCCGCAGGCTACGTGCCGTCGGCACCGTTTACCGATAAGGCGGAGGCCTGGACCGAGATGGAAAACCAGCTGATCAAGCGTTTCTCCAAGTTCTAAACCGTTTCGCCGTGCGCCCACGGCATGTCGACATGCCGGGCAAACGTGCGACCTTTACAATTCACTCATGTCAGTGGACCAGGTCGACCCGCTCATCAGCTCCATCTATCACTGGATGGACATCTCCGGCGTGCTGCTGATGGGCATCATCGGCGGCACGCTCGCCCGCCAGCTCGGCTACGACATCGTGGGCTTCTTCTTCATCGCCATGCTCTCCTCCTTAGGCGGCGGCATGCTGCGCGACGTGCTGATCAACCAGGGCACCGTCGCCGCGATGAGCCAGCCGGAGTACCTCATCTTGGCGTTCACCGGTGCCCTGATCGCCCGGTTCACCTACTTCAAGGGCAAAGCCTGGGAGCTGCTGCAGTCCCACGGCGACGCGCTGGTGTCCTCACTGTGGGCCGCCACCGGCGCATCCAAGGCCATCCAATACGGCCTGCCGGTGCTGCCCACCATCATGATGGGCGTGTTCACCGCCACCGGCGGCGGCATGATCCGCGATGTGGTCACCGGCCGCGAGCCCAGCGTGTTCGGCGGTAACCAGCCCACCGTCATCCCTGCGGTGGCGTGCGCGGTGATCATGCTAGTGGGCAACGCCACCGGCTACCCGGCGCTCGGCATGGTCATCGGCCCCGTGGTCAGCTTCGCACTGTTCCTCGCCGGCTACTGGGGCAACTGGCGCGTTTCCACAGACTCCGAGTTCGCGCCGGTGAACACCACAGTGAACATGACGGCCACGCAGGTCGCGCACCTAGCTAAGAAGGCGGAGAACAAGTCGCGCGCCGTGGCCCGCGAGTTGGAGCCGACGCGGGTGCGCTCGTGGCGCCACCGGCAGATGGAAAAGGCGCTGCAGCGCCGCATCGAGGCGGAGATCCGCAAGGGCAAGCGCCCGGCGGAGGCGGTCAGCGACGCGGACGATTTCCTCACCGAGTTCACCACCCAGTTCCCCGCCATCGACGCGGAAGTTCTGGCGGAGGCGGTCGGTGTCGCGCCGGAGCCGGAGGTTGCGGAAGACGAGGGCCTCTTCGACAGCATCGGCGTGGACCTGGCCGGCGATTCCTACGAGGAAGACGCCGAGGAACCGGACCCGGCCGAGACGGAGGCGATGAACGCGGACATGCTGGATATTATTCTCTCCGACGAGGCTTTGACCGACGAGCTCATCGAGCGGCTCGCGGCCCGCTACGACCAAAAGGAGTCCTAGATGAAGCGTGTGCTCGCAGCGGCGACAGCATTGAGCTTTTGCTTGTCGACGACAGCTCACGCCCAAGACGCGGAAACCCCGACCGAAACCACCTCCCCGGCCGGCCCGACCGTCGGCTACTACGACGAGGGCGGCAACTGGGTCCCGCCCAGCCGGGGCCGCGCGCCCGACACCGACAACTGCCCACAGGCCACTTGGCCGCCGGAGCCGGTGTCCACCTCCGAGCGCGCCGCCGCCTCCCCTGACCCGCTGCCGGTGCTTTTCGACGGCCCCTGCGGCGTGACCGCCGCCGACGGCTACACCACCCCCGACGGCGTAGTCGCCTCCGCCTGGCTGGTCGCCGACTTAGATTCCGGCGACGTGGTGGCAATGAAGGACCCGCACGGTCGCTACCGGCCGGCCTCAATCATCAAGGTGCTGTTGGCACTGACCGTCATCGACGAGCTGCCGCTAGACCAGAAGGTCGAAGTCTCCGCCGAATCCGCCGGCCAGGAAGGCTCCGCCGCCGGCATCGGCGAAGGCGGCGACTACACCGTCGAAGACCTGCTCACCGGCCTGCTGTTGTCCTCGGGCAACGACTGCGCCCACGCGCTCGCCCAAGCCCTCGGCGGAGACGAGCTCGCACTCGGCAAGGTCAACGCGCTGGCCAAGAAGCTCGGCATGGCCGATACCCGCGCCACCTCCTACTCCGGCTTGGACGGCGCAGGGATGTCCACCTCCGCCTGGGACATGGGCCTGGCCTACACCGCGGCCTTCGCGGACCCCACCTTCGCCCGCATCGTCGACACGGAGCACACCACCTTCCCCGGCTTCGACGACCTGCCGCCGTTCGAGCTGTGGAACGACAACCAGCTCTACCTCAACGACCCGGACGGCATCGGCGGCAAGACCGGCTACACCGACGACGCGAACCACACGTTCGTCGGCGCTGTGAACCACGAAGGCCGCCGCCTCGTCGCGGTTGTGCTGGACACCGCGGCATACGACCACCGCCCCTGGGAGCAGGCGCAGATGCTCTTGCACGAGGCGTATGGGGTGCGAAGCTCCGTCGCAAAGCTTGAGCCTCTCGCTGAGAAGACCACCGTCACCCCAGAAACCACAACGGCCGCCCCCACCCCCGCGCCTGAACGCGCTGGGGAGGAGACGGCTTGGAACCGCTGGTGGTCCTACTTGATTGTGGTGGCCGTACTCGCGCTCGCCGCGCTGGCCACCGCGTTTAGTCTCGGGACAGGAGAGAAACCACGCCGACGCCGATAGCGCCCAGCGCCGCGCCAACCCCCAGCGCCTTGCCGGACGGCTTGGACTCCTCCCCGCCGCGGACCGCGCCCGCGCGGACGTTGATCACAGCCGGCTCCGGCACCTCAGCCGGGGCCAACGCGAGCGACTCCTCGGTGGTGGCAGTCCACGCCGCGACGTAAAGCACCACGCGCCAGATCAGGTACAGCAGGACCATCAGGGTAATGATCGGGCCGAAGATCGCACCCGCCGGGTTGCCGGTGGCCGAGGAAATGACCAGGCCGGCAAACTGCTGCAGGATGGCGAAGATAACTGCGCCGAGCAGCGCCCCCTGCAAGCCAGACTTGGCCGGGACTTTCGTGCGCGGCATGTACATGTTCACCCACAGCATGACCAGGAAGCTGGCCAAAACGCTGACGAGGAAACCGACAACCCACACCACAAGGCGCGCGCCTGGGAAGTCGCCGATGCCGAGGCGCTCCATCAGGGTGCTGGTCCAGCTGGACACTCCCAGGGCAGTCACTACTGCGGCGACGATGAATAGGACGATCAGCACGATCAGGCCCAGCAGGTCCGCGAGCTTCTTGGTAACAAAGTTGCCGCCCTCGTTCGCATCCACCTTCCACATGGCGGACACGCCCACGCGCAGGTGGTTCATCCAGTTCAAGCCGGACCACAGGGTGGTAAGCAGGCCGATGCCGGCAACCGCGCCGCGCTGGTCGATCGCGGTCTCAACCAGCTGGTTGACCATGTCTCCCAAATCCCCGTCCAGGGACTGGGTGATCTGGTTTTGAATGTCGTCCATTAGATCTGGACGGGCGTTGAGGAAGAAACCGAGGCCCGCGAAGACCAACATCAACAACGGAAACAGCGCCAGCACGGAGAAATAGGTGATGCCAGCGGCTAGCTGGTTGCCGCCTTCGGTGCCGAAGCGGTCATTCATCCGCAGCAGGTGGCCAGCGGCGGGAGACTTCTTCTCCACCTTTTCCTCAAAGCCGCCCTTCTGCTGCTTCGAGGCGCGCTCAATGCCGTGTTCGTCGGTGTACGCCTTGCGCGGCGCGGTCGAGGTAGCCATCGACGTCCCTTCAAATATGTGTCATTTACCAAACACATCGTAGAGGAGGCCGTGCGATGGCGGGGCGGGGGCGGGACGGCAGACTCTTCGAGCACCACGTCAGTTCAGTCAATGTTGTATAGTTCAGCTCATACTGTATAGTTCAGTTCATGCTGACTATTGCTTCGCGCCTCGACGTCATGAACCGGCTCGGCCGGGCCATGGCGGATCCGACGCGCTCGAGAATCCTGATGACCCTACTCGACGGCCCGAGCTACCCGGCCGTGCTTTCGCGCGACCTGGACCTGACCCGCTCGAACGTCTCGAACCACCTGACCTGCCTGCGTGACTGCGGCATCGTCGTCGCCGAGCCGGAGGGCCGAAAGACACGCTACGAAATCGCCGATCCACACCTCGCGGCAGCGCTCAACGCGCTGGTGAACGCGACGTTGGCTGTCGACGAAAACGCCCCGTGCATCGACCCTGAGTGCTCGGTGCCCGGCTGCGGCGAGAAGGGAGCGGACGCATGAGCTCGGCGTGTGGATGCGAACACGAACCCGCCACGGAGATCGAAGAGCTCGATCGGCCATGGTGGAAGGACCCCGAGTTGCTACTGCCGATCTTCTCCGGCGTAGCCCTCTGCCTAGGCCTGGCGCTGGGCTGGTCCGGGCTAGAGACACCCGCGACAGTACTGTTCTGGGCCGGCCTGCTGCTAGGGGCGTATACGTTCGCGCCCGGCGCGATCCGGAACCTTGTCACGAAGCGCAAGCTCGGCATTGGCTTGCTGATGACGATCAGCGCGGTCGGCGCGGTAATCCTCGGTTACGTCGGAGAGGCCGCGGCGCTAGCGTTCCTGTACTCGATCGCCGAGGCGCTGGAAGACAAGGCTATGGACCGGGCACAGGGCGGACTGCGGGCACTGTTGAAGTTGGTACCGCAGACCGCGACGGTGCTGCGCGACGGCACGGCGGCCGAGGTCGCTGCGAAGGACCTCGTGGCTGGCGAACTGATGCTCGTGCGCCCCGGAGAGCGGGTGGCCACGGACGGCATCATTCGGTCTGGGCGCTCCAGCCTTGACACCTCAGCGATCACCGGAGAATCCATTCCGGAGGAGGTTGCGCCCGGCGACGAGGTGCCCGCGGGAGCGATCAACTCCGCCGGTGTGCTGGAGGTCGAGACGACCGCAGCTGGAACGGACAACTCGCTGACCACACTCGTGGACCTGGTCGAGCAGGCGCAGGCGGAAAAGGGCGACCGCGCCCGGATCGCCGACCGAATTGCCCAACCCCTAGTGCCTGGGGTGATGATCCTGGCGGTGTTGGTCGGCGTGATCGGCTCGCTACTGGGCGACCCCGAGACATGGATCACCCGTGCGCTGGTGGTTCTGGTCGCAGCGTCACCGTGCGCACTGGCAATTTCCGTGCCGCTGACGGTCGTAGCGGCGATCGGCGCGGCCAGCCAGTTCGGCGTGGTCATCAAGTCCGGCGCGGCGTTTGAGCGGCTTGGCGGTATCCGTCACCTGGCGGTGGACAAGACCGGAACCCTTACCCGCAACCAGCCCGAGGTTACCGGCGTGGTCCCGGCAGACGGGTTCGATCGGGCGCAGGTGCTGGCTTTCGCGGCGGCAGTCGAGCAGCAATCGACGCACCCCCTCGCCGCGGCGATCGCGGTAGCGGGGCCCGAAGCGCCCGCCGCCCTGGACATCAGCGAGGAAGCCGGGCATGGCATCGGCGGCACCGTCGAAGGTCGACGGGTGCTGGTGGGCAGCCCCCGGTGGATCGACGCCGGTCCGCTAAAGGCAGACGTTGAGCGCATGGAGTCCGAGGGCCAGACCTGCGTCCTGGTCACCGTCGATGACACCCTCGCCGGAGCGATCGGTGTCCGTGACGAGCTGCGGCCCGAGGTGCCCGAAGCCGTGCAGACCCTGCGCGCCAACGATGTGGAAGTGAGCATGCTCACCGGCGACAACACTCGCACCGCCCGGGCGCTGGCTGAAATCGCCGGAATCGACGACGTGCGCGCCGAGCTGCGCCCGGAGGACAAGGCAAGCATCGTCGCCGAATTCTCCTCCAAGACACCGACGGCGATGATCGGCGACGGCATCAACGACGCGCCGGCACTGGCGGGCGCGACGGTGGGCATAGCGATGGGAGCGACCGGCTCTGACGCCGCGATCGATTCCGCTGACGTCGCCTTCACCGGCCACGACCTCCGACTGATCCCGCAAGCGCTGCAGCACGCCCGCCGAGGCAGCAGGATCATCAACCAAAACATCGTGCTGTCTCTGGCCATCATCATCGTGTTGATGCCGCTTGCGATCAGCGGCGTGCTGGGCCTGGCTGCGGTCGTGTTGGTTCACGAGGTCGCTGAAGTCATCGTCATCTTGAACGGCCTACGGGCCGCACGAGCGAAGCGCTGAGGCTACGCAGGAAGCGGACCCCGGCTCCGCCGCGAGCCCCTAGCGCTTCGGTGCGAGGAAGCCGACCTTGTCGTACACGTCCGCCAGCAGCGGGGCTGCGACCTCGCGGGCGCGTTCGGCACCGCGGGCCAGGATGGCTTCGAGCTCGCCGCGGTCGGACATCAGCTCGTCGTAGCGGGCGCGAAGCGGCGTGGTGAACGCTTCGAGTGCTTCTGCGGTGTCGACCTTGAGCGCGCCGTAGCCCTGGCCCTCGTAGCCGGCGACGATGTCGTCGATAGGCTTGCCGGTCAGCGCCGACTGGATGACCAGCAGGTTAGATACGCCCGGCTTGTTCTCCTTGTCGTAGGCGATCACGCCGTCGTTGTCGGTGACGGCAGAGCGGATGCGCTTTGCGGACGTCTTTGGCGCGTCCAGCAGGTTCACAATGCCCTTCGGATTCGCGCCCGACTTGGACATCTTCGAGGTGGGATCCTGCAGGTCGTAGACCTTCGCCGCGCCCTCAACGATCATGCCCTCCGGCACGGTGAAGGTCTTGCCGTAGCGGGAGTTGAAGCGCTCCGCGAGGTTGCGGGTCAGCTCCAGGTGCTGGCGCTGGTCCTCGCCCACCGGCACAAGCTGCGGGGAGTACAGGAGGATGTCCGCGGCCATGAGCACCGGGTAGGTGAACAGGCCCACGGAGGTGCGGTCCTGGCCCTGCTTGGCGGACTTGTCCTTGAACTGCGTCATGCGGCTCGCCTCGCCGAAGCCGGTCAGGCACTGCAGGACCCAGGTCAGCTCGGCGTGCTCGGGCACGTGCGACTGCACAAACAGAGTAGAACGGTCCGGATCGATGCCGAGCGCGATCAGCTGGGCGCAGCCGGCGAGGGTGCGGTGGCGCAGCTCCTCGGGATCCTGGTCCACGGTGATGGCATGCAGGTCCGGGATGAAGTAGAAGGCGTCGTAACCGTCCTGCAGGTCGATCCACTGCTTCAGCGCCCCGAGGTAGTTACCCAGGTGGTAGGAGTCGGCGGTGGGCTGGATTCCGGAAAGCACGCGTTGCATGGGGTTCATAGTAGTGGGCCGGGGTGAGGAGGGAACCGGCGGCGGTGCGGGCGTGTCTAATGATGGGCTGTTGAGTTAAGCACGTCCGGCAATGAGACTGCCGTCCTTACCGGTACAAATGTCCTCGCGGCTATCGAGGACCTCCCATTTCTTACACCCGATCAGAATGTGCTTATCGACGCGGTTCTTATGAGCGGGTTCGCCCGCTACGATGAAACCAGCGAAAGGAGTAGCGATGACCGTGAGTGACCGTCCGAGACTCGAGCAAAAGGTCGAGGAAACTCGACCCCTAGCGTTCGAATCGCCATCGCGAAGCTGATCCTCAAACGGGACCGTGAAGGAAGAGGCAACATCAAGGTGACAGACGAAATGCGTCGCGTCGCATCATTCGACCTCTGACCGTCGTCGCTGACGAGTAGCTTTCATGCCCTAACCGGATTCACCCGGCGCGTCAAAAATTGGGGGTTGACGCGCCGGGATTTCCTGTTTTATGGTTACCCACATGAGTGGTAAACCCATATACCAACAAATTGCAGATGAGTTACGTGATCTCATCGGCGCTGGCACCCTCGCCCCCGGCGACCGGGTGCCGTCCACTAACGAGTTGTCCGCTTATTACTCCGTCAACCCCACCACCTCCGCCAAGGCGCTCACCGAGCTGTTCAACGAGGGCCTCCTGGAGAAACGCCGCGGGCTTGGCATGTTCGTCCTGGAGAGTGCGCGTGAGCAGGTGTTACGTACGCGTCGTGAAGCATTTGCCCGCGATTTTGTCCAACCGTTTGTCCATGAGGCCAACCAACTCGGCATCACCACCGAGGAGCTGACCGCAATGATTGAAAAGGAGCGCACCCGATGAATCCCGGTTTTTACGCGCTGGTCGGCCCGAACGCCGCCGGCAAAACCCACTACCTGCACACGCTCATGGGCCCGCACACTGCGTTGGTGCCGGCTGGTGCGGACGCAAAGTTTGCGGGCACAACCGTGGATGATCAGCTGCGTGCAGTCGCAGCGATCTACCCGCACGTGGATCTTGACTTCCCCAACGCCCGCATCAGAGACCTCTCCGTTGGGCAACGCCGCCTCCTCACCATCGAGATTGCCCTGGCCATAGGCAAGGACCTACTGCTTCTCGACGAGCCTTTTGACGGCATCGACACCACCACCCGCAAACAGATCCGCCAGCGCCTGATCGATTACATCGCGGAGAACCCACAGCGCAGTGTGGTGATGGCATCACATCGCCCCGAGGACTTCGCCGGCCTAGCCACCCATGTCATCCAGGTCTTTGATCGGGTGGTTTCGCGCCCAGTCCCACTCGACGACGCCCGCCTGTGCTTTCCAACGGTCACCGGCCCCACCGCCGAGATCAAAGACCTTATCGCCCGCTTCCCCGTCGCCGAGACAGCGAGTCTCGGCCCCACGACACGCGCGACGTTCGCCGAACCTATCGGCGAGGCCGATGTCCACTTGCCCATCGAGTACCCGGACGATGCCGAACTCATTGACCTCCTCGCGACGGAAAGGCCCGAACGATGAAACTCTTCCTCAGCCCCTTCAAACCACTGTCCTACCTGGCAACACTGGCCGTTTTGCTGGTCCTAGTCCCGCTGGGCCGTTTCTACCAGGGCGATGGCTCCCTCTGGACCGTCTTCGGAGGCTTCGCACTGACCGTCCTGTTCATCCTGGCAGGTGCGCAGTGGAGTGCGTTGAACCAGCTCGGCGCAAGCTTTACTACGTGGATGAACTCAGCCACACTCACATCCATCGTGGCGGCAGTGGCGCTGGGCGTCCCCACCGCGGCATCCTCGATCTACAACCAGTTCAAGAGCCCGTACTACCAAGCCTATGACCTGTTCCTCTTCACCAACGGCGCAGACGTGCCCTGGGTGGACACTAACGGCGCCCCCTACATCATGGCGAATGCCGGGCAAGACACCTCGTCAATGGCGTGGACGGTGCTGCTCCACATCGCGTTCTTCTTCGTTGCTGCCATCGTGGGGGTTGCGCTCGGCTTGGTCTACGCCTCCTTCGGCGCGGGGCGCGGTCTCATTACCGCATTTGCCACGTTCCTCATCGCGGTCGCGTTGTACTGGGCTACTGAGTCCCATGTAGACGATTGGTACACCGCCGCCGTCGGTGGCGTAAGCGCCGCATGCTTGGCCACACTCGCCGTCAGCGCGGTGGCGTTTCGCAACACGAGGCGCTTCGTGCGCTAGCAGCCACTCCCGCCCCTGCTACTTCTCCACCCACTCGGAGCGCAGCAGGCCGTGGCGGGAGCAGGCCGCCTCCCACGCCATCGGCGAAATTTTCACCACCATGCGGCGGCCGCACAGCGGGCAGATGCGCGGGGCATCGTAGGGGCGGGCCGGGTCGAGCGGCCAGGCGATCTCGCCGGACAAAACGGCGTCGGCGAGATCGGTGTTGTCGGGAATCTTCATGCGCGGAGAAAACCTACAGCGACTTGATGGTGTCGTAGAGCACGCCGTGGCCGGAGTTGGCCTTCTCGCCCACCGGGGTAATGCCCAGGTTCACGCCCGGCGTTGCACCCTCCATCACGCGGTCGACGGCGTCGCGGTCCTTCTCCATCGGGCGGCCGAAGGTGGTCAGGTAGTTGCCGCCGATGATGGCGTTGGCGCCGCCTTGGAGGCCGGCCTCGGTGCCGTCGTCGCCAAGCGCGAGCTCCGTGCCACCCGCGAAGCGCAACTGGGTCGACGGCATGGCCAGGCGGAATGCGGCGACGGCGCGCAGCGCCTCGCCCTGCGGGACCAGCGGGCGATCCGCGAACGGGGTGCCCGGGCGCGGGTCAAGGAAGTTCATCGGCACCTCGTGCGGCTGGATCTCCGCGAGCTGCACGGCGAACTCGGCGCGCTGCTCGATGGTCTCGCCCAGGCCGATGATGCCGCCGCAGCAGGTTTCCATGCCCTCTGCCAGCACGTTTTCCAGGGTGTCCTTGCGCTCCTGCCAGGTGTGGGTGGTCACCACGTTGGGGAAGAAGGACTCGGCGGTTTCGAAGTTGTGGTTGTAGCGCGACACGCCCATCTTGGCCAGCTGGTGTGCCTGGTCGCGGGTGAGGATGCCCAGCGAGGCGGAAATGGAGATGTCCACCTCGTCCTGGATGGCGGTGACAGCTTCGGCGACCTGGTCGAGCAGCTGCTGGGTCGGGCCCTTCACGGCGGCGACGATGCAGAACTCACTCGCGCCCATCTTCTCGGACTGCTTCGCGGCTTCCACCAGCTCGTTGATGTCCAGGGTCACAGAGCGGACCGGGGACTCGAAGAGGCCGGACTGGGAGCAGAAGTGGCAGTCTTCGGGGCAGCCGCCCGTCTTCAGGGAGATGATGCCCTCGAGGGAGACGTCCACGCCGCAGTGCTTGATGCGCACCTGGTGGGCAAGGTCGAGCAGTTCCGGCAGGCGCTCGTCTTCGATGTTGAGGATCTGAACGAGCTCCTCCTTGTTCAGGCCCTCGCCGTTTTCCAGGGCCTTTTCGCGTGCGATTTCAAGGATGTCAGTCATCGCTGCACTCCAATCTTGGTGGTTCACATCACAAGTAGGTGCCAGTGTAGCCCGTCCTTGAACGGTGTTCAGCATTTAGCGGTATTCAACTAAAAGTGGCGAGTGGTCGGACCACCGCTGCTCCACCGTCGGCACCTTGTCCACCCAGGTGCGTTCGGCGCGCTCCAGCATGTTCGCGGTGGCGGCCTGCACGTCGATGCGCCAGCCCGCATTGTTGTTGAAGGCCTGGCCGCGGAACGTCCACCAGGTGTACGGCGCGTCCTCCGGGTGCAGCCTGCGGGCAACGTCGAACCACTTCGGGGAGCCATTCGCTTCTCGACGCCCTCCGGCCGCGTACTCCACAGCGCCCGCCCAAACGGCATCAGCCTTCACGTCCGCATCCTGCGGCTCCTCATCCGGGAAGCAGCCGAACACCGCGTCCATGAACGCGCGCTCGTGCGGCAAAAAGCCCGACTTTTTGCGGTTGGTCTTCCAATTCTTCAGATCCTCGCGGCGGTGGCAGATGTTCCAATCGCCGCCGATGACCATGTCCGGGTACTCGCCCGCCCACTGTTCCAGGAGCGGTTCGAACTCGTCGAGGAAGCGGTACTTTTCGTCCTGCTTCGGGGTATCGGCAGACCCCGACGGCAGGTACAACGACCCGACGCGGGTGCCACCGGGAAGCGTGGCCGCGATAAAACGTCCGGCATCTTCGAAACTGGGGATGCCGAAGGTGACGTCGTCAAGCGGAGTGCGCGACAGGATGCCCACACCCGCGCGCCCCTTCGCACCGGGGGTCTCCGCGGGGGCGACGGCGAGGTGCCACCCTTCTTCGAGCGCGGGTGCCAACGCCGCGCGCGCCTGGTCGACGGTGGCGCGAACCTCCTGCATAAGCACCACATCCGCCGGGGTTTCGGCGAGCCAGGCCAGCATGCCCGGATTGTTTTCGTTGCGGATTTTGGTGGCGGCGCGGATGCCGTTGACGTTGACCGACGCGATTGTGAGACTCATGTGTGATGACCCTAGTAGTCTGGTTGGCTGAAGTCAGACACCTTATACCTAAGGAGCATTATGGCGAAGATCATTTGGACCCGTACCGACGAAGCGCCGCTGTTGGCGACGTACTCCCTCAAGCCGATCGTGGAGGCCTTCGCTTCCCGCGCCGGCATCGACGTGGACACCGCCGACATCTCGCTGGCCGGCCGCATCCTCGCTCAGTTCCCGGACCGCCTCGGCGACAAGGAGGTCGACGACGCGCTCGCGCAGCTCGGTGAGCTGGCGAAGACGCCGGAAGCCAACATCATCAAGCTTCCGAACATCTCCGCTTCCCTAGTGCAGCTGAAGAAGGCCATCGCCGAGCTGCAGGCCGCAGGCTTTGACATCCCGGATTACGAGGACGCGCAGGAGAAGTACGACGCAGTCAAGGGCTCCGCTGTGAACCCGGTGCTGCGCGAGGGCAACTCCGACCGCCGCGCTCCGGAGGCCGTGAAGAACTTCACCAAGAAGCACCCGCACTCCATGGGCGAGTGGTCCTCCGACTCGAAGACCAACGTGGCCACGATGGATGCCGGCGACTTCCGCCACAACGAGAAGTCCGTCATTATGCCGTCCGAAGACACCCTGACCATCAAGCTCGTCAAGGCTGACGGCGGCGAGGAGGTTTTGAAGGACGGCCTCAAGGTGGAAGCTAGCGAGGTCATCGACGGCACCTACATGTCCGCCAAGGCCCTCGACGCCTTCCTGCTGGACGCCGTGAAGCGCGCCAAGGACGAAGGCGTGCTCTTCTCCGCGCACCTGAAGGCCACCATGATGAAGGTCTCCGACCCGATCATCTTCGGCCACGTCGTGCGCGCCTACTTCAAGGACGTCTACGACAAGTACGGCGAGGAGCTGCTGGCAGCCGGCCTGGACGGCGAGAACGGCCTCGGCGCGATTTACGAAGGCCTGTCCGAGCTGGAAAACGGCGAGGAGATCCGCGCCGCCTTCGACAAGGCTCTGCAGGACGGCCCGGCTCTGGCGCAGGTGAACTCCGCCAAGGGCATCACCAACCTGCACGTGCCGTCGGACGTGATCATCGACGCGTCCATGCCGGCAATGATCCGCACCTCCGGCCACATGTGGAACGCCGACGATCAGGAGCAGGACACCCTGGCCGTCATCCCGGATTCCTCCTACGCCGGTGTGTACCAGACCGTGATCGACGACTGCCGCGAAAATGGCGCCTACGACCCGACCACCATGGGCACCGTCCCGAACGTCGGCCTGATGGCGAAGAAGGCTGAGGAGTACGGCTCCCACGACAAGACCTTCAAGGTCCCGGCCGACGGCAAGGTCCAGGTTGTCAACTCCGCCGGCGACGTGCTGATCGAGCACGACGTGGAGGCCGGCGACATCTGGCGCGCCTGCCAGACCAAGGACGCCCCGATCCAGGACTGGGTCAAGCTGGCCGTCAACCGCGCTCGCCTGTCCGGCATGAAGACCATCTTCTGGCTGGATGAGGAGCGCGCACACGACCGCAACCTGATCGACCTGGTGAACAAGTACCTGGCAGATCACGACACCGAGGGCCTGGACATCTCCATCGCCTCCCCAGTCGAGGCCACCAAGACCTCCGTGGAGCGCATCCGCCGCGGCGAGGACACCATCTCTGTCACCGGCAACGTGCTGCGCGACTACAACACGGACCTGTTCCCGATCCTGGAGCTGGGCACCTCCGCGAAGATGCTCTCCGTGGTCCCGCTGATGGCTGGCGGTGGCCTGTTCGAGACCGGTGCCGGCGGCTCCGCCCCGAAGCACGTCCAGCAGGTCGAGGCGGAAAACCACCTGCGTTGGGACTCCCTCGGCGAGTACCTCGCGCTGGCTGAGTCCTTCCGCCACGAGAAGAACACGAACGGCAACGAGCGCGCCGGCGTCCTGGCCGCCGCGCTGGACAAGGCCACCGAGAAGCTTCTCGACGAAGGCAAGTCCCCGTCCCGCAAGGTGAACGAGATCGACGACCGCGGCTCCCACTTCTGGCTCTCCCTGTTCTGGGCAGAGGCGCTGGCAGCCCAGTCCGACGACGCCGAGCTGGCCGAGGTCTTCGGCCCGATCGCGAAGGACCTGCGCGACAACGCTGATGTGATTGACAAGGAGCTCCTGGATGCCCAGGGCAACGCTGCCGACCTCGGCGGCTACTACTGGCCGGACGAGGAAAAGACCTCCGCGGTCATGCGCCCGTCCGCAACCTTCAACAAGATCATCGACGAACTGGAGAAGTAACTCGCTGATCTAAGATCGGCCGGTGTCGGGGTTTCGCGCCCCGGCACCGGCCGTTTTTGTTGCGCTGTAATTTGCCTGAGCGGCTATCCCGCCCAGGATGCTTACCCGAGGATGCTTACCCCGGCTAGATGCTTACCTGAGGATGCTCACTTCGCGAGTAACGTGCAAGAACCAGCCGGGGGTTCGTCGAGAAGTAAGCGTTTGGGAGTAAGCATCTAGCAACGGGTAAGCATCCTGCAGTAAGCATCTAGCCCATCCGCGCCGCAAGCACCTCGGTGCCGGCCAACGCAGCCCGAACTTCCGCGATGAACACGTGGGGCTGTTCTCGCAGGAGCTTGGACTCGAACCGCAAGATGACGTACCCCTTGTTGCCGATCCGCTTCTGCCGGCTGAATTCTTTCTTCCACACCTCGCTGGCGTCGTCGCGCTCGTACTTGATCTCCCCGTCGATCTCGATGATCAGCCATCCCTGAACTAAAAGGTCGGCAAAGTAGCGCTCGATCCTGGCTTGGGCGACCACCGGCCCGATCCCAGCCTCGATTAACAACCCCCTGGCCAGGGATTCGTACGCCGAATCCGAGTTCGGGATGGCGTGCTCCAAACACTTCCGAGCCACACCGATCCCCTTCGCCCGTCCCATCTTCCGGATCTCTTTTTCAATCGCGTCCCGTTCGATGCCGCGCCGCAGGAGGTAGTCGGCGGCGATGAGCCCTTCGAGGAACCCGTGGTAGCGAGCGATGTCGATGAACGTGCGGATCGGGGTGGAAAGACAGTGCCCCTCGTAGATCAACTGCTCGTCGCGCCGAAGCTTGGAAAACCGAAACGCGTAGCGCCCACTTTGGGCTCGGCTCTGCGACACACTCCGCGACGGCAGCGTCAGTTCCACCGGTTCCTCTCCGCGTGAAATCACCCACATGCCCAGCTTCCGCGCCGCCGACCTCCCCACCAACACGGCGGCGTTGCTCACCATCGCGGCGGCCTCCACGCGCAGCCACTGCCGCTCGTGGTATTTCAGCTCGCCCCACGTCGCGGCCGGAAACCACACAGTCGGTTCCAGCTCCACAAACTCCCCGTCAGGGAAGAAGTCGTGCGTGAGCCTTCGCTTATCGACGAGCTCCGCCCTCAACTCCCCTTTCCGTTCTTCCCAACGCCCCAGTTCATGTGTGTCTTCTCGGTCCATCCCCATACCTCTTAGGCGCACGGAAGTCCGCCGCGGTTCCCTCACAGATTTATATTCAGCCAAACCCACAGCCCACACCCCATATAGACCGCTTGGTACGCAATGACAGACAAAGCGGACTACATTGCTTGCCATGACGAACTCGAAGCAGAAGTACGACAACTCCAACGCCAGCGAATGGTCGTTCGGCACCCGCTCCATTCACGCCGGCCAGCAGGTGGACCAGGATTACGGCGCGCGCAACCAGCCGATCTACATGACCACCAGCTACGTCTTCGACGACGCCCAGCACGCTGAGAACCGCTTCAACCTCTCGGATGCGGGTCCGATTTACACCCGCCTGACCAACCCGACGCAGTCCGCGCTGGAGGACCGCCTCGCGTCGCTCGAGGGCGGCGTGGCCGCCACCGCGTTCGCCTCCGGCATGGCTGCGGAGACCGCCGCGATCCTCACCCTCGCCCAGGCGGGCGACCACGTGGTCACCTCCCCGCGCCTCTACGGCGGCACCGAGACGCTCTTCCAGCACACGCTGCCGAAGCTGGGCATCGACTTCACCTTCGTGGAGAACCCGGACGATCCGGAGAGCTGGCAGGCCGCGGTCAAGCCGAACACGAAGGCGTTTTACGGCGAGACCTTCGGCAACCCGATCGCGGACGTGCTGGACATCCCGGCCATTTCCGAGGTAGCCCACAACAACCAGGTCCCGCTGATCGTGGACAACACCATGGCCACCGCGGCGCTCGTTCGTCCACTGGAGCTCGGCGCTGACATCGTTGTCCTTTCCACCACGAAGTTCTACACCGGCAACGGCGCGGCCATCGGCGGCGCGATCGTGGACGGCGGCACCTTCGACTGGACCGTCCAGCGTGACGGCGAGGATGTCTTCCCGCTGTTTACTACCCCGGACCCGGCGTACCACGGCCTGAAGTACGCGGACCTCGGCGCCCCGGCATTTGCGCTGCGCGCCCGCGCCGGCCTGCTGCGCGACACGGGTGCGGCGATTTCCCCGTTCAATGCCTGGGTGGCGTTGCAGGGGATCGATACGTTGGCGTTGCGCGTCGAAAAGCATAATGCGAACGCGAAGAAGGTCGCCGAGTTCCTCGCAGCCCACGACAAGGTCGCCAAGGTCAACTACGCAGGCCTGGAGGGCTCGCCGTACAAGGCCACGCAAGAGAAGCTGGGCCTGAAATACACCGGTTCGGTGCTCTCCTTCGACATCGCCGGCGATGCGGACGACAAGACCGCGGCCTGGAAGTTCATCGACGCGCTGAAGCTGCACTCCAACCTGGCCAACATCGGCGACGTGCGTTCCCTGGTGGTTCACCCGGCGTCCACGACGCACTCGCAGTCGGATGCCGCGGGCCTCGCGCGCGCCGGCATCACCCAGGCCACAGTGCGCCTGTCCGTGGGCATCGAGGACGTCGAGGACATCATCGCGGACCTCGAGCGCGGCTTCGCGGCGGTGTAAATGCTGGCTGCGGAAGGCGAGCTGGCAACCGTCGCCATCGGCGACGTCCGCACCGAGGCAGGCGCGGTGATCCAGGATGCGCACATTGCTTATCGACGGTGGGGCGTCCCACGCGGTAGCTTCAACGGCAAAAACAACATCTTGCTGGTCGAGCATGCGCTCACCGGCGACTCCGACGCCGCCGACTGGTGGTGCGAAGCCATCGGCCCCGGCAAGGCACTGGACACCGACGAGTGGTGCGTGATCTGCACCAACGCGCTTGGGTCCTGCTACGGCTCCACCGGTCCGGCCAGCGATCACCCGGACGGCGGCGTGTGGGGCTCGCGCTTCCCTGCGATCACCATGCGCGACATGGTGCACGCCGAGCGCGCCTTCTTGGAAGCCCTTGGTATCAGCCGTGTCCACGCGATCATTGGCGGCTCCATGGGCGGCGCGCGCACCCTGGAGTGGACCCTGCTCTACCCCGAGGCCGTGGACTACGCGCTGGTGCTTGCGGTGTCTGCCCGTGCCAGCGCCTGGCAGATTGGCATCCAGACCGCGCAGATCACCTCCATCACCCACGACCCTAACTGGCACGGTGGCGACTACCACTCCACCGGCACCGCGCCGAACGCCGGCCTGGCGGCCGCACGCCGCATCGCGCACCTGACCTACCGCGGCGAGCTGGAAATCGACGAGCGCTTCGGCACCGCCGCCCAGTCGGGCGAGAACCCGCTCGGGCAGTTCCGCGCGGACGGCGAGCGCTTCGCCGTGCAGTCCTACCTGGAGCACCAGGGCACAAAACTCACCGAGCGTTTCGACGCCGCCAGCTACGTCACCCTCACCGAAGCCTTAAACCGCCACGACGTGGGCCGCGGCCGCGGCGGGCTGAACAAAGCACTGGCCTCGTCGACGGTGCCGACCATGATCGTGGGCGTGGACACGGACATTTTGTACCCCTACCACCAGCAGGAACACCTCTCGCGCAACCTGGGCAACCTGCTCGCCATGGCGAAACTGTCCTCCCCGGTTGGCCACGACGCCTTCCTGGTGGAGGCCCGCCAGATGGACCGGATCCTGCGCAACTTCATCTCGCTGACGCACGAAACCCCGTCCGCGCGCGAGGTCGCAGCGGAGCGCGGCGCCTACGACATCTAGAGGTCGTTGATCTGCACCTCGGTGCCGTCCGCGGTGGCCAGGTAGGCCCTCCCCATGCCGACCCAGCCGGCAAACGGGGCGCTGGAAAGCGTGATGCGCTCGTGCACATGCCCGAGCAGCCAGGCGCCGTACCCGCAGGCGGCCAGCTCGTCGCGGGTGCAGGGCAGGCACGGGTTGTTGGAGTACTCCCCTGTCACCGAGGTGTGCAACAGCCCAAGGTTCGGCGCGCCCTCCACCGGCGTCGGGAACTTTGCGACGAGCTCACGCGGGTCCCGGTCCACCTCCACCGCGGCGGTGTGCAGCGCCCACCTGCCTGCCCGGATGGTCTGGGGCTCTTGCTTTGCGACGATCACGTCCTCCGGGATCACTGCCGTGAGGTCGTGGTGCACGTCGTGGTTACCCGCGATAAACACGACGGTGTCGAACAGCTCGAGCCCGCGGTCGAAAAACCTGGTGACCTCGCCGTATGTCGCGTCGGTGAACCGCTTACGGTCGATGACGTCGCCCAGCATGACCAGGTGCCGGGCGCCTGCCTCCGCGCCGCGTCCGAGGGTGTCCAGGGCCCAGTCGATGCCCGGGCCGGTCTTCTTATCGCCGTGCTGTTTTCGGCCGAGGTGGATGTCGGCGACAACGAGGACGGGATCGGCTGCGAGGTGAGGCATGGTGCCAGGATATCCGCGGGCTAGACGTCGCCCAGGAAAATCTGGGTGTGGCGCAGGTCGAAGATGTCCACGTCCGCGATTTCCCCGTAGACCATCGGGTACAGCTTCTCCCGGTTGGGCAGGCGCGTCCGCTCGTACTCATCGGGTGACTGGTGGTCCAGCACCACCACGAAGCGGCGCCCCGGCAGCATGTTCAGCCCGTCCTCAAGTTTCATCGCAAATTCATCGTTGCTGGCGTCGGTCCAGCCGCGGGGAATGAGGTCCGTAATGTCGCGCGGCAGCCAGTGCCCAATCGTGCGGGCCAGCTCAATTGCCGCATCGGCCCGCATCTCCTCGTTGAGTTGCGCCGCGCTGCGGGCCAGGTCCCGGGGCGTTTCAAACGTGCCGTCGAAGTTGCTCATCACCGATAGCGAGTACGCGTACATGTCCAACAGGTTGCGGCGGTAGACCCCGTCCTCGTCGAAGCGCGGGGAATACACGAGGTTGTCCAGCTGCTTCGCGTAGGCGAGTTCGGTGTAGTACTCCACCGGGGTGTAGCCGCAGGTGACGCTGCAGAACACCTCGGCGGCCTCCCCGAGCTTCTTCAGCAGCGGAAACGCCTCGTTGTCCGTGTGGACGATATAGGTCAGGCGCATGCCGTCGACATAAATGGAGGTGGCAAGACGGGACCTGATAGTCCCGTCCGGGTACATCGGCACCGGGTAGACGGTGCGGCCCACGGCGGTATAGCTATCCACCTCGTCGGCGCCCAGCATGTTCACGCTCACGGCCTCGTGGTCCGGGGTGAGCGTGGCGGCGAAGCTTTCCGGCGTCTGCAAATCGTCTACAACCACGACTCGCTCTGTGTGGCTGGTGCTTAGCAGTCGCGCTGGCAGCCACGTCTCTAAGCAATCGTGAAACTCCTCGAGCTCATCCATGATGAAGTTGCCGGCTGCCTGTTCGCACTTCCTGGCCTGGTAGTAGGCGTTGGTAAAGCGCGGGTCCCATTCCTTGAGCACCTCGAGGTTGTCTGCGGCCTCCGCGAAGTAGCGGCGCGCCTGGGACGGGGTGGCATCCACAGAATTGCGCGCGAGGTCAAGCAGCTGGTGGGTGTTGGCCAGCACGAGGTAGGCGTCCAAGGACTCGTTGCGCCACGGCTCCACCGGCGTGTGCTCGGACGCGACTGCTGTCAGCGTCGCCGACAGCTCTCGGGCGAATTCAACCTGCTGCGGCGACGGGGCGTCGTAAAAAAGCGACTGCACCATCACGGTCACCTCAACCTCGGCGCCGGGGACGTCGGTGGTGAGCGCGAAGTAACTCGGGCGGGAATCTGTCATGCGGGACCTCCTGGGGAAACGGCAGCTTTAACCCTACGAATCCCGCCGACACGCAGCGTCGGGTTACCGAACGTGTGCGCTACTTCTGCCCTGCCACCACCGGATCAGCACCAGCACGACGGTGGAGGTGCCCACGCCGATCAGCGTCATGGCCATGGCTTCGGCGCGGTGCCCCTGCTCGAACTGGTTCATAATCCACGGCGCGAGCAGGTTGATGCGCGTCGGCCGGATCAGCGAGGACATGACCAGCTCGCGGATGCCCACGAAGAACGCGAGCAGCCAGCCGGCGAAGATGCCGGGGGCGAGCATGGGCAGGGTGACGCGGGTGAAGGTCTGCCAGGATGTCGCGCCGGCGACGGCAGAGGCCTCCGACAACGTCGGCGACATGGCGGCCGCGGAGGTCTTGATGTTCTGCACCGCCATCGGCACGAACAGCACGGTAAACGCCATCACCAGGATTAGTTGCGAGCCGTAGGGGGTAAAGGGCAGCCTCGGCGAGTTCCACAGCAGGATGAAGCCGATGGCCAGCACGATGCCGGGCACGGTATCCGGGGCGACGGCCAAAAAGTCGGAGAAGCGCGCGGGCCAGCGGCGACTGCGCATGGTAAACACTGTCACCGCCAGCGCCAGGATCACGGCGGTGGTCGCTCCGATGGCCCCAAGCGCGATGGAGCGCGTCAGCGCCTCCTGGCCGGACGGCATGCTCAGCACGATCTGGAAATAGTCGAACGTGAGGTTGTCCGGTGTCGGCGGCTTGGAGCGCAGGATGGTCATTGCCGCCAGAATGATGGAAATGTACGGGATGAACACACAGAGTACGAACACGATCGCGGTGTAGATCCAGGCAAGCGCCATCATGCCTCTCGACGGCCGAAGGTTGACCGCGCGCGAGACCCTGCCGCCGGAGGCGAGCACCCCGCGGCCGGCCCACTGCTGCACCGCCCACGCCATCACGCCGAGGGTGAACAGCACACTCGAGGAGGCCGCCGCCTTGGAGAAGTTCAGCGGGTCGATGGTCACGTCCTGGTAGATGGAGGAGACGAGCACCTCGTAGCCGATCGCATTGCCGAGGGTGACCGGGGTGCCGAACTCGCCGGCGGCCTTGATAAAGACGATCAGCGCGCCGAGCGAATAAGGCCCGACCACCGCGGGGACGACCACGCGGCTGAACTGCTGCCACCGACTGGCGCCCGCCACCTGCGCCATCTCCAGCTGCGAGGCGGGGATCGACGCGAACGCGTTGCGCAGAATCAGGTAGAGGAACGGGAATAGCTCGGCGGCCATGATGAAACCCATGCCCCACACTGAGTTGATGGCGGACCGGACGGCGTCGCCAAGCGTGGGCCCCAAAAGCATGTCCGCCACGCCGCGCAGACGGGTGAAGTCCATCCACGCCATTGCCGCGGCGAATGGCGGGGTCATAAACGGCACCATGACCAGCACTTCCACCCACCCGGCGCGCCGCATGGGCGTCCAGGCGCGGAAGAATGCCAGCGGTGCCGCGAAAAGGGTGGCGAAAAAGACGACGAGGACGGAAAGCCAGACCGTGTTGCGGATGACCCGCAGCATCTCCGGTCGCAGCAGGCTATCGAGGGCGGAGTCTTCGCCCCGGTAGCCGGTCACGGCTGTGACCAGGACGGACACCAGCGGTGCCGCGACCAGGACCAGCAGGATGAGCAGTACCGGATAGACCCCGGGGTTGGCTTTCGTCTTCGTCGTCATTGGTGCCTGTTACTTCAGGTAGCGGTCAGCGAACTGCTCGCGGACGTTCTTGGACTCCTTGGAGATGGCAGCCCAGTCGTCGGAGATCTGGTTGATCTCCGCCAGCTTCGGGCCGTTCTTCGGGTCCACGTTCTTGTTGGACGGGATCATGTTCTTCGACGCGGAGATCTGCTGTGCCTCCTCGGAGAACATGAAGTCCACGAAAGCCTTGGCGGCGTCCATGTTGTCGGAGGAGTTCATGATCATTACCGGGCGCGGGGTCACGGTGGTGCCGGAGGACGGGATGACAACCTCCAGCGGCTCGCCCTTGCCCTTGGCGGAGTAGGCGGAGTAGTCCACGCCGCCGAAGACGATGCCCTTGGAGCCGGAGGTGACCTGGTCAAGCGCCGGGCCGTTGGCGCCCTGGACGATCATGCCGTTGTCGAAGAGCTTGTCAAACAGCTCCCAGGTCTTGTCCTCGCCCCACTCGGAGATCATGGCGGTGAGCAGGTCGGCGGCGGTGCCGGACTCGCGCGGATCCGGCATGATCACCTGGTCGGCGTACTTCGGGTCTGCCAGGTCCTCCCAGTCGGAGGGGATGTCGGAGACAACATCGGTGTTGGCCACCAGGGCCAGCGCGGAGCCGTCGCGGCCGTGGAAGGTGTCGTCGTCTGCGTTCCAATCGGCGTTGGCGTCCTCGATGTTCTCCGGCTTGTAAGACTCAAGGGCACCAGTCTGAGCCTGCTTGTTCGCGGCGTTCCAGGACGCCAGGTAGACCACGTCCGCCTGCGGGTTCGCTTCCTCGGCCTTGATCTTGGCGGTCACCTCGCCGGTGGTGCCGGCGAACACGTTGACGGTCACGCCGGTGCGGTCCTGGAAGGCCTCGACGAGCGCGTCGGTCAGTCCCTGCGGGTTTGCGGAGTAGTAGTCGATGGAGCCGGACAGGCCCTCCGGGGCCTTCCACTCGTCGGCGGAGACGGTCTCGTTGTTCGCGCCGGTGGACTCGGCGTTGTCGCTGGACTCGACGGAGCCGCAAGCCACCAGGCCGAACGCGGCGGATGCGCCCGCAAGGGCGGCGATGAACTTCTTCATGTTGGGAAACTCCTGAATAGAAGGAAACGGGATTAGGAACGTGGGGTGACCGTCAGCAACACGTCGTCGCCGCGGCCCAAGCGGTGCCTGGTGTAGGCCAGCCAGGGCTCTGGCGCACCCGGCACGACGCTGCGGATTTCGTAGCGCCCGCCGGTGTACTGGCTCTCCACCACCTCGCCGACGATGGAGTTCGCCGGAAGTGCATCCGGTCGCTTTCCATGCAGCGGGGTGACCTCGAGGTCCTCCGGCCGGTTCGACGGGAGGGTCTCGTGGGTGTTGGTCACGCCGACGAAACCGGCGACGAAGTCGTCCGCGGGGTGGTCGTAGAGCTCCACCGGGTCCGCGAATTGCACGACGTTGCCGGCGTTCATCACCGCAACGCGGTCCGACATGGCCAGCGCCTCAGACTGGTCGTGGGTGACGTAAATGACGGTGAGATCGAGCTCGTAGGCCAGGCGGGTCAGTTCCGAGCGGATCTGGGTGCGCAGGGCTGCGTCGAGGGCGGACAGGGGCTCGTCCATAAGCAAAAGCTCCGGGTCGGAGACGAGCGCACGCGCGATGGCGACGCGCTGCTGCTGGCCGCCGGAGAGCTCGTTGGGGCGCTGCTCGGCCTTCGCGCCGATGCCCACCATGTCCATCGCGCGGGCCACGCGCTTCTCGCGCTCGGACTTTGCCACCTTCTGTTTGCCGGTGGTCAGCGGGAACTCGACGTTTTTGGCCACCGTCATGTGCGGCCACAGCGCGAGGTCCTGGAACACCATGGACAGGTTGCGCTTGTTCACCGGCACGTTGGTGCCAGGGCCGAAGACCTCGCGGCCGGCGAACTCGATGACGCCTGCGTCCGGCGTCTCTAGCCCGGCGATGCAGCGCAGCAGAGTGGACTTGCCGCAGCCGGAAGGGCCGAGGATGGAGACGAACTCGCCTGTCGCAATGTCCAGGGAGGTCTCGTGGAGCCCAGTGCCGTCCGCAAACTCACGACGGACTCCCCTCAAGGAGACTTGGGTCGTATCGTTTGCAGTTTTTTCAGCACCGTTTCCAGAATTCACCCGTGGCACGCTAGAGGCGCAAGGTTGCCGCCTGCCGACGTCAAGTCGACGCTCAGGTAAATTCGCGGTGAAGGTTTGGTGGCGCTACGACCCTAGGGCGTCCACCGACCAGGACAGCCACAGCATGGCCGCCCCGAGGGCGGTGGTAAACAGCGCGTCGAAGCGCCTCGAACGCACCGCCACCAGGCCGATCACCTTCGAATCGCAGGTCAGGCGCATCACGGTCAGCCACAGCATGGCCGCGCCGAGCGTGAACGTGGCGCGGCGCCAGTGCTCCGTGGCGGCGTAGACGCCGGAGAGCACGAACCCCACCACGAACAGCGCGGCCATCGCCCGCTGCACCACAACGGGCAGCGGGGAGGCGGCGGTGCCGCGGTCGTGGGGGTTGTCCAGCGTGAGCCCGTCGGGAAGCTCAGTGCTCAACCGGTCGCCCAACCGGTCGCTCCCCGGCAGCTGGATCCTGCTGCTGGCCAAACCGGCGCCCTAGCTGGCGTCCTGGCCGATGCCGGCCTGGCGTTCTGCGTTTTCCACGATGTTGCGCACCAAAAACGTGCGCGTCATCGGGCCCACGCCACCCGGGTTCGGGGAGACCCAGCTGGCTTTCTCCCACACGTCTGGGTGCAGGTCGCCGACGGTTTTGCCGTCGACGCGGGAGACGCCGACGTCGAGAAGCGCGGCGCCTTCCTTGATCATGTCCGCGGTGATCATGTGCGGCTTGCCGGCGGCGGCGATGATCACGTCCGCGCGGCGGGTCTCGGCGGCGAGATCCTTGGTGCCGGTGTGGCACAGCACGGTGGTGGCGTTGACGTCGCGGGCGGTGAGCATCAGCGAAATCGGGCGACCCACCGTCACGCCGCGGCCGATGACGCACACGATCGCGCCGTTCAAATCAACGCCGAAGCGCTCCAGCAGTTTGATGGAGCCGTTCGGGGTGCACGGCAGCGGCGCGGACTCGTTGAGCACGAGCTTTCCCAGATTCACCGGGTGCAGGCCGTCGGCGTCCTTCGCCGGATCAATCAGCTCCAGGATGCGGTTTTCGTCCAGGTGCTTCGGCAGCGGCAGCTGGACGATGTAGCCGGTGACGGCCGGGTCGTGGTTCAGCTCGTCGATAAGCTTCTCCAGCTCCTCCTGAGTGCAGTCGCCCGGTAGCTCCTTCATAATGGACGCGATCCCCAGCTCCTCGCAGTCCTTGTGCTTCATGCGCACGTAGTTCTGGCTCGCCGGGTCCTCCCCCACAAGCACCGTGGCCAGGCCCGGGGTCACGCCGTGCTCAGCTTTGAGACGAGCCACGCGCTCCTTCAAATCCGCGAAAATCTCCTCGCGGTAGAGTTTTCCGTCCAGTTTGATCGCAGTCACGGCCCCAATCCTAGACTGTCAGGCGTGCTCCACCTGATCTACGACAACCCGGCCATCGGCGGCAACGCCGGCGCCGCCATCCGCCTCGCCGCCAACACCGGGGCGCAGCTGCACTTTGTCGAACCGCTCGGCTTTAACTTCGACGACAAGCACTTAAAACGCGCGGGCCTGGACTACCACGACCTGGCGGATGTGATCATCCACCCGGACATCGACGCCTGCTTCGACTCCATCCCGGATTCCCGCATCTTCGCGTTCACCGCGCACACCGAGCACCACTTCCACGAGGTGTCCTACCAGGACGGCGACGCGCTGCTGTTCGGCAACGAGGCCAACGGCATCCCGGAAGCACACCTGGCCCACCCGCGGATCACGCGCGAGGTGCGCATCCCGATGCTGCCGGCGCGGCGCAGCATGAACCTGACCAACTCCGCGTCAGTCGCCGTCTACGAGGCGTGGCGCCAGCTCGGCTTCGTCGGCGGTATCTGACAAGGGGTCCGTCACCTGCATCGGTGGGAGCTTGCGGGCCCGCAGCTTATCGACGATTTCACGTGCCTGCGCCTCCCCCACATCGCGCAAGGAGACACTGAACGGGCCGGGCACCATGTCGAGGTCGACGTTGGCCAGGCCGAGGGCGCGCTGCAGCGGGCCCTGCTCGAAGGCCAGCTCCTGGATGTGGGGCGTTTCCACCATTTGGTACCAGCGGCCCAGCCGGCCGGCGGTCGCCGCGACGGCGCCGTCTCGGATGGTGACGGTCTGGCGTTTCCAATCGATCGGCGAGACCCACCGTGCGCTGCGCGGCGAGCGGTAATCGGCTGCGGATAGGTCCGTCAGCTCGTTACCTGTCATCGGCCCGATGGCGTCCACCATCGCCTTCGCCTGCTCCCACGTCCCCACCGGCAGAAGCTTCGAGGTGCCGGTCTGCTTGTTGCGCTCCGAGCCGTAGCCGGCCACCACAACGGAGACGGTCCACCAGCCGAACAGCCGCCAGAACATCGGCTGGCGCAGCTGCACCGCGTGAATCCGGGAGCGAGGCACCGCCTGGCGGCGGCGGTTGGCCAGCCCGTACGTGAGGTGAAACATCTCCCCTTCCTGCGTGCAGGTGAACCGCCAGGACTGGTCGATGGTGCGCCAGATCCTTGGCAAGAAACCCACCAGTACCGGGATGATCGCCGCGGCGGTCAGGTCCGTCCAAATCGGCACGAACGCCCACACGATGGTGAACAGCGTGGACATCTGGAACGCGGTGCCGATGAGCGATCTGCGGATGGGGATTGGGGGAACCAGGTTCGGGCCGGTGGCGTCGATAGGCAACTGCTCCTGCTGTCCCCCGATGCGGCGCAGCAACTGGGCGCGCACCTCCTCCGCTTCATCACGCGGCAGGTAAGTGATGTCAATGGCGGATTGGGAGTTGCCGGCGGCCTCGATGCGCACCGACGCGAGGCCGAAGAGCCGCGGCGCGAAAGATTCGATGACGTCGACGGCCTGGATGCGGTCGTAACGCGCGGAGCGGACCTGGTTGGTGAGCACGCCGCGGCGTACCTCCACCTCCTCCTCGCCGATTTTGAAGCCGCTGCGTCGCCACCAAATCTGGGAGACCGCGAAGAGCACCGCGAGCGCTGCGACGGCCCCCGCCGCCGCCCACGCGATCTCGCGCGCACCGACGTTTTCGCGCTGCGCCCAGTGGTAGATGGGCATGGTGAAGTTGAACAGCGCAATCGTGGCCAGCGCCAGCACGAACGTCCAGACGCGAAGGAGTGGCGTGAGGCGGTGGATGCGGCGGTAGCCCTCCATGCCGGGCGTGGTGTGGAGGTTGCGCGCCTGGTGTGCAGTGCTCACAGGCCGCTCATCCGCTCGCGGGCTTTGACGGCCAGGCGGTCGCGCAGCGCATCGGCATCCTCTGCGAGCAGGCCCGGAAGATCCGAATCCGACGAGCTCGACGCCGTGTGCACCTTCAACTCCTTCAAGCCGAGGGAACGGGAAATCGGCCCGGACTCCACGTCCACGAACTGGATGCGCCCGTACGGGATCACCGTGATGGTGTGGAACATCTTGCCCTTGCTCAACACCAGTTCATTGTCCGTTTCCAGCCAGCCCATGTTGCGCACCTGGAACGGGATAAGGAAGAACCGCCAGATGAAAAAGACGCCGAAAATACCCAGCGGGATGAGAAAACCCCAGCCCCACTCGCGGTAGCAGAGGTAGAGTCCGCCGCAGACGATGAGCGCCCAGATGGCGTTGCTGACCAACTTCGGCCACATCAGCTTCGGGGAGACCTTGTGCATCGTCTCCACCGAGGTGGGCAAAGGCTGCAGCGGTGCGTCTGACATGGCGCTCACGCTACCAGCTCGGGGTTAGTGGGCTGTTCCGGCATAGATGCTTGCCCCAGGATGCTTACTCGACGTAGATGCTTACTCCAGGATGCTTATCCATCGAGTGCGGCGCCCCGAACTGCCCTGGGTATCTCGATAAGTAAGCGTTTAGAAGTAAGCATCCTCGGGCGGTAAGCATCCTGGGGTAAGCATCCACAGTCAACACCCGGCTCATCCGACCCGAGCACGCACCCATCACCGGAAGTCCCGGGACCCGCGGGAGAGCAGCTCCCCCATCGCCAGCGGCTCGAGCCGGTCCGCCACCACGGACACCGCACCGGAGGCGTTCTGCACAATCCCGCGCACGACCAGTGCTTTGGCGGTGCGCGCCAACACCCGCTGCTTGTTCCACAGCCCGACGGAGATGACCACGTTGATCAGGCCGGTCTCGTCCTCCATTCCCAGAAAGGTCACCCCGCCCGCGGTGGCCGGGTGCTGGCGGTGTGTGATCACGCCGGCCACGCGCACGCGGGTGCCGTCCTCCACCCCGTGCAACAGCTCGGCCGCCGGCACCACGCCCTGCGCCGACAACACCGCGCGCACCATCTCCACCGGCATCAGCCCGGGCGTGACACCGGTGGCCGCAACGTCGGCGGCCATCAGCTCAAACGGGTTCATGCCGGGCAGCGACGGCGCCACCACCGACGACAACCCGGGCAACATGCCGTCGCGCTCCGTGGCCGCCACGCCCGCCTGCCACAGCGCCTGCCTGCGCGTCACCCCGAAGCAGTCCAGCGCCCCCGCCCGGGCCAGCGCCTCGACGTGCTCCACGGACAGGTCGGCCCGGCGCGCCAGGTCCGCGATCCTGTCGAAAGGCGCGGCCTCCTCGATCCGGTCCGCCGCGTCCACGCCCAGGCCCCGCACCAGGTTCAACCCCACCCGGATGGTGGAGGAATCCACGCACGACGCCTCGCGCCCGGAGTTGTTCACGCACACCGGCAGCACCTCCACCCCGTGGCGGCGCGCGTCCTGGATCAGCGACTGCGGGGAGTAGAACCCCATCGGCTGCGCGCGCAGCAGCCCCACGCAGAACTGCGCCGGGTAGTGGCGCTTAAACCAGGCGGAGAAGTACACCAGCGAGGCGAACGACTGCGAGTGCGACTCCGGGAAACCGTAGGCGGCAAAGGCAACGATCTTCTGCCAGAGTCCCTCGGCCACGTCCGAACCGATCTCGTTGGTGCGCCAGCACCCTTCGAAAAAGCGCGACTTCAACGCCGCCATGCGAGCCGGGGATCGTTTCGAGCCCATGGCGCGTCGCAGCGCATCGGCTTCTCGGCCCGAAAAGCCGGCCGCATCCACGCAGATCTGCATGAGCTGCTCCTGGAACAGGGGGATGCCCAGCGTCTTGCCCAGGGACTTCTCCAGTACCGGGTGGTCGTAGGTCACCGGCTCCAGGCCGTCGCGGCGCCTCAGGTACGGGTGTACCGAGCCGCCCTGGATCGGGCCCGGCCGGATCAGGGCCACCTCCACCACCAGGTCGAAAAACTGCCGCGGCTTCAGCCGGGGCAGGGTGCCCATCTGCGCGCGCGATTCCACCTGGAACACACCGACGGAATCGGCGCGGCAGAGCATGTCGTACACGGAGGCGTCGTCAAGCGGAAGCTCCCACAGGTGCACCGTGCGGCCCGTGGTCTCCTCCACCAGGTCCACCATGTGGTGCAGCGCCTCCAGCATGCCCAGGCCGAGCAGATCGAATTTGACCAGACCGGCCGAGGCGCAGTCGTCCTTGTCCCACTGCACCACCGAGCGGTTTTCCATCCGCGCCCACTCCACGGGCACAACATCCGCAATCGGGCGGTCGCAGATCACCATGCCGCCGGAGTGGATGCCTAGATGGCGCGGTTGCCCTTTGAATTGCGCCGCAAGCTTTTCGACGGCCTCCGGCACCTCCGTCATCCCCTTCGCCCAACTGTCGGCCGCGCCTTGGGCAAACCCCAGCGCACGCGCTGCATCACGTACCGCGCCCTTGGTGCGGTACGTGATCACGTTGGCCACCTGCGCCGCGTTGTCGCGCCCGTAGGTGTCGTAGACGTACTGGATCACCTCTTCGCGCCGACCCGACTCGATGTCTAAGTCAATGTCGGGCGGGCCGTCGCGGTCCGGGGATAAGAAACGCTCGAACAGCAGGCCTGCCTCGATCGGCTCCACATTGGTGATGCCCAGCGCGAAGCACACCGCCGAGTTCGCCGCGCTGCCCCGCCCCTGGCACATGATGTTCTGCTTCGCACAGAAATCCACCAGGTTGTACACGATGAGGAAGTAGCCGGGAAAGTTCAGCTCCTCGATCACCTCCAGCTCGTAGCGGATTTGGGCCATTGCTTTACGACGCACCTCCGGCGAGCGCGCCGCATAGCGAAACTGCGCGCTCGTCAGCGTGAGATTTCGCAGGTGGTCCATCTCGCTGCGGCCGTCCGGCGTGGGGTAGCGCGGCAGCTCCGGCGCGACCAAGTCGAGCGTGAACGCGCACGCCCGAGCAAGCTCGACACTGTAGGCGAGCTTGTCCTCGCAGCCCGGGCACATGCGTTGGAGCTGGTCGCCGGAGCGCAGCCAGTTCGCCCCCATCGGGTGCAGGTCCCCGTGCGCCTGGGCCAGCGACTCGCGCCTGGCCAGCGCCCGCTTCGCCTGCGCCAGCCTGGCGTGGTCGCGTGTGGCCGCGGCAGGCAGCGCCGTGACGATGGCAGGGAGCTGCGCTGCGTGTTCTTCCGCGTGCGCGTCCCGCGCCCGGTCCAGCGCTGCGTGCCGGTCCGCGTCCTCCGGCGTCATGGACACCTCGTACTCCAGCACGACATTGTCCGCACCGAACACGTCGACCAGGTGGTCGATTTCCCCCGCCCACCGCCAGCCGGCGAGCACGACGCAGGTGCCGCCCAGCTGATCGCCGATAATCTCCAGCGGCGGGTAGGCCACCTTGTCCTTCTCGCGGGTGGCCATGTGCGCATCCGCCATCAGGTGCGACAGGCGCTTGTAGCCCTCCGGCCCGCGGGCGATCACGGGCAGGACGGTCTCGCCGAGCGTCAGCTCCGCCCCGAAGACAGTGTCCAGCCCGGCCGCGGCGGCCGCCTCCGCGAACTTCACCGCGCCGTAAAACCCGTCCCGGTCCAGCAGACCCACCGCACTCAGCCCCAGCTCAACAGCCCTGGCAACCAAATCCTCCGGCTCGCTCGCCCCGCCGAGGAAGCTATAGGAGCTCACGGCGTGCAGCTCGGCGAACGGTGTCGTCGATAGGCATTGTTCTTGCTGCGGGGGTGCCGGCTGCGCTTTGCCGTACGCGGCGCCTGCGGGTGTGCCGGTGTGTCCGACCGGCACCGGCTCCGGGCCGGGGCGGCCGGAGAGGATGCGCTCGAGCCGCGACCACGACAGCGACGCTCCCCCGTTGAACCTCATGGCGGGAACGCTACCACTGTTCGAAACTGTGTACTAGTTCGAGCGGTACCCTTTCGGGTCGCCGCCACCACCCGCCGGCAGCCGCCACCGCCAAATCCAGCTACAAGGATCCAGCTAATCGCCCCCAGGGGTCGGATAGCTGGGCCTTACTAGCTGGATTCGCGAAAAGGCCCACCCCGACAGACAGCTCGGTTAAGGAATTCGACCAGAAATAGACTAAGCGGTACATAGGGTGCTAGATTCTGACCCGTCATAGATTCCCAACCCAAGGAGACCCCAATGCGTATCAAGCGCACCCTCGCAACCGTTGCCGCGGCTGCCCTGGCCACCACCGGCTTGGTCGCCTGCTCCAACGAGTCCGACGACACCGCCGGCACCACCGCAGCCGCCGACGGCGACACCACCACCGTCAAGATCGGCACCACCGAAGCCGACCAGGAAGCATGGCGCGTGTTCAAGGACCTGGCCGCCGACAACGGCATCACCCTGGACATCGTCTCCTTCTCCGACTACTCCCCGGTCAACGAGGCACTCGCGCAGGGCGAGCTGGACGTGAACAAGTTCCAGCACATCAAGTACCTCGCCGAGTACAACAAGGCCTCCAGCAACGACCTGCGCGTCGTCGGCTCCACCGAAATCGTGCCGCTGGCGCTGTTCTGGAAGGACCACGAATCCATCGACGGCATCGAGGGCGAGTCCGTCGCCATCCCGAACGACCCGTCCAACCAGGGCCGCGCCATCAATGTGCTGGTCCAGGCTGGCCTGCTCACCCTGAGCGACAGCGTCGCAGACGAGCTCGCCCCGACCCCGGCCGACATCGACAAGGCCGCCTCCAAGGTCACCGTCACCCCGGTGGACGCATCCCAGACACCGAACGCCTACAACGAGGGCAAGCCGGCCATCATCAACAACACCTGGCTGGACCGCGCCGGCATCGAGCCGGGTCTGGCCGTCTTCCAGGACGACCCGGAGTCCAAGGAAGCCGAGCCGTACATCAACGTCTTCGCGGCCCAGGCAGACCGAATCGACGACGAGACCCTGAACAAGCTGGTTGAGCTGTGGCAGACCCCGGAGGTCGCCGAGGCAGCGGCCAAGGACTCCAAGGGCACCTCCGTGCCGGTCTACCGCGAGCAGGCTGAGCTCAACGAGATTCTGGACCGCCTCCAGAACAAGTAAGTCTCCACAAACACCCAACTAAGCAAAAGGAGCACGCTTTATGCGTACCAAGCGCGTTATCGCCGCTGCGGCGGCATCGCTCATCGCGGCCACCGGGCTGGTGGCCTGTTCGTCGGAGACGGAGTCGTCGACAAGCAATGGCGACGGCGACAAGGTCACCGTGAAGATCGGCACCACCGACGCCGACCAGAAGGCCTGGAGCGTCTTCGCCGACGAGGCGCAGAAGGCCGGCATCGACCTGGACATCATGCGGTTCACCGAGTACCCGCAGGTCAACCCGGCACAGGTCGAGGGCCAGATTGAGATCTCGAAGTTCCAGACCATCAACTACCAGGCCCAGTACAACGCCACCGCCGGCGAGGACCTGCGCATCATCGGCTCGGGCGAGATCAACATCCTGGGCCTGTACTGGAAGGACCACGACTCCCTCGACGGCATCGAGGACACCGAGGTCGCCATCCCGAACGACCCGTCCAACCAGGGCCGCGCAATCAACGTGCTGGTCCAGGCGGGCCTGGTCACCCTGCGTGACGGCGCGCCGAAGCTGACCCCGACGCCGGCCGACATTGACAAGGACGCCTCCAAGGTCAAGGTCGTCGCCGTAGACGCTTCCCAGACGCCGAACGCCTACAACGAAGGCCGCCCGGCCGTGATCAACAACAACTGGCTGGCGCGCGCCGGCATCGACCCGGCCTCCTCGGTGGCCGCGGATGATCCGAACTCGGAGCTGGCGGAGCCGTACATCAACGTCTTCACCGTCTCCGGCGACGACCTGGACAACGAGACCTACGAAAAGATCGTGGACGTCTGGCAGTCCGAGGAAGTCACCGCGGCGCTCAACGAGGACTCCAACGGCACCGCCGTGCAGGTCCAGCGCTCCAAGGAGGACCTCAACGAGATCCTCGACCGACTCGTGGAGGAGTACAAGTAGATGACAAAAACCGGCACCCGGATTGAGTTCCGGAACGTATCCAAGGTCTTCAAAACCAAAGACCGCGAGGTCACGGCCGTCGACGACGTCACCCTGACCGTCGAGCCGGGCGAGATCCTCGGCGTGATCGGCTATTCGGGTGCCGGCAAGTCCACGCTTGTCCGCCTCATCAACGGCCTGGACATGCCCACCTCGGGGCAATTACTTCTCGACGGCACCGACGTCGTCGGCATGCCCGAGCGCAAACTGCGCGAGATCCGCCGCAACGTCGGCATGATCTTCCAGCAGTTCAACCTCTTTTCCTCCCGCACCGCCGCCGGCAACATCGAGTACCCGCTGAAGCTGGCCGGTGTGGACAAGCAGGAGCGCAAGCGCCGCGTCGCGGAACTGCTCGACTTCGTCGGCCTTTCCGAGCGCGGCGAAAACTACCCGGAGCAGCTCTCCGGCGGCCAGAAGCAGCGCGTGGGCATCGCCCGTGCGCTGGCGACCAACCCGTCGCTTTTGCTTGCCGACGAAGCCACGTCCGCCCTCGACCCCGAAACCACCCAAGAGGTCCTCGGCGTGCTGCGCCGTGTGAACGAGGAACTGGGCATCACCATCGTGGTGATCACCCACGAGATGGACGTCATCCGCGCCATCGCCGACAAGGTCGCCGTCATGGAAGACGGCAAGGTGGTGGAATACGGCAGCGTCTACGACGTGTTCGCCAACCCGCAGACCTCCGTGGCGCAGCGCTTCGCCGCCACCAGCCTGCGCAACCGCCCCGACGAAGTGGAGGCGCGCGAGCTGTTGGCCAAGCCGGGCCGCCTGTTCACCGTGGACCTCACCGAGGATTCCGGGTTCTTCGGCGCCGCCGAGGCCGCCCGCGAGCGCGGCGTAACGGTGGAGCCGGTGCACGCCGGCATCACCACCCTGCAGGAGCGCTCCTTCGGCAAGATGACCGTGCGCCTTAACGGCGACGATGCCGCCATCAACGAGTTTTTGGCCACCCTGCAGCGAAACACCGAGATTGAGGAGATCACCCGATGACCGCGTTGAACACTGGCGTAACCGAGTACATCCTCGCCGAGCCGAACTGGGACACCCTCGGCCCCACCTTCCTCGAAGCGATCGGCGACACGCTGTGGATGGTGGCCATCACCATGGTCGTCGGCGGCTTCTTCGGCCTGCTTCTGGGCCTGTTTCTGTACACCACCCGCCCGGGCGGCATCCTGCAGAACAAGGCGGTGTACACCATCATCAACGTGGCGGTGAACTTCTTCCGCCCCATCCCGTTCATCATCATGATCGCGATGCTCTACCCGCTGACCTTGCAGGTGGTGGGCACCACCATCGGCCGCGCCGCCGCCACGTTTGTGATGTGTTTTTCCGCCACGTTCACCGTTGCTCGCATTGTGGAGCAGAACCTGGTGGCCATTGACCCGGGCGTGATCGAGGCGGCCCGTTCCATGGGTGCGAGCCCGTGGAAGATCATCACCTCGGTGATCCTGCCGGAGGCGCTCGGCCCGCTGATTTTGGGCTACACCTTCATCTTCATCGCGGTGATCGACATGTCCGCCATGGCCGGCTACATCGGCGGCGGCGGCGTGGGCGACTTCGCCATCGTGTACGGCTACCGAGCGTTCGAGCCTCAGGTCACCTGGGCTGCGGTGCTGGTCATCGTGGTCATCGTGCAGCTGGCGCAGTTCCTGGGCAACTGGCTGTCCAAGAAGGTCATGCGCCGGTAAGTTTGGGTGCCATGAAGGTTGCGGCGTTCGACTTCGATGGCACTCTCCACCACCCTCCCCACGGTTTCCGCGAGGAGGACATCGCCGCGATAGATGCCTGGCGCGCTGCCGGGCATCTCGCTTTTTCTGCCACCGGCCACTCCCGCACGGCGCTCGCCCACGGGATGCGCGGCAGCGAGCTCACCTTCGACTACCAGGTGCTGTCCAACGGCGGTTCCGCCACGGACGGGGCGAACCGGGAGCTCATCTACGGCCACGAGGTCGCAGGCTCCGTGTTGCAGGCGACTCTGGACGCCTTCGGGCCCCGCGACGGCCTGGCCATCTTCGGCACCACCCTGGGCCACGTCGACGGGGTGTTCGCTAACAACACCGGCATCACCCACACCTTCACCGCGCATTTTGCGCAGATGACTCCCGCGGACATCCCCGACCACCGCTTCGCCGTCGTGCCCATCTGGGTGCCCGGCAACGCCGAGCTGCGCGCGGAGGTCGTCGACTGGGCCTCCACGCTCGGCGAGGTCGAGGTCGCTCAGAACCAGGACTACATCGATCTCATGGCCCCGGGCCGCTCTAAAGGCGCAGGGATCTTGCAGCTTCTCGACGAGCTCCGCCTCCCCCGCGAATCCCTCCAGCTCTACACATTCGGCGATTCCTGGAACGACCTGCCCATGCACGCCATCGCGGATGCCTCCCACAGCTTCCACCACTCCCCCGCAGAGGTACGCGCCGCCACGGACCACGTCATCGGCTCCGTGGCGGAGGTTCTGGGCGAGTACATGTAGCGGCCTGGTGTATGCGCGTCCCCTAGGCTCACGCGCGGATCGTCTAGCAGTCGAGGAAACTCTGCTAGACGATCCGTACAACGTGGCCGCGTTTGCCCAGGTGATAATGAACATGATTGCCAGTATCGGCCTGATCGTCTAGCAGGGCGGCGATGCTGCTAGACGATCCGCGCCCGACCCCCCAGACTTACCGCGCCACGGGAGCAACCGACGCTGCGACCCAGGCCGTGCTCTCCTTCGGCGCCTTTCCGCACGAGTCGACCACGCCGGATACCGGGCGCTGCTCCAGCTGGACTTCGTACGCCTGGCCGGACGCCGTGTCGGTGACCAGGACGGAACCACCATCAGGCGCTGCGACCTCGAACTGGCCGTAGCGTGCACCGGGCACCTCTGCGGCGACGGCGAGCTCAGCCACCTGCTCGGCGGGTCCGAGGGTGCCGCGGCCGCGGTTGCCGGGGACGAAGTAGCGGCCCTCGGATGCGTCGGCAAGCATGGCGTCGGTGGCCTCAATGTTCATGCGGCCGAAGCTGTAGGCCCACGGCAAGAGAAGCATCGTCGGCGCGAAGCGGTGGCCCTTGATGTGGGAGGTCTCCCACACCACGTCGTTGCCGGGGCCGAACGGGTGGCGCGCGTGCAGCTCGTTGACCAGCGGGCGGCCCTTGACGGCGCAACAGCGGTCGCGCTTGGCGTGGGTGCAAATCAGCAGCAGCGGGCGTTCGCGGCGCTCGGCGCCGTTGCGGCCCGGGCCGGAAAGATCCAGCTCCAGCAGCTCGTCGGGGCTGTCGATATGCTTGACCTCGGTGACGGCCTCGTCGGCGAAGACGAGATAGAGGTGGTGGTCGCTGATGTTGCGCCCCTCGCGCGTTGGGTGGCGGATGAGCAGCAGCGTGGCGTCGTGAGCCTCCAGCATGGGCGCAAGTTTCGCGGTGAGCCCCTCGCCGAGGGCGGCGTCGCCCATGACGTCGCGGGGCCAGGCTTCCGGCCACTCAAAAAGCACGTACACAGAGCCGGGTTTGGCGGTTCCCGGCAGCGGTTCAACCTCTACGTCAGAGCAGGGCAGTTGTTGCATGGCACCACCATAGCTAAGCGTGCCCTAACCTGTAAGTCGCCCTCTTGAACACCACTCCAAGTTGTAACGGTTATATAACCTTTTGCGATTTCGCACTTTTTCTTTTTGTTCTCACTTGCCCGCTGGCTACGGTGACTGGGTGTTTAAATTTTCCGGTCTTTCCCGCGCGGCGCTCGCGGGCGCGTGCGTAGCTACTTCTGTGGCCTGCAGCGCCTGCAGCGTCATCGGCGACGGTGCTGGAAAAACGCTGACGGGCAGTCTGGCCTCCCCTACCACGAAGCTGCAGCCGCTGGGCACCGCAGACTCGTCGCCGAAGACGCAGCGCCCGTCCGCGCCGTCGCGCCTGGCCGTGGTCGGCGTGCGCGTCGGCGCACACGAGGGCTTCGACCGCGTGGTGGTGGACCTGGCAGGCGACGGCGATCCGGGCTGGTTCGTGGACTACACCTCCACCCCGATGCAGGAAACGGTGGGCCAACCGCTGCAGGTGGCGGGCAACTTTTTCCTCAACATCAACGTCGACGGCACCGTGTACCCCTTTGAGCTGGGCAAGGACAACGATGTCCCGGTGACCATGGCGGGCGACACCGGCAACGTCATCGACGTGATCAGCGCCGGCACGTACGAGGGCCGCAGCCAGGTCGTGGTGGGTCTGCGCTCCGAGCTGCCGTACTCGGTGCAGGTGCTCAAGGATCCCACGCGCATTGTCGTGGATATCGTGCAGAAGTAGCTAGTACACCGCCTCCACGCGCCAGCTGCGCCGGCTCCACACTAAAAGCCAGCCGGTCACGGCACCTTCTTCCCCTCCTTCGCGGCCCACAACCTGCATGCGTGCGACGCGGCCTGCGGGCAGTTCGGTTTGCGTCCACCAGTCCGCGTCCACGGGCCACGGGCCCGCCCACCCGGTGACGAGGTAGCGCTTGTCGCCCCAGGCCAGCCCGTACGGTTCGCTGTTTAGCAGGGCTTCGGCGGTGACGATGACGGGGGCGCCGGTGGCGTTGATAAGCATGATGCGCGAGGCCGGGTGGTCGATGCCGCCGCCGAGGCGCGCGGGCAGGGGTTGAGGGATCGCACCGGGCCACGATTGCCTATCGACGTCCTCCGGTTCCTCCCCGAACGGCACCATCGCCACGCGCTCGGCCACCCCGCGCCCACCGATGAGCCGCGGTTGAAGCACCGCATCGATGCCGAGCTGGGACTGAACGCGCTCGACCACCCGGCGCGCGGTGTCGGTGGAGGCGCCGTCGGCCCACAGTTCGCCGACTGGTTCGGGCGCGGCGAATTCGAGCGGCTCGAGGGTGAGGCTGGTGATTGCGCCGGAGCCGCCGTTTGTCAGCCAGCCGTCGAGCTGCCAGCGCACGCGGTCCGCGGTGGCCGATTCGGTGAGCGGTTCGCGGGTGCGCCAGACGCGTTCGACGCGGGAGCCGTCGTGAAGCTCGGCGATAACTTTCAGGCGCAGGCAGTTGCGGCCAGCGTCTTTGAGCCGTTCGTGCAGGCTGGCGGCCAGGGCGCGGGCGGCGAAGGCGGCGGCGTCCACGCGCTCGATCGGGTCCTCAGGCGTGATGGCCACGGCGAGGTCTTCCACCGGCAGCTCCGGGGCGACGCGGCGGTCCGGCGCGGCGGAGGCTATGCGGTGGATGCGCATACCTTTGGTGCCGAAGCGAGTGGTCACCGCGTTCGGCGGCAGTTTCGCCAGCTCCCCGAGGGTGGAGATGCCCAACTGCCCAAGCGCTTTGACGGTGTCCATGTCTGCGGCGAGCGACTCTTCCGCCACCAGCACACCCAGCGGCTGCGCGGCCAAAAACTCGGCCGACCCTCCCGGCGGGATCACCTGGGAGGAGCGCGCGGCGATCAGCGCGGTGGCGATCTCGTCGGCGGCGCCTGCGAAGGCGTCGATGCCGCTGCGCGAGGCTGCGTCGATAAGCATCTCGAGCGCTTTGCCCTCGCTGCCGTGGAAGCGGCCTGCGGCGTCCACGTCCACCACCACGAGCCCGGGGCGTATCACCTCCACGCTGGCGGCGACCTCGTCGAAGCTGGCGGCCAGCGAAGCGAACATGCGCCCGTCGCGGTCCGGGTTGTCCTCTATCACCGTCAGCTCGGGTGCGACCGCCTGCGCGTTGCGTACCCGCATCCCGCGACGGATACCCACCTGGCGCGCGGCGTGCGAGCACACCTTTATCCGGTACTGCGCCGCGATCGCGATCGGTTCTGCCAGCTCATCGCCAGATTCCAGCCACGCGGCCTGCACCGGCCAGTCCGGGAACCACAGCGCCGCGGCCCTCATGTGACGGCCCTCAGCCTTCGCTTCTCGACGCCTCCGGTGCCCAGCGTCACCCGCGCACTCGCCGAACGGTACCCCTTGGCCTGCGCGCGGACGTCGAAGGCGATGCCGGTGATGCGGCCTGTGCCCCGGCCGATGCCGTGGAACTGCGCGAGCTGGCCCGTGACGGTCAGCGCCGGCGAGGGCACTTCCACGTTCACGCACACCAGCGCCGCCTGGCCTTTGCGGATCCGAGCGAGCAGGGGGCGTGCGCGCACCGGGGTGAGCTGGAACGGGCTGCGGGTGCGCAGCACCACCAGGTCGAGCCCCTCGGCGAGCACGCCGGCGACGCTGAGGTCGTCGAGGCCCGCGTCCGGCACCGCCACCACCCGCTCCATCGCGTCTGCGTCGCTGTCTGTGCCGATGCCGGCGTAGGACAGCTCCGGCCAGCCCACCACGCCCGCGCGCCCGCCGGCCTGCACCACCTGGCCGATGAGCTCCACGATCAGCGCCGGGGTGTCGCTGACGTGCGTGACTGCCCGGCGCGGCAGGCCACTGTTCGGCAGAACGAGCGAAAGCCCACCCGCCACCGTCAGGATCTCCGCATCCTCGACGACCTGTTGCGGAACCTCCCCGCCGATAGCGGCCATGCGGGCGCGCAGCTCGGCAATCTGGTCGGCACGCGACTGCTGAGCTGGTGGTTCATCCACAACCGCCAGGTTTGCCGCCGCTGCCGACGCAGCTCGAATAGGTGTTCCACTCACGCCAGACAGTATGCACCCCGGGGCCGACATAGGCAACGCTCCTGGTCGAACATACTTGCGTATATATTGTCCTGCGCAAGCAAATAGTCACTCCGCGAAGCTGACCGGTTAAGCTGCCCAGCATGATCCCGATCAGCGCAGCAGAGGTCCGCAACCGCGTCACGCCGATCCCCACCCCGACCGTCGTACGAGCACTGGGCTCTGTCGGCGTGGGCGGGTCCGTCGGCGTGATGGTCTCGCAGGCGCCGCTGGGTATCAAGGCGGTTGTGGCGATCCTGTGCGTCGTTGCCGCCGTCGCCGTGACGCTGCTGCACCCCTACCGCAAACAGCTCCGCGCGTTTGCGGAGGAGAAGAACGTGGCCAGGGTGCCGTCGATAGGCATGGTGCTCCCCCTGATGCTGTGGTGGCTGCTGCTCATGCTCGCGCCGCTGGCTGGTTGGCCCGCGGTGGGCGCGTGGGTTGCGGGTGTGCTGGCGGCGGTGGCGGCCTGGGTGATGTACCCGCACGTGGACGGCACGCGGCGCCTCGCGTACGCGTAGAACTTTCGAGCTCCGCAGGAGCACCCCCTTCGCACAGACCCCTAGTAGCAAAGCCCTATTAAGGCCGAAATCGGCGCATACTCGGGCTTTGTCACTTGGGGTCTGTCGGCAGCACGGCGCAGCCGGCAAACAGCAAGACAACCCCGCCGCACCGAAACCCCGGCTGCGAAGTCCAACCAACCCACGGATAATGGCACGTATGGCTCAAGGATCTTCGAATTCGCTCAAGCACATGTGGGACACGCGCCCGTACCGCATCCCGAAGGACGAGGGTGGGCGCGCCGTCATCGCCGGTGTCTGCGCCGGTTTCGGCGAGCGCTACAAGGTCGACCCGGTGGCCGTGCGCATCGCGTTTGTCATCCTCAGTCTGGTCTTCGGCGGCGGCATCTTCGCCTACCTGCTGTGCTGGATGTTCATGCCGCGCGTGGGCATGAACATCACCCCGGCGAAGGCGATCATCACGCCGAAAAGCGAGCTCACACCGCACGAGATCGAGGAACGCAAGCCCGGGTGGTGGCTGCTCATCGGCCTGATCGTGTTCCTGCCTGCGGCCGGCCAAGCGGGGGATCTGCGAGGCACGCTACTTAGCTTCGCCGCGTTCTTCTTCGTCTGGTTCTTCACCTACGCGCGCCAGCCGGAGCCGCCGGCAGGTCCCAACAGCAACGACGATCTGGTCTGGCGCTAGCCAAAAACCGGCTAGCGGTAGCGCTTCGGCACGTCCGGCGCGCCGAGCGTGAGCATGAGCCGGTTCGCCCAGTTGAAGAACGCGGACGAGTTCACCACATCCAGCACCGCCAGGTCGTCCAGGCCCGCGGCCCGCAGCGCGTCCACGTGTGACGTACCGAATTCGTAGGGGGTGCGGGTCAGCGCCACCGCGGCGTCGCGGATGGCGTTCCACAGCTCGGAGTTGAGGTCGGCGGTCACGCCGTCGGCAAGCAGCTTGTCAATGGCCTCCGCGTCGCCGCCCTCATCCTTGGAACGGCCCTGGTGCACCGAGGCGCAGTACTCGCAGCCGTTCAAACGAGAGGCCACCGTGGCGGCGAGTTCGCGCTCGGCGCGGCCCAGCCCACCTTCGGTGTTGTAGAAGATGTCCAGGTCCGTCAGCGTGCGGGCCTTCAGCGCCTGCGGATCGCGCGCGAGCAGGCGGAAGTACTCCATGTCGGCGCGCTCGGGCTTGATCAGGGCGTCGACGTGCGCGTCGGTCAGCTCGCCCTTTTCCAGCGGCGCCACCCACGGCTTCCAGCCCAGCGGGTGTGCCACAAACGTCTCGGGCGCAACCACTTCGGGCTGCAGGGTGGCGGCGGCGGGCGCCCAACCGGGATCCGCAACGCCGGCACGCTTCTCGACGCCCTCCGGCACCCCGCCGCCACCTGCCAGCACACGCACGCCGTGCACGACACGCAGCTGGAACGCCACAAAGGCAATGAGCTGGCCGAGCGAGACGATCGCGTTTTCGTTGTAGCCCGCCTCCTGCAGGTGCCCGATCGCCGCGGGGGAGGCATCCTTCGGGTGGAAGGTAAGCAGGTGGGCGAAGTCGAACGCCGCGGCAAGCGGACCATCGCCGAAAGTGACAAAGTCCCCGCCTGCGTAGGGTCCGGCAGACACACCTGCGCGCACCGCGTCATCGACCACGGCGACGAGCGACTCGTCTTCGTCGGTAAGCAGGTCGGTGTAGAACGCCGTGGCGCGCTGCGCGCCGGAGACGCCGGCGATGAACGCGGCAACGGCGTAGCGGGTGGCAACCGGCAGCGCCTGGATCAGCGCGTCGTCGGTCGGCTCGAACAGTGCCTCGAAGCTGCGCTGGGCGTTCTCCACCGCCTCGGGACGGCGGCGGCGCAGCTCGGCGAGCTCCGCCGGAGTCTCGGCCAGGGTGTCAATAATGTCAGTGCGGTTAGACAACAAACTCTCCTAACTGTCGGGCCCGGAACACGGTGCCGGGGATGGCGTTGATGAGCTCGCGGGTGACTTCGTGCTTCGGGTGTGCAAACACGTCGTTGGTCGCCCCGTATTCCACCTGGCGGCCGCGGCTGAACACACTCACGGTATCCGAGATCTGGCGCACCACCGCCAGATCGTGGGAGATGAACACGTAGGTCAGGCCGAGTTCTCGCTGCAGGTCCTCGAGCAGCTCCAGGATTTGGGCCTGCACGGTCACATCGAGTGCGGAGACGGCCTCGTCCAGCACCACCAGCTCCGGCTCCACGATGAGCGCGCGGGCGATGGCCACGCGCTGGCGCTGGCCGCCGGACAGCTGCGCCGGAGTGCGGTTGGCAAACTGGGCCGGGTCCAGCGCCACGCGGTCCAAGAATTCGTCGGCGCGTGTGGCCGCCTCACGCTTGGAAGCGCCGGCGAGGTTGCGCAACGGCTCGGCGACGATCTCGCCAACGCGCATCTTCGGGTCCAGCGAAGAGTACGGGTTCTGGTACACCATCTGCACCCGCCTGCGGAGGCCGCGCTGCTGCTTCGGCGAAAGCCCAGTCAGCTCGGTGCCGTCCAGGGTGATGCTTCCCGCCGTGGGCTGGTTAAACATAGAAATCGCGCGCCCCGTGGTGGTCTTGCCGGAGCCGGAGCCGCCCACCAGCGCGTGGGTGGAGCCGCGCGCCACGTCGAAGGAGATGTCCTCAACTGCGGTGAAGTCGCCGTAACGCTTGGTCAGCCCACTGACGGAAAGGAGGGTCTCCGGGGCAACCGGAGGACGTCGATAAGCATCTGCGACCGCAAGCGAGGGCACGTTGGCGAGCAGGCGCTTCGAGTAGTCCTGTTGCGGGCTGGTTAGCACCTGGCCCACCGGCCCGTGCTCGACCACTTCGCCGCGCTCCATGATCACCACATCGTCCGCCCGATCACCCGCAACAGCGAGGTCATGGGTGATGAAAATGATGCCAAGTCCCAGATCAGCGCGCATCTCATCCAGCAGGTCCAGGATGGTTTTCTGCACCGTCACATCGAGCGCGGACGTCGGCTCGTCCGCAATCAGCACCTCGGGCTCAAGCGCCACCGCCGCCGCGATGAGCACCCGCTGCTTCATGCCGCCGGACAGCTCGTGCGGGTACTGGTCGTAGCGGCGCTCCGGGTCGTCGATGCCCACGCGCTCCAGCAGGGCAATTGCTTTACGACGGCGCTCCGCCGCATCCCCCACCCCATGAATTTCCAACCCGTCCTCAACGGACGCGCCGATGGTTTTCAACGGGTTGAGCGAGTTGTTCGGATCCTGCGGCACCAGCCCGATCTTCGTGCCGCGCAGCTTGCGCCACTCGGCGTTAGTCAGGTTGGAAAGCTCCTGGCCCTTGAAGCGAATGCTGCCGTCCAAAACGTTGCCGCTAGGCCCCAGCAGATCCAGCGCCGCCATCGCGGAGGTGGTTTTACCGGAGCCGGACTCGCCCACGATCGCGGTCATCTTCCCGGCCTCGACGGAAAACGAAATGTCGCGCACCACCGGGTCCGCGTCGCCGTACGCGACGGTCAGGCCGTCTACCTCGAGTAGGGGCGCACTCATTGCACATCACCTTCCTGTTGGATCACCTGGGACAGGTGGTTGGCGGACATCACCGTGGCCACAATGGCCAGGCCGGGCAGCAGGATCAGCCACCAGGCGGTTGCCATGAAGTCGCGGCCTTCCGCGATGAGCAGGCCCCACTCCGGCGTCGGCGGCGGCGCGCCGTAGCCGAGGAAACCCAGGATGGACAGCTGCAAGATGGCGGTGCCGAACTGCAGCGCGGCCAGTGCCAGCACCGGGGTCAGCGAGTTGGGCAGCACGTGGCGGAACAGCACCTGGGCCTGGGTGGCACCGGAGCCGTAGGCGGCCTCGACGAAGTCCGCGTTAGCAATCTGGATCACCTGCGAGCGTGCCAGGCGCGCAAACGTGGCCACCGACGTCATGCCGACAGCGAACGCCGCCTGCAGCGAGCCGAAGCCGGTGACGATGATGATGGACAGCGATAGCAGGATGCCGGGGATGGCCAGCAGCACATCCACCAGGCGCATCAGCACCGTGTCCACCCAGCCGCGCTGCGTGCCGGCGATCAGGCCGATCAAGGTGCCCAGCACCAGACCGACGGCCACGGCGATCAGGGCGCCGAGCAACGACTGGCGTGCACCGTAGACCACGCGCGAGAACAGGTCGCGGCCCACCGCGTCGGTGCCGAAGATGTACTCGCCATTGGGAGCGAGGAGCGCCACGTCGACGCCGTTGTACGGGTCGTGCGGCGCAAAGATGCCGGGCACGATCGCCCACAGCGCGGCGATGGCCAGCACGATCAGCGACAGGATGGTCGCCGGCGAGCTCCAGCGGCGGTGCTTGCGGGCCTTTCGCGGCCGGTGGTCCTTCTGCGGCGCGCGCTGGTTGTGCACCAGGTTGGTCGTGCTCATCGGACGGCCTCCTTTGCAGTCGTAGCCGGGGTGTTTGCAGTCTCCGCCGCGGCCTGATCGCGCAGGCGCACGTCCAGCACCGGGTAGAGCAGGTCCACGATCAGGTTGATCACCACGTACGCGGTGGCGGCGATGAGCACCACGCCGAGCAGCACCGGCATGTCGCGGCTGGACACGGCGTTCACGGTCAGCGAGCCCAGCCCGGCGCGGCCGAAGACGGTCTCAGTGACCACGGCACCGCCGACGAGCTCGCCGAACAGCAGGCCAGCCATGGTGATCGCGGGCAGAAGCGAGTTGCGCAGCACGTCGCGCCAGAAAATGCGGGCCTCGCTCGCGCCGCGGGCGCGCACGACCTGCACGAACGGCTGGGCGCGGACCTCGTCGATGGAGCGGATAAGCACCTGCATCAGCGGCGCGGCCATCGGCACCGCGAGGGTGAGCGTGGGCAGGATCAGCCCCTCCAGCGGGGTCGGGTCAACCACGTTGACCCAGCCGAGCCGGAAGGAGAAAAACTGCAGCAACAGGATTGCGATCCAGAAGCCCGGCAGGGACACCATGAACGACGGCAGCGCGCGGAAGAAGCTGCGCAGCGGCCCCGCTCCGGGCAGGGTGGCCACGTACGCGGTGGCCAGCGCCACCACGATTGCAAGGCCGATGGACGTCGCGGCGAGCGCGAACGTGTGCGGCGCGGCGTCCGCGATCAGGTCGAACACGGGCGTGCCGGTGGCCACCGAGTAGCCCAAGTCGCCGGTAAACAGCCCAGCGAGGGTGGCGAAGTACTGCTGGATCAGCGGCTTGTCCACGCCCATCTGCTCGCGGATCTGCTCGATTTCTGCCTGAGACAGGCCCAGGGCCGGGTCCGCGTAGCGGGCGGCCACGCCGTCGGAAGGCAGCGCGGACAGCAGGAAGAACGCCAGGGTGTAGGCCAAAAGGAGCACGATGAGCGCCTGGCCGATGCGCTTGAGTACGTACTTGCCCATCTACTTGTCCTCCTCGCGGTCGAAGTACACCGAGTAGAAGCTCGGGCGCGCCACCGCCTCAGTGTCAAAGCCCTTCACGTGCGGCGCGAGCGCGTAGACCTGCGGCTCTTCAAACAGCGGCAGCGTGTAGGCGTTTTCGGTCAGGTGGTCCTGCACTGCCTTGGAGGCGGCGGCGCGGCCGGCGTCGTCCGGGGTGGAGACCACCTTGTCCAACAGCGCCTGCAGCTCCGCGTCGATCGGTTCACCGTCGCCGGCGTTGTTCAAAAGCGAATCGCGGCGGTCCACCGACAGGTGCGATTCGATCACGTCGTAATCCGCGCGGCCCACCATGGTGTGCATGAGCTGGACGCGGTTGATGTCCTTTTGCGCCGCGTTCTGGGTGGCGCGGTCGCCGGCAACCATGTTCAGCTCGATGCCCAGTTCTCGCAGGTCGGACTGGATCATGGTGACAATCTCCTTGGAGCGCGGCTGCGGCAGGGCGTGGTTGACCCACAGGCTCAGGCGCTGGCCGTCCTTCTCGCGGATGCCGTCCGGGCCGGGGGTCCAGCCGGCGTCGTCGAGAAGCTTGCGCGATTGATCCGGGTCGAAGGTGTACGCGCCTGGCTGCTCCGCGTACCCCAGGGCCTTCGAGGTCATCGATGAGGTGGCCAGTGGGTAGGAATCCGACAGCAGGATGCGGATGATCTCCTCGCGGTCAACGCCGTGGATGATCGCCTGGCGCACGCGGATGTCCTGCAACAGCGGGTGGTTGAAACGCATCGCCAGCTGGTTGTTCATGCCGTTGGCGGTGGCGGCGACCACCTGCACGCCTTGGTCCTTCAGGTGGCGCTCCACCGGCGGGGAGACCGTGCGGGCGGCGTCGGCCTGGCCGGACAGTAGCGCGCCGGAGCGCATGGCCTCTTCCGCGGCCAGGGTGTAGTGGATGCCGTCCAGGCGAGCCCGGCCCTGGTGCTCCAGCGACGGCGGCGCCCAGTCGTAATCCTCGCGGGCTTTAAGCACCAGGTCGGTGCCCAGGGTCTCGCTGTCCACCACGAACGGGCCGGAGCCGATGACGTTTTCCGCGTTGCCGGGGCCGAACTCCTCGTTGCGCAGCTGCAGCGAGGAATCGGCCAGCAGGCCCGCGTTGTACGTCGATGTCGCCTGCGCAAAGCCCGGCGAAGGTGCGGAGAAGTAAAAGCGCACCGTGTCTTCGTCGACGACCTCGCCGCGCTCGTAGTTGGAGATCTGCTCCGAGACGTTAAGCAGCCGGTCCTTGTCGCCCAGGCCGAACAGGTCGAAGTTGTCCACGATGTTCTGCGCGGTCATGGGCGTGCCGTCGGAGTAGGTCACGTCGGTGCGGATGTCGAAGGTGAACACCGTGGCGTCCTCGTTGATCTCCGGCAGGTCCGTGGCAATCCACGGCTCAAGCTCGAGGGTCTCCGGGTTCTGGTAGAGCAGCCGGTCCGTCAGTTGGTTGACCACGCCGCCGTTGGGGTAAAACCCGGCGGCCGGCGGGTACAGGCTGTTGAACCAGCTGGATTCCAGGTAGGTGAGCACGTCACCGTCGTCGCCGTTGGCCGCCGTTGCGCATCCGGCGAGCAGGCTGGCTGCGGCGCCGAGCGAAAGCGTCGCGGCTACCTTTGGTTTAGGCACGTTATCGCCCTCTTTCTTCGGTTACGCAGTGCACATTACCACTGTTAGACAATCTGGTTCTTTAGTAATAGACTAGGCAGTCTACATACGATCAAAGATTCACAGAAATCGTGGAGGTATTTTCACCGTGGCAGCATCCATCGCAATCGTCGGAGAAGGACCCCGCGGCATCTCCATCACTGAACGCATCGCCGCCTACCTGGGCGACCGCAGCGAGGCACTCACCCTGCACATCATCGACGACGCCCAGCTCGGCGCCGGCCGCATCTGGGAAACGGACCAGACCCGCACGCTGTGCATGAACACCCTCGCCGGCGCGGTGACACTATTCACCGAGCCCGGCGCGACCGTCGCCGCCCCCGTGCTCGAAGGCCCCACCATGTACGAGTGGATCCAGGCGCTTCGCGGCGAGAAAACACACCCGCTTATCGACGCCTTCGGTGCCTCCCTCCCCGAGCACTACAACAAGGAGCTGCGCGCCACCCGCCCCGAGTCCAACCCCTCGCGCGCGCTCTACGGCGAGTACTTGCGCTGGGCGTGGAAGGTCTCCCTCGCGCAGCTACCGGACACAGTCGAGGTGGTCGAGCACCACTCCCGCGCCGTGTCCTTGGCGGCCGAGGGCACCCAGGACGCCATCACACTTGCCGACGGCTCCGTGGTCCACGCCGACGCCACCGTCATCGCCTCCGGCTGGGTACTGCCCGCCCCCACGCCCGCGCAGCAGGCGTTCGCCGAGTCGGGGCTGACCTACATCCCGCCGGGCAACCCCGTGGAGCAGGACGTCTCACTGCTGCCGGCCGGCGAGCGCGTCGTGGTGCGCGGCATGGGCATGGGCTTTTTCGACCTCATGGCGCTGACCACCATCGACCGCGGCGGCCGCTTCGTCGAGGACGCCTCCACGCGTTCCGGTCTGCGCTACGAGGCCACCAGCAATGAGCCGCACTTCGTGGTCACCTCCGGGCGCGGCTACCCCTACCTGCCCAAATCCGAGTACCACTCCCTGCCGCCGAAGGCCGACCTTTCCCGCCTGCGCGCCGCCATCGATGCCTCCGAAGCGCCGGTGTCCTTCGGCCGCGACCTGTGGCCGGCGCTGGCCCGCGACGCCTACGCCGAGTACTACCGCGTGCTTGCCCGTGTGCGTCCCGAAGCGCTCAGCGCGCCCCTCGACGAGATCCTCGCAGCCATCGACGCCGCCGACCTTGCCGCGGTTGCCACCGCGGACGACATCCTGACGGTCGCGAACGCGCTGACCGAGGCTCTCGACGGGATGAGCACCGCACCGTTCGACATGGCCGCCTGGGTGGACCCGCTCGCCGGCACCGAGGCGCTCGACCTGGAGGAACTGAACCGACGCGTCGCCGAGGGCATGGCAGCCGACATCACCGAGGCCGTGTCCGCCTGGGACTCCCCGCTCAAGGCCGGCCTGTGGGCCATCTCCGCGGGCCGCAAACCCAGCGCGATCGCCACACAAAACGGCCGCGGCCCCCGCGAGGCGGCACTTGCGCAGTACATGGCGTTCGGCCAGATGGTCGGCTCCGGCCCGCCGCTGTTCCGCACCCGCGAGCTACTCGCGCTTTCCGACGCCGGCCTGGTCACCTTCTTAGGCCCCGACCCCGTGGTGGAGACCACCGACAGCGGGTACACAGCGGTCAGCCACGCCCGTTCGGTGCGCGCCACCGCACTTGCCGACGCCTTCCTGCCCAGCCCCGACATCCGCACCTCCCCCGACGCGCTAACCGCATCGCTGCGCGCGGCCGGCCGCGTGCGCCCGTTCGCACCGGGTGGCGTGGAAACCGCCTCCCCGGAAACCGACGATCACACCCGCCGCACCGTCCACCCCGACGGCGAGCTGGACGCGCGCCTGCACATCGTGGGTATCCCCACCGGCAAGCAGTGGGCGGACACCACCATCTCCCCCATGCCCGGCACCGACCCGCTGATGCTGCAGGAGACGGACAAGACGGCACGTTCGCTACTCACCCAGGCGGGCGTGCTCTAGCCTAAGTCCCGCGCCACCGCCCACCTGGTGAGCTGGTGGCGGTTGGAGGTCTGCGTCTTGCGCAGAATGTTCGACGCATGTGTCTCCACCGTCTTGACGGAGATGAACAGACGCTCGGCGATCTCCTTGTACGTGTAGCCCCGCGCGAGCAGCCGCAGCACCTCGAGCTCGCGGCGGGTCAGCGAGTCGACTGCCGGGTCGTCCTCTTCCACCACCGGCCCCGAGGCGAAGGCATCGAGCACGAACCCGGCCAGCCGCGGCGAGAAGTACGCGTCCCCGCCGCGCACCCGCTCGATCGCCTCAGCGAGCTCCGCGCCCGCGATGTTCTTGGTCACGTACCCCCGCGCGCCGGCACGGATCAGTGCGATGACGTCCTCGGCGGCATCGGAAACGCTCAGCGCCAGGTACGCCGGGCCCGGCGCCCGCTTGAGCACGGCCAGTCCGCCGCCGTCGGGCATGTGCACGTCTAAAAGCACCACGTCCGGGCGCGTACGCTCGATTCCACGCACCGCCTCAGCGACCGTGCCGGCCTCACCCACGATGTCCACCGCGTCCGCCAGCTCAGCTTTCACCCCGGCGCGGAACACGGAGTGATCGTCCACCAAGAACACGCTCGTCATAGCTCTAACGCTATCTCCACCTCTGAGCCATTGCCTATCGACGACACCACGTGCACCTCTCCCCCAACTCGCCGAACGCGGCCCACAATGGAGTCGCGCAAACCGTGCCGATCGGCCGGGATGGCGTCCGGGTCGAAGCCGGAACCGCGGTCGCGCACAAACACCTCGAGCCTGCCCGCGAGATGCTCCGCGTAGACGTCGATGGTGTCCACACCGGCGTGCTTGGCGGCGTTGACCATCGCCTCCCTGGCCGCCAGCACGACCGCCTCGGTGCGCTCGTTGAAGGCGACGTCCTCGCCCACCGTGACCGGTTGGATGACCACGCGGAAGGCGTCCTCCACCTCGCCGGCCGCTTTCTGCAGGGCGGCGAAGGTAGTGGTGTGGTTGGGCACGGAGTCGTCGAAAAGCCAGGCCCGCAGCTCGCGCTCCTGGGCGCGCGCGAGGCGAGCGACCTCATCCGCATCGCCCGCCTGCTTCTGAATCAGCGCGAGGGTCTGCAGCACCGAATCGTGCAAGCGTGAGGCAATCTCCGCGCGCTGGTCCGCCACCGCCTTGGCCTCCCGCTCCGCGACGAGCGAATTGGCCAGCTTGGCTATCAGCGGCACAACCAGCACCGCCACGCCCACCACCGTGACCAGCACGGAGACCACCACGCCGCCAACCCCGGCGCTTTCGCCCACAAACGCCACTGCCAGCACCCCAGCCATGACCAGCAGCGCACCCAACATCAGCGCGGCGATGTTGCCCCACGACCCCGTGCCGCGGTCGTAGGCCTGCAGCGCAATCACCGCGCCGACGATGAGCACGCCCAGCACGAACACCACCGTGGCGCCCGCGCCCGAAGACAGCTGCAGCGCAATAAGCGCCCCTGCGAACCCGAGCACCACAAGCGCAAGATCCATCGTTCCCGGGCGCTGGCGCTGCGCCCCACTGTCGTCCAGAGGCGTAAACATCCACAAACCGGCGTAGAGCAGCGCGCCGAACCCGCCCGCGAAGCTGGCCGCGACGAAGAACAGGCGCACCCATTTGTCCTCCACCCCCAGGTGGTCGGCCACACCGGAGGCCACGCCGGCCACAACGCGGCGGGAGCGGTTCCGGGTCAGCCGGGGATACAACGCAGACATAACCCCCATCGTTGCACGGGTGCGCCTGAGGGCACATCGGGGAAAACCCTGAAACGAAAAATCAGGGTCGTTCCCGATACCGCGGCCCGCGCTCCCGCGGGAGGATAGAGCTATGGAGAACAACACACTCACACAGATGTGGGACACCCGCCCGCCCCGCATCCCGGAGGACCAGGGCGGCAAGGCCGTCATCGGCGGCGTCTGCGAAGGCATCGGCGCCCGCTTCCACATCGACCCCACGTTTATCCGCGTGGTTTTCGTCGCGCTCTCGCTCGCGTTCGGCGGCGGCATCTTCCTCTACCTGCTGTGCTGGATCAACATGCCCCGCTTCGGGCTGACCCGCAGCCCGTGGGCCGCGATCATCACTCCGAAAGTGCAGCTGACCGCAGCGGAGATAAAGGATCGCGACACCGGCTGGTGGCTGCTGCTCGGACTCTTCCTGTTTTTACCGTCCGTTTCCGTCGCAGGCGATCTGCGGGCAGTGCTGGTCACGTTCATCCTCTTCGCCGCCGGCTGGTACTTCCTGCACCAGCGCCATCCCGAGCCGCCGGCTGGGTTGCTGGTGGGCGAGCCGGAGGGGCCCCGTACAAGCAACCGCCCCGCTGTGGACACCTCCCATCTGACGGTGCCCGAAGGACACGAACACCCCGGCCAGCGCCCGCCCGCCTGGGACCCACTGGGCGCGGCGCCGGAGCTGTGGCATCTGCCGGAGCCGAGCGAACCGGCTCCAACACAGACGAGAAAACGCAACTGGTTCTGGATCCCGGTCGCCTTGGGCCTCTCAGCGGTCTCGCTCGTGGCGCTTGCGTTTTACAGCGACCTGCGCGACGGCGACTACGGGCGCTTCGGCAGCGCGCACATCACCGTGTACGACATCGACACCCTGCCAGACCAACCGGGCGTCAACGGCTTCGTCGGCGAGACCTACCTTGACTTCTCCGAGCTTGAGCCGCTGCGCGAGCCGAAAACCGTCGAGGTCAGCAACACCATCGGCAAGGTGGACGTGATCCTGCCGGACAACATCCCGGTCGACGTGAACTGCCAAGTCACCATCGGCGAGACCGCCTGCCCCGAAGAAACGCAAAACGCGGACAAGGACAGCGCGTTGCTCACGATCAACGTGACAGAGCGTATCGGGTCCGTGTCCGCGTACTACGCCCGCTAAGACGCGGGCATAGGTGACTGGCTTACTCCCACTCGATGGTGGCCGGCGGCTTGGAGGTGACGTCCAGCACCACGCGGTTGATGTCGGCCACCTCATTGGTGATGCGGGTGGAGATGACCTCGAGGGTCTCGTACGGGATGCGCACCCAGTCCGCGGTCATCGCGTCCTCGGAGGCGACCGGTCGCAGCACGATCGGGTGGCCGTAGGTGCGGCCGTCGCCCTGCACGCCCACGGAGCGCACATCCGCGAGCAGCACGACCGGGCACTGCCAGATCTGCTCGTCCATACCGGCCTTAGTCAGCTCCTCGCGGGCGATGGCGTCGGCGGCGCGCAGCGTCTCCAGGCGTTCCTCGGTGACCTCGCCGATGATGCGGATGCCCAGGCCCGGGCCCGGGAACGGCTGACGGTTCACAATCTCCTCGGGCAGGCCCAGCTCGCGACCGACGGCGCGGACCTCGTCCTTGAACAGCAGACGCAGCGGCTCAACGAGCTCGAACTCCACGTCGTCCGGCAGGCCGCCAACGTTGTGGTGGCTCTTGATGTTGGCGGTGCCGGTGCCGCCGCCGGACTCCACCACGTCCGGGTACAGGGTGCCCTGGACCAGGTAGTCCACCTGCTGGCCTTCCAGCACGCCGGCAACAGCGCGCTCGAAGGAGCGGATGAACTCCGCGCCGATGGCCTTGCGCTTCGCCTCCGGCTCGGTCACTCCGGCGAGCTTGTCCAAGAACGCCTTGCGCTCGTCCACGGTGACCAGCTTCGCGCCGGTGGCGGCCACGAAATCGGTCTCCACCTGCTCGCGCTCGCCCTGGCGCAGCAGGCCATGGTCCACGAACACGCAGGTGAGACGGTCGCCGATGGCGCGCTGTACCAGCGCCGCCGCGACAGCGGAATCCACGCCGCCGGACAGGGCGCAAATGGCGCGGCCCTCACCTACCTGCTCGCGCACGTCCGCGATCAGCTGCTCGGCGATGTTGGAGGCGGTCCAGTTCTGCTCCAGGCCGGCGATGTCGGTGAGGAAGCGGGTGAGCACCTCCTGGCCGTGCGGGGAGTGCATGACCTCCGGGTGGTACTGCACGCCGGCGAGCTTGCGGGAGGTGTCCTCGAACGCGGCCACGGGCGCGCCCGGGGTGGAGGCGGTGACCTCGAAGCCCTCAGGCGCCTGCGTGACAGAGTCGCCGTGGGACATCCACACGGCGTGCTCGGGCTCGAGTCCGGCGTGGAGCACGCCGCCGTCGACGCGCATCTGCGTGCGGCCGTACTCGCGCGCGCCGGTCTCGGCCACCTCGCCGCCGAGCGCACGGGTCATGATCTGGAAGCCGTAGCAAATACCGAAGATAGGCAGCCCCAGCTCGAAGATCTCAGCATCGAGCTGCGGCGCGCCCTCTGCGTACACCGACGACGGGCCGCCGGAGAGGATCAGCGCCTGCGGGTTCTTCTCGCGGACTTCTGCGGCGGTGATGGTGGAGGGAACCACCTCGGAGAAAACGTTCGCCTCGCGCACACGGCGGGCGATCAGCTGCGCGTACTGCGCACCGAAATCGAGGACAAGGACTGGGCGGGCTTGCGGAGTATTCACAGGCCTAGATCGTAGTCGATCCCGCGCGAGACCCAACTGCCTGTGCGGCGTCTAGGAAAACCCCTGAATAACCAGCACCAGCGCGGGCGACGAAGAAAACTGGCTCGTCGCGGGCGTAGAACGCGTTACTTCACGGCCGAGTTGAGGCGCTCCAGGGCGGCGCGGACCTCGTCCGTGGACGGTGCCTGGGCAAGCTTATCGGCGGCCTGCTGCAGCTGGGCGATTGAATTATCGGCGGCGGCCATAGCGTTGTTGACCTGCTCCACCAGCGGCATCACTTCGGCGCCCATGGTGGACTCGTTGGTGTTCTGGGACCAGCGGCGGATCATCTCCAGCGGAATCTTGGTCAGCTCAGTAATGGAGTTGACCTTCAGCTCCACGCGGCGGCGGAACGACGAGTGCAGGAACACCGCGTCGTCCATCTCCCGGACGTCGACCTCGAGCGCGTCCACAAGCAGGTGCATAGATTCGTCCGCGCCGGACTCGGTGGAAAACTGCGCAGTCTGTGCGGTGTGCAGACGCGCCAGTGCAATCGCCATGCGTGCGTTGGCGGTCTTCGCGTAGAGCTCCTCGGCAACCTCTGCCAAGGTGGCGGCGTTCTCGTCGATGATCCCGCGCATGGTCGCCCACACCTGCAGCGGCGCGAGCAACAGGGTGCGCGACGCACCCTCGGTGACCACGTTTTCCATCTCCGCCTTCACGTTATTGGTGACGGCGTTTTCCTCCACCAGGGTGGCGGAAGCCTTGCGCAGCTCGTCGGCCGCGTCCTGAATGGCGGTCTGGACGGACATGAACTGGTCCAACTCGCCGTACAGGGCGAGGGCCGACTCGTAGATCTCGCCCGAGCCGTCCGGCAGGGTAAACCCGGCGTCCTCAAGCGCCTGCATCTCGGCAGGCAGGGCGGCCTGGATGAACGCGTCGTAATCCGGCAGCAGCTCGCCGATCTTCTCCGCGCCCATGACGGCGCGCTCACGGCGGCCGACACCGTTGTCCTTCGCCTCGTGCTCCACCAGGTTCGCCTCCTGGTAAAGCTGACCCGCGGCCTCGAAGCGCTCCGTCATCGGGCGGGTGCGCACGGAGAGGTAGCCGCCGTTGGGCAGCGGGGTGACGGTGGCGAGCACGTCGTAAGCCGAGCCGCTCTTGGCACGGTTGCGCACGTACGCGGCAAAGGGGCGGCCATCCTCGATGGTGTCCCACATGAGCTTGAAGGCGGCACCCGGCATCTCGTCGTGGCGGATGAGGTTGTGCGGCTTGCCAATCATCTCGTCCGCGCTGTACTGGGCGTACTTGATGAACACATTGTTGACATGCGTCATCACACCCTTCGCGTCGGTGACCGAGAAGAAGATGTCGTTGACATCGACCTCGTGGGAGGCACCCTCTGGTGCGTCGCGAAGAAGGGTTACACGGCTAGGCATGGGCGTACTCATCCAATTTCTTAATTACGGATTGCCAGATCTGCTTTCTGAAAAGCTTTCACATCAGTATAACCACACTTGGCCATGATTCTCTTGAGACCTCCGACGATGTTCAGACCGCCGTATGGATCGCTCGACGGCCCGAACAGCACAGTCTCCAACGGCACACGCTTGCCGGATACCGCATTCTTGACCACGCCACCACGGGGAAAGCGCGGGTGCGCCGTCTGCGCCTCCCAGTACACCCCGTCCGCCGCAGCTTCGGACGCCTGCGCCAAATTTCGGCCGAGCATGACCGCATCGGCCCCGCACGCGATAGCAAGGGCAACGGCGCCGGGCTCCCACAGGGAAGTGTCCGCCAGCACGTGCACGTAGCGCCCACCGGTTTCGTCCAGGTAGTCGCGGCGCGCTGCCGCCACGTCTGCAACCGCCGTCGCCATGGGGACGTTGACCACCGTGTTGGCATCGCCGGAGCCCACAATCACACCGGCGACGCCGGACCGCATCAGGTGCGTTGCCGTGGAGTAGTCGTACACACCGCCCGCGATCACCGGCACGTCCAACGAGCCGACGAACTCCTTCAGGTTCAACGGCTCGCCGCCCTGCTGCACGTGCTCGGCCGAGACGATAGAACCCTGGATGAACAGGATCTCCGCACCTGCCGCGATGACCACCGGCGCCAGCTCACGCGCGTTCTGCGGGCTCACGCGCACCGCCACTGTGACGCCGGAGTCGCGCACCTGGGCGATGCGCTCAGTGAGCAGATCGGTATCAAGCTCCGCGGCGTGCAGCTCCTGCAGCGTGCGAACGGAGCGCTCCTCCGAGTCCATGTACTCCTGGTACTTCTCTTCCGAGTCGATGCCCCAGGCGTCCTCGCACGAGTCCACGACCTTCTTCACCGCGCCCTCGAGATCTGCATGGCGGCCCCAAAGCCCCTCGGCGTCGATCACACCGAGGCCACCCTGCTTGCCCAGCTCGATGATGAACTCGGGGCTGGCCAGCGCATCCGTCGGGTGAGAGGCGAGCGGGATGTCGAATGTGTAGGCGTCGATGTTCCAGCTCGTGTCCACGTCCTTCGAAGAACGGGTGCGGCGCTTCGGCACGATTGAAAGATCGCCCAAGTCGTACGCCCTGCGGGCCTCGCGGCCGAGGCCGATTTCCACGTAGTCGCGCATGAGTATCCCTTACTGGCGGTAGTTCGGCGCCTCGACGGTCTGCGTGATGTCGTGCGGGTGCGACTCGCGCAGGCCGGCGGCGGTGATCTGGACGAACTGCTTCGTCTGCAGCTCCTCGATGGAGGCGGCGCCGGTGTAGCCCATGGCGGCACGCAGGCCACCGACAATCTGGTGGGTAATGGAGTCCAGTTCGCCGCGGAACGGCACACGGCCCTCGACGCCCTCCGGCACCAGCTTGTCCTCGCTGGTCACATCAGCCTGGAAGTAGCGGTCCTTGGAGAAGGAGCGCTTCTCGCCGGTCAGGCCGCGGCCCTGCATGGCGCCCATGGATCCCATGCCGCGGTAGCGCTTGTACTGCTTGCCGCCCACGACCACGATCTCGCCCGGGGCCTCTGCGGTGCCGGCAAGCATGGAACCGAGCATCACGGTGGACGCGCCCGCCGCCAGCGCCTTGGCCACGTCGCCGGAGAACTGCATGCCGCCGTCGGCGATGATCGGAACGCCTGCGGCCTTCGCCGGGACGGATGCCTCGAGAATCGAGGTGATCTGCGGCGCGCCCACGCCTGCCACCACACGGGTAGTGCAGATGGAACCCGGGCCGATGCCCACCTTGATCGCGTCGGCGCCAGCGTCGATCATGGCCTTCGCCGCGCTGCGGGTGGCCAAGTTGCCGCCGATGACATCCACGCGGTCGCCGAATTCCTTCTTCACGCGCGAGACCATCTCCAGCACGCGGTTGTTGTGCGCGTGCGCGGAGTCCACCACAAGCGCGTCCACGCCGGCTTCCACCAGCAGGCCCGCGCGGTCGAAGGAATCTTCGCCGGTGCCCACGCCGGCGGCGACGAGCAGGCGGCCGTCGGCGTCCTTGGAGGCGTTCGGGTACTGCTCGCTTTTAACAAAGTCCTTCACGGTGATCAGGCCGGCCAGGGTGCCGTCCGCCGCCACGATCGGCAGCTTCTCCACCTTATTGGAGGACAGCAGCGCCAGAGCTTCTTGCTTATCGACGCCCTCCGGCGCCACCACGAGCGGCATCGGGGTCATGACCTCAGCCACCTTGCGCTGGAAATCCGCCTCAAAACGCATGTCGCGGTTGGTGATGATGCCCACCAGGCGGCCGCCGTCGTCCACCACCGGCAGGCCGGAGATGCGGAAGCGGGCGCAGAGCGCGTCCACGTCTTCAAGCGTCATGTCCGGGGTTGCGGTCACTGGGTTGGAAACCATGCCGGACTCGGAGCGCTTGACGATGTCGACGTGCTCCGCCTGGTCCTGGGCGCTCAAGTTGCGGTGCACCACGCCGATGCCGCCCTGGCGCGCCATCGCGATCGCCATGCGGGACTCGGTGACCGTGTCCATCGCGGCAGAGGCGATAGGCATGCCCAGGCGGATGTTCTTGGTGAACTGGGAGGCGGTGCTCACCTCGGACGGGACAATGTGGGACTCCGCCGGCAGCAGCAGCACGTCGTCGAAGGTCAGGCCACGAAGCGCGACCTTTTCCGGATCGTCCCCACCAGTCCACACACGCTCGTTAGCCATCGCATTGTCTCCTCTCCCGCGCAGATGTTTTTCGCCATGATATAACGTGGCGCAAATACCGACCGTGCCACCCAGTTCAGGGCACTTTTCAGCGGGCGATCCAGCTGGTTTGCCACACCGTATAGGGTTATACGGGTGAACTACGACGACATGATGCCACTGGACCCGTTCGCGGACGACCCTAATGACCCGGCATCCTTCATCGAGGACGATGAGCACGCCGAGCCGCTGTCGCCCGCAGAACGCGTCGCAGTGATCCAGGATCTCTCGCACGTTCGAGACGCGAAGCGCATACTCAAACCCCGCGGCATTCTCGGGGTGTCGTTCCTCTGCGAGGACTGCGACCAAGTCCACTACTACGACTGGGAGATCATGGAGCAAAACATGATCGCCTCGTTGAACAACCAGCTCCCGCCGGTGCATGAGCCCAGCGCGCAGCCGAACATCGAGGCGTACGTGCCCTGGGACTACGCCATGGGCTACCTCGACGGCTTAGAGGGGCGCTAGGAGCTGCTGCCGGCGCCCGGGAGGATGACCGGGCCGCCCTCCGCGCCGCCGGAGGCACCGGCGCCGAACTCGGCCGGCGGGCTGACCATCGTTGCCGGGTCGTTGACACGCAGCGACGGGCTCCCCTGCTCCGCACCCGCTTCCGACGACGGCGATTCGCCGGCCGCGTCCTGCCCCTGCGACGGTGCTGTGTTGCCCGCGGTCGTGCTCGGCTGCGGGCTCGACGGCGTCGGCTGGGTGGACTGCGTGGGCTTCCGATAGCCAGTGCCGGCACCATTTCCCGCCCCAGGGCCGCGCTGCGCGGGGGCTTGGGGCGCCTGGGTCGGCTGCTGCGCCGGCGGCGCGGGGACCTGCTCCGGAGCCGGGCGCTCGGAGGAGGCGCCTTCCGCCGGCACCGTGGACGCTTCGGTGGCTGCCTCTGTGACCGTCTTTGTCTCCGTCACCGTCGCGGACGCGCCGTCCCTGGCTGCGCGGCGTTCGCGCTCCTGCATGGTCGCCACCAGGCCGCGCGCCTGCTCCAGCAGGTCGCGGGTGGCGGCCGTGTCGCCGCTTTCGCTGGCCATCTCAAGCTCGTCGAGGGTGGTGGCAAGCTCCACCACGGTGGTGTCCTCGTCGGCAGCGCCGCTGTCGAACAGGACGGCGCCGGTGCCAACGCACGCCACGGTCGCCGCAGCCGCGCCGATCAAGCCGGACAGCCAAGGGCTGACGCGGCGCTTCGCCTTCTCCGCGCGCTTTTCTTCCAACGAGGCGACGTTGCCAGAGGCCTGAGCTTGCTCCGTGAACAGCTGCGGCGCCGGCGGCATCGGGCGGTCAACATCAGCCTTCAAGTCCAACAGGGCGGCGGCGAGGGGGTCGGTGCCAGCCGAAGGATCGTCGCCAAGCATGAGCGCGTCAATGAACGCGTCGCTGCGTGCGAACTCCTCCATGTGATCGTCCTGACGTGTCATAACTCCGCTTGCCCTCCGTCCAGTTGCTTCCGCAGTTTGGACAGCGCACGGTGCTGGGCAACACGCACTGCACCCGGTGTGCTGCCCATGACTTCAGCCGTCTCCTCCGCGGGTTAAACGACAAAAAGTGTGTCTGGAATCTACGATTTTCAGGGGTTGACCTGTAGGTTTCAGGGAAATATATGCTCCGGGGGCATATATCTAGGTCTCGAGCGTTCAATCCTCGGTGTGGCAGCGTTGGTGTGCTATGTGCGGCGTGGTGTGGTGTCGCAATGTCAAAGAACCAACCTCGCTGCTACTGCGGCGGTGAAATGAAACGCAACGGCACCACCAGCAAAGGCACCACCAGGTGGCGCTGCAAACAATGTGGCGCCTCCAGCGTGAAACACCGAAGCGACATCACCAACGCGGCGGCGTTCACCGTCTTCATCGACCACCTCACCACCGGTGCCAGCCTCGATACCGTTGCCCGCCGTGTGGGGTGCTCACCGCGCACGATGCAACGTCGATTCGAACCGTTCTGGTTCGTTGATGTGCCTGACCCCACCGCCGGCCACGACAAGCGGGTCTACGACCAGATCTTCCTTGACGGCACCTACACCGCCGGCGGCTGCTTGATCGTCGCGGCGACGATCGACCACGTGATTGCCTGGCACTGGTGCACACACGAAACCACCCGCGACTACCAACTGCTGCTTGAACGCATCGAAGCCCCACTCATCGCCGTCATCGACGGCGGCCAAGGAGCCTACAGCGCGATCAAAAAGTGCTGGCCGGCCACGAAAATTCAACGCTGCCTCGTCCACGCCCAACGCGTGGTGCGCCGCTACACCACCAGCAACCCGCGTACGGATGCCGGGCGCACCATCTACCGACTTGCGCTGAAGCTGACCCGGATCACCACGCTGGATGCAGCCGCCGCATGGGGTGCGCAGCTGCACGAGTTCTCCACGATCTACCGGTCATGGATGGACGAGAAAACCATGGTGAAAGACCCGAAAACCGGTGCATGGACCCGGGTGTGGACGCATCACAACGTGCGCAAGGCCTACAACAGCCTCAACCACTTATTCCGGTCCGAGATGCTGTTCGTCTACCTCAACCCGCCAAAAGCAGTACTTCAACCAGAGCGGATCAAATCCAACACCAACAGCTTAGAAGGCGGCATCAACGCCCAGCTCAAACTGCTCGCCAGAACCCACCGCGGCAGATCCGGCGAACGACAACGCCGCATGCTGGATTGGTGGCTCTACCTAAAAACGGAACTGCCTGACGATCCAGTACGAATCGCCAGGCAGTCCAACTGGGGCCAGGACCAACTCGCCAAAGTATCCACCCTGACCCAAACCGAGAACCAAGCCGACCACGAAACAGGACGACCAGCCCTCTACGACAACGCTATCGACACCAACTACACCCACTCAATCGGCATCCAAAAAGGCCAAATCTAACCCCCACGACACGCTGAATCAGACACACTTTTTGTCGTTTAACCCTCCTCCGCGGACAGGCCCACAAACACTCGCAGAATCACGATGTCGCGGGCCTTCTCATTAAGTGAATCGAGCAAAGCCCTCACAGCGTTACTCCCCGCAGACACCATCGCCGCGTCCTCGGGAGTGATTGTCGCCACTTCGGTGTCGGGGACCTCCTCCACCGGGCTGAGCTTGTCGCGCGCCATCGCACGGTGCGCGTCCGCGACCTTGTTAAACGCGATGCCGTACACGAACGCCATAAACGGCCGCCCGGTGTCGTGGTAGCGGTCGATGCTCGTCGCTACCGCCAGGCAGATTTCCTGGGCGACATCTTCGGGGGTAGGCATCCGCCCGCCCCCGATGCGCGCCCTGGCGTAGCGCAGCACTCGCGGGTGGATGATGGAGATGATGCGCTGCAGCGCCCGCCTGTCACCCTGCGCAGCGGCGGGAACCAGGCCAGCGAGTTCTGTGTCTTCATCGCCTGCAGCCACGCGCATCTCCTTCCCTCGTCTGTCAGCTTGCACTAGTTTCGCGTAACCCGTTCATAATAAACGCTCTTGCCTTAGCATTTGCGCTACCGACCTTTTGCCAGGAATTCACCTGCCCGTAACCACGAGCGTTAGTGCAGTAAGACACGGGTATTTTCACGCGGTTCGACTAGGCGACAGCAGACCGTAACCGCAGCGACACCAAACGTTAACCAGAGCAGTCCACACTCGGTGCCGGTCACACGTTTGAGGTACTTCCACAAAGGAGCACTCCCGATTATGTCTTTGCCGCACCAGCTTCCCGGACCCAACGCCGACTTCTGGGATTGGCAGCTACACAGCAAGTGCCGGGGGGAGGCCTCCGAGATTTTCTACCACCCCGACGGGGAGCGCGGCCGGGCGCGCACGCAGCGCGAAAACCGCGCCAAGGCCATCTGCTTCGAGTGCCCGGTGCTCACCCAGTGCCGCGAGCACGCGCTGCGCGTAGCGGAGCCGTACGGCATCTGGGGCGGCCTGAGCGAATCCGAGCGCTCTGCCATCCTGCGCGGCACCGCCGGCGGCATGAAGGTCGCCGCGGCTTCCGCCAAGTAGGACGGAACACGAAAAACGCCCCGTTTTCGGGGCGTTTTTGCTTAGCGACGAACCTTCGGCAATGCGCGACTAGTGCGCGTGGTCCTCCTGCTCGTCTTCCTCGGCGGGCTTGGTCACCACAGACGCTTCCGTGGTGAGCACCATGCGCGCCACAGACGCGGCGTTGACCACCGCGTTGTGGGTGACCTTCACCGGGTCGATGATGCCCTGCTCGATGAGGTTGCCGTACTCGAGCGTCGCGGCGTTGAAGCCCTCGCCGTTCGGCATTTCGGCGATCTTGGACACCACAACGGCACCGTCGAGGCCCGCGTTATCGGCGATCCAGAACGCCGGCTTGGACAGCGCGCGGGCCACGGCCAGCACGCCGGTCTTCTGCTCGCCGTCGAAGCCGTCGGCGAACTCCTCGAGCTGCTTGGCGATCTGCACCAGCGCGGAGCCGCCGCCGGCGATGATGCCCTCCTCCGCCGCCGCGCGGGCGGCGTTGATGGCATCCTCGACGCGCAGCTTGCGCTCGTTCTGCTCGGTCTCGGTGGCGGCGCCGACGCGCAGCACCGCCACACCGCCGGACAGCTTGGCCAGGCGCTCTTCCGCCTTCTCCTTGTCCCAGGTCGAGTCGGTGGATTCGATCTCGCGGCGGATCTGGTTGCGGCGGTCTTCCACTGCCTCGGCGGTGCCGGCGCCGTCGACGATGACGGTGTCGTCCTTGGTCACCGTCACGCGGCGGGCGGAGCCGAGGTGCTCCAGGGTGGCGTCCTTGAGGTTGACGCCGACCTCCGGGTCGATCACGGTCGCGGCGGTGACCACCGCGAGGTCGTCCATAAACGCCTTGCGGCGCTCGCCGAAGTACGGCGACTTCACGGCGACGACCTTAAGCACCTTGCGGATGGAGTTGACCACCAGCGCCTGCAGCGCTTCACCCTCGATGTCCTCTGCCACCACGAACAGCGGCACGGACTCGGAGGCGGCCTGCTCCAGAAGCGGCAGGAAGTCCGGCAGGGAGGAAATCTTGCCGCGCACCAGCAGCACGCGGGCACCCTCGAGCACGGCCTGGCCGGCGTCCGGGTCGGTCATGAAGTACGGGGAGAGGAAGCCCTTGTCAAAGGAGATGCCCTCGGTGAGGTCCACATAGGAGTCGATGGACTGGGACTCCTCGACGGTGAGCACGCCGTCCTTGCCCACCTTGTCCATGGCGCCGGCGACCATCTCGCCGACCTCCGGGTCGCGCGAGGACACGGTGGCCACGTTCGCGATCTCTGCGGAGGACTGCACCTCGGTCGCGCGGGCCTTGAGCTCCTCGACGACCTTCTCGGCAGCGGCCTTAATGCCCTTGTTCAGCTCGATCGGGTTCGCGCCGGCCGCGACGTTGCGCAGCCCCTCGGAGACGAGCGCCTGGGCCAAAAGCGTTGCGGTGGTGGTGCCGTCGCCGGCGATGTCGTTCGTCTTCACGGCGACGGACTTCACCAACTGGGCACCGAGGTTTTCAAACGGGTCCTCGAGGTCGATGTCGCGGGCGATGGTCACGCCGTCGTTGGTGACGGTCGGGCCACCCCAGGACTTGGACAGCACGACGTTGCGGCCGCGGGGGCCGAGCGTGACCTTCACCGCGTCGGCGAGCGTGTCCACGCCGCGCTGGATACCCTCGCGGGCCTCCTGATCAAATGCGATGAGTTTTGCCATGGCGCTTACTTCTCGACGACGGCCAGCAGGTCACGAGCGGACAGCAGCAGGAACTCCTCGCCGCCGTACTTCAGCTCGGTGCCGCCGTACTTGGAGAAGATGACAGTGTCGCCCTCCTTGACGTCCACGGCGACGCGGTTGCCGTTGTCGTCCAGGCGGCCCGGGCCGACAGCGATGACGACGGCTTCCTGCGGCTTCTCCGCAGCGGAATCCGGGATAACCAGGCCGGACGCAGTGGTGGTCTCAGCCTCGGCGATCTGGACGAGGACCTTGTCCTCCAGCGGCTTGATGTTGACGTTTGCCATGATCAGCAACCTTTCATTGGTGAATGATTCAACAGTTCAGGTCTGAAGAGGCGCAGCCGTCGTCGCGGGTGAACAACTGTGCTTCACACAACCTGCTTTGGCACTCTACCCCCGAGAGTGCCAGCCAACAACCACAGGCTGTGCGGAGGTGGGGTCTAGCGGTTAAGCACCGCGTTTCGCCAGAGATCGAACTCCTCGGCGTTGTCGTCGCGGTAGTTCTCCACCGCGCGGATCGCCTGAAGCACTTCCGCGATGGTGTCCTCATTCACGCTGCCGCCGTCGGCGGCGGTGAAGATCACCGGGCCGCACACCGCGCGGGTCGGGTCGGTGAGGAACTCCGGGTTGTCCGTCTCGGCAGTGTTGCGCGCCAGGGACGCCACCGGGTTCGGCTCTTGGCCCAGCTGTGCCGCGTCCGGGCGGAAGATCGCGTGGAAACGGTTGCCGTCCTGGTCGAAGGCGACATCGTCGAACTTCTCGGTTACGCTGCCGAGGGTCTCGCGCACTGTGTCTTCGTCGAAGACGATGCGGCGGTAGGTCAGATCCGGGTTGACCAGGAACCCGAACCGCTCACGGTCGGCCTGGTTTTGGTCGAACTGCTCAGTAGTTTCAGCGGACACGGGTCATCCTTTCGTCGAACAAGACGTGCAGGCCCCAAGCGTATCCGCATCCAGCACTTCGTGCCTTACGACGACACGAGCGGCACCTCGACCTCCAGCGAAGTGTCCGTGCCCACGCCCAGTCCGGACGGGGCGGCGCCCTCATGGATGAGCTGGGCGGCCAGCGCCGCGATCATCACGCCGTTGTCCGTGCACAGGTTGAACCGTGGCACCCGCAGCTCGATGCCGGCGGCCTCGCAGCGCTGCTGCGCCAGCTCCCGCAGCCGGCGGTTGGCGGCCACGCCGCCGCCGAGCAGCAGCGTGCGCGCGCCGGTGTCCTCGCAGGCCATGACGGCTTTTGCGGTGAGCACGTCGCACACCGCCTCCTGGAACGACGCGCAGACGTCCTCCAGCGAGATCACGCGGCCGTCGCGCTCGGCGGCCTCGACGTGGCGGGCCACCGCGGTCTTTAATCCGGAGAAGGAGAAGTTGTAGCGGTGCTCGCCGCGCAGGTCTTCGGCGCGCGAAAGCGCCCGCGGGAACTTCACCGCTTCCGGGTTGCCCTCGGCCGCGAGCTTGTCCACCACCGGGCCGCCGGGGTAGCCCAGGCCGAGGAGGCGGGCGACTTTGTCGTAGGCCTCGCCGGCGGCGTCGTCGAGCGTGGTGCCCAGCTCCCGCATCGGCTTGCCCACAGCTGCAACCTCCAGCAGCTGCGTGTGCCCGCCGGAGACCAGCAGTGCCACCGCGTGCGGCAGCGGCTCGCCGTCCAGGTTGGCCACCGCGACGTGCCCGCCCAAGTGGTTCACGCCGTAAAACGGCACTCCCCATGCGCCCGCATAGGCCTTGGCCGCGGACGCGCCGACCAGCAGCGCGCCTGCCAGACCCGGGCCGACGGTCGCGGCCACCGCGTCCGGCTTGGCAATGCCGGCGTCCGCCAGCGCCTTCTCCATTACCTGCGGCATGGCCTCCAGGTGGGCGCGCGAGGCGATCTCCGGCACGACCCCGCCGAAGCGGGCGTGCTGCTCCATCGAGGAGGCGACCACGTCGGCGAGGATGTCCATCGTGCCGTCGTCGTGCAACTCAACAATGCCCACGCCGGTTTCGTCACACGAGGACTCGATGCCCAACACAATCACTGGTCTCGCCTTTCGCTCTTCTTCGGCCGCGTCATGGTGTACGCGTCCATGCCGGAGGCCTGATAGTAGTTCTTGCGCACGCCCGCGGTGAAAAACCCGAAGCTTTCGTACAGCCGGATCGCGGGCGTGTTGTCCACCCGCACCTCCAAAAAGCACGGCCCGTCTAACAGGTCCACGGTGTGCATGAGCTGGTCCATCAGCGCACGGCCTAGGCCTTCACCCTGCCTGGAGGGGTCGACGCCGATGGTGTGGATCTCAAACTCCGGGTCATCTTTCGGCCCGAGCATGGCCAGGCCCGCAAACCCGACCAGCTCTTCGCCGTCGAAGGCGCCCAGGTAGAAGGTGTGGCGCGCGGCGATCTCGGAGCGGTACGCCGCCTCGGACCACGGGCTGTCGCCGGCGAACAGCACCGCCTCGATCGCCGCGGCCGCCGGGGCGTCCGCGACCGTCAGCTCGCGGAAGCGCACGCTCATGGCAGCGCCGGCGACTTCGGGGCCTGCTTCGGCGGCACAGCGTCGGGACGGCGCAGATACAGCGGCACCAGCGGCTCCGGCTGGGCGTCCAGGTCGGCGACTGAGACTAAGCCGGCGGGGGTTGGGGGTTGGTAGGTCACCCTTCGGGCGTCGACAGGCAAAAGCTCCGCTAGCGACGACGGCACGCTGACCACGTCCACCGCGGGCGCGGAAAGATCCGCCGGCTTGCACACGTCCGGCCCCGCCACCCGCTTACCGCCTGAGTAGCGCGCCCAGTACACCTCGCGGCGGCGCGCGTCGGTGACCACCAGCGCCTTGCCGCCAAGCGACGCAGCAACCGCGTCATGCGTGCACACCCCATGCACCGGAATGGAAAGCGCCTGCCCCAGCGCCGACGCGGTGGACATGCCCACACGCAGGCCCGTAAAGGGCCCCGGGCCGCGCCCGACCACGATCGCGCCCAAGTCCGCGAACTCGACGCCCGCCTCCCCCAGCAGCCGGGTGATCTCCGGCATGAGCGTCTCGTTGTGCGCGCGGGTGGCCACAGCCGTCTCCGCGAGCACACGGTCCCCGTCCACGATGCCTGCGACCAGGTCAGTCGTGGCGGTGTCCAGGGCGAGAACGAGCATTACTGGCCCAACCCGAGGGTCCAGCGGCCCTGGTTCATGTGGAACGGCATAGCCGTGTTCAGCGGGAAGGACTCGGACTGCGGGACGGTGCAGATATCCACCTTGTTCAGCTCCACCGGGTCCACCTTGGGTGCTACGTCTTCGCCGCCCGGGATGAGCAGCACGTAGCCCAGGTCGCCGCCGAGGTCCAGGTCCTCGGCGCTGACGCCGAAGGCCTCGAGCTTCGCGTCCACCAGCTCCTGCGGCTCGCCCGGGCACAGGGTGGTGTAGCCGAGGTAACGCCCGGGGTCGTAAATGCGCGCCGGATCCACCAGCTGCGCGGCCACGGCGTCGCCGCCCGGGCGGGTCTGCTGCAGCGAGCGCGACAGCGAGTTCGTCGGCTCGACCTGAGCGAGATCGTTGGACCGGGACTGCGGGATGAAGATGATCCCGGCGAGGAGCACGAGCCACAGCACGGCTGCGAGCACGACCCAGCGGCGGGACTGGCTAGTGAGGTTGAGCATGCGTGTAAGCCTACATCCCGTCCTCGACGCGCCAGGAGATGATGCGCGCTTCCGTCTCCGCGTGCGTGCGCCGATCGAGCGTGACGTGCACGTAGCGCTGCGCGAGTTGCTCCACCAGCCCGCCGCCCCACTCGGCCACCACCACGGCCTCCTCGAGGGCGCTGTCTAAGTCGAGGGCGTCGAGCTCGCCTAGCGGGTCGTCGCCGAGCCGGTAGGCGTCGACATGCACAAGCGAGGGGCCACTGCCTATCGACGAGTGCTCCCGCGCAATCACGAACGTCGGGCTTGTCACCCTGCCTTTGACCCCCATCCCCCTCGCGATGCCCTGCGTGAAGGTGGTCTTGCCCGCGCCGAGCGGGCCGTCGAGCACAACGAGGTCGCCCGCCTCGAGCGCCGCGCCCAGCTCCTCGCCGAGCTTTTGCGTATCCGCAGTACCTTCGCACAGCCGCTCGCCCTGTGCCGGAAAATTCGACTTCATCTACTTGCCTTCCCCGATGTACGTGCGGGTGGTGCGACCACGCGGGGCGCAGACCACCTCGTAGTTGATGGTGCCGGCACGCTTGGCCAACGCGGTGGCGTCGCCGAAGATTACGGCCTCATCGCCCGCGGCGACACCAGCGTCGTTGTCGCCGAGCCAGACCACGATCTGGTCCATGGACACCCGGCCCACCTGCGGGTAGGCCCGGCCCGCGATGTCGACCTCCACCGCACCCTGCCAGGAGCGCTGCACCCCGTCCGCGTAGCCCGCCGGGATGACGGCCGTGAACCCGTCCGCCGGCGCCTCCCAGGTGCGCGCGTAGCTGGTGGCCTCGCCCTTGCGCATCGGCTTGACCGCAACCACCGGCGCCGACCAGGTCATCGCGGGTTTGAGCCCGTGGTCGAGTCCGTCAACCGGCTCCAGGCCGTACAGGCTCACCCCCGGCCGGACCATGTCGAAGTGCAGGTCCGGGCGGGTCCACGTCGCCGGCGAGTTCGCCGCGTGGTTGCGCGGCACCTGAAGGCCCACCTGGCGGGCCTGGGCGATCGCGCGGCGAAACGCGGCGGCCTGCACATCGGTGTACGGGTCGGCAGGGTCGTCGGCGCAGCTCAGGTGCGTCATCAGCCCCGCGACCGTGAGCTTGCCTTCGCGCTGCGCGTCCAGGGCGAGCTCGAAGGCCTCCTGCCAGCGGACCTCATCGATGCCGGAGCGGTGCATCCCCGTGTCCACCTTGAGGTAGACGGTGGGCGCCGTTGGTGCGTCGATAAGCGAATGCAAATGCGCAAACGACGGAACCCCCACATCAACCCCAGCCGGCAGCTCCTCCTTTGGGTCCCACAGCCACGCCAGCACCGGCTTGGCCGTCAGCTCGCGCACCCGGCGCGCCTCCGCGAACGTGGCCACGCCGAAGGCGTCCGCGCCGCCCGCCTCCATCACAGGCACGCAGCGCTCGATGCCATGGTTGTAGGCGTCCGCCTTGACCACGCACATCAGCTCCGCCGATGTCTGCTCTCGCAGGCGGCGGGTGTTGTGCGCGATAGCGTCCAGATCGATCGTTGTTGTCAGCACGGGCCTATTACATCACGTGGGTGATGCCCAACACGATGAGCAGCACCGCCACCGACCACGTCGCCGCGGCCGTGACCTGGTCGGGGTGGGCGCGCGCCCAATTGAAGCCGCGCGCCGCCGCGCTTTCCGGCTTCGCACGCACCCAGCCGACGGCCAACGCCGCCAACGTGGGCAGCGACAGCGCCACCGTGGCATACAGCGGGATCGCGGCGTAGCGCACCTGCGCCTCGATGCCGGCGGCCGACAACAGCGCGAGCCCGCCGTAAAACGGCACCGACGTGGCCGACTGAATCAGGCCGAGCACCACGCCGGTGGCCACCGTGGCCGGACCGGGGGTGTGCAGTGGGCGCATGATCTTCTGCGTCAGCGCCCGGTTGTCGCCGCCGCGCAGCGCCAGGATCGCTGTGAGGATGCCGGTGGCGATGAGCAAAATGCCGAACACCGGGCCTTCGACGAAGCGCTGCACCACCGGGCCCAGGCCGTCGAAAATCACCAGCATGATCAGCGCTAAACCTGCGACCCCGCACCAATCGCCCGCGATCAGCAGCGCCGTGGTCTTGGCGTAGTTGCGCCGCGCGGCGATACCGACCGCGACGATGACGCCGATGAGGAGCAGATTCACCGAATCGATGAACGCCAGCTGCAAAGCACCGAGCATCCGACCTCCTGAGTGTGCGGGGTTGCCTGGCAATGTCGGACTCACCCTAGTCGAGGAAAGATTGCAGTAGGATTGCCCGCGTGTCTGCGAAGCTGAAGAAACTCTCCGACCTATCCAAGCGCGGCCCGCACCGCGTCCTGGAAGGCGACCTGGGCTACACCGGCCTGCCCGGCAAGGTCTACACCCCCGCCGAAGGCAAGAACCTGCCCGGCGTGGCGTTCGGCCACGACTGGCTCAAGGACGTCGCCGCCTACGAGGACACCCTGCGCCACCTGGCCAGCTGGGGCATCGCCGTGGCCGCGCCGGACACCGAAACCGGCTTCAAGCCCGACCACACCGGCCTGGCCGCCGACCTCGAAACCGCCATGCAGATCCTCGGCGGTGTTCGCCTGGGCAACGGCAACATCTCCATCTCCCCGGGCAAGCTCGGCGTTGTCGGCCACGGCATGGGCGGCGGTGCCGCCGTGCTCGCCGCGGTGGACAACCCGAAGGCGAAGGCCGTGGCGGCGGTGTACCCGGCCAACGTGGCGCCGTCCGCAGTCGAGGCGGCGCGCAACCTGTTCGTCCCCGGCATGGTCGTCGGCCCCGGCGAAGACGGCGACTCGCTGTTCGACCCCGGCAACCCCGCCAAACTGGCCTACAACTGGGCCGGCGAGGTGGTCTACCGCGCGCCGAAGAAGGGCGACCAGCAGTCCTTCTCCGAGGACACCTTGGTCAAGCGCCTCCTCGGCCTGGGCAAGTCCGACCGCGGCCTGCAGGAGACCATCCGCGGCCTGCTCGTGGGCTACCTTCTGCACCAGCTCGACGAAGACAAGTCCTACGCCTCCTACTCCGAGCCTGACGCCGAAGGCTCCGGCGTGGCATCCCTGACCGGCGAGAAGCTGTCCAAGGCCGCCGGCCTGGCGCGCGACAACGCCAGCTTCTCCCTGTTCTAGCCCCCGTCTCCCCACCCCGTCGTGTGCTTTACACGACGGGGTTTTCGCCGTTCGGGCCAATCGCGCGCAGCACCGCCTGGATCTGCTGCTTTTGCGACTTCTGCGCAGCGTTACGACGAGGCCGCGGCATACTGTAATCCCCCCGCGGCACCGTCACCGGCTGCCGCGGCATCGTCTCCCGGGCCCGCGCGTGGTGCTTGGCGGTCATCTCCATCTTCTGCTGCGTTTCCTTCATCAACGCCTCGAAGTCCGCCATGCGCTTCGCGGTGCGCCTTTGGTACTGGGCCACAAACTGCTCGAAATCCATCGTTACCACTCCCCTGACTTCTTCATTGCCCACGGATCAGCATCCACCCCGTCGGTGCCGCCGGTGTCGCCAGCATCTCCTGCCTGCGCCGGCTGCGTTTCCAGATTCTCCAGCTTCTTCGGCGGCGGTGCCGGCTCCTCCACCTGCGACAGCTCCGGCGGCGGAGCGATCACACCGTCACCTGCAGGCGCGGGCGGTGGCGGCGGTGGCGGTTCAGGCTCGGGTTCGCACTCAGGCTCCGGCTCAGGCTCGGGCTCCGGCTCAGGCTCGGGCTCCGGCTCAGGTTCTGGCTCCGGCTCGCACTCTGGTTCCGGCTCAGGCTCAGGCTCTGGTTCTGGCTCGCACTCCGGCGTCGCCGCCGGCTCGGTCGGGCAGTCCTCGAGTGCCGTCTCGTCGACCTCGAGCGTCGCTTCCAGGTTCGCTTCCAACGTCAGCCCCAGCGTCAGCTCCAGACCCAAATCGGCGCCAGCGCTGGACGAGGCGCTGCGAGAAGCTTCATCGGAAGTTTTAGCGGCGGCGGGGCGCGTGCTGACGTCGCACGGCGAATGCGTCTTCTCCCCGAAATCCACCGGCGGGGCGGGCTGCTCAGCGGCCGCCGTGTCGACGCGGGTGGCAACCTCCCCCAAGCACTCCTTGATCACGCAGTTGCGGTCGCTGGTGGTCTCGCGGGCGCTGCGCAGCGCCTCGATGACCATCTCCACCGCCGGCTGGATCAACTGCGCAATCCCGCAGTTCAGCACGATGTCCAGCATGCGCCGCGCCGGCTCCAGCAGGGCACGCACCGCCGACTCCGCGGTGTCCACGATCGTTTTGATCGCCTCCCCGCACTGCCCAATGCTCTCCCCGGCAGTTTTCGCGCGGTCGAAATGCTCGGATTCGCGTGTTTCGTCGCAAAGCTCACGCTCGCGGATGCCCACCTCGTCGAACCAGGCGCTCTCATCGCACGAGCACGTCCGCGCCGGCGTCTCCGGGCGCTGCCCGCCCGCAGACAACCGCAGGCCAGCGGCTAGAAACGCGCTCAGATCTAACCCGTCGGTCTCCGCGACCTGCTCCAGCAGCTCGCCGGCCAGGCCGTGCACCGCGGCGCGCTGCGCCGGCCCCACCTCCGGCGCGACATCAACCGCGCGCACCAGCGACTGGACGTCGTCTTTCACCGCCGCCATCATGCGTTATCCACCCCACCCGCAATAGACTCTAAAAACTCGGATGAGAGCTGGTCGGCGGCGACGGTGGCGTCGCTAAGCAAAAGCACCTGCTCCCAATTCTCCCCGCGCGCCGCGAGGAAACGTTGCGACGTGGAATGCAACGCCTCCAACGCATCCACGATGCGCTGGCCCTCCCGCGCAAACCCTGCGCCGAACGCCGACGCGGCGACCACCGGCCGCCCAGCGTCGAGCTCGCGCGCGGCGCCGCGGTACGCGTCGATAGCCTCTGTGTACTTCGTGCGCACCGCATCGATATCGATGTCGAGCGCCCCAACATGTGTCATATGCCCACCCCCGAAAGGCTCGCAGTTGAACTGTCTTACCTTTACTTAGACTCCCCCAACACCCCGGCGGTTCCCTGCCGGGGCAAAAAACTTTTACCGCCGATAAACCTACACCGCGGCAACGACCGCCGCGAGGCGACCGGCAACCTTGCGCGCCTGCTCCTCCTCAGCGGCCTCCACCATGACACGGAACAGCTCCTCCGTGCCAGACGGGCGCAGCAGCACGCGGCCGGCATCGCCCAGCTCAGCCTCCGCCTCGGCGATGGCGTCCTTGACGGACTGGTCCTGCAGGATCAGCGCCTTGTTGGACACCGGCACGTTGATCAGCGTCTGCGGCAGCACCGTCATGACCTCCGCCAGCTCGGCGAGCGTCTTGCCGGTCTCCGCCATGCGCTCCATGAGCATGAGGCCGGACAGCACGCCGTCGCCAGTGGTGGCGTGGGCCGGCACCACGATGTGGCCGGACTGCTCGCCGCCCAGGGAGAAATCGCCGTTGCCCAGCTCCTCGAGCACGTAGCGGTCGCCCACCTTCGTCTCGCGCACCGAGATGCCCTCGCGCTCCATGGCCAGCTTCAGGCCCAGGTTGCTCATCACCGTGGCGACGAGCGTGTTGTCCTTCAGGCTGTTGGATTCCTTCATGCCGGTGGCGAGGATGGCCATGATCTGGTCGCCGTCGACGACGTTGCCCTGCGCGTCCACGGCCAGGCAGCGATCGGCGTCGCCGTCGTGCGCCAGGCCCAGGTCCGCGCCGTGTTCGACCACGGCCGCCTGGATCTGGTCCATGTGGGTGGAGCCGGAGCCGTCGTTGATGTTGTAGGCGTTCGGCGTGTTGTGGATGGCGGTGACCTCGGCGCCAGCGGCCGCGTAGGCCTTCGGGGCGACCTCGGAGGCGGCGCCGTTGGCGCAGTCCACCACGACCTTGATGCCGTTCAGCGGCTCAGTGATGGCCTCTTTGAGGTGGGCAAGGTAGCGCTCCTGGGCGTCCGGCGCCTCCTCGATCACGCGCCCGATGGCGGTGCCGGTCGGGCCCGTTTCCTCCAGCACGGCCATGGCGCGCTCGATCTCGTCTTCGATGTCGTCCGGCAGCTTCTTGCCGCCGGCGGCGAAGAACTTGATGCCGTTGTCCGGCATTGGGTTGTGGGACGCGGAGATCATCACACCGATGTCGGCGCCGTAGTCGTCGGTGAGAAACGCCAGGCCCGGCGTGGGGATGACGCCGACGCGCAGCACGTCCACGCCTTTCGACGCCATACCGGCCGCCATCGCGGCAGCAAGCATCTCGCCGGACACACGCGGGTCCCGGCCGATCAGCGCGATCGGGCGGCGCTTCTCCGAGCCGCGGTCCTTGGTCAGCACGGTCGCAGCCGCGGCGCCGAGCTTGAGGGCAAGCGATGCGGTGAGGGCCTCGTTAGCCAGGCCGCGGACACCGTCAGTTCCGAACAATCGAGTCATGCGCACAATTATGCACTTGCCTATCGACGATCGCTCCGCCACCCCAACTCTCGCGCAATTTAACCTGGCGTTTTGCGAGTTATCCACAGGGGTGGTGTTGCGAATTCCACAGGGCGGGCCGGGGTGGGGTTGCGTTGGGTTTAGGGTCTGTGGCCATGAACCCGTTCGACGCATTCATCGAAGCGATGTCCGCAGTATCCATGGAGACACTGCGGCACTTCGACCTGCCGGTTGCGCTTTCGGCTGGCATGGCGCCGGATAAGGCCCGCGCCTGGGATGAGATGCAGAACGTCTACTACGGGAAAACAAAATTCACCCGCAAACAAGCCCACGCGGTGCAGAAAGCCCACGGGTTCTCCCTCGACGAACTCGGACTAATCGAACGGCGCATCAACGGAGTGAAAGATGCCGGCGAGCGGTGGCGGCTGCGACTGGAACTGTTGGATGTCACCGGCGGGTACAAAGCTATCGAACGCGCCGCCCGCGAGCTCATCCCCCGCGACGACACCGCCCCAACGAAGAAACAAGTCGCGTTCTCGCAGCCGAAGAACGGACGCGCACGCATCACCATCGACACCACCGACCGCAACGCCGCAGACCTCGAGCACCGCCTGCGCCAAGACATCGACCCGGCCATGCCTGCCGCGGCCCAGATGGAGGAGGCGTTTTGGCGCATCGTCGAAGGCAAGACCGGCGGGGTCGTCGCCGCAGCACCCAGGCCGATTGTGATGGTGCCCATCGACACACACGCGCGCATCCTCGCAGGAGGCGGCGACGTTGTATTGACGCTGACTGACGGCACCAGCATGACCGGGGCGGAGTACCTCCAGCAAGAGTTCGGCGAAGAGCTCGAGGTCGCAGCCTTCCACCCGGAGGAAGGGGCGGTCAACCTCTACGACACCGAGCGCTTCGCCAACCAGAAACAACGCGATCTTGCCTGCATGGTCTCACCCGTGTGCGCGTTCCCGGGTTGCCGCCACGGCGCCTACGCTTCCGAGATCCACCACGTGACAGCGTGGAAACACGGCGGGCTGACCAACATGGACAACCTGGCGCCGCTATGCAGGTATCACAACCGGATCAACGACGATGACCCCTGGCGCAAATCCCGCGGACGCATCACCATGATCCGCGGCGCGCCCTGGTGGGTCTCACCCCGCCGATACCACATCAAAAACACCGACCGCGGAGCACTCGACCAACTCTTCGGACCACCACGCACCTAGCAACGCGAAACGCCGCCGCCCAAACGGACGACGGCGTACAACGCACGCGTAAAAGCGATTAACGCTTGGAGTACTGCGGTGCGCGACGGGCCTTGTGCAGACCTGCCTTCTTGCGCTCCACGGCACGGGCGTCACGGGTGAGCAGGCCAGCCTTCTTCAGGGTGGTGCGCTCAGCCGGGTTGTAGACGTTCAGTGCGCGGGCGATAGCCAGGCGCAGAGCACCGGACTGGCCGGTCGGGCCGCCACCGGAGATGTTGGCCTTGATGTCGAACTGGCCCTCGCGCTCGAGCAGGGTCAGCGGGGTGAGGATGTCCTGCTGGTGCAGCTTGTTCGGGAAGTAGTCCTCGAACTCGCGGCCATTGACGGTGATCTTGCCCTCGCCCTCGACGACGGTCACGCGAGCGATGGCGCGCTTACGGCGGCCAACGGTCTGGATCGGACCCTCGTGCAGCGGAGCGGCCTCAACGGTCTCCTCGGTTGCCTCAGCCTCGGGGGCGATGGCGTCGCCGATGGTGTAGTTGAACTCCTCCGTCGCAGCGGTTGCGGCGTCGACGTCGGTGCCCAGGGACTCAGAGGTGTTTTCGAAGTTGTTCGGCTCGGTCATTACTGTGCCACCTGCTTAAACTCGTAGGTTTCCGGCTGCTGGCCAGCGTACGGGTGCTCGGCACCGACGAAGACGTGCAGCTTCTTGATGGACTGACGGGAAAGCTTGTTGTGCGGCATCATGCCCTTGACAGCTTCCTCGATCACGCGATCCGGACGCTCGTCCAGCGCGCGGCCCAGGGTCATGGACTTCAGACCACCCGGGTAGCCGGAGTGGCGGTAACGCATCTCGCGCTCGCGCTTGTTGGAGGAGATGTGGATCTTGTCGGCGTTGATCACGATGACGTGGTCGCCGGTGTCGACGTTCGGTGCGTACTGCGGCTTGTGCTTACCGCGCAGGATGTCTGCGACGGTGGAAGCAAGCTTGCCCAGCACCACGTCGGTTGCGTCGATGACGTACCACTTGCGGGTGATGTCACCGCTCTTCGGGTGGTAAGTAGACATGCATGACTCCTTAAAGTCTGTCTAGATGGCTGCCGGCCAAAACCTCGTCTGCCCCTTTGCGCTTCACGGCGGCCGGTGGAGACCCGAAAAGCGCATCCGGCGGGACACACAGGGATAACACCCTACGGCACACCTGCCCGAAAACAAAAAAGTGCCGCCGCAGGTGATTCCCCCATCACCTGCGGCGGCACGCCCCCGTAACCCCCGAGTGGTTGCGCCGCGGGCCGTGTGAAGCCGTGCCCGTCCCCCGATGAAAACGGCCCCTTGCACGGCCTGCGACGCAAGTCTTGTTGTGTTCTAGCCCCAGCTGTTCGCGGCTGCGTTGTTGACGGCGAGCATGGTGGTGTTGCCGTCTTCCACGGTGTTGGCGATCTGGTTGAGGATCTGGTTCAGATCCTGCGCCGCCTGGTCCCACTTGGCCTGGTGCGCCTGGTAGGCCGCGGCTGCGGTGCCTTCCCAGGTTTGCGCCATGGGCTGGAGCATCTGCTTGAGTTCAGCCAGGTCGCCGTTGATGCGGGAGGCGGAGGCGCGCATGTCCTCTGCGGCGCCGGCGATCTGCGCGAAATCGTACTTGATCTGCATTGTTTCCCCTTTACAGTGCGAGTCCGCCGGCGATCTGGCGGAGGCTGTCGGTGTTGGTGGCGTCGGTGGTTTCGTAGTTCTTGGCGTTGTCGCGGATGTTCACGGCGATCGCGCTCAGTGCCTCGGACAACCGCCTTTGAGCGTCGTCGTAGCGCAGCATGAGCTCGTCGAAGCTGCGCTGTGCGTTGCCCACCCAGTAGCCGCGGGTGGCTTCGGCGACTTGCTGCACGCGGTCGATTTCGCGGTTGACGTCGGCGTTGGTGTCGTCGGTGCGGTCTGCAGCGGCGCGCATGACCTCGGCTTCGGTTGCGAACTGCTCCATGTTTTTCTTTCCCCCTCGTTGTGTGTGTTGGGACGGACAACTTCTGTGCTGTCCGTATATCTGACTGCCGTTTGGCCCAATCGGTTCCATCGTTTGCAAAACTTTTTTAAGGACCCACGTCAGCCCCCTTATATTCAGCGGATTCCATGGCCATGCGGCAGGTGGCGCGTTGCACGACGGTGGGTTCGGCGCGCGTGTGGCAACCTACGAACAGTTGCACCGTCCCGTTGGGCCAGGTTTTCCACAGCGATTGCGAGCCGTCGCCGGCGCGCTCCAGGTAGGTCACGGAGATGCCGTCTGTGTCGACGAGTTCGACCTCCGGGTCGGTTTCGATGTCCGCGAGGAGTTGTTCGGCCATGGTGCGCGCAGGCAGCTGGTAGAGGTGCTCGACGGCGATCTGCAGACGGAAGTTGGGGTCGCTTCCTGTGGCGCGCCACATGTCGTCGTCGGCTTCGAGGGTGAAGCCTGCGGGGAGTTGGACGGTTAAGCCGTCGCGCTCAATGCTTATCGACGTCTGCTCCGCCCGTTCCTCCTCCTGCACAGGAGACGACACTGGCGCTGATTGCGTCTCCGGCGGCTGCGACGGTGGCGGTTCCTCCTCCCCCGGCGACTTGCCGCTGGTCAGACCCCAGATCACTGCGGCGCAGGCGAGGGCGACCGCGGCGACGACGGCAGCGATGATCCACACGCCGGAGCGCGATTCCTGTTCGGGCGGCGGTGGTCGGTGGAAGGGTTCTGGGGTGTCGTCGGGTGTGGGCGCGACGGGTTGGAGGGGCTCGGTGGTCAGCTCGATGTCGTAGTCGGCGAGCGCGTGTGTGAGCTCGCTGAGGCGTTGTGGGTCGGCTGCGATGTGCACCGGCGCGCCGTGCGGGTCGGGGCCGAGCACGCTGCGGACGGTGCCGGCGATTTCGCGGCTAGTGGGCGCGTCGAAGCGGTGGATGTTGGCTGCACCGGTGATCACGGTGGATGCGTCGGTGGCGGTGATGCGCAGCTCGGTCATGGTGCCTCCGGGAGTTGGACGGTGCCGCGCGCTTCGCCCTGGATCCAGGTGGCGCGGCCGGGTTGTTGCGGGCTGGGTCGCACGCCGAAGATGGCGCCTTCGTCGCGGGTGCCGTCCATGAGCAGCACGTCGGGCTGCAGGTCCTTCAGGGCAGTCAAGAACGGCCCGAACAGGGCGCGCGAGACGCCGCCGAATTTGCGGGCGGCCACGACGTGCAGGCCGATGTCGCGCGCGTGCGGCAACAGTTCCGCGATCGGCCGGAGCGGGTCTTCGCCGACGAGTTCGTAGTCGTCGATGATCAGGTACAGCTCGGGCCCGCTCCACCAGGACCGCTCGCGCAGCTGTTCCGGGGTCACCTCGGCGCCGGGCAGCCGCGACTGCAGCGTGACGGCGAGCGATTTGGCGGCCTGCGTGATCGCGCTGGTGGATGCGGCGTACGCAGCGACCATGTCCTCGTCGGCGCGGCCGAGGTGCGCGCGCTTCGGGTCGAGAACCACCATCCGGGCGGCCTCGCGGCCCATGTGCTCCACCGCGGCGATTGTGCTGGCGATGAAGGTGGATTTCCCGCAGCCGCCAGCGCCGACGACGAAGACGTGCCCGGAGGAGTACACAGGTTCGAGGGCAGGCCCGCCGATGCCGAGGGGGATCCTTTGGCCGTCGAGAAGCGAGTGCGTATCGACGGCATCCGGCAGCACCCGCAACCTTTCCACCGGCGCCTGGTCGGCGGTGGCGGCGAGGTGGGCGATGTCCTCGCCGCTGGTGAAGACGAGCTGGACGGTTTTGCCGTCCGGGGTCAGGCCGCGGCCGGGCATGGCGGGCAGCTTCTCCTGGTGTTTGCGGTTGATCAACGAGTCCATCGGTTCGGTCAGCCGCAGCTCGAGGCGGGTGCCGATGAGGTCGCGCACGTTTGGGCGGATCGCGCTCCAGCGCTGGGTGGTCACCACGAGGTGGATGCCGGCGTCGGGGCCTTCGGAGGCGATGCGGGCGAGCGGTTCGCGCAGGTCCTCGTCGAGGGCGTGCCAGCCGTCGACAACCAGCATGACCGGCCGCGGGTGGTCGAGGAACCCGGTGACTTCGTCGACGATGCGGCGGGTGCGCTCGGCGTCTTTCATGCTGGCCACGCCAGCGACATGCGGCAGCGCCTCGAGCTCCGGTACGTCGCCGATGACGTAGACGGCCAACCCCTCGCGCATGTGCGTGGCCACGATGCTCCGCACCGCCATCGTCTTGCCCGTCTGCGGCCCGCCCGCGATGGCAACGTGCCCGCCGGCGCTGTCCAGGTCCAGGTGGAAGGGGGTCTGGCGCTGCTTGAAGGGTTCGTCGATAAGCCCGAGCGCTCCGTCCGTCTGCGCCAGCTGCGAAAGCGGGATGCGCTCCGGCAGCGGCGGCAGCCACACCTGGTGCGCGTGCATGCCGCGGGCGTCGGCGACCTCGCGGGCCTTGGCCACCACCGCGTCCAGCAGCGTGGTGGAGCGGTCCTCCTCAACGTAGGCGGTGGGCACCAGTTCGATCTCGTTGCCGGTGAACAGCCGCACGTGCTGCTCGCCGGGGTGCTCCACCACCGTGCGCGTCAGCGGGCCGGAGACGTACGCCGCGCGGAAGCGGGTCAGCTCCATGCCGGCTTTGAGGTAGCCGGACCCGGGCTCGCCGGGCAGCTCGTAGGCGTCCGGCACGCCGAGGACTTGGCGGGACTCGCCGGCGGAGAACGTCTTCAAGCCGATGCGGTAGGACAGGTGCGAATCCAGCCCGCGCAGCTTGCCCTCCTCCAGCCGCTGCGAGGCGAGCAAAAGGTGCACGCCCAGCGAACGGCCGAGCCTGCCCACCGCCACGAACAGGTCCGCAAAGTGTGGGTGCTGGGTGAGCAACTCGGTGAACTCGTCGACCACGATGACCAGCGACGGCAGCGTGTTTCCCGCCTTGGTGTAGTCCGTGATGTTGGCGAAGTTGCCCGCTTTGCGCAGCAGCTCCTGGCGGCGGTGCATCTCGCCGGAGATCGCGTCGAACATGCGCTCCACCAGCACCGCTTCGTCCTCCAGGTTGGTGATCACCGCGGCGGTGTGCGGCAGCGCCTCGCAGCCCAAAAACGTCGCGCCGCCTTTGAAGTCCACGAGTACGAAGTTCAGCTCCTCGGGCGAGTGCGTCGCCGCCAGCGCCACCACCAGGGTCCGCAGCAGCTCCGACTTGCCGGAGCCCGTCGCCCCGATGCACAGCCCGTGCGGGCCCATCCCGCCAAGCGCCGCCTCCTTCAAATCCAGGTACACAGGCGCGCCGTCGGGAGTCGCGCCGATGGGCACGGTCAGCTTGTTGCGCACCCCCGGCCACATCGTGTGCGCATCCAGCGCATCGACGTCCGGCACACCCAGCATGGACAGAAAATCCCCGCCAGCCTCGACCGCGCCGTCGGGGCGGCGGTAGAAGCCTAGATGCCTAGCGACGAACTCCGCCTCCGCATCCGTGAACCCATCCGGCACGCCCAGCTGCTCCACCCCCTGTGCCGTGACCGCTTCCAGCACGTCGGTGCAGACCAGGTGGAACGCGTCCGGGTCGGCGAAGAAGTCCGGGTCGTCGTGGATGGTCACCACCAGGTCGGAGTCGGTGGGGGCGGGAGAGTCGTGGCCGTCGATAAGCGAGATGCGAAACGCCCCCTCGCTGCGAGCGTGCGGCAGCCACTTCGCCCACGCAAACGGCGCGTCGATGCGGACCTTTTCCGGGCCGTAGAAAAACGCCAGCTGGCACACGATCGAACGCGCCACATCGGCCGCCGCAGGCCCGGCGAGCGTGATCGCGTCGAACGCGTCGAGCTGGACCAGCATCGGCATGCCCGGCACCGTGCTCACCGCCGCGACGGCGCGGCGCAGGCTCACCGCGCACACCGGGTCCAAATCCTCGGGGCTGCCGGGGTCGTCCACGTCCACCGGGGTGCACAGCGCGCCCGCACCGGTGCCCAGCCGCACCGTCGGGGCGCCTGCACGCTCCCAGATGCGCTCCACCGGCACCGCGGCCACCAGCTCGCCCGGCGCGGGGTGCAGCGCGGTGGCGTGCGTGCGCTGCGTCGCGGCGTTCGCGCGGGCCTTTTTCGCCAGCGCGTCTAGGTGGCGCAGGTAGACGCGGCGGGTCTCGTCGATGTCGCTCTGTTTTTCTTGCGGGTTGAACATGCCGACGAGCCCGAAGAGCATCATCAGCGGAAAGATCAGCATCATCGGGCTCACAGCGCGGCCGGAGGTGGCCATGAGCACCATCACCGCGCCGACTGCCACCACCATCACCACCGGCAGCAGGATTTTTATCACCGGCGGCGACTGCGGTTTCTGCGCCGCGGGCACGGGCTCGGCGCGCAAGGCGCCGGTCGGCGGCGGCGCGGCATCGATCGCGGCATCTGGTGCGCCGGTTGTTGGTGCGAGCACCTGGTCGTAGTCGAGGCCAAGCATCGTGGATTTTCCCCCCTTGTGTTTTCCCACAGTTCCCCCCGAACTGTGGACGTGCTGTGGATTGTAGGCCATACTGTGTCCCGTCGCGCGGCGAATGGGGGCCGCGCCTGATATTTCGGGGGTTTGAAAGTTGGTTGCAACGTCTGCGCACCACATCGTGCGCGTTACTGTCCGCATTTCGGTTGTCGCGTTCCACCGCGACATCGACGTCACGCTGCCGACGTCGTCGACGTTGGCGGAGGTGCTGCCGGAGCTCGCGCGCCTGGTGGAACTGCCGGAGGTGCACCGCCCGTGGCAAGCCACCACCGCGGGCGGTGCGGTGCTGGATATGCATACGCCGCTGTACGCGCTCAAGCTTCACGACGGCGCCACCGTCTCCCTCCACCCCCAAGAACCCACGCCCCCGCCGGTGGTGCGCGACGCGGCCGACGCCCTGGCCGGGGCAGCCGAGTCGGCGCGGCAAATCCGCGGGTTGGACGCGGCGGCGACGTTCGCGGGTCTGACGGCGGTGCTCCTGCTTGCGCGGGTGTTCGCGCCGTGGCCGGTCGCGTTGGGTGCGGTGGCGCTATTGGCGTTGGCGGTGGCGTCGATAGGCAGGTCGCGCCCGGCGTTTGCTCCCGTGCCGCTGCTGGCGGGGCTCGCCGCGGGCGCGTGGGTCGCCGGCGGCGGCGATGCGGGCACAGACTCTGTCTCGCTCGGCTTCGGGGCGCTGGCGGCGCTGCTCACGGCGGCAGTGGCTGTCGGCATAGGCGTCGCCCTGGGGTTGGCCGGGGCGGCGCAGGTGGCGTTCACGGCCGCGGTTTGCGTGCTCGGCGGCGCCGGGGCGGCCGGCGTGTGGCTGCCGGGCCCGCTCGCCCCGCCCGCGCTGACGGTGCTGACGGGGGTGCTCGGGGTGGTGGCCACGCCCGGCGCGGCCACCCGCGCGGCAGGACTGACCGTGCCGCGGGTGCCCACCGCCGGCGAGGAGTTCGACCGTTCCGACGACTACCAACACGACGTGGACGCCCGCAGCGCCGCCGCTGCCACCATCGCCTCCGCTATCTCGGCGGCAATCGCCGCGTGCTGCGTGCCGGCACTTTGGTGGCTGGGCCGGGCCGGCGGGGAGTGGACGTTCGCATTCTGCCTGGGTGTTGCGGCGGCACTGGTGGTCTACGCCTCACGCCAGCACTGGGCTGTGCCGCGCGCCTGCCTGACCGCGGTGGCCCTTTCCGCCGTCATCGCCGCCGCGGCCGCCGCCGCAAAGACCGGGCACCCGGCGTGCATCGCCGTCGCTGCGCTCGCTTCCATCGCTGCCGCGGCGACGGTCGCGTGGGCGCCGCGCGTGCCGGATGTGGAGCCGACCACCATCGTGTGGTTCGAGCGCGCCGAGATCGCCGCCACCATCGCCGTGATCCCGCTGGCGGTGCACTTGACCGGGCTGTTCGGCCTGATCCGGGGGCTTTAAGATGCGCAAACTCACCGTCATCGCCCTGCTCGCGCTGAGCCTCACACCGGTGTCTGCTTCCGCCCAGGATGTGGCGTGCGCGGTGCCGGCGCTCGTCGACAAGCCTGCTGCTTCCCCCGCGACCGAAAACCTGCGGAACTTCGCCACCGGCGCCGGGGTGCGCGTGGCGGTGATCGACACCGGGGTCGCCCCGCACCCCGAGATCACCCACTTGCGCGGCGGCCGCGACTTCGTGGCCGCGGACGCGCTGCACGACTGCGACAACCACGGCACCGCCGTCGCCGGGGTGATCGCCGGGCGCACCCTCGGCATCGCCCCGGACGCGGAGATCATCTCGGTCCGGCAGACCTCGGCGCACTACCGCGACGTTGACGCCGGCAACCTACAAACGCTCACCGACGCGATCCACAACGCCCTCGACGAAGGCGCGAGCGTGCTCAACATTTCCGTCGTGTCCTGCCTGGAACCCGGATTCGCGGCGCGCATCGATGCCTCCGGCATCACCGGTGCCCTCCACCGCGCCGAGGCGCAAGGCGCGGTGGTCGTTGCCGCCGCCGGCAACGCGGGGCCCGACTGCGAACCCGGCTTCGAGGTCTTCCCCGCCCGCTTCCCCACCGTGCTCGCGGTGGCCGCGCGCGCCGACGACCACACCCTCGCCGACTACTCCCTGCCCGCCGCGCTGTCCGCGCCAGGCCATGTCCCGGCGGCGCTCGCGCCGGGTGGGTGGGCAGAGGGCACGCTGGAAAAAGACGGCGTGCGCCCCTACGCCGGCACGAGTTTCGCCACCCCGGTGGTCAGCGGCGCGGTGGCGCTTTTGCAGTCGCGCTACCCCGGCATTACTCCGGAGCATGTGCGCTCACTTATCGACGCCTCCGCTCAACCCGGCGGCGGTGCCATCGACCCGCTTGCCGCGCTGACCCAACTGACACCGCACGAACTGGCGGACCGCCCAACGGCGCAGGTGCGCGCCGTCGATAAGCAGCCCAACGCGGCCGTGGGCAGGCTCGGACTGCTCGCCGGGGCGGCGCTCGCCATGGCGGCCCTGGTGGTCGCGCTGCGCGCCGGCCGACGGTAATACGGGCCTAATAGGTCGCCTGAAGCGCCGAGTCGCGCGTAAGCTCCGCGCCCTCCGGCAGCAAGGCAACGATCTCCCACGGCACGTCCTCCACGTGCGCCGCGCCCACCGTGGCCAGGGTTTCCGCGTCCGGTGCGCGGTGGCGCAGCCCGTTGGCGGAGACCACGTGGAACCCGTGGCCCGAATCCACCCCGACAGAACCGCCGTGAAGCCCCGCGAAGTGCGTTGCAACGGACGTGCCGGAAAGCGCGATGCCTTCCGGCGCCTCGTCTACGGCTGCCCCGCCGCGCCCCTGGTCCACGCACGCCAGGTGCGGCTCGATCCACCGCGGCCGCTCCCCCGGCAGGCGCAGCTCCTCCTCCGCGTCAGGGTAGGTGGCCAGGGACTCGCGGTCAGCGACGGCGGCCTTCGCGCCGGCGTCCAGCAGCATGGTGCGCTGGGTGGCGGTGATCGGCTGGATGCGGCCGTCTAAAAGCGCCCAGGACGCATCGTCCGCGTCGATGATCTGCGGCAGCGGATCCGGCAGCGCCGCCGGCGGCAGCTCCTGCAACGCCGAGATAACCTGCGTCGGCGGCGACCACCGGGGCGTGTCCGGAGTGATTCCCAGCGCCCGGCGGATCACTCGACCCTGCGGGGTGTTGGCCTCCGGCAGCAAGCGCCGCCCCTCAGCGGTGACGACCCACTCGCGGGTGGCATCGGCGGCGAGGACTGCGGCGTCGATAGGCAATGGCTCCGGAGCCTCACCCGCAACCACCGTAATCGTGTCCGCGCCGCACACCGACCAGCTGGCCACAGGCGTGCCTTCGGGCGCGAACATGCCGGGTGCTGCAACGATGCCCACCGGCACACCGCGCGGCAACTCGGCGAGCTTCTCGTCGCCGATGCGCGCCGGCTCAGCCGCCTGGCCGGCGATCAGCCGCGCCGACGCCAAGTTCGTCACCGGGTGCGCCGCCTCCCCCACGCGCACGTACAGCGTGCCGTCCGCGGCGCGCACAATCGGCGCATCCCCCGGATCCGCGTTCGGACGCATCCACGCAAACAGCCCCATCACGCCCGCGATCATCACCACCGCCGCGGTGCCGAAAATGGTGGCGCGCCGCCGCGCGGCCAGCGGATCGTGGATCATGCGGATGTCGCCGAAGATCAGGCCGTGCTCCATGCGGCGGCGCATGAACTTATGCCCCGACACCTGGGCACGCGTGGTTGGCAAAAGCTTCGCCATGACAATTCCCCTCCCCCCGAGAAAAACACCTGGCGCAAAGCTTACTGCGCAGTACCGGCCTCCGCGAGCGCAAACAGCTCGTCGGAGCCGTTTTCTTGCCCGTCTGCGACCATGTCCTCCAGCTCCGCCTCGCTGAACTGGCTGTTCACCGCGAAGATCGCCGTGGAGCCCTTGCGGTACACCGGTGTCACGCCTTCTGAGACCCAAAAGTCGCGCAGCATCTCGTATGGCGGGTACTGGTAGTGCCAGAACGGACCGGGGCTGAGCAGGAAGAACTTCACGTTCAAGTTCTCCACCGTCTCGTCGACGAGGTTGTGCTCGCCTTCGCCGATGAAGTCGGCGTTCCAGTACATGATGTCGCCGTTGGTGCCGCGGCCGCCGTTGGGCCACAGGTAGTGGCGGTTCAACGTGGGCACGCCGTTGTAGGCGTACATCCAGGAGTAGCCGTCGGCCGGGTCGCCCGCGGTCAGGCCTTCCCAGGCGGCGGGTTGGGTGGCCAGCCAGTCGAAGGCTTCGAGGTCGTCGGCGTCGACCATGCGGTCGATGACGCGGGCTGCGGCGTAGGTTTGCTCGGCGCCGTGGTCGGTGTGCTGGCGGATCATCGGGATCGCGGCGGAGGCCACGATGCAGGCGACGACGATGCTCGCGATTGCGCTGATGCGCTCGCCTTTCGCATACCGCTTAGCGACGGGCGCTGCCGTGACCACGCGAATCCCCGCTGCCACCGCAATAGCGGCCGAGGCCGTGACAGCCATGACCACCGGCATGATCAGGCGGTGGCCGGTGCTGTAGTGCAGGTTGCCCACGTAGTCGAGCAGGCGGCCCAAGGTGTTGCCGAACGGGACTAAGGCGTTGGCGGTAATGGCCAGGGACACCGCGTAGAACAGCACCGGCCAGATCTGGCGGCGCCACAACAGGCACACCACGGCGCCGGCGGCGGCGAGCCAGAGCAGCACGGTGGAGTCGTACGCGGGGAAGAACTGCAGCACGTGGCGCGTTTCCATCCGCAGCGCTGTGCCCCACGCCCCGCCGACGCCGAGGGTTTCCTCGGGGCGCCAAGAGGCCACCTCGCCCGCCTGGGCGGAGCCGGCGAGCACCTGCGGGACGAACATGGCAACGCCGGCGACGGCGGGCAGCGCGATCCACAGCGTGTCCGTCAGCCGCGAGCGCTCGGGGCGAACCAGGGTGGAGGTCAGCCAGTAGAAGCCCACGGCGAGCACGACGATGGTGACTGCGGACGGGTGCACGCACAGCACCGCCACGAAGGCGAGCGCGGTGGGCAGGGCGCTGGCGCGCCGGCGCGGCACGGTGACAAGCAGCCACGTCACGGTGCCGGTGAGTGCCACGGCGAACAGGTAGGGCCACATGCCCACGTAATCCGGGATCCAGAACAGCTGCGGGGCGGCATATCCCATGATCGCGGCGAGCGCCGCGGCGATCTGCGCCGTGACCCCGGTGGAGCGCAAAAACGCGAACACCAGGCACGCGAGTGTGGCCGGCAGCGCGAGCGCGGGCAGCACGGCGGAGGCGATGTTCAGCGCCGGGATGGGGTCCAGGCCCGCCGTTTCGCCGAACAGGGCAATGCCTGCGTGGTAGGCGGACGGGTAGAACAGCTTCAGCTGCGACTCCACGTTTTGCAGCTCGCCCATCCGGGTGGCCGAGGCGATGCCGTCGTCCATGATGAAGCGCACGAGGTTTGCGTGCCACTGCACGTCCCACCCCTGGACGATGTTGAAAACACCGTTGGGCATGCGCTCGAGCCAGCGCAGCCTGGCCGACGCCGCCATGAACGCCCCCACGCCGACGCCGGCGGCGGGCAGCACCCAGTACGGGTCGGCGATGCTGCCCTTTCGCACGTCACCGGGAAACAGCGCCCTACGCCAGCTCACTGCCCCGCCGCGGCGCGCGCGCCGCACGAACATGAACCGCCACGCAGCGGCCACCAACAGCGCCACAACCATGCTCACGCCGAAGGTCCACAGGTTGTACGGCGCGCTGGTCAGCCCCCAAAACCAGGAGGTCACGCCGAACAGGCCGAAGGTCACCGGCAGCGCGGCCGCGCCGGCGGCCGGAGCTTTCATGCCGGCGACCCAAGAAAACACGAAGCCGGGGAGGGTGAAAAACACCACGGCGAACCACGCGGCTGCGACTGTAGTCATGGTGGTTATGGCACCTCCCGGTTCTGATGTAACCCAAGCATGCTACATCTCGCGGGTGGCTCTGGTCGCTTCGGCTCGCGCCGCCAGGTCACTATCTGCCGGGTATTCCACGCCCACCAATGTCAGGCCGCGGGCAGGGGCCAGGGGGACGTCGGGCGAGCGGGCGTCGAGAAGCAAAAGCTCCTCCGGCCACTGCGGCGCGCGCCTGCCTTCGCCGACGGTGAGGCAGGTGGCCACGAGTGCGCGGACCATGTTCCAGCAGAACGCGTCGGCGGTGATGCGGGCTTCATAAAGGTGCGGTTCGACCTCGCGCCAGGTGAAGCTGTGCACCTCGCGGATCGTGGTGCCGTGCTCTTTTGGGCGGCAGAAGGCGGCGAAGTTGTTCAGGCCGACCAGGGCGTCGGCGCAGGCTTGCACCGCGCCCAGGTCCACGGGTTTCGGCCACACAGCGGTGTCTCGCGCGCGGGTGGGCACGGCACCCGCGGGGTGGGTGGTCACCCGGTAGACGTAGGTGCGGGCAAGCGCGGAAAAACGCGCGTCGAAGCCCGCGGGGGCGCAGGCGACGCCGAACACGCGGACGTCTTCAGGAAGCAATTTTGCTAATCGACGCACCAGCCGCCCCGGATCCCCGTCAATCGAGCGCTGGTTGAGCGACTCCGCCGGAATGTCCGTGTGCGCGACCTGCCCGGCGGCGTGTACGCCCGCGTCGGTGCGGCCGGCGACGGTGAGTGCCACGTCAGTTCGCAAGACGAGCGAGAGAGCGTCCTCGATGGTCTGCTGGACGGTGCGCAGGTCCCCCTTTTGGCGGGCCCAGCCGTGGAAGTCGGTGCCGTCGTAGGCGATGTCCAGGCGCAGGCGCAGCGTGTTGTCCATGGTGAGGCATTGTATCGCCGGAAATGGCGCGCACAGCAAAGCGCCCGGGGGCACTGACGTTGCAGTGACTCCCGGGCGCTCGGCGCAAAAGGGGGTGCGTAGCTTGCGGCTACTTCTCCTCTGCGGTCTCCTCGGCCGGAGCCTCGGTGGTCTCCTCAGCCTTGGTCTCCTCAGCCGGAGCCTCTTCAGCCTTGGCCTCCTCGGCCTGGCGGGAAGCGGCGGCGCGTGCTGCGCGGGTTGCCTCGGAAGACACGGTCTCCTCGAGCACCAGAGAGATCTGGGTCATCGCAGCGTTGTCGCCGGCGCGGTTCTCCAGCTTGATGGAGCGGGTGTAGCCGCCATCGCGGTTGGCGAACTTCGGTGCGAGCTCGTTGAACAGGTAAGCAACGACTTCCTTGTTCGGCAGCTCAGCGGCCACGGCGCGGCGGTCAGCCACGGTGCCCTTCTTCGCCTTGGTGATCAGCTTCTCGGCGTACGGACGCAGCATACGTGCCTTCGCGTCCGTCGTCTTGATTGCGCCGTGCTCGAACAGGGCCAGGGCCAGGTTGGACAGAATGTGCTTCTGGTGGCCGGCCGAGCCTCCGAGACGGGCGCCCTTCTTCGGGGTAGGCATTTTCGTACTCCTCGTGTGCGGTTAGTTGAGCGCGTGCTCTGTGGTGTTACTCGGTCTCGTCCGCGCTGGTGTCGACGTAGTCGCCAGTCTCGGCGTCGTAGCCTTCGATCTGGGTCGGGTCGAAATCTTCCGGAGCGTCCTTGAGGGTCAGGCCCAGGTTGGCGAGCTTGATCTTGACCTCGTTGATGGACTTCTGGCCGAAGTTGCGGATATCCAGCAGGTCAGACTCGCTGCACTCTGCGAGCTCACCGACGGTGTGGATGTCCTGGCGCTTCAGGCAGTTGTAGGAGCGAACGGAGAAGTTCAGGTCCTCGATCGGCGTGGAGTACGCGGCGATGTACTCGGTCTCCTGCGCCGACGGGCCGATCTCGATACCCTCGGCCGCGGTGTTCAGCTCGCGCGCCAGGCCGAAGAGCTCCACCAGGGTGGAACCGGCCGACGCGAGGGCGTCGCGTGCGGTCATGGAGTTTTTGGTCTCCACGTCGATGATCAGCTTGTCAAAGTCGGTGCGCTGCTCAACACGGGTCGCCTCAACCTTATAGGCGACGCGGGTGACCGGCGAGTAAATCTGGTCGACCGGGATGCGGCCGGCCTCACCGCCGGAGTTGGGCATAGCCGGGACGTAGCCGCGGCCGCGCTCGACGACAAGCTCCATCTCGAGGCGAGCCTGCTCATTCAGCGACGCGATGTGCAGATCCGGGTTGTGGATCTCCACACCAGCCGGCGGCTCAATGTCGCCTGCGGTGACGTCGCCAGGGCCTTCAACAGCAAGCTGCATGACAACCGGCTCGTCAGAGTCGGAGGACAGCACGATGTCCTTGATGTTGAGGATGATCTCAGAGACGTTTTCCTTCACGCCGGTGATCGTGGTGAACTCGTGGAGCACACCGTCGATCTTGATGGAGGTCACGGCCGCGCCCGGGATGGACGACAGCAGCGTGCGGCGCAGAGAGTTGCCCAGGGTGTAACCGAAACCAGGCTCGAGCGGCTCGATGATGAACTTCGAGCGGTTGGTGTCGATGTACTCCTCGGTCAGTTCAGGACGCTGAGAAATGAGCATGGACTTCTCCTTTGTCGGCTCCCGCTATTTGAAGCCGGTAGGAACGGATATTGGAAGATTCCGAGCACCGACCGAACACGTCGGCAGTGCGCGGGGTGAAGCAAACGAAAGTTTACTTCGAGTAGAGCTCGACGATGAGCTGCTCCTGCAGCGGCACCTCGATCTGGGCGCGCTCGGGCAGCTGGTGCACGAGAATGCGCAGGGTGTCCGGAACGACCTGCAGCCACGCCGGAACGACGGCGTCGAGCAGGGCGTCCTGGGCCTCTTCGAACCACAGCATGCTGCGGGACTTGTCGCGGACATCGATGATGTCGTACTGCGTCACCGCGAAGGACGGCACGTTGATGTGCTTGCCGTTGACGGTGAAGTGGCCGTGGGAGACCAGCTGACGTGCCTGACGGCGGGTCTTAGCCAGACCAGCGCGGTAGATCACGTTGTCCAGGCGGGACTCCAGCAGGATCAGCAGGTTGTCGCCGGTCTTGCCCGGGCGACGGTTCGCCTCTTCGTAGTAGCGGCGGAACTGCTTCTCCATCACGCCGTAGGTGAAGCGAGCCTTCTGCTTCTCCTGCAGCTGGAGCAGGTACTCGGACTCCTTGATGCGGGCGCGGCCAGCCTGCCCCGGAGGGTACGGGCGACGCTCGAAGGACATGTCGCCGCCGACGAGGTCGACGCGGAGGCGACGGGACTTACGGGTAGCAGGGCCGGTGTAACGAGCCATGTCTCTTTACCTCTTTCCTTTCAGCCTTAAACGCGACGACGCTTCGGCGGACGGCAGCCGTTGAACGGCTGCGGCGTCACGTCGGAGATCGAAGACACCTCCAGGCCGGCGGCCTGGAGAGAACGGATTGCGGTCTCGCGGCCGGAGCCCGGACCCTTGACAAAGACGTCGACCTTCTTCATGCCGTGGTCCATTGCCTTGCGGGCGGCGTTCTCGGCAGCCATCTGCGCGGCGAACGGCGTGGACTTACGGGAGCCCTTGAAGCCGACGTGGCCGGAAGATGCCCAGGAGATCACGTTGCCCTGCGGGTCCGTGATGGACACGATGGTGTTGTTGAAGGTGGACTTGATGTACGCGTGGCCTGCGGCCACGTTCTTCTTGACGGCGCGGCGTCCGCGACGCGCGCCGGAACGAGTCTGAGCAGCCATAGGTTACTTCTTCTTTCCTGCGATGGTCTTCTTCGGGCCCTTGCGGGTGCGCGCGTTGGTCTTGGTGCGCTGGCCGCGGACAGGCAGGCCACGACGGTGGCGCATGCCCTGGTAGGAGCCGATTTCAATCTTGCGGCGGATATCTGCCTGCACCTCGCGGCGCAGATCGCCCTCTACGGTGTAGGAGGACTCGATCGCGTCGCGCAGAGCAGCGAGCTGATCGTCGGACAGATTGTCCGTGCGCAGGTCCGGAGAAATACCGGTCTTCTCGAGCAGTTCCTTGGCTCGGGTTGCACCGATGCCGTAAATGTAGGTAAGTGCGATCTCCATGCGCTTGTTGCGCGGGAGATCAACACCAGCTAGACGTGCCATGAGGTACGTGCCTTTCGGGTTGTTACGGTGGTTTTCTCCCCACCCGTCCACGCCAAACAACGCTTTGTCCGGGCCGTGCCGGAGAGTGGGTTGAGATTACGCGCGGCTCCAGCCACCGTGGCCAGAGGTGCACGATCCGCCGTCGGGCGGATCTGGGTGAGGAGGCTTGAAATGCTTACTTGTAGCGGTAAGTGATACGCCCGCGGTCCAGGTCGTAGGGGGAAAGCTCCACCACGACGCGGTCCTCCGGGAGGATGCGGATGTAGTGCTGGCGCATCTTGCCACTGATGTGGGCGAGAACTTCGTGCCCGTTGTCCAGTTCGACCCGGAACATCGCGTTCTTCAGGGGCTCGACAATGCGGCCCTCAACCTCGATTGCGCCTTCTTTCGCCATACACTCCACTTCCTACGCCGCCTGAAAGTGCAGGCAGCAGACGTATTTACCGGTTACATGCGGCGCTCGTGCAGGTATGCACAAACACCGCTGGACTACATTAGCCATTTACCTGCGAAAACGCAAAAAGCCCCAGCGATAGCCGGGGCTTGTAGCGGGCGAGTGTTAGAACACGTAAACCTTGTCGCCGATCTGCAGGTCGTTGAAGTAGCGCTCCGCGTCGCCGCGGTACATGCGCACGCAGCCGTTGGACAGGTAGTTGGGGTCGCCCTGGTGGAATGCGATGCCGTTGTAGGTGAAGTAGGTCGCGTACGGCATCGGCGCGTTGCCGAACTCCCAGGAAATCTCGTCTTTGACCTTGCGGTTGACGTAGAACGTGCCGCGCGGGGTCTCCTGCCCCGGCTTGCCCGGCCCGATCAGGCCGGACTGGTAGTACATGACGCCGTTGTTCTGCAGCCAGGAGCGGCGGCCGTCGATGTCGACGCAGGCCTTCGCGTCAGCCGGGCACGGGCCGTAGTTGAAGTCCCCGCGCGGGTTCTGCTGCGGTGCCGGTGCCTGGGCGGGAGCCGGTGCCGGCTCAGGCTTCGGGGCGGGAGCCGGCTTCGGCTTCGGGGTCTTCTCCGCGATCAGGCCAGGGAAAAAGGTCTCGAGGATCTCGTCGATGCGCTTTTTCGCCTTCGCCGGCAGCTCCGGGTTGATGGCGGCCAGGCCGTCGGCCTGCTGGCGCAGACCGTTGCGGATGTTCCACGCGGTTTCGCGCGCGGACTTGTCCAGGTCGGCAAAGGCCGAGGTGGCCTGTTCGGACAGCGAGTCCAGGCTGGACATTGCGACCGGGTTCTGCGAAGGCGCAGCCTGCGCGTTCACCGGGGCGGCCAGGGAGGCAACGACACCGAGACCGGCGGCGAAGGTGGTTGCGCGCCGCTTCAGCGGCGACGGCTTTGCGTGGCGGGGACGGTAAGACATGGCGGAAGTATAACCCTTTTGCCAACAAACGCACTACAACGCGCCAGAAATTTACACGCGCGACGTAAGAATTTTCGGGCCTTCGGCGGTCGCCGCGACGGTGTGCTCCCAGTGGGCCGCGGGCGAGCGGTCCACAGACACCACGGTCCATTCGTCCTCGAGCACCTCGGTGTCCACTTCCCCGCCGAGGATCAGCATCGGCTCAATGGCCAGCACAGACCCCTCCTGGATGACGGGGCCGCGGTTCGGCTTGCCCTCGTTGGCCAAGTACGGATCCTCGTGCATCGTGTGGCCGATGCCGTGTCCGCCGTAGCCGTCGACGATGCCCAGCTCCACCCCGAAGCGCTCCTCGGCGGCGTAGGTGGCCAGCTCGAGCGCGTGCGAGACGTCGGTGAGTTTGTTGCCCGGCACCATCGCCTTGAGTCCTTCCGCGAGCACCCACTCGGTGGCGCGGTTGAGCGCGTCCACCTCGGGCGCCAGCTCGCCGACGCCGAAGGACCACGCGCTGTCGCCCACCCAGCCGTTCAATGTCGCGCCGCAGTCGATGGAGACCAGGTCGCCTTCTTCGAGCACAACGCTTGACGACGGAATCCCGTGCACGACCACCTCATTCACCGACGCGCAGATGGAGCCGGTGAACCCCTGGTAGCCCAAAAACGTCGGGGTCGCGCCGTGATCGCGGATCACCGTCTCGGCCACCTTGTCGAGGTCGAGGGTGCTTACGCCCGGCTTGGCGGCGGCGCGGACCTCCTGCAGGGCGATGCCGACGATGCGACCGGCGGCCTCCATGGCGTCGAGCTCAGCCGGCGTCTTGGCCGCGATCTTGCGTTTTCTGAAAACCATTGCGTTGTGGTCCTTTGGTTCGTCGATAAGCAAAAATGCGAAAGGCCGGTGCGAACACACCGGCCTTCGATCGAAAGGGCTACTTGCCCAGCGCTTCCATGGCGCGCTGGTTGATCTCTTCCACGTCGCCAACAGCGTCGATGGAGATGATCTGGTCGCCGTAGTGCTGGATCAGCGGGGCGGTCTCGTCGCGGTAGACGCCGAGGCGGGTGCGGATGGTCTCCTCGTTGTCGTCTGCGCGGCCGCGGGCGAGCATGCGCTCGACCACCACGTCCTCGTCGACCACGAAGTTGAGCACGCCGTCGAGCTTCTCACCCTTCTTAGCCAGCAGCTCGGTGAGGATCTCGGCCTGTTCCACGGTGCGCGGGAAGCCGTCCAGCAGGAAGCCGTCCTTCGCGTCCTCCTGGTTCAGGCGGTCTTCGACCATGCGCGCGGTGACGTCGGTAGGCACGAGCTTGCCGGCATCGATGTAGCCTTTCGCTTCAACGCCGAGCGGGGTGCCCTCGCCGATGTTGGCGCGGAAAAGATCGCCCGTGGAGATGTGCGGCACACCGAGCTTCTCGGAGAGGATCGCGGCTTGGGTGCCTTTGCCGGCACCGGGAGGGCCAAGGAGAACGAGACGCATTATCGCAGAAGTCCTTCGTAGTTGGATTGCAGGAGCTGGGATTCAATTTGCTTGACCGTGGTCAGGGCCACGGAAACCATAATCAGGATCGCGGTGCCGCCGAACGCACTCATGCCCATCTGGCCGGAGCCGGTGATGCCGGCGTCCATGGCCAGGTTCGGCAGGACGGCGATCGCGGCAAGGTAGATGGCGCCGACGAACAGCAGTCGGTTCATCACAAACGCCAGGTACTCCGCGGTCGGGCGGCCCGGGCGGATGCCGGGGATGAAGCCGCCGTACTTCTTCATGTTCTCCGCCTGGTCCACCGGGTCGTACTGGATGGAGACGTAGAAGTAGGAGAAGAAGATGATCAGCACCACGTAGGTGAGGATGTACTGCCAGGAACCCGGGTTCTGCAACCACGCCATCACGTGGTTCATCCACCAGTTGTCCGGCGGGGTCTGGTTGTTCATGGTGACGATCTGGGTGATCAGCACCGGCACGTACATCAGCGAGGACGCGAAGATCACCGGGATCACGCCGGCCTGGTTCACCTTCAGCGGCAGGTAGGTCGAGGACCCGCCGTACTGGCGGCGGCCCACCATGCGCTTGGCGTACTGCACCGGGATGCGGCGCTGGCCCTGCTCGATGAACACGATGCCGACCACGAGTGCGATCAGGGCGAGCACCACCAGGGTCAGGGTGACAGCGCCGGACTGCTGGAGGATGAACGCACCCTCGGACGGGATCTGGGTAGCGATACCCGCGAAGATGAGCAGGGACATGCCGTTGCCCACGCCCTTTTCAGTGATGATCTCGCCGAGCCACATGATCAGCACCGCACCGGAGGTCATGACGATGATCATCATCAGAAGCGTCCAGATGTTGCGGTCCTCCACCAGCACCGGCATGCCCTGGCCGAGCAGCTGCTCGCGGTCCGCCAGCGCCACGATGCCGGCGGACTGCAGCAGAGCCAGCGCCACCGTGAGGTAACGGGTGTACTGCGTCATCTTCGCCTGGCCGGACTGGCCTTCCTTCTTCAGCTCCTCGAACTTCGGGATCACCACGGTGAGCAGCTGCACGATAATCGACGCCGTAATGTACGGCATGATGCCGATGGCGAAGATGGAAAGCTGCAGCAGCGCGCCGCCGGAAAACAGGCCGATGATGGAGAACATCGTCGCCTGGTCGCCCTGGGAGATCTCCTCGAGGCGGGAGTTGATCAGCGCGTAATCCACGCCCGGAGTGGGGATCTGGGCGCCGACGCGGTACAGAAACATCAGCGCAAGGGTGATCAGGATCTTCTTGCGTAGATCCGGGTCCTTGAACGCCTGAGCAATAGCGGACACAAAGCCTCCTGGCCCCCGCCGCGCCACGGACGGGAGGTAGTGGACATTCGACTCCTCGCCCTGGTTTCACGGCACGCGAAAACCGGCGGGGCGGTCTTTTGACCCCACTACACTAACAGCACCCGTTGGAAAGTTGATATTTCAGGTTGGGTTATCTGCGCTCCGGGCCCGGTGCAGGAAAGTTCACCCGCCGATGAATCTGTCTACAACCGCTGGCGGAATAGTTCATTTTCCGCAGGTCGCTTTGGTGGCGGTGCGTGAAAGTTCACGGTCGGGTGATGCGCGAGTGAACTTTTCCGCGTCCGCTCCCGACACTTCGCGGCGGAATCTGTCAGGCAGGACCTAAACGCCCAGGTCGGCACAAACGGCCGCCGTAATCTGTCAGCGCACCCCACCACCAACGGCGAAACCCCCGCCCTGGACGGGAAACGTCCGGGACGGGGGTGACGTCGAAAAGCTCAGGCTTACTCCACGATGGTGGAGCCGCCCTCAGCCTTCGGAGCACGCTTGGAGAACTCAATGACGTTGGCGGAGCCGCCAGCAGCCTTGATCTTCTCCTCAGCGGACTTGGAGAACTTGTTCGCGGTGACGTTGAGCGCGACGTTGATGTCGCCCTCTGCCAGCACCTTCACCGGCTGCTTCGGGCGAACGAGGCCCTTGGCAACGATGTCGGCGATGGCGATGTCGCCACCCTCCGGGAAGGCCTCGGCCAGATCCGCGACGTTGACCACCTGGTACCCGACGCGGTTCGGGTTCTTGAAGCCCTTCAGCTTCGGCAGACGCATGTGCAGCGGCATCTGGCCACCCTCGAAAGCAGCGGAAACCTGCTTACGAGCCTTGGTGCCCTTAGTACCGCGGCCGGCGGTCTTGCCCTTGGAGGCCTCACCGCGACCAACGCGGGTCTTGGCCTTGTTTGCGCCCTCTGCCGGGCGCAGATCATGGAGCTTGATGATGTCAGCCATGTTGTATCTACTCCCCTGCAACTTCTTCAACGGTGACGAGGTGGCGCACCTTGAGGATCTGGCCGCGGGTAGCAGCGTTGTCCTTCTTCACGACGGACTGGCCGATCTTGCGCAGACCGAGAGCCTCGAGGTTCTTACGGGTAACCGGCTTCTCGCCGATCTTGCCGTGGTGCAACGTAATCTTCAGTGCCATGGTGCTTAGGCCTCCTGTCCTGCGCGTGCGCGCAGCATACGAGCCGGTGCAACTTCCTCGACGGACTTGCCACGCTTGGCAGCCACCTCTTCGGGGCGGACAAGCTGCTTCAGGCCAGCGACGGTTGCCTGGACCACGTTCAGGGCGTTGTCCGAGCCAAGGGACTTGGCCAGGATGTCCTGAATACCAGCGCACTCGAGCACCGGACGGACAGCGCCACCGGCGATCACACCGGTACCCGGGGCAGCCGGGCGGAGCATGACGATGCCTGCGGCCTCTTCTGCCTGAACCGGGTGCGGAATGGTGCCGCCGATCATCGGGACGCGGAAGAAGTTCTTGCGAGCTTCCTCTGCGCCCTTCTGGATTGCGGCGGGGACTTCCTTTGCCTTGCCGTAGCCGACGCCGACCATGCCCTCACCGTCGCCGACGACGACGAGTGCGGTGAAGGACATGTTGCGGCCGCCCTTGACGGTCTTGGCAACACGGTTGATGGTGATGACGCGCTCGATGTACTTATCGCGCTCGTCGTTCTGGTTGTTGCGACGGTCGTCGCGGCGGCCGCGGCCACCACGGTTGCCGCGGTCGTTGCGGTCGTTCTTGTTCTGGTTGTCGGCGGAGCGCCCGCCGTCACGCCGTTCACGTTCGGCCATTACGCGATCCTTCCGTTGATGGTGATGTTTGCGGTGATCATTAGAACTTCAGACCACCTTCACGAGCTGCTTCGGCCAGGGCCGCGACGCGGCCGTGGTACTTGTAGCCGCCGCGGTCGAAGACGATTGCTTCGATGCCTGCAGCCTTGGCGCGCTCAGCGACGAGCTGGCCAACCTTGGCAGCCTTTTCCTTCTTGTCGCCCTCCAGGTTGCGCACGTCCGGCTCGATGGAAGACGCGGACACCAGGGTGTGGCCTGCGAGGTCGTCGATGACCTGGACGTGGATGTGACGCGAGGAGCGGTGCACAACGAGACGCGGGGTCTCCGGGGTGCCGCGCAGCGTCTTGCGGATGCGGTTGTGGCGACGTGCGCGTGCCTCGCGGCGGCGGGACGAGATGTCCTTGCCAACCGGGGTGCGCTTGGTGTTCTCTGCAGTATTGCTCATGATTACTTACCCGTCTTTCCGACCTTGCGGCGGACCTGCTCGCCGGCGTAGCGGATGCCCTTACCCTTGTACGGGTCATCCTTACGCAGACGGCGGATGTTTGCCGCAATCTGGCCAACCTGCTGCTTATCGGAACCTTCGATGGCCAACTTGGTGTTGCCGTCGACGGAGAACGTGACGCCTTCCGGCGCCTCGATCAGGATCGGGTGCGAGTAGCCGAGGGAGAACTCGAGGTCCTTGCCCTTCTGCTGCACGCGGTAGCCGACGCCGAAGATCTCCATGTCGATCTTGTAGCCCTCAGTCACACCCACGACCATGTTGTTGATCAGTGAGCGGGTCAGGCCGTGAAGCGAACGGTTGTCACGGTGGTCGTCCGGACGGGCCACCAGGATCTGGTTGTCCTCGACGGAAGCGGTGATCGGTGCCGGCATATCCAGGCCCTTGGTGCCCTTCGGGCCCTTGACCTCGACGTGCTGGCCGTCGATCTTCACCTCGACGTTGTTCGGGATTGCGATGGGTGCATTACCTACACGAGACATAAGTCTTTCAACCTCCCCTTTACCAGACGTAAGCGAGGACTTCCCCGCCTACACCCTTCTCTTGAGCCTGGCGGTCGGTGAGCAGGCCGTGGGACGTGGAGATGATTGCCACGCCCAGGCCACCGAGCACCTGAGGCAGGTCGTTGGACTTCGCGTACACGCGCAGGCCCGGCTTGGACACGCGGCGCAGACCAGCGATAGAAGGCTCGCGGGTCGGGCCGTACTTGAGGTTGAGCGTCAGCGACTTGGCGACCTTCTCTTCCTCAACTTTGTAGTCTTCGATGTAGCCTTCCTGCTTCAAGATCTCGGCGATGTTCACCTTGATCTTGGACGAAGGCATAGACACGGTGTCGTGCTGCGCAGTTGCTGCGTTGCGCACGCGCGACAGCATGTCCGCGATCGGATCAGTCATGGTCATTGTGGTGACCGTTACCTTTCTCGTTGCGGTTCCCATCCACCGGGTGACCTGCCGCGCGTGAGCGCTTGAGGTCGCGTTTTCCGCATGGTCTGTCGGGGGCTACTCACGCTGCCCACACTCAATAGCGTGGGCCGCTCGCCGCCTCCCTTGCACGCGGTCCGCATCTTGGCGGGGGGCCTGCAACAAAGTTGGATGTTCAAATGTACTTCGGCTTGCGCACGCCGAATCCTCGGCGCGCAAGTCCGAGGGGGTAACTTACCGCTTTCCTGCGCCAATGAGCAAATCGCTTATCGACGAACTCCGCCACCACCGATCCCCGGTCACCCACGCGACCTCATAGACTGAAGCTCTATGGAATCTGCTCTTGCTCAGCTCGTTGGATCGCTGGCCGCCACGCGCGAGGCGCGCGAAGCACTGTACGTGTGGTTCCACCAACATCCGGAGCTGTCGCTGCAGGAGCTGCAGACATCCTCGAAAATCCGCTCGCGGCTGGACGCGCTGCAGCTCACGCACATGCAGGTCGGAGAAACCGGCACAGTCTGCGTGCTGGAAAACGGCCCCGGCCCGGTGGTGGCGATACGCGCGGACATCGACGGCCTGCCGGTGCAGGAGCGCTCCGGCAAGCCCTACGCCTCCACCGCCACGCAGGTTGATGCCGTCAACGGCCGCGAGGAACACGTCGCCCACGCCTGCGGGCACGACTTCCACATCATGGGCGTGCTCGGCGCGCTGGAGGCGTACGCGGCCAACCGCGACTGCTGGAGCGGCACGCTGGTGGCCGTGTTCCAGCCCGCGGAGGAGGCCTACGCCGGTTCCCGGGTGATGCTGGCTAACGGCATCCGCGAGGCAATGCCGAAGCCAGATGTGTACCTGGGCCAGCACGTGCTGCCGATGCTGCCCGCAGGTGTGGTGGGCACCCACCCGGGGCCGTTTATGTCCCAGTCCTTTTCCGCCCAAATCACCGTCTGGGGCAAAGGCACCCACGGCTCCATGCCGGACAAGGGCGTGGATCCGATCTTGTTGGCCTCCAACATTGTCACCCGGCTGCACACCGTGGTCTCCCGCGAGATCGAGGCGAAGGACACCGCCGTACTCACCGTCGGCGCGATCCACTCCGGCGTCAAAGCGAATGTGATCCCGGAAACCGCCGAGCTGTTGGTGGACACCCGGGCGTACACCCGGGAGGTCAGCGACCGGTTGCGCAGCACGATTATCCGCATCGTGGAGGGCGAGTGCGCCGCAGCGGGCAGCCCCCGCGAGCCGGAGATCACGTTCTACGACGAGTACCCGCTCACGCACAACGACCCGGCGATGACCGCTCGTGTGCGCGGCGCATTCGACGCCCACTTCGGCGACGAGGCGGTGGACTTGGGCCAAATCACCGCTTCGGAGGACTTCTCCATCATCCCGGACGCGCTCGGCGTGCCGTACACCTACTGGGGCTTGGGCGGTTTTGCGGACTGGGAGAACGCGCCCGGCAACCACTCCCCGTCCTTCGCACCCGACCTGCAGCCCACGCTTGACCGTGCGGCCGAGGCCATGATCGTGGCGGCAGCCGCTTGGCTGGTGGATGGCGCGGCGTAAGCAGGATTTGGCTCACGGGTTGGAATCCATGCGCTGCCGAACAAGCTGGCAGAACAACGCGAACGCGGCCACGACCGCTGCTGAACCACACAGTACGGTCGGCGTCGTATTTGCAGCTACCAAAAGCGATCCAGCAAGCGCGCCCAGTGCCGAACCTAGGTAGTTGGCCGAAGCATTCGCAGCTACGGCTGTTGCGCCATCAGTGGGATTCGCTTGAAGTAGCACTTGCTGCTGGGGCGCGAGGGAAGCCCAACCGCACAACCCCCAGACAAACAGACTGACTACCACTAACACCGGAATCTGGCCTTGGGTCATACCGAGCAACGCACAGGTGAGGCCCGCGAGAATCACAGCACTCAACCGCAGCGGGTCATATTTGTCCGCGAGCCGCCCAATCCCCAATGCTCCGGCCGCTCCGCCGAGCCCCCATACCCAAATCGCTACGTTCTGGTGCGACGCAAGGGCTCCGCCTGACAGCACGACAGTAAGGTAGGTGTAAAGCCCCAGAGAAGCGACGCCGGTCAACAGCGTCACAGTGACCGTGAGGAGATTCTTCGGGCGTGTAATCGAGCGCAGACGGCCGGCGGGACCAGACGCTGGGATAGCCGGCAGATCCCCTCCTCGCAATGCGATACCTGCGAGTGCTACACCTCCAATGACCACGATCAGCAGAATCGCGGCGCGCCAACCCCAATGCTGTGCTAGCACCAGACCGGTGGGCACGCCGAATACAGTGCCGACCGCTAAGCCAGCAAGGACTAGCGCGAGTGCTCGCCCTCGGTGTTCTTGCCCCACGAGTTCCGCGGCGACCGCAGATGATAGCGGCGAATACACACCAGCTGCTGCGCCCGCCACCACGCGAGACCCCAGGAAAACCCAGACAGTTGGCGACAACGCCGTGGCCAAGTTGGCTACCGTAAACACCAGCAAGGCGATGATCAGGCTGTGCCGCGACCGCTGCCCTGCCCTCCCCGCGAGCAACGGCCCCACGACGGCATACGAAGCCGTAAATGCCGCAACCCCCAGCCCAACCGTAGCTTCCGGCGTGCCGAGGGCAGCTGCTATGGCGGGCAGGAGTCCCGCTACGACATATGCGTCTAGGCCGAGCGCCACGCTCCCCAGCACGAAAGGCCATAGCCGACGCATCATCCCTGTTCCCCCTCGGTAGCCGTGTTGGCGATCACTGCTGCAAGCACACCGGGAAACAAACGATCTAGATCGTCCCGCCGCAATCGGATCAAGCACGCGCGCCCCTCCCCTCGGGTCCACGTCACACCCGCCTCCCTCAATATCCGCGTGTGGTACGTGAGCGTCGACCGGGGCAAATCGTCTGCCAACTCAAGACTGTCATGCTCCAACCCGTCGGCGAGCCGACGGATCATCTCTAGCCGAGTGGGATCACTCAAAGCACCAAGCACCCTGGTCAGAGTGATTTCTTCAACTACTGGATGGTGGTATTCGCGTGGTGTCATCGATTCTCCAAATAATGTGCAACTTTTCTTGCACGATGACCATACAAGAAAAGTTGCACAATCGCGATGGGCCACAGCCCCTCGACCTAGATTCCCCTTCAGCGCGGCTAGAACGGCAGCGCCGGGCGCGAACGCACCCGCGTCTGCCCGATGTCGGAGCGCTGCCCCGCCTCGTGGCCCTGGTCGAAGGCGTCCGCGTCGAAGGACCGCTTGGACGAGAAGCTGCCGAGAAAGAAGCCCATCTCTTCGGCGAATGTGTCGCGGGCTTCGGTGGCTTTTTGGAAATCACTGACCAGCACGAGCCCATACTCGCCGTCCGCTTCCTCCACGGTCTTTTCCGCCTCGGCGAGGCGCGCGCCGATGCTGGCGGCGAAGCCGGACATGAAGCTGCGGCGGCGCACGACCGCCGATTCACCCCAGCTAGTCGCGCGCACCTTCTGAGCATCCGCAAGCATCACGGGCAGCAGCAGCGCGTACAGCATGTCCACCCGCTCCAGGTGGCGCGCGCAGCCGAAGATGACGGCGTCTTTCATGCGCGTGGAGTTGTACACGCGCTGCGAAAAGCCCGTGCAGTGCAGCGCGAACGCGATGGTCAGCAGCAGGTTCGCTTGCATCTCCGTGTAGGCGCCGGCGAATTCGTAAACGCGCTGACCCACCTCGTCGCCGTCATCGGTGTCGAGGTCGCGTTGTTCATAGCCGTACTCGGCCATGAGCTCGAAGGCTCTGGCATAGAACGCGTCGCCTTCCGGTGTGCCCTCACGGTCGCGGGCCTGGTTGAGCAGTTTTTGCAGCCGTTGTTTGATCTTGTCTTCGGTACGCATCGGACGCACCCACCCCTTTCTGTGTTCGGATGTGTGGGTGCAGTTGTAGCGGGGCGTCAAGGCCTGTGTTTTTACGCTTGTGGAATTCGCGTCCGATCCCCTGTGGATAACCGGAGTTTTCGCAGGTACATTGGCCGCATGGTCGAACCCCGGACACAGATGCGCGGTGAGGCGATGCGCTCGCTGCTGCCCATGGTCAAGCACTCGAAGCACACCGTCCCAGCCGAACTTGGTCACTTAATCGCCCTGCGCGCCTCCGTGCTCAACGACTGCAAAGCCTGCATTGCCACCCACCGCCGCGACGCGCGCGCCGACGGCATGGACCAGCAGCGCATTCTCGCCGCGGAGGACTGGACCAACCACGAAGCGGAGTTCACCGACGACGAGCGCGCCGTCCTTGCGCTCACCGACGCGGTCACGCACATCGACGGCTACGCCTCCGTGCCCGACGAGCTCTGGAACGCCGCAGTGGAGCACTTCGGCGAAGATGGCACGCACAACCTGTTGGTCTCCATCTGCGCGATCAACACCTTCAACCGCGTGAGCATCGCCACCCGCACCGATCCGCAGCAGGTGAAGGGAACCACCGAGTTCGACCTGGATTGGTAAGCGCTAGCTCCAGTCGATGACGATCTTGCCCTTCGCCCGGCGCGACTCGAGATGCTCTAACGCGGCCCGGTACTCATCCAACGGGTAGACGGTATCCACCGTGAGACGGAGTTTGCCGTCGTCGACGAGGCGCACAAGGTCGGCCAACCCGGCACCGTCCGGGTGCATGAGGAAAAACTCGTAGTGCACGCCGGCCCGCTTCGCTGCGCGGCGGATGCTGACGCTGCCGAGCCGCGAGACGATCTTGGCCAGCAGCCGTCGCTTCGGCGCCGCTGCCGATTCGAGGCTGCCCGGCGTCGGCGCACCGGACACGCTGACCACGCAGCCGCCGGCCTCCACCGATTGGAACAGCTCAGCTACCTGGTCGCCACCGACAAGGTCGAGCACCTTGTCAAAGCGCTCCCCGCCCTCGGCGACGGAGCGCTGTGTGTAGTTGATCACCGCGTCGGCGCCCGCTTCGCGCACGAGCGATTCCCCCTTTTCCGAGGCGGTAACCGTGACGTGCGCACCCGCGAGCTTGGCCAACTGCACCGCAATCAATCCCACCCCGCCGGAAGCGCCGGTGATGAGCAGCCGGTCCCCCTGCCCCACCGCCAGGTGGTCCGCGCCCAGGGCTTGCTGCGCGGTCAACCCGGCGAGCGGGAGCCCGGCGGCGTGCACTAGCGACAGCTCCCGCGAGGCCTTGGCCACCCAGTCCGCGCGGACCGCAACATAGTCCGCGAACGCGCCAAGGCCGCTGACCCCAACGCGAGCCACCACCTCATCGCCCACGGCAAAGGACGCGACGGCGGAACCGACCTTCTCTACAGTGCCGCTCAATTCATTGCCGGCGACCTTGGGGAAGGTGTACGGGTCGAGCGCTTTAAAGCTGCCGTTGCGCTGCATCACGTCAACGGGGTTGAGCCCTACTGCGCTGGTGCGGATCAACAGCTCGTCCGGTGCGGGCTCCGCGCGGTCGACTTGCGTGCGCTCCACAACCTCAGGGCCGCCGTATTGCCTGTACACAATCGCTTGCATGGCGCACAGCATACGCCCGCCACAACCGTCAACCCCGGCAACTAGCATCGGGGCAATGAGCAGGACCAAACGCAGCTTCGCAGTCACCAAAATCTCCGCCGACGGCACCCGCGACACCCGCGCGGGCCAGGTCGCGGTTGAAGAGCCGCTGGAGATCCGGGCCGGTGGCGTGAGCGTCGCTACGCTTATGCGCGCCCCAGGCCACGACATCGAGCTCGCGCACGGCCTGCTGCTGGCGCGCGGGATGATCACTCGCGTCGAGGACGTGGTCACCGCCCGCTACTGCGAGGGCGCGATCGGCGGCGAGAACACGTACAACCTGCTGGATATCCAGCTCGCGCGCCCCGCTTCCCCGCAGTTCATCGACCCGATCCCAGGCGACGCCTGCGGCATTTCCGCCGAGCAGCGGGTGCGCGAGCTCGCCGCCAACCTCGACGTGCGAGATACGTTCATGGAGCTCGAGCCTTCCGAGATCTTCGCACTTCCTGCGGTGTTGTCGCAGCACCGCACGCGCGACCTGCCCACCGCCGTCGCGGGTGGCACGGGTCGCCAGGACCTCGATGCCTTGAACGCCGTGCACAAGATTGCGGGGCACATGCTTCTCGACGCCTCCGCGTCCCCCGCCCTCACCCTTGCAACCGATGCGCGGGTGGGCTTCGAGATCGTGCGCGCCGCCGCGGCGGCCGGGTTCGGCGCGGTGGCCACTACTGCCGGCGTGACGTCGATGGCAGTAGAGCTTGCCCGGGCCACCAACACGGTGCTCGTCGGCGAGGTGAACGAGGAGCGCTTCAGCGTCTACGCCGGGGCTTAAGGGGGCCTAACCGGCGAACATCTGCGAGGCCTTCACCGCGGTCTCCCACAGCCCATAGACGAGCAGCGCCGCGATAACCACCGCGAGCACCACAGCCGCCAGCGCGTGCAGCGATCCAGCGCCGCTGCCGGTAGACGTCGTAGCGGATGCTCTCGCCGACGCCCGATCAGCCTCCACCTTGGCCTGCACCGTCTCCGGGTCCTCGAACCACTTCTTGTGAACCGGCTTGACCAAGATGTTCGCAATCAAGCCGACCGCGAGCAGCACGCACATGATGTAGAGCGAGAGCTGGTACAGCTCCGGGCCGGAGTTGCCGCGGCTGGCCTGGCGCTCCACCACCATGTTGATGATCAGCGGGCCCGCCACGCCCGCCGCGGACCAGGCGGTGAGCAACCGGCCGTGGATCGCGCCGACCTGGTACACGCCGAAGAGGTCACGCAGGTAGGCCGGGATGGTGGAAAACCCGCCGCCATAGAAGGTGAGCAGGATCAAGGTGCTCACCACGAACAGCGCCAGGCTGGTGTGGCCGGCGGATGCGACCACGAAGTAGAAGATCAGGCCAACCCCCAGGTAGACCATGTAGATGTTCTTGCGGCCAATGACGTCGGAGGCGGAGGACCAGATGAAGCGCCCGCCCATGTTGGCCAGCGACAAAAGCCCGACAAACCCGGCGGCAGCCGCGGCGGTCAGCGCCGGGTAGTAGTCCTGCACCATCGGCGCGGCGTTTTCCAAGATGCCGATGCCGGCGGTGATGTTGCAGAACAGGATCACCCAGAGGCACCAGAACTGGGGCGTGCGGATCGCGTTATTCGCGCTGACATTGGCACCAACGATGGCGACCTTCGCAGGCTTCACCTTCAACTTCGGCGCGCCAGACGGGGTCCAATCCGGGTGCGGCAGCCGGATGCAGTACGCGCCCAGAGCGATGACCAGCAGGTACACCACCGCAAGCGTGATAAACGTCGGTTCGAGCCCCGCGGCGCGGTCCGCGAGCTCAGCGCCTCCGCCGAACGCCTCCATCAGCCGGTTAGACGCCGGCGACGCGATAAGCGCGCCGCCGCCGAAGCCCATGATCGCTAGCCCGGTGGCCAGGCCTGGCCGGTCCGGGAACCACTTCATCAGCGTGGACACGGGCGAGATGTATCCGATGCCCAGACCAATGCCGCCGATGAACCCGTATCCGACGTATACCAGCCACAGGTTGCCGGTGTGAATGCCCAGCGTGGCAACCAGGAACCCGGCCACCCACAGCAGGCCGGCGACAGACATGGACGCGCGCGGCCCGACCTTTTCCACCCACGAGCCGAACAGCGCAGACGAGGTGCCCAACATGCCGATCGCCAGCGAGAAGATCCAGCCCACGGCAACTTCCCCCACCCCGAAGTGCTCCATCATCGGCTTTTTAAACACGGAGAACCCGTAAACCTGACCGATGGAGAGGTGGATGGCCAGCGCCGCCGGGACGATGAGCCAGCGGTTGAATTCCTTAGGCGCGATGATCGCGCCCCGGGAGAAGATTGACATGGACGCTTCCTGCCGTCTCGTCTGCATAATTTACGAACGGAATCATATCTCGCAGTCGCGTGGAACAAAAAGCTTCCATTCACCACAGACTGCCCACTGAAGCTCGCCGAGGTTCCCCCGCCCGAGCCCACCCACAGAACTCGTTAGTTGCAGCTCGTTACTACCGCAAAATCGCCGACAAGAGCCACAACCCAGATCTTGAGGTTTAGCTTGCGCCGCGCATCCGCACCCCAAAGCAAGTTTTCGAACGGAGGACTTCGAAAATGGCCAGATTCAAGGCCATTTTCGTAATCTAGCGTTCGAATTCTGCCCGGGATGGCACGGCCAGAAGCATCACCGCCCACACACAGCGAAAATCCCACCAAGACGCGAGAATGCCCCCGGTTCAAGGAGAACCGGAGGCATCGTCGCAAAGCTGCAAAGCAAAACGCTTACGCGCGCTTCATCTTGCCGTCCTTGTCAGCGAACGGGAAGCCGAGGTGCGTCAGCAGGGCGCGACCCTCGTCGTCGTTCGTGGCAGTGGTGACGAGCGTGATGTCCATGCCGCGGACGCGATCGATCTTGTCAATGTCGATCTCGTAGAACATGGTCTGCTCGGACAGGCCGAAGGTGTAGTTGCCGTTGCCGTCGAACTGCTTGTCGTTCAGGCCGCGGAAGTCGCGGATACGCGGCAGGGCCACGGTCAGCAGACGGTCCAGGAACTCCCACATGCGGTCGCCGCGGAGGGTGACCTTCGCGCCGATCGGCATGCCTTCGCGGAGCTTGAAGTTAGCGATGGACTTCTTCGCGCGACGCAGCTGCGGCTTCTGGCCGGTGATCGCGGTGAGGTCCTCGAGTGCGCCGTTGATGACCTTGGAGTCGCGGGCAGCGTCGCCCACACCCATGTTCACAACGATCTTGGTCAGGGCCGGGATCTGCATGACGTTGTCGTAGGAGAACTCGTCGTTGAGCTTGGTGCGGATCTCGTCCTGGTAACGCGTCTTCAGGCGGGGGGTGTAGTTCTGAATGCTCTCAGTCATTAGATGTCCTTCCCGTTCGACTTGGCCACGCGGATCTTCTTGCCGTCCTCGTCGAAGCGGAAGCCGACGCGGGTCGGCTTGCCGTCGGAATCCAGGATCATCACGTTGGACACGTGGATCGGGGCTTCCTGGGTGACAATGCCGCCGGACTCGGCGCCGCGCTCCGTGTAGGAGTTGGCGACGTGCTTCTTGATGCGGTTCACGCCCTCGACCAGGACCTTGTCACGCTGCGGGTACGCCTCGATGACGCGACCCTGAGCGCCCTTGTCCTTGCCGGCGATGACCTGGACCATATCGCCCTTCTTGATCTTCATAAGTTAGATCACCTCCGGTGCGAGAGACACGATCTTCATGAAGCGCTTGTCGCGCAGCTCACGAGCAACCGGGCCGAAGATGCGGGTACCGCGCGGCTCGGTGTCGTTCTTGATGATGACGGCAGCGTTCTCGTCGAAGGAGATGTAGGAGCCGTCCGGACGACGGGTTTCCTTCTTGGCGCGCACGATGACGGCCTTGACAACCTCGCCTTCCTTGACGTTGCCGCCCGGGGCTGCTTCCTTCACGGTGGCGACAATCGTGTCGCCGATGCCGGCGAAGCGTCGAACAGAACCGCCGAGAACGTTGATGCACAGAATTTCGCGTGCACCAGTGTTGTCGGCGACCTTCAGACGCGATTCTTTCTGAATCACAGTTGGTCTCCTGACCTGGATCAATGTGCGCCAGATTTCCGTCCTGCACGCACGTGGTCAATGCTTTCGGTGCCCATTGCTTATCGACGAACCTCGTACGCTCGTTCCTCGCGCACGAGGAGAGCGCACCGTGGTCGAAGGGTCTCGGATGTTCAGCTCGGAAACGCGCGTCGCATCCGACCAGCAGTAGACAACTGGGGTATTCAACCACGAGCTGGGCAGATTCCCCAAATCCGGCCCCGCCACAACGCGCGTGCACCGTCAGCCCCTACTCGAACGGCCGCCTGAAAAAGTGACTTGTGTCTGTGAATCTGGACACATCGGGCGGTAAATGTATTAACACCGCAGGTCATCGCGATTTTGCTATTCATCGCTAGTTTTCCCTAAAAGTATTACCTCTTGTACGTTAAAACCCGTGAGTTTTTACGAAGCCGCCCCTACGGCGATCAAGAACAAGGTTGACCTCTTTACCCAAGAACCCGCCAGGTTTGCTACCCGTGCAGTCTTGGCGGGCGTGTACCTGGGCATCATGACGGCGTTCGCCGCCTCCACCGCCCAACTGCTGGACGTTTACGCCCCAGGCTGGGGCAAGTACGCGTTCGGCGCCATCTTCGCTTCCACGCTGTACATCATCATCGTGCTGCAAGGCGAACTCGCCACAGGCGACATGATGTTCATGACCTATGGCGCAATCCACAAGAAGAACAGCGTTCCCAAGGGCCTGCTGCTGGTCCTGTTTGTCACCATCTTCAACCTCATCGGCTCTGTGGCCATCGCGTGGTTGATTTCGCGAACCACCATGGGCCAGTTGGTTGAGGTGGACGGATTCCTCCACGACCTGCTTGTGGCCAAGCTGCAGAAATCCAGTAAAACGCTGTTTGTCGAGGCCATCTTGGCCAACGTCGTTGTGAACATCGCCTTCATGCTTGCTACCCAGGCGGGCAAGGACTACAGCGCGAAGCTGTGGGGTGTCATCCTGATCATCCCGTCGTTCGCCACCATGAGCTACGAGCACTCCATCGCGAACTTCATTCTCACCAGCCTGGGCGGCTTTACGCTCGGCCCGGATGTGATCGAGGGCTTCACTAACTGGAACGTCATCCGCAACTGGGTCGTCGTGTGGCTGGGCAACTTCGTCGGCGGCGGCCTGATCATGGGCGGCCTGTACGGCTGGCTCAACCGCACGAAGACGGACTACAAGGACTAGTCTCTCACCGTCTGCCAGAATGGGACAGGTGAATACACCTGTTTCCCATTCGGCTCCAGATGTCCTTCAGGCCGTGCGCGGCGTGCGCGATGCGGTAGCGGACACCGCATTGCCTGTCGACGTCGCCTCCGAAGCCCGTGCCATAGTCAATCAACTCGACGACTATGTGCTGCCGCGCCTGGCCAACCTCGACGCTCCCCTGCTTGCCGTCATCGGCGGCTCCACCGGTTCCGGCAAGTCCACCCTCGTCAACGCGCTTCTGCGCGAGCGGGTGTCCAACCCGGGCGTGATCCGTCCGACTACCCGCCAGCCGGTGCTGGTGGCCAACCCTGCCGACTCGGACTGGTTCAACTCCCCGCAAGTCCTGCCTGGCCTCGCCCGCTCCCACGGCGCAGGAGACGAGCGCTCCACCACACTGCGTGTCGTGGACACGCCCCGCATCCCGGAGGGTCTAGCGCTTCTCGACGCCCCCGATTTCGACTCCATCGACGACCAGAACCGGGCACTGGCGTCCCAGCTCCTCGCCGCGGCGGACTTGTGGATTTTCGTTACCACCCCGGCGCGCTACGCGGATCAGCTGGTGTGGAGCTTCCTCAACGACGCCGCCGGCCGCGGCATCGAGGTCGTAGTCGTGCTCAACCGCCTCGACGAAAAGGCCGCGGAGACCGTGCCGGACGACCTGCGCCGCATGATGAACGACGCCGGCCTGTCCAAGGCCACCGTGTTTACCGTCCCGTTCGTGGCGGACCTGGGCGGCGAGCAATCCAGCGAGTTCCTGGGCGAGGAGCTCGTCGCTGACCTGCGCGACTACCTGACCACGCTCGCGGACGACACCGCCGCCCGGCGCGACGTGGCCGGCAAAACCGTCGCTGGCGCGGTGGAATCGGCACTTCACCGCGTGGACGCCTTGGTGGGCCGCCGGGAGCGACAGGAAAACTTTGCCAACCAGCTGGACGAGTCGATCCACGAGTTTTACACCGCCGCGAACCGCCACGTCATCGACGCCACCTCCGACGGCAAGCTGCTGCGCTCCGAGGTGATGGACCGCTGGCAGGACGTCATCGGCACCTCCGACGTATTCCGCGGCTTCGAGCGCTGGTTCTCCAGCGCCGTGGACAAGGTGGGCAGCTTCTTCACCGGCCAGCCCGCGCCCCTGCGCGAAGTGGAAACGGAAATCGAGTCCGGCCTCCACGCCGTGATCGTGGACGCCGCCGAAACCGCCGCCTCGCGCGCCTGGTCCCACGCCGGTTCAGTAGCCCCGGAGCTGCGGGCCGACGCGGACCCGGCACTGGCCCGCGCCAGCGCCGACATCTCCGAGCAGGCCGCGCAGCTGGTGCGCGACTGGCAGCAAGACATGGTCACCCGCATCCAGGACACCGCGGGCGACAAGCGCCAGCGCGCCCGCATCATGTCCTTCGGCCTCAACGTGGTCACCGTGGCGCTGATGCTGGCCGTGTTCGCCTCCACCGCGGGTATCACTGGCAGCGAGGTCGCCATTGCGGGCGGTTCCGCCGTCGTGGGCCAGAAGCTGTTGGAGACCATCTTCGGCGAGGACACCGTGCGCCGCATGGTCACCGAGGCCCGCGAGGACCTGAACCAGCGCCTGGGCGAGCTCTTCGCCGCGGAGCGAGACCGCTACCACGCCTTCACGGATCCCCTGCTCGAGGGCGCGACCGCCGAGCAGCTGCGCGGGGCGACTGCGGAGGCGAAGCGGGCTGTGGACGTGAGGCTCCTTGGGCTCGTCGATAAGCCCGCGGCTCCTGCAGTTCCTGCAACCCGAGACGACGTGGAGGAAAGCTTCGAGCGCGGCACGCTGCGCGGCTTGTTCGACCAGTTGCGCGGCAACTTTGGCAAGGGAGACGGCAATGTTTAGGAAGAAGGCTGGCCTGACCGAGCGGCTCGCGGCGCTGGAAGAAGCCGCGCAGATCGGCGCACCGTACCTCTCCCCCGCACACCGCGAGGGTCTCGAGCGCGTGGCGAAGGCGGGCGCGGAACGCCGCGCGCTGTCCGGCGACCACACCGTGGTGGGCTTCTTCGGTGCCACAGGCTCCGGCAAGACGTCCCTGTTCAACGCGGTTGTCGGCGAGGACCTGGGCAAGGCCGCCGCGCGGCGCCCCACCACCTCCTCGCCGCTGGCCGCGATCTGGGAACCGGACGGCTCCGAGGAACTTCTGGACTGGCTCGGTGTGGAAGACCGCCGCGCCCGCGAAGGTGAGTTCGCCCGCGGCGCCGGCCCGCTGATCCTGCTGGACCTGCCCGACTTCGACTCGGTGGAAGCGTCCAACCGCGCCATCGCGGAGCGGCTCGCCGGCCAGGTGGACGTGCTGGTGTGGGTCTCCGACCCGGAGAAGTACGCGGATTCCGTCATCCACGACCAGTTCATCCGCCCGCACGCCAACCACTCCGCCGTGACGCTGGCGGTGCTGAACAAGTCCGACCTGCTTTCCGCAGGCGATGTCGGCACCGTCGCGGACTCCTATGCGGGGCTGTTGCGTGACGACGGCCTTTCCAACGTCCAAGTCGTCCCCACCTCCACCCTGACCGGTGCCGGCATCGGGGATCTGCGCGCCGCGATCGCGAAAGTGGCCAAGGCCCACACGGCGCAGACTGCGCGCATCGAGGCGGACATCCGCTCCGTTGCCGAGGGGTACGCCGGGGTGAAGGGTGCCGGAGACGTGACAAAGCATGCGAAACGCGACATGGACGCCGTGCTCGCACAGGCCGCCGGCGCGGACCGCATCGCTGAGACCACCGCCGCGGCCTACCGCAAACGGCTGCGCGAGCGCACCGGGTGGCTTTTGACCTCCTGGATCACCCGCTTCAAGCCCGACCCACTACGCCGTCTGGGGTTGCGCGAAGCATCCGACGAGATCGGTGTGCACCGCAGCTCCATGCCGGAGCTCGACGCCGCCTCGAAGGCCGTAGCCAACCGGGGCGTGCGCGACTACGCGGGCGCCGTTTCCGACGGGCTGCCGCACGAGTGGTCCGCCGCCGTAGCCGACCGCGCCGAGGAGGTCTCCGCCGGCCTGCCCGCGGAGCTGGACCGCGCCGTGGCCCGCACCACGCTGCCCGCGGAGCCGTCCAAGGGCTGGTCGCTGCTCACCGTGATCCAGTGGCTGGCGCTGCTGGCCGCCCTGGTAGGCGTGTTGTGGTACCTCCTGGTCGCGTTCGTGCCGGGCGTGCTCACGCCGCTGCTCGGCGGCGACCTCGTCCCCGACGCGGAGGGCTGGCCGATCCCGACGCTTTTGATCATGGCGGGGCTGCTCACCGGCCTAGTCATTGGCCTGATCTCCGCGGTGTTCGGCGGGATGCTCGGCTCCGGGGTCAAGCGGCGCACCCACTCGGCGGTGCAGAAACAGGTCGCGGAAGTCTCCCAGACCGCCGTCGTCGAGCCGCTTCTGGCCATCCGGGAGGACTACTCCCGCTTCGTCGAACGCATCGCCGTGGCCGCCGGTTAGTTTCCCTGTACGGTCGGCGGGCATGGCACAAATTCCCAGAGTTCTGTCCATCGCCGGCACCGACCCCACCGGAGGCGCCGGCATCCAGGCCGACCTGAAGGCCATCGCCGCCGCCGGCGGGTACGGCATGAGCGTGGTCACCGCCCTGGTTGCGCAAAACACCCAGGGTGTGCGCGAGATCCACACACCCCCGCAGTCATTTTTGCGTGCGCAGCTCGACGCGGTGTTCGACGATGTCGAGGTCGACGCCGTGAAAATCGGCATGCTCGGCGACGTGGAGACCACCCGCACCGTCGCCGATTACCTCGCCGCCCACCCTGTGCCGGTCGTTGTGGTGGACCCGGTGATGGTGGCCACCTCCGGCGACAGGCTGCTTTCCGCCGACGCCGAGGCCGCGCTGCGCCAGCTAGTGGCCGACCACGCCACCGTGGTCACCCCGAACATCCCGGAGCTGGCGGTACTCACCGGCGAGCCCGAGCCGGATTCGTTCGACGCGGCGGTGGAGCTGGGGCAGCGCTACGCCCGCGAGGCAGACGTGCATGTCCTGGTCAAAGGCGGCCACCTCAGCGGCGAGCGTGCCTCCAACGCGCTCGTCGCCCCCGACGGCACCACCCACATCGCCGAGGTGCCCCGCGTAGCGACGAAAAACACCCACGGCACCGGCTGCTCCCTGTCCTCCGCGTTAGCAACACGCATGGCGCTCGGCAGCGCCACTGACGCCGTTACCTGGGCATCCGAGTGGCTCCACGAGGCGATCGCCCACGCCGACGAGCTCCACATCGGCCGCGGCCACGGGCCGGTGCACCACTTCCACCGCCTCTACCGGCTCGCGGGCGGGGTGTAACCGGCTTCCTGCGGCGCTGTGAAGCAATGTTTCGGCCGGTACGGCATGGTTCCGTAGTCTACGGGGCATGACCTCCTCCATCACCGTGTACGGCGAAGCCCTGGTCGACCTCGTCCCCGCCGGTGCCGGCCCGCTCGCGCCCCTCACGCCCGCGCTCGGCGGCGGCCCGTTCAACGTGGCCCGCGCGTTGGGGCGTCTCGGGTCTCCTGTGGCCTTCCAGTCGCGTCTCTCCGCCGACGCGTACGGCGCGGCGCTGCGCGATTCCCTCACCGCCGACGGGGTGGATCTCTCCCACTGCCTGACGGGCGAAGAACCGACCACCCTCTCCGTCGCGTCACTCGACGCACACGGCGCCGCCACCTACACCTTTTACGTGGACGGCACCGCCGACAGGCTGGCCGAACCGGTGCCGGTGAGCGGCGGCTACGCAGTGTTCGGCACCCTCTCGCTCGCGTTGGAACCCGCGTCGCTGCGCTACGCCGAAGCCGCCCGACAATCCGCGGACGCCGGGGCCGTGGTGTGCCTGGACCCGAACATCCGCCCTGCCTTCGCATCCGAGAAGCACCGGCTTTTTCTGCGCGGCATGCTTGAGGCAGTTACGGTGCTGAAACTCTCCGACGAGGAAGTGGAGTTTTTGGGCGACACCTCGCACGTGCCCGTTGTTGTGACCACGCTGGGAGGAGGCGGAATCCGCGTCCGCGCACCCTTCGGCACCGCGGAAGTACAGGCCCCGCAGGTTGAGGTCGCGGACACCATCGGCGCCGGCGACACAGTCATGGCCGCGCTCGTGCACCAATTCGACGCCCGCGGCCTCGACCGTTGCGCGTTGTTGGACCTTGGCGCGGAAGAGTGGCGCGAGATCCTCGACTTCGCCGCCCGCGCCGCCGCCGTCACTGTCGCCCGCACCGGGGCCGACACGCCGTACCTGCACGAACTGGGGTAGGTGCTTACCCGCCGCGTTGATCGTCTAGCAGCACGCCGCCGCTGCTAGACGATCACACTCCTAACGGCAAACATTTCCAGCATCACCTGGGCAAACGTCTCGCCCAACGCTTGATCGTCTAGCACGCTCCGGCCCACTGCTAGACGATCCGCACAACCGGCACGAAAAAGGCGCCGACCCCGGGCGGCACCGCCCGGGGTCGGCGCCCGAAAAGCCGAAAAACTCCCTACTCCACCGTGACCGACTTGGCCAGGTTGCGCGGCTGGTCCACGTTCAGGCCGCGGGCCTCTGCCACGGAGCAGGCGAAGATCTGCAGCGGGATGGTGGACAACAGCGGCTGCATCAGGCCGGCGGACTCCGGGATGCGGATGATGTGGTCGGCGTAGGCCTCCACGTCCGTGTCGCCGTCTTCCGCGATCACGATGGTCACCGCACCACGGGCACGGACCTCCTGGATGTTGGAGACGACCTTGGCGTGCAGGTTATTGCGGGAGCGCTTGGACGGCACGATGATGAACACCGGCTGGCCTTCCTCCACGAGCGCGATCGGGCCGTGCTTGAGCTCGCCGGCTGCGAAGCCCTCTGAGTGCAGGTAAGCCACTTCCTTCAACTTCAAAGCTCCTTCGAGAGCGACCGGGAAGCCGACGTGGCGGCCCAAAAACAGCACAGACTTCGCATCGGACATGTCCTGGCCCAGCTGCTTGACCTGCCCCTCGTTGTCAAGCACCTTCTGGATCTTGTCCGGCATCTCCTGCAGCTCGTCAACGATCTGGCGAATCTCGTCGGCGTACTTGTTGCCGCGCACCTGCGCCAGGTACAGGGCGAGCAGGTAGGCGGCGACGATCTGGGAGATAAACGCCTTCGTCGACGCCACGGCGATCTCCGGGCCGGCGTAGGTGTACAGCGACGCGTCTGCCTCGCGCGGGATGGAGGAACCGACGGTGTTGCAAATCGCGATCACCTTCGCGCCCTGCTCGCGGGCGTGGCGCACGGCCATGAGCGTGTCCATGGTTTCGCCGGACTGGGACACGGCCACCACTAGGGTGCGTTCGTTGACAATCGGGTCGCGGTAGCGGAACTCGTGGGCGAGCTCTACCTCCGTCGGAATGCGGCACCAGTGCTCGATGGCGTAGCGCGCCACCTGGCCCGCGTAGGAAGCGGTGCCACAGGCGACGATGATGATTTTGTTGATCGAGCGCAGCACGGATTCGTCGATACGCAGTTCGTCGAGGATGAGTTTGCCGTGTTCGTCGAAACGCCCGTAGAGCGTGTCGCGGACGGCGGAAGGCTGGTCGTGGATTTCCTTCTCCATGAAGGAGTTGAAGCCGCCCTTCTCCGCAGCGGTGACGTCCCACTCAACGGTGAACGGCTTGGCCTCGGCGGGGTTGCCGTCGAAGTCGCAGACCTCGTAGCTGTCGGCGGTGAGGGTGACAATCTGGCCGTTATCCATCTCCACCGCGTCGCGGGTGAATTCGATGAAGCCGGCGACGTCGGAGCTGAGGAAGTTCTCGCCCTCACCCACGCCGATGACCAGCGGGGAGTTCCAGCGTGCGGCGACGATGCGGTCCGGGTGCTCCGCGTGGATCGCCAGCAGGGTGAACGCACCTTCAAGACGCTGTGCGGTCAGCTGCATCGCGCGGGTGAGGTCGCCGTCGGCTTCCCTGTCGTAGATGTCCAGCAGCAGGGTGCCGGCAACCTCAGTGTCGGTCTCGGAGATGAAGCGGTAGCCCTTATCGACGAGCTCCGCCTTCAACGCCGAAAAGTTCTCGATAATGCCGTTGTGGACCACAGCCATGCGGCCGTCGCCGACCACGTGCGGGTGGGCGTTGGCGTCGGTCGGGCCGCCGTGGGTTGCCCAGCGGGTGTGCCCGATGCCCAGCTTCGAAGAGGCGATGGGGTTATCGGCAATTTCGGCTTCGAGGTCCGCGACCTTGCCGGCCTTTTTACGGCACTCGATGACGCCGTTGTTGGCCACGGCAACACCTGCGGAATCGTATCCGCGGTATTCGAGGCGGCGAAGTCCCTCGACAATGACATTTTTCGCGTCGCGCTCAGCGGTTCCGGCGCCGACGTATCCAACGATTCCACACATGGGAAAAATCGTACTCCTGTATAGGGGTCTGTAAAAAGTGAAAACCCGCCCCGGACCACATTCGTGGTCAGCGGCGGGGTTAATCGGATTGCACCTTATGCCTTTTCCATGCCGATCTTCTGGCCGTCGGTGCGGAACACCTGTGCAACAGCCGGGCGCGGAACGTAGTCGACACCGTCCGGCCAGTGGGAAATCCAGGTAAACACTTGTCGAACTTGCGTGATGGGACCCACCAAAAACGAAAATACCCGCCCAACACAGGTTGGACGGGTACGTCGTCGAGAAGCTAAGTGCTCTTAGCGAGCCTTCTCGATGATGTCGACGAGACGGAAGTGCTTGTCCTTGGACAGCGGACGCGTCTCCTCGATGACAACGAGGTCGCCGACGCCGGCGGTGTTGTCCTCGTCGTGTGCCTTCACGCGAGTGGTGGTACGCACGATCTTGCCGTACAAGGCGTGGGACTTACGGTCCTCGACCTCAACGACGATCGTCTTGTCCATCTTGTCGGACACGACGTAGCCACGACGACGCTTCTGCACTGCCTTGACCTTGGTGTTCTCAGTCACGTTTGCCTCACTCATGGTTATGCCTCAGCTCCCGTGGACTCTGGGACGACGGACAGGCCGAGCTCGCGCTCGCGCAGCACCGTGTAGATGCGAGCGATGTCGCGCTTCACGGTGGAGATGCGGCGGTTGTTGGTGAGCTGGCCGGTAGCAAGCTGGAAGCGCAGGTTGAACAGCTCTTCCTTCGCCTCGGTCAGGCGGGTGCGCAGCTCGTCATCGCTCAGCTCACGGAATTCAGATGCGGGGGTACCGGTTGCCATTAGAACTGGTCCTCCTTCTTGATCACGCGGACCTTGCACGGAAGCTTCGCGCCAGCGCGGCGCAGAGCCTCAATTGCAGTCTCCTCGTTCGGGTAGGACATTTCGAAGAGGATGCGGCCAGGCTTAACGTTGGCCACCCACTTCTCTACCGGGCCCTTACCGGAACCCATACGCACGCCGAGCGGCTTCTGGGTCAACGGACGGTCCGGGAAGATGTTGATCCACACCTTGCCACCACGCTTGACGTGGCGGTTGATGGCGATACGTGCGGACTCGATCTGGCGGTTGGTGATGTACGCCGGCTCGAGTGCCTGCAGGCCGTAGTCGCCGAAGGTGATGGTGTTGCCGCCCTTGGACACACCCGAGCGGTTCGGGCGGTGCTGACGGCGGTACTTCACGCGCTTAGGGATGAGCATGAATTAGCCCTCCTTCTTCTGCTCTGCACGCTGGCGACGCTGGCCACCGCGACGCGGGCGACGGTCGCCTCGGCCACCGCGCTCGTTCTTCGGGGCGTTCAGCTCGGACTCGCGGACACCGCCCACGACGTCGCCCTTGTAGATCCACACCTTGACGCCGATGACGCCGAAGGTGGTGTGTGCTTCTGCCGTGCCGTAGTCGATCTCCGCACGCAGGGTGTGCAGCGGAACGCGACCCTCGTGGTAACGCTCGACACGGGACATTTCCGCGCCGCCGAGGCGGCCGGACGTCATAACCTTGATGCCCTTGACCTGCGGGTTGCGCATCGCGGACTGGATGGCCTTACGCATGGCGCGACGGAACGCGACACGGTTGACCAGCTGCTCGGCGATGGACTGCGCAACCAGGGTTGCGTCGGCATCGATGTTCTTGACCTCGATGATGTTCAGCGCGACCATCTTGCCGGTGAGCTTCTCCAGCTCGCGGCGGATGCGGTCGGCCTCGGCGCCGCGGCGGCCGATGACGATGCCCGGACGAGCGGTGTGGATGTCCACACGCACGCGGTCGCGGGTGCGCTCGATGACGATGTCGGAGATGCCGGCGCGCTCGAGGTTCTTCTCAAGCCACTCGCGGACCTTGATGTCCTCCGCAACGTAGTCGGCGTAGTTCTTGTCGGCGTACCAGTGGGACTTCCAGTCGGAAGTGATACCCAGGCGCAGGCCGTGCGGGTGAATCTTCTGGCCCATTACTTGGCCCCTTCCTTGGACTCGACAACAACGGTGATGTGGGAGGTGCGCTTCCGGATCTGGAAGGCGCGGCCCTGAGCGCGCGGCTGGTAGCGGCGCATCGTCGGACCCTCGTTTGCGTAGCACTCGGAGATGACGAGCGTGCGCGGGTCCAGGCCGAAGTTGTTCTCAGCGTTGGCTGCTGCGGAGGCGACAACCTTCGCAACGTCCTTGGCAGCACCCTGCGGCGCGTACTTCAGGATCGCGAGGGCCTCGGCAACGTCCTTACCGCGGACGAGAGCCAGCACGCGGCGGGCCTTCATCGGCGAGACGCGGACAAACTTGGCCGTCGCGGATGCAGTGGTGATGGTGTCAGCCATTGCTTATCGACGTCCCTTCTGTTCCTTGACGTGACCCTTGAAGGTCTTGGTCGGTGCAAACTCGCCGAGCTTGTGGCCGACCATGGACTCGTCGACGAACACCGGCACGTGCTTACGGCCGTCGTGGACGGCGAAGGTGTGACCGATGAAATCGGGGAGAATGGTCGAACGGCGCGACCAGGTCTTGATGACCTGCTTGGTACCAGCATCGTTCTGAGCGTCCACCTTGTTGAGGAGGTGCTCATCGACGAACGGGCCTTTCTTCAGGCTACGTGGCATGTCTGTTTACCTCCTCTTAGCGCTTCTTCGAGCGGCGACGCCGCACGATCATGTTGTTGGAATAACGGTTCGGGTTGCGGGTGCGGCCTTCCTTCTGGCCCCACGGCGACACCGGGTGGCGGCCACCCGAGGTCTTGCCCTCGCCACCACCGTGCGGGTGGTCGACCGGGTTCATAACCACACCACGCACGGTCGGGCGCCAGCCCTTCCAGCGCATACGGCCGGCCTTGCCCCAGCGGATGTTGATCTGGTCGGCGTTGCCAACCTCGCCGATGGTGGCGCGGCAGCGGATGTCCACGCGGCGGATTTCGGAAGACGGCATACGCAGGACTGCGTAGTTGCCTTCCTTACCCAGCAGCTGAATGGAAGCGCCTGCAGAGCGGGCGAGCTTCGCACCAGCACCCGGCTTGAGCTCCACTGCGTGGATGGTCGTACCGGTCGGGATGTTGCGCAGCGGCAGGTTGTTGCCGACCTTGATGTCGGCGTTCGGACCAGCCTCGACGATCGTGCCCTGGGTCAGGCCCTTCGGCGCGATTATGTAGCGCTTTTCGCCGTCGAAGTAGTGCAGCAGCGCAATGTTTGCGGTGCGGTTCGGGTCGTACTCGATGTGAGCGACCTTTGCCAGCACGCCGTCCTTGTCGGAGCGGCGGAAATCGATCACGCGCCAGCGGCGCTTGTGGCCGCCGCCGCGGTGACGGGTTGTGATGTGGCCGTGGGAGTTACGGCCACCCTTCTTCGGGAGCGGGCGCAGCAGCGACTTTTCCGGGGTCGAGCGAGTGATCTCGTCGAACGCGGAGACGGAGCTGGCACGGCGACCCGGAGTTGTCGGCTTGTATTTACGAATAGCCATAATGGTTCCTTTTCTATCGTCCTCTTCGCTGTGCGATAGCCGTTAGGCCGTCGCACCTCCGAAGATGTCGATGGAGTCGCTGCCCTCGCGGAGCGTGACGTAGGCGCGCTTGGTGTCCTTGCGCTGGCCGTAGCCGGTGCGGGAACGCTTGCGCTTGCCCTCGCGGTTGACGGTGTTCACCGAAGCGACGTCGACGCCGAAGATCTGCTCCACGGCAATCTTGATCTGGGTCTTGTTGGCCGACGGAGCGACGAAGAACGTGTAGGTGTTCTGCTCCATCAGGCCGTAGCTCTTCTCAGAGAGCACGGGCGCGATGATGATGTCGCGCGGGTTCGCGATCTTAGCCATTTACTTCTCCTCCTCCGCAGCGGCGGTAGCGAGCTCCTTGCCGCGGTTGACGAAGGTGTGCAGCGCCTCGACCGAGAACACGACATCGTCAGCGTTGAGTACGTCGTATGCGTTCAGCTGAGTCGGCTCAATGACGTGGACGCCCGGCAGGTTCCTTGCGGAAAGACGGGAGTTCTGGTCATCACGGCCGATCACCAGCAGAACCGACTTGCGGTCCGTGAGGCGCTCGATGAAAGCGCGGGCGGACTTGGTCGACGGGGTCTGGCCCGGAACCAGGTCCTCCACGATGTGGATGCGCTCGTTCTGTGCGCGGTTGGTCAGGGCGCCCGCGAGGGCAGCCTTGATCATCTTCTTAGGGGTGCGCTGCGCGTAGGAACGCGGCTGCGGACCGTGCACGGTGCCACCGCCGGTGTAGTGCGGGGCACGGATGGAACCCTGGCGTGCGCGGCCGGTGCCCTTCTGGCGGAACGGCTTCTTGCCGCCACCGGAGACCATGCCGCGAGTCTTCGTCGCGTGGGTGCCCTGGCGTGCGGCAGCAAGCTGTGCGTTCACAACCTGGTGCATCAGCGCCACGGATGCCTCGCGGTCGAAGAACTCGGCCGGGAGATCGACAGAGCCCTTGGTGGCTCCGTCAGCGGTGTGGACGTCAAGCGTCAGGTTCGTCATGCGTGAGCACCGCCCTTCACTGCGGTCTTGACGGTAACAACGGAACCCTTAGCGCCCGGGATGGCGCCCTTGATCAGGATGAGGTTGTTGTCGCCGTCGATGCGTTGGATCTTCAGGTTCTGGGTGGTAACGCGGTTACCGCCCATACGGCCTGCCATGCGCGTGCCCTTGAACACGCGGCCCGGGGTTGCGCAGGCGCCGATGGAGCCCACGCGGCGGTGCGAAGCCTGGTTACCGTGTGCGGCACCCTGGCCGGCGAAGCCGTGGCGCTTCATAGCGCCGGCGTAGCCGTGACCCTTGGTGGTGCCGGCGACGTCCACGTAGGAGTCGCCCTCGAAGATGGTTGCGTTGAATTCCTGGCCGAGTTCGTAACCAGAGGTGTCATCCATGCGGATCTCGGTGACGAAACGGCGCGGGTTCACGCCGGCCTTCTTGAAGTGGCCGGCCTGCGGCTTCTTTGCCTTACGGGGATCGATGTCGCCGTAGGCGATCTGGATGGCGGAGTAGCCATCGGTCTCAGGGGTACGGATCTGGGTGACCACGCACGGCCCAGCTTCGACGACGGTAACCGGGATAACTCGGTTGTCTTCGTCGAAGATCTGGGTCATGCCGAGCTTCTTGCCCAGAATGCCCTTGATCTGGTTCTCAGACATGTTGTTAGTTCTCCACTACTTGCGTTGGGGATTGCTCTACTGGATGTTCACGTCGACGCTTGCCGGCAGGTCGATGCGCATGAGCGCGTCCACCGTCTTGGGCGTCGGGTCGAGAATGTCGATGAGGCGCTTGTGAGTGCGCATCTCGAAGTGCTCGCGAGAATCCTTGTACTTGTGGGGAGAACGAATAACGGCGTACACGTTCTTCTGGGTGGGCAACGGCACCGGGCCAACGACGCGGGCACCCGTGCGGGTGACCGTCTCGACGATCTTCTTCGCGGATGCGTCGATCGCCTCGTGGTCGTAAGCCTTGAGCCTGATGCGGATCTTCTGTCCCGCCACGCTTACCTCTTCCTCGCATCCCCACGTTCGTCCTTTTCTCTTCCGCTCGTTTCGAACGGAGTGAGAAACGGGCCGAAGCGGTGGGGTTTGTAGCTTCTAGTTTCTCTATAACGTTGTCCGGGCTGGGCCCATGGCTCAACGCCAGTGTCGTTTCTGACTGTCATGACACGTCCGGAAGGTGACCGAGCAAATTCATGCTGTTTCAGTGCTTCCGCCAAGGCGTGTCCGTCTATAAGCACATGCCTGGGTGTCAGACTCGGAAGGGCGCGTGACCCTTGCGTACTGCCGCTGTGAATTTACCATGGCCCTTCTCCGGTTCTTCCGGTTGGAAGGTGTCATGTTTGCCTGGCCACCGGCCGGTTTATTCCGACCCATGTCAAGGCAACCCGGGTATTAAAACACAAGGTTGCAGGAAGCACAAGCCCGCTTCTCGACGAACCTTCGGCCAGTCCCGGATTATTTCAACTTGGTATCACCTTGTTTGTGGCCCAGCTCTACCTGAAATATGTGTGTACCCTTTGTTTCTAGGCCGTGCGCTTCGTAATTCAGGACGCGCGGATTCACAGTATTTACAGAACGAAAGGACCGTCATGGCCGACAAGAACACCACCGAGACCTCTGCAAACACCCCGAACACTGCTGCAGCGAAGACCGGCGCAAACACCCCGGCTTCCTCCTCCACCGCCGTGGAGCCGGAGCAGGTTCGCCCGCGCAACGAAAACCTGGAGACCGAGCACGGCTCCACCGTCATCGACGACAACGTTGTGGGCAAGATCGCAGGCATTGCTGCCCGCGAGGTCTCCGGCGTGAACAACCTCGGCGGCGGCGCAGCCCGTATGTGGGGCGCTGTGCGCGAGTCCCTGACCTCCTCCACCAACGTCCAGCAGGGCGTCAACGTCGCTGTCGAGGACGGCCACGCTTCCGTCGCGGTTGCCATCATCGCTGAGTACGGCGTTGCTATCCACGAGCTCGCGAACGCGATCCGTGAGAACGTCACCGTCGCCATCACCCGCATGACCGGCCTGGTCGTCGACCGCGTCGACGTCACCGTGCACGACGTGCACCTGCCGGAGCAGGAGGGCGCTGAGCAGTACGAGGAGACCAACTCCAACGCCAACTACCAGGCCGTCAACCAGCCGATCAACCAGTAAGCCATGGCGTACACCCCCGTTAGCCGCGAGGTTGCGGAGGGCGTCCGCGATGCCGCCGTCGCCGTCGACGGGGTCGCCGCATTGCACGGCGGCCGTGTCGGCGAGATTGCGACCTACCTGCCCAACGCCCGTATCGAAGGCCTGAAGGCCATTTCGCGGGACGGCCGAAACGGATTTGAAGTCCACTTCGTCTTCGACGTCGCGTCCGGCCGCCAGGTGCAGGATGTGGCCGAGGATGTCCGCGCGGCTGTGCTCGGCGCATCCGACGCGGAGTTCGTGGACGTTGTCGCAGGCGACGCGCAGTAGCGGTGCCCGCCCCAACCTCATAACCCGAAACGTGGTTTTATTATGAATCTTTTTGCTAACAAGGCGCTGACCGGCATTCTCATTGGTGTTGTGGTCGCCTTCTTTGTCACCTTCGGCGGTTGGCCGGGCCTGCTCTGGCTGCTGCTGTTCACAATCATCGGCGGGGTTGTCGGGGCCCAGCTCGACGGCCGTCTGGATCTGTCCGCGGCCCTGAGTAACGGCACCGGCAGAGGCCGAAGCTAATGGATAATTCCTTCTACCACGTCAGTGAGCGCACCATCGAGCGTGTCGCTGAGGTGGCAGCTGCGGCGGTTCCGGGTTGCCGGACTATCGACGCAAAGTTGGCCGGGCTCGCGGGACGTAGCTTCCCGCGGATCAACGCCCGGTTGGACCAGGCGACGGGCACAGTGGCGGTGGACACCGAAATTGCCACCTCCTACCCCGCCCCGGTTGCTGCCATCACCGACGCAGTGCGCGCGACCATCATCGCGCACATTCGCACGCTGGTGGGCCTTGACGTCTCCCGCGTGAAAGTCACCGTGGCCAATGTGGAAACTCTCCCCGACACCGGCCGCGTGACCTGGGACCAGGTGGCGGAGCACGAGGCTTTCGTGATCCCGACCCCCATCGAGGTCTCCCCGACCCACGTGGAGCACCCCACGACGAAACCGCTTCAGCAGCTCGCGCCGGTCGAGGCGCGCTCGCTTGTCGACGACATGCGCGACGTCGTTGTCCCCGCCCCGATCGAGGTGGAGCACCCCGAGCAGCCGGAGCCGCCGCGCGCGGCAAGCGTTGCAACCCCGGAGCCGGTGCGCACGTTCTCTCCCGAGGTCCCGGAGCCGCAGCGCCTCGCTGCCATCCACACCTCGCGGACGGAAGCGCGCGTGCCGTTCCCGCCGGAGCCGATCCGGCCGTGGGCACCGCAGGCGAACGGGGTTATCCCCCGTCACCCGCAGCTGCCTCCGCTGCAGGCGCTCAAGCCCGTGGACATCAAGCGTTTCGCACAGCCCCACGATGTCCCGATGCCGAACCGCGCGCCGTTGAAGCCGATCACGGTCAACCGCCCGCCGCTCAAACCCATCGTGGTGGAGCCGGCGCCGCGGGCCCCGTTGTCTTCCACACCCGCGCCGCGGCCGGTGATTGTGCCCAAGGCACCAGCGCCGAAGCCGCTTAAGCAGATCACGATTGAACCGGTGGTGAAGTACTATGACCGCTCCCGCTAACACCGCGCCCGCCAACGCAGCATCTTCCAACGCAGCTGTCGGCCCGCACCCGGGCGACGAGCCGCTGGGCAACCCGGCATCGCGTTGGTTTGCGGTGCTCATCAGCCTGCTTTTGCTCTCGCTGGCTGGTGTGGCTGCACGCGACCTGTGGTACCACTTCTACGGCGATGAGGCCCCGTCGGGTTCCTGGCTCGGCCGCACCTGGGATTTCCTCGGTTCCTTCACAGCGGATGTCACCGCGGTCGTGGTGGGCATTCTGCTTGTGCTCCTTGGTTTGATCCTGCTGTTCTTCACGTTCAAACCGCGCCCGCACGGGCACGTGCGCGTGGATTCGCCCGCCTCCATTTGGACCCGCCCGGTGGACATCGCCCGCAAGTCGACGTTCACCACCCGCGGCGACCTCGGCGGCGAGCAGGTGAGCACGAAGGCGAACCGGAAGTCCGTGAAGGTACAGGTGGTCGAGGATGGCTCCGGCCCGGCGATGCAGGAACGCATCACTCGTGCGCTGAACGACGAGTTCCGTGTGCTCAAGACGCCGCCGGCGGTGTCCGTGAAGTTGCTGCCCAACCCAGCCGCGCAACAGGTCGCCGCGCAGCGCGCTAACGCGCCTCAGCAGGCGGCCGGATCCGCTTCGGCCGAGACGACCCCGGAGGTGTCGCGATGACTAAGACGCTCAGCTTCTTCAACCGCCTGGTGGTTTTCCTGCTCGGCTTGCTGCTGATTCTCGCTGGCCTCTTCCCGATCGCCGAGTACTGGCAGATCCCGTACCTGGTCGACGCGGCCGACTTCGTCGACCGCACCCGACTGATCGACCTGGGCTACCAGGACTTCTACGTCACCGCCCTGATCATCGGCGCTGTCGTCTCAGCGATCCTGGGCCTGTGGATCCTGCTGGCGAATATCCGGTCCCGCGCGTTTTCGAACCGCGGCATCCTGCCGGCAGACCCGGAACACGGCGAGACGATCGTCAACGTCCAGCGCGTGTCTGAGGCGGCCTGCACTTCCCTGGAGCACGCCAATGAGATCCGCCGCGCCTCCTCCAAGGTGGCGATGGTGGGCAAGCGCCCTACCGCGACGTTTACCGTCTTCGCCAACCCGGAGTACCCGTTCGATGATGCCGTGCGTGTCATCGAGGGCGCGGACAAGGATTTCCGCGAAGCCAACCACACCATGGAAATCGACACGGTGTGGAAGCTCCACCTGGACCGGATTACCGCTTAGCGTTCCAGTTCCAGCACGAGCTTGACCAGCCCCAGCGTGCGCAGCTTTCCGCCGCCCGCTGGGGCTATTTCCATCTCCGTGCCCGGTTTGCAGCGCACAATTTCGCTCCAGGCGATACGTTCACTCACCACGCTGCGTCTTTCCATCCGCCAGATACGGATGCGCTGCCCGACCACGGCCCGCGTGCCATCGTCGAAAAGCACTAGCCATCGCCTATTACCCACGTCCTCGCGGGCCATGCTTATCGACACCTCCGGTGCCCCCTCCAGTCGCGTTAACAAAGACACGTGTCAGCGCTCTTTGAAAAGTAGCCCAAAACGCTCCCCGAAAAGTAGCCCATCCGAAAAAGATTGGACGGGTGATTTCTTTGGAACAATGGGCACAGATCCGGTACCTGCGTGGGCAGGGTTTATCGATACGCAAGATCGCCAACGAGGTTGGCTGCGCGAAGAAGACTGTCGAGCGAGCACTCGCTTCGGATTCACCTCCGAAATACCCGCCGCGTCGGGCTAAAACCACAAGTTTCGATGCCTTTGAACCACAAGTACGAGCGCTGCTGGCTGAAACTCCACGTCTTAACGCAAAAGTCATCGGACAACGCGTTGGGTGGACTGGGTCAGAATCGTGGCTGCGCAAAAACGTTGCCCGGATCCGACCCGAGTATCTTCCCGCAGACCCCGTGGACACGCTCACCCATCTTCCCGGACGTGAAATCCAGTGCGACCTGACGTTTGCCGCCGGCGGGTTGCCCGATGCAAATGGTGTGCACCGGCCATTGCCGGTGCTGGTGATGGCGGCATCGCATTCCCGATTCGCCGCCGCCTGTCTGCTTCCGACTCGTAGAACGGATGACCTGATCGCTGGGATGTGGCAGCTCATCGAGCGTGACTTCAAAGCCGTGCCCGACCGGCTGGTATGGGACCGCGAAGCGGGCATCGGTAAGGCCCGTCTGTGTGAGCCAGTCGCTGCGTTCGCCGGTGCAATTGGCACCAAGATCGTCCAAGCCCCGCCGCGAGATCCGGAATCGAAAGGCATCGTTGAACGCACCAACGGCTATATGAAGCGCTCCTTTTTCCCAGGCCGGCACTTCAGCAACCCGCAGGACGTGCAAGACCAGCTCGATGAATGGTTTAGCACCGTGGCCAATACCCGCACCCACGCCACGTTGAAAACCCGCCCGATCGATCTGTTTCACACCGACCAACAGTCCATGCGTCCACTTCCGCCGTATACCCCAACGATCGGGATCCGTCCTGCGGTACGTCTGCCACGCAACTACTACATCACCGTCGATACCAACCAATACAGCGTCGACCCCACCTTCATCGACAGGCTCGTAACCGTGCGCACCTGCCTAGAAGAAATCACTGTCACAGGACCATCCGGCGAAATCGCCGCCTGCCACCGGCGCTACTGGGGCAAACACCACGTCATCACCGACCCCGCCCACCAACACGCCGCACGACGCATGCGACAGCTCATCACCGGAGCCCAACAACACACCCACACACCAGACAACGACGTAGAGGTAGCCGACTTGGCCATCTACGACTCAATCGCCTAGCCCCAAAGAAGATTGGATTCGACTATGCCCCACACACACGCCCACGACACCCAAGCAACGATTGCGCACCTGTCACAGACGCTGAAAGCCCCACGTATCAACACCGTCTACGCCACCATTGCCGAACAAGCGCGCGCAGAATCGTTTACCTACGAGGAATACCTCGCCGCGGTACTTTCAGTAGAAGCCACCGCACGCGCTGAATCCGGAGCACGCCAACGCGTTAAACGAGCCGGCTTTCCAGCAGTCAAAACCATCGCCGATTTCGACTTCTCCGCCCAACCCGGCATCGACCGCGCTGACATCGCCCGACTAGAAACCGGAGCCTGGGTCGCAACCGCTGAAAACGTCGTCCTTCTAGGCCCACCAGGCACCGGAAAAACACACCTCGCCACAGCCCTAGGCATAACCGCTGCTCAGCAAGGCTACCGAGTACTGTTCGACACCGCCGCAGGATGGATCAACACACTCACCGAGGCACACAACACCGGACGACTCGAATCCGTACTCAAACGCCTAAACAGATACCACCTGCTGATCATCGACGAACTCGGATACATCCCCGTTGAAGCAGACGCAGCAAACCTCTTCTTCCAACTCGTCTCACGCCGATACGAACACGGATCCATCATCGTCACATCCAACCTGGCCTTTTCCCAATGGGCCCAATGCTTCGGAGACATAACCGTCGCAACTGCCATGGTCGACCGCATCGTCCACCACGCAAAAATCTTCCAACACCGAGGAGTAAGCCACCGCATCAAAGGACGCGAACTCACTACACCACAAGCAAATCAGGCACAATAACTACGACCACACTGGGCTACTTTTCAAAGAGCGCCAGTGGGCTACATTTCGAAGATCACTCACAACACGATCCCCAGCCGGTGCTCCACCCCTTCCGCATCGGCGATAACCAGCGGTAGGCCGGGTCCCGCCTTGCGCATCCCGCCCATGTGCCACACCGCCGGCATGCGCTCGGGGTCGGCGCCGTTTCGCACCACGACGTATCCGTTTGTGATTGTGACTAGATGGGGCGGGTTGACGGTCGTGATGGTGTGGGGGCCGGACGCGGCGTCGATAAGCGACGGATGCTCGCGCTCCATCGCTGTGAGCAACTCGACGGCTTCCTCGTCTGTTGTGCCCCAGCCCAAGCCGCTGTTCTCCAGCACCCCGATCAGTTGGGCAAGAGTGAGGTCCGGCTGGCCCTCCCAGGCGCGCTGGAGGGCCTGCGTCAGTCGTGGGATGCGGGTGGGGTCGTGCACGCATCAGAGCCTAACGCATGCGAAAAGCCGCCCTCCCCAGCGGGGAAGACGGCTTTTACTTCAGCTGGTTACACCAGGTCTGGAATTAGTCCAGGATCTTGGTGACGCGGCCAGCGCCGACGGTGCGGGAGCCCTCGCGGATAGCGAAGCGCAGACCCTCGTCCATGGCGACCGGCTGGATCAGCTCGACGGACATGTCGACGTTGTCGCCCGGCATGACCATCTCGGTGCCCTCCGGCAGCTTCACAACACCGGTGACGTCGGTGGTGCGGAAGTAGAACTGCGGACGGTAGTTGTCGAAGAACGGGGTGTGGCGGCCGCCCTCGTCCTTGGACAGGACGTAGACGGAACCCTCGAACTTGGAGTGCGGGGTGTAAGCGCCCGGTGCGATAACGACCTGGCCACGCTCGACGTCCTCGCGCTTCAGGCCGCGGAGCAGCAGAGCTGCGTTGTCGCCGGCCTCAGCGGTGTCGAGAAGCTTGTTGAACATCTCGATGGAGGTGACGGTGGTCTTCGTGGCCTTGTCGCGGATACCGATGATCTCGACCTCGTCGTTGAGGTTGAGCACGCCACGCTCCACACGACCGGTAACCACGGTGCCGCGGCCGGAAATGGTGAAGATGTCCTCGACCGGCATCAGGAACGGCTTGTCGGTCTCGCGCTCCGGATCCGGGATGGAGTCGTCGCAAGCCTGCATGAGGTCAACGACGGACTGAACCCACTTCTCGTCGCCCTCGAGAGCCTTCAGAGCGGAGATGTGGACGATCGGAGCTTCCTCGTCGTACTCCTGCTCAGCCAGCAGCTCGCGGACCTCCATCTCGACGAGCTCGATGATCTCTTCGTCGTCGACCATGTCGCACTTGTTCAGCGCAACGAGGATGTACGGAACGCCAACCTGGCGAGCCAGCAGCACGTGCTCGCGGGTCTGCGGCATCGGGCCGTCGGTAGCAGCAACCACGAGGATTGCGCCGTCCATCTGAGCAGCGCCGGTAATCATGTTCTTGATGTAGTCGGCGTGGCCCGGGGCGTCCACGTGAGCGTAGTGGCGCTTCGGGGTGTTGTACTCCACGTGGGAGATGTTGATGGTGATGCCGCGCTCGCGCTCCTCCGGAGCCTTGTCGATCATCGCGTAGTCGAAGGCCTTGTTCTCCTCCGGGTACTGGTCAGCCAGCACCTTCGTGATAGCGGCGGTGGTGGTGGTCTTGCCGTGGTCGACGTGACCGATGGTGCCGATGTTCACGTGCGGCTTAGAGCGCTCGAACTTTTCCTTTGCCACTGTTGTCCTCCTGGACTTCATGGTGGCTACGACCTTCGCAGCCACGTGGTTTACATACGCCCCGGCCCGCGCCCAGCGCAGGGCACGGATACGGGAGCCATTTCACAATGTGCCAGTTACAAGATCCTAGGTTTCCAGCGGCCGTTTTTCAAACCGGCCTTGCCGTTTCCCCCGGATCGACCTAGAGGGTAACGGCCGGCTCAGACACCGCCCGCCTTGTCGGTTCGTGCGGTATCTCAGCGCGGCCGCTGCCCTCCGTTCTCCCTATCCCACAGGGTTAATCCCGCACCGCTGGCACGCGGTGCGGCCCGTTGAGAAGGGAGGGGCGGCGACTATTTAGTTGCCGTTGCGCTCGTCGATGATCTCCTGAGCCACGGACTGCGGAACCTCAGCGTAGGAGTCGAACACCATGGTGAAGTTCGCGCGGCCGGCGGTGGAGGAACGCAGGTCGCCGATGTAGCCGAACATCTCGGACAGCGGCACCTTCGCCTTGACAACCTTCGCACCGGAGCGGTCCTCCATTGCGAAGACCTGGCCACGGCGGGAGCTGATGTCGCCGTTGACGGTGCCCATGTACTCCTCCGGGGTCACAACCTCGACGGCCATGACCGGCTCGAGCAGGACCGGCTTCGCCTTAGCGACAGCTTCCTTCAGCACCTGGGAACCAGCGAGCTTGAACGCCATCTCAGAGGAGTCGACGTCGTGGTACGCGCCGTCCTCGAGGGTGGCCTTGATGTTCACCAGCGGGTAGCCGGCGAGGAAGCCGTACTGCATCGCGTCCTGGATACCAGCGTCGACGGACGGGATGTACTCCTTCGGCACGCGGCCACCGGTGACGGCGTTCTCGAACTTGTAGGAAGCGGACTCGCCTTCTTCCAGCTCCTCCGGATCCGGGGAGTACGGCTCGATGGTGACGATGACCTTTGCGAACTGGCCGGAGCCACCGGTCTGCTTCTTGTGGGTGTAGTCCAGAGACTCGACCTTCTTGCGGATGGTCTCGCGGTACGCAACCTGCGGGGAGCCGATGTTCGCCTCGACCTTGAACTCGCGCTTCATGCGGTCCACCAGCACGTCAAGGTGCAGCTCGCCCATGCCGCCGATGACGGTCTGGCCGGTCTCCTCGTCCAGCTGGACGGTGAAGGTCGGGTCCTCTTCGGCGAGCTTCTGAATAGCGGTGCCCAGCTTCTCCTGGTCAGCCTTGGTCTTCGGCTCGATAGCCACCTGGATCACCGGATCCGGGAAGTCCATGGACTCCAGGATGATCGGGTGGTCCGGGTTGCACAGGGTGTCGCCCGTGGTGGTTTCCTTCAGACCGATGAACGCGTAGATGTTGCCGGCGTCAGCGTGATCGACCGGGTTCTCCTTGTTCGCGTGCATCTGGAAGAGCTTGCCCACGCGCTCCTTCTTGGACTTCGTGGAGTTGAGCATCTGCTCGCCCGGGATTGCCTGGCCGGAGTAAACGCGCACGTAGGTGAGCTTGCCGAAGAACGGGTGGACGGCGATCTTGAACGCCAGAGCGGAGAACGGCTCCTCGACGGACGGCTTGCGGGTCAGGTCCTCTTCACCGTTGACGGAGGTGCCGTGCACCTCGCCGATGTCGATCGGGCTCGGCAGGTAGGAGACAACAGCGTCGAGGATCGGTTCGATGCCCTTGTTGCGGTATGCGGTGCCGCAGAACACCGGGTAGACCTCGGAGGCGATGGTCAACTTGCGGATAGCCGCCTGGATCTCGTCCTTCGTCAGCTCCTCGCCGCCGAAGTACTTCTCCATGAGTTCCTCGTCGGACTCAGCGACGGTCTCGAGCAGCTTCTCGCGGTACTCCTCAGCCTTCTCCTTGAGATCCTCCGGGATCTCTTCGATCTGCGGCGGGGTGCCGGTCTCGACCTTGCCCGGCCACAGGAGGGCCTTCATGTCGATGAGGTCGACAACGCCGTCGAAGTTGTCCTCAGCGCCGATCGGAAGCTGCATGACCAACGGCTTCGCGCCGAGGCGGTCGACGATGGTGCCGACGGTGTAGTAGAAGTCGGCGCCCAGCTTGTCCATCTTGTTGACGAAGCAGATACGCGGGACGTCGTACTTGGCGGCCTGTCGCCACACCTGCTCGGACTGCGGCTCCACACCTTCCTTGCCGTCGAACACGGCAACAGCGCCGTCGAGCACGCGCAGGGAGCGCTCCACCTCAACGGTGAAGTCCACGTGACCCGGGGTGTCGATGATGTTGATCTGGTTGTTGTTCCAGAAGCAGGTAACAGCGGCGGACGTAATGGTGATGCCGCGCTCCTTCTCCTGCTCCATCCAGTCAGTGGTGGCGCCACCGTCGTGGGTCTCGCCAACCTTGCGGTTGAGACCCGTGTAGAAGAGGATGCGCTCGGTAGTGGTGGTCTTACCGGCGTCAATGTGGGCCATGATGCCGATGTTGCGGACCTTGTTCAGATCCTTAAGCACTTCTTGTGCCACGTTAAATACCCCAACTTTGAAGTCGTCGACGCCTGTCGGCGCCTATGTCGGTCAGTTGTCCTTTGTCAATTCTGCCACTTCATCGCGGAAGTAGCAGCGTGAGGTTCGACTCAGCTGGAAAAACCCGGAAACGCACCAGCTCGCTCCACGTGGAAGCGGGTATGCAGTTTCCGGGTGTCCATGCGTCGCCTTGCTCCAGCGATTACCAGCGGTAGTGGGCGAAGGCGCGGTTGGCCTCGGCCATCTTGTGGGTGTCCTCTCGGCGCTTCACGGAGGCGCCGAGACCGTTGGAAGCATCCAGGATCTCGTTGGCGAGGCGCTCCATCATGGAGTTCTCGCGACGCTGGCGGGTGAAGGTGACCAGCCAACGCAGGGCGAGGGTGGTGGAGCGGGCCGGCTTAACGTCCACCGGCACCTGGTAGGTCGCGCCACCGACACGGCGGGAACGAACCTCGAGGTCCGGGCGGATGTTGCCGATTGCCTTTTCCAGGGTGCCAACCGGGTCGGTGCCGGTCTTCTCGCGGCACTGCTCGAGAGCGCCGTAGACGATGCGCTCTGCGGTGGACTTCTTGCCGTCCCGCAGGATCTTGTTCACGAGCATGGTGACCAGCTCGGAGTTGTAAACCGGATCCTTAACGACGGGACGCTTCGGTGCTTGCTGCTTACGCATTGATTACTGTCCCTTCTTTGCGCCGTAACGGGAGCGAGCCTGCTTGCGGTCCTTCACAGCCTGGGTATCCAGAGCGCCGCGGACGATCTTGTAGCGCACACCCGGCAGGTCCTTCACACGACCGCCGCGCACGAGCACCATGGAGTGCTCCTGCAGGTTGTGGCCCTCACCCGGGATGTATGCGGAAACCTCGATGCCGGAGGTCAGGCGCACACGGGCGACCTTACGCAGAGCAGAGTTCGGCTTCTTCGGAGTGGTGGTGTACACGCGGGTGCACACACCGCGGCGCTGCGGGGAACCCTTCAGCGCAGCGGTTGCCACCTTGGTGGACTTATCGTGGCGGCCCTTGCGGACCAGCTGCTGAATAGTAGGCATTCACGCTCTTTCTGTTAGCGCTTCCCGCTCACACCCGGCCATACATGCAAAAATGGGGGCTCTTCTTCGGGGCCCTGCCGATTGCATGAACTACCGTGTGAACGAGTCGCTCGGAGTTCGTAGTACTTCGCACCGCGTGGTACGGGCGAAACCTCGTCAAAAATACACCGGAGGATCGCTGCAAAGCAAACTGCGTGCCGACGATCCTCCGGTTACACTGCCGATATGACTCCTTGGACGGGTGTCTCCCGGTCGCTGCGTGACGTGGCAGTCGAGTCCGCGGTGATTCCAATACGCGCGGTGAGCTTGCTGTTTCGGCATCTGCCCCAGCTGGTCACTGTCATCTGCCTCGGGCTTGCCGGGCGCCAGGCCGTGATCTGGCTCGCGGTGTGGCTGTCCACCTTCAGCAGCTTGGCCGCCAGCCTCATCATGCCGCTCGCGCCGCTGATGGTGATGCTGTCCATCATTTTCTCACTGTGGCTTCTGCGCCCCTCGCTGCCCTTCCTCGCGGCGACGTTCCCGGACCGCAAGGACGGCTCCTCGCGAGTGCGGCTGCTTTCCGCCGGCGGCATGCTCATCTCCTTTCTCACCGTGTATTCCACTCACGGCCTGCTCAAAGAGGACCTCGCCGCCTTCAGGCGCGCCGCCACCTACGACGAGTACTTCAATCAAGGCTTCGAGGCGGACTTCTCGCGCGTATTTATCGACGACACCGCCGCCCTGATCGGCCTGATCGTCGGCACGATCCTGCTGCGCAAGATCATCGGCTACTTCGCCCTGGCGGAAAAAGGCCTCGGGCTGAGCTACCTGGCGGCCTACCTGGAAGTACTGTGGATGACCACGGTGTCGGTGTTTTTGACCAACCGCTTAAGCGCCGTGCAGGACTGGGCGCTGTCCCGCCGCAGTCTCGCGCCCGCTCACCAGGCCTACGAGGGGCTGAAAACCGACGTGGCCGAACATTCCGGCGTCCTCGGCGACGCGTGGGCGTGGCTTACCGCCCAGCTGCCGGCGTTGAACCAGCTGGTGACCATTCCGATTGCGTGGCTGACGCTCGGCGCCGTGATCTTTGGCACCACGCTCGCCGCCAAGAAGGCCGAAACATCGAAAACGGAGGCTGAACAGGGCGAAGAGGTGCCGAAGGGGTCGTCGATAAGCATTCGCAAGCGCATGCAGACCGCCGCCCACAACGAAGCCAAGCACGCTGTCGACGAGGCAATCAAGCCCGTGGCCGGGCCGATTAAGGCGACGCTGAAGGGACTGCGCACGCTTGCGCGAGCGGGGCTGGTGCCGATGACGATCTTTTGCATCGTGTTCATGCTCGCCACCAGCGTGGAGCTCGGCGTGGTGGAGCTAGGGCGCGCGCTGATCGGCCCCGTGGACAGCAAGATGGTCGCAGAACAGGCCCTCAACTACCTGCTCGTTGTAGCGCGGGCGGTGTACTTGCTGGTAGTGGTGTGCCTGATCGCCTCAGGCCTGGATTTCTTCCTGCGCCACAGCTACTCGCCGGAAGACTCGGCAGACCCGGCAGAGGAGGAGTCCGCCGGCGTGTCCACGTAAACCTTCGGCTCCGGCAGCTCCACCGTTGCGTAGTGGGGAACATCCCACCCGATGTGAAGCTTCTCCGGCTGCACCCCGTCCGGGAGCGCGAGTGGGGTGACCTTGCGCCACTGCCCCGGACGAGGATCTCCCGGCTCGAGATGCTTCTCGGTGGAGCCGATCTCGCCCACGCGGACCACCGGGCCGGCCTCCCCTGGCGGGGTGCAGGCGTGCATGGCACTGAAGTCGTCGATGGGCGTGCCGAACAGCTTGTCCTTGCGCAGATACTCCTTGCCGTCTGAGCCGGTCACCCACATGCGGCAGTTCTCCAGTACCGACTCTTCCGGCGCATTCCACTGTGTCAGCACCGCCCAGATGGTGAAGCCCTCCGGGGCATGCAGGCCGATCTGACTTTCGTCCTCCACCGACTGGAAGCCGAGCACTTCGATGTCGGCATGGTGTCTCGCTGCGCCGAAATCCGCGATCGGTAGGTCGAAGCTGCCCGGAGAACCCGCCTCAATCACCTGCTCCTGCGACCACGTCCACGGCCTGACCAGGCTGAAGTACGGCTGGGACGACGCCGCCAGCATCAGCCCGGCAGCCACGGGCGCGCCTAACCACCAAAGCTTCCTCACAGCCACACCGCCTCCCGGGCCACGTCGCGGTCTTGCTGCGCCTCAGGCAGCTGCACAACCACGCGCGGGCCCATCCGGTTGGCCACGTAGAAGTACAACGTGGCGCCGTCGACTTCTTCCTCCGGCATCTCAAACGCCAGGGTGCAGGGGCTGCCTAAGCCCGGGTAGGTCAGCTCGCACGCGTTGCCCGGGGAGTTCTGCGGCGCATACAGGTTGCCGCCGGCCGCCTCTATCTCCGCGCCGATGAGCACCTCCTGGTCTTGGGTGAACTGGTAGTCCACCACCACCCACTTGGCGTTGGAGGCGGCGCCGTTGAAAGTCTCCGCTACGGTGGCTCGCACGTCATCCACCGCACCGATGACAGGGGCGGAATTGTCGTAGTCGAAGCTTTCGGCGGCGCGGTCTGCGGCGTTGGGCAGCACGTCGCGGATCTGCATGCCCAGCACCAGCAGCGCCAATGCCGCGGCTGTGGTCCACACACGCCTGAACTTCATCGCAGCTCCACTTCCGCCACGCGCTCTTTGACAAACCAGGTGGAATCGCCGTCCAGGAACGACTTGCGGTACTCCATCGACCACACTGCGAGCGTGTCGCCGACGCCATCGCCGCTGAACACCAGCGCGATATCCTGCGGCACACCCGGGTTGAGCACCTGGTTATCCGGCAGTGGGACACTCTCGAGGCTGTCGTCGCCGGTGAGCCGTACGTCGGTCTTCTGGAACTTCGGCTGCGTATCTGCCGCGGACTCCTCCAGGTTAAACGCCTGGTGCCACTGCTCCGCGTAGATGGGCCGCTCCGCGGTATTAGTCAGCCGCATGTGCACCACCCGCGCGCCGTCGAGGACGTAAGCGCGCTGCACCTGGATTGTCAGCGGCGCAATCTCCAGCTCTTCCGGCTGCGCAACCGGGTCCGCCACCTCGCTGGCGGTGACAACCTCCTCCGGCTCCGCTTCCTCGAATCCGCCGGCCATCCCGGTCACGCCGGCAAGCGCGAGCAACCCCGCGATGGTCGCGTTGGTTCTCGTGCGGAAGTCCGCCGCGACCGACTTTGCCAGCCCCCGCATGCGCTGGCTTTTCGCCGACTTTTCGCTCACACGTGGAATCTAAGCAGAATCCGGGCATTTCTGCGCGCCTTTCGCCTGCCGACGCCACCTTCGGCGACTACTGTCCAAAGTATGAACAACCCCAACCCGCCCCGCAAACGCGCTTCCGACTCGGAGCGCGATAAAGCAGCCAAACATCTCCAAGCCGCATTTGCCGACGGTCAAATCTCCCTGACCGAATTCGACGACCGCTCCCGCGCCCTCTACGCAGCCACCTACTCCGACGAGCTTCCCGCCCTGGTAGAAGACCTCTCCCCCGTCGAGCGCCCGGACCGCCCCACCCCCGCGACGGCCAGCGCCAGCTCCCGCGCAGTGGTCACCGGCGAGAGCAACGGCTCCGCGTTCTCCCTGTCGCTCATGGGCGGCGCCGAACGCACCGGACAATGGCTCGTCGCGCCGACGCACACCTCGGTCGCGCTCATGGGCGGCAACTCGCTGGATCTGCGGGACGCGCGCTTTGCGGCCCAGGAGACGGTAATCAACGCCCTTGCGCTGATGGGTGGCATCGAGATCATCGTGCCCGACGATGTCCGCGTCGTGGACGACGGTGTAGGCATCATGGGCGGCTTTGGTGTGGAGGACCACCCCTCCTGCACCGTCTCCGTCGCGGAGTTGCCTGCCGACGCCCCGGTGGTCCGCGTCCGCGGCCTCGCCCTGATGGGCGGCGTGGGAATCGTCCGCGCGGCCCGCGGCGCCCACGTGGAGTAAGGCGCCTTCTTACGTCACTTCCCGGCGGCGTCGCCGGCGGCGCGGCGGATCAGGTCGCGGATCCGGCCTTTGGTGGCGTCGTTAAGCGATCGCACCGCGTAACTCGTCGGCCACATATCCCCCTCGTCGAGCTGCGCGCCGTCCTGGAAGCCGAGGGTGGAGTAGCGCACGCCGAATTTGGACGCTACCTGCAAAAACACCACAACCCCGTCCGCGTTCTCCCACACGGGCATTCCGTACCAGGTCTTCGGCGCGCTGGCGCATGGCCTCGCGTTCTGCGTCGGAAAACCCAGTCATGGCCCCGATGATATGCAAAACGCCCGGCTTCCCTTCTGCGGGGAGGCCGGGCGTTTTCTACGCAGACCTAGCTAAAAGCCAGAGTGCTGGGCCTTGCGTTTACAGCTCCTCGAAGCCGAACTCGTCCATCGGCACGGAGGCGCCGGTGAACTCGCCGTAGCCCTCGTCGCCGTAGATGGAGTCGCCGAACGTCGGGATGGAGTACGCCGCGGAGCGTGCCGCCTCGGTCGGCTTGACCTGGATGTTGCGGTAACGGGAAATGCCCGTACCGGCCGGGATCAGCTTGCCGATGATCACGTTCTCCTTCAGGCCGATCAGCTTGTCGGAGCGCTTGTTGATCGCGGCGTCCGTGAGCACGCGGGTGGTCTCCTGGAAGGAGGCCGCCGACAGCCAGGACTCCGTGGCTAGCGAGGCCTTGGTGATGCCCATGATCTCGGAGCGCATCTCCGCCGGCTCGCCGCCGTCCGCCACAGCTGCGGCGTTGACCTGGCGCGCCTCGGACAGATCCACCAGGGTGCCCGGCAGGAACTCGGTGGAACCCGAGTCGATGACGGTGCCGCGACGCAGCATCTGGCGGATGATGATCTCGATGTGCTTGTCGTGGATGGACACACCCTGGGTGCGGTACACAGCCTGGACCTCGTCGATCAGGTGCTTTTCCACACCACGGCGGCCGAGGACCTCGAGCACGTCGTGCGGGTCGGCGGCGCCGCGGAGCAGGCGCTCGCCCACCTCGACGTGGTCGCCCTCGCGCAGGCCGCGCTCGATCATGGCGTCCGGGTTGGACTCCATCGGGCGGCGCACCTGGGCCAGGCCCTGGCGCTTGGACAGCTTCTCGTAGACCACCACGTCGGAGCCGTCATCCGGGTGGATGGTCAGGGTCCAGAAGTTACCCTCGTCCTCGAGCGAGATCGTGCCGGCAACGGACGCGATCGGGGCGCGGTTCTTCGGCACACGGGCCTCGAACAGCTCCTGCACACGCGGCAGACCACCGGTGATGTCGCCGCCGACGCCGCCCTGGTGGAAGGTACGCATGGTCAGCTGCGTACCCGGCTCACCAATGGACTGGGCGGCCACGATGCCGACAGCCTCGCCGATGTCGACGAGCTGGCCGGACGCCATGGACTTGCCGTAGCACTTGGCGCAGACACCGGTCGGGGTCTGGCAGGTCAGCACGGAACGGACCTTGACTTCGGTGACGCCGGCTGCCACGAGCTCGTCGATACGCTCCTCGGTCAGCTCGGTGCCCGCCTCGGCGATGACCTTGTCGTCGGCGCCCTTGACATCGGACGACAGGACACGGCCGGACACGGAGGTCTCGACCAGGTCGTGGCGCACGAAGGAGTCGCCGGACTCGACCGCAACCGGAACCCGGACGCCCTGGCGGGTGCCGCAGTCCTCTTCGCGGACGATGACGTCCTGCGCCACGTCCACCAGACGACGGGTGAGGTAGCCGGAGTCCGCGGTACGAAGCGCGGTATCGGCCAGGCCCTTACGGGAACCGTGGGAGTTGTTGAAGTACTCCATCACGGACAGGCCCTCGCGGAAGGAGGTCTTGATCGGACGGGTGATGTACTCGCCGCGCGAGTTCACGACCATGCCCTTCATGCCGGCCAGGGTCCAGATCTGGCGCATGTTACCGGCAGCACCGGACTTCACGATCATCGGAATCGGGTTGTGGTCCGGGTACATATCCTCCACGGCCTGACCCACCTTGTTGGTGGCATCCTGCCACAGCTCGACCAGGCGGTCGTAGCGGTTCTCCTCGGTCAGCGCACCCTTCTCCCAGAACTTGCGCTCGATGGCCTCGGCTTCCTTCTCGTACTGCTCGAGGACTTCGGTCTTGTTCGGGAGGATGAGCACGTCGGCCATGGAGATGGTGACGCCGGAACGCGTGGCCCAGTAGAAGCCGGCGTCCTTCATCTTGTCCAGCACCTGCGCGACGGTGATCATCGGGTACTTCTCAACCATGGACTGGATGATGTCGCCCAGCAGCAGCTTGCCGCCGCCACCGCCCTTACGGACCATGGCGCCTTCCTGGTACGGGAAGTTGAACGGCAGCAGCTCGTTGAACATGATGCGGCCGAGCGTGGTGTCCGTCATCCAGGCCTGGCCCTTTTCCCAGCCGTCCGGGAACTGCTCGGCCTCGATCTCCGGGGTCGGACGCAGGTGGTCGATGCGCACCTTGATCGGCGCCTGCAGGCCCAAAACGCCCAGGTCGTAGGCCATGATGGCCTCGCGGTAGGACGAGTAGACACCACGGGCCGGGCCGTTGTCGTCGGCAGGTGCGTACGCGCCCTCGCCGCCGATCTCCTGCGGGCCCTTCTCCATGGTCAGGAAGTACAGGCCGGTGACCATGTCCAGGCGCGGCATAGCCAGCGGCTTACCGGACGCCGGGGACAGGATGTTGTTCGACGACAGCATGAGCACGCGGGCCTCAGCCTGCGCCTCAGCAGACAGCGGCAGGTGGACTGCCATCTGGTCGCCGTCGAAGTCGGCGTTGAACGCCTCACAGGCCAGCGGGTGCAGCTGGATGGCCTTACCCTCGACCAGCTTCGGCTCGAAGGCCTGGATACCCAGGCGGTGCAGCGTCGGTGCGCGGTTGAGCAGCACCGGGTGCTCCGAAATCGCCTCTTCCAGCACGTCCCACACCTCGGGGCGCTGGCGCTCCACCATGCGCTTGGCGGACTTGATGTTCTGCGCGTAGTCGTTGTCCACCAGGCGCTTCATCACGAACGGCTTGAACAGCTCGAGCGCCATACGCTTCGGCAGACCGCACTCGTGCAGCTTCAACTGCGGGCCGACAATAATCACGGAACGGCCGGAGTAATCCACGCGCTTGCCCAGCAGGTTCTGGCGGAAGCGGCCCTGCTTGCCCTTGAGCAGGTCGGACAGGGACTTCAGCGGGCGGGTGCCCGGGCCGGTGACCGGACGGCCGCGGCGGCCGTTGTCGAACAGGGCGTCCACGGACTCCTGCAGCATGCGCTTCTCGTTGTTCACGATGATCTCGGGCGCGCCCAGGTCGATCATGCGCTTCAAACGGTTGTTGCGGTTGATCACGCGACGGTACAGGTCGTTCAGGTCGGAGGTGGCAAAGCGGCCACCGTCGAGCTGGACCATCGGGCGCAGCTCCGGCGGGATCACCGGGATCGCGTCCAGGATCATGCCGGCCGGGTCGTTGCCGGAGCGCTGGAAGGCCGCGACGACGCGCAGGCGCTTCAGCGCGCGGACCTTCTTCTGGCCCTTGCCCTCGGCGATGATGCCGCGCAGCTCCTCGGCCTCGGCCTCGAGGTCGAAGTTGCGGATCAGGGTCTGGATCGCCTCGGCGCCCATGCCGCCGGTGAAGTAGTCCTCGTAGCGGTCGACGAGCTCCTCGTAGAGGTTTTCGTCGATGATCATCTGCTTCGGCGCGAGCTTCTGGAAGGTGGTCCAGATCTCGTCCAGGCGCTCAACCTCGCGCTCGCCGGCCTCGCGCATGTGCTGCATTTCCTTGTCCGCAGCGTTTTGCACCTTCTTGCGGGCAGCGGCGGTCGCACCGGAAGCCTCGAGCTCGGCGAGGTCCTCCTCCAGCTTCTGCGCGCGGTCCGCGATCTCGGAGTTGGTGTCGTCCTCGACATCCTTCTTCTCCATCAACATCTCCGCCTCGAGGGTGGACATGTCGGTGTGGCGGGCCTCTTCGTCAACGGAGGTGACGATGTTCGCCGCGAAGTAGATGATGCGCTCGAGGTCCTTCGGCGCCAGGTCCAGCAGGTAGCCCAGGCGGGACGGGACACCCTTGAAGTACCAGATGTGGGTCACCGGAGCGGCCAGCTCGATGTGGCCCATGCGCTCGCGGCGCACCTTGGACTTGGTCACCTCAACGCCGCAGCGCTCACAGATGATGCCCTTGTAGCGGACACGCTTGTACTTGCCGCAGGCGCACTCCCAGTCGCGGGTCGGGCCGAAGATGCGCTCGCAGAACAGGCCGTCCTTCTCCGGCTTGAGGGTGCGGTAGTTAATGGTCTCGGGCTTCTTCACCTCGCCGTGGGACCAACGGCGGATGTCGTCGGCGGTGGCCAGGCCGATGCGAAGCTCGTCGAAGAGGTTTACGTCAAACACGTAAAAGTTCCTTTTCTTCTAGATGTGTGCTGTTCGTTCGTCGTGCCGTCGAAAAGCAATTGCTTCACGACGGCTACCTGGCGCTTAGGCGGTGTCCGCCGCTGCACCCTCGTCACGGGAAAGGTTGATGCCAAGCGAGGAGCCGGCCTGATCGAACTCGTCGTCGTCGCCGTCGAGCTCCATCGGGGTGCCGTCGGTGGAGAGGACCTCCACGTTCAGGCACAGGGACTGCAGCTCCTTGAGCAGCACCTTGAAGGACTCCGGAATGCCCGGATCCGGGATGTTGTCGCCCTTCACAATGGCCTCGTAGACCTTCACGCGGCCCACCACGTCATCCGACTTGATGGTCAGAAGCTCCTGCAGGGTATAGGCGGCGCCGTACGCCTGCATCGCCCACACCTCCATCTCGCCGAAGCGCTGGCCGCCGAACTGGGCCTTACCGCCCAGCGGCTGCTGCGTAATCATGGAGTACGGGCCGGTGGAACGGGCGTGGATCTTCTCGTCCACCAGGTGGTGCAGCTTGAGCATGTACATGTAGCCGACGGAAATCGGGTACTTGTACGGCTCGCCGGAACGGCCGTCGAACAGGGTGGTCTTGCCCTCGCCGTCGACCATGACGTCGCCGTCGCGGTTCGGCTTGGAGTTGGCGAGCAGGCCTGCGATCTCGTCGTTGGTCGCGCCGTCGAACACCGGGGTTGCGGTGAGCGAATCAGCCGGCACGTCGTAGAGGTGCTCTGGCAGCGTCTCGAGCAGCTTGGCGTTTGCCGGGTCGTCCGGGTTCACGGTCCAGCCGGCCTTGGCCAGCCAGCCCAGGTGAATCTCCAGGACCTGGCCGATGTTCATACGACGCGGCACACCGTGGGTGTTCAGGATGATGTCCACCGGGGTGCCGTCAGCCATGAACGGCATGTCCTCCTGCGGCAGGATCTTGCCCACAACGCCCTTGTTGCCGTGGCGGCCGGCCATCTTGTCGCCGTCCTGGATCTTGCGCTTCTGAGCCACGTACACGCGGATCATCTCGTTGACACCCGGGGACAGATCGTCGTCGTCCTCGCGGGAGAAGCGGCGCACGGCAATGACCTTGCCCTGCTCGCCGTGCGGCACCTTCAGGGAGGTGTCGCGGACCTCGCGGGCCTTCTCGCCGAAGATGGCGCGCAGCAGGCGCTCCTCCGGGGTCAGCTCGGTCTCGCCCTTCGGGGTGACCTTGCCCACGAGGATGTCGCCGTCGCGCACGTCCGCGCCGATGCGGATGATGCCGCGCTCGTCCAGATCCTTGAGCACGTCTTCGGAGACGTTCGGGATCTCGCGGGTGATCTCCTCGGCGCCCAGCTTGGTGTCGCGGGCGTCGATCTCGTGCTCCTCAATGTGCACGGAGGTGAGGATGTCCTCCTCCACCACGCGCTGGTTGAGGATGATGGCGTCCTCGTAGTTGTGGCCTTCCCACGGCATGAACGCAACCAGCAGGTTGCGGCCGAGCGCCATCTCGCCGTCCTTGGTGCCCGGGCCGTCAGCGATGACCTGGCCGGCCTCGACGCGGTCGCCCGCGGAGACGATCGGGGTCTGGTTGTAGCAGGTGCCCTGGTTGGTGCGCTCGAAGGTGCGCAGCATGTAGGTGTCGCGGCCGCCCTCATCGTCCATGACGGTGATGAAGTCGCCGGTGACGTTCTCGATCACGCCGGCCTTCTTGGAGATGACGGTGTCGCCCGCGTCGTACGCGGCGCGCTGCTCCATACCGGTGGCAACGTAGGCGGACTCGGCGCGCAGCAGCGGCACAGCCTGCTTCTGCATGTTCGCGCCCATCAGCGCACGGTTCGCATCGTCGTGCTCCAGGAACGGAATCATCGCGGTAGCGACAGAAACCATCTGGCGCGGGGAGATGTCCAGGTAGTCAACGCCCTGCGGGCCGACAACGCCGATGTCGCCGTCCTTGAGACGGACCTCGATGCGCTCGCCGGTGAGGTTGTTGTCCTTGTCCATCGGGGTCGCGGCCTCGGCGATGGCGTAGCGGTCTTCCTCGTCGGCGGTGAGGTAATCGATCTGGCCGGTGAGCTTGCCGTCGTTGACCTTCTGGTACGGCGTCTCGATGAAGCCGAAGGCGTTGACACGCGCGTAGGTGGATAGCGCGCCGATCAGGCCAATGTTCGGGCCTTCCGGGGTCTCAATCGGGCACATGCGGCCGTAGTGCGACGGGTGCACGTCTCGCACCTCGATGCCGGCGCGCTCACGGCTCAAACCGCCCGGGCCAAGCGCGGACAGGCGGCGCTTGTGGGTCAGGCCGGACAGGGAGTTGTTCTGGTCCATGAACTGCGACAGCTGCGAGGTACCGAAGAACTCACGGATCGCGGCCGAGACCGGGCGCACGTTGATCAGGGACGTCGGGGTGATGGACTCCGCGTCCTGGGTGGTCATGCGCTCGCGCACGACGCGCTCCATACGGGACAGGCCGACGCGGACCTGGTTCTGGATCAGCTCGCCAACGGTACGCAGACGGCGGTTGCCGAAGTGGTCGATGTCGTCGGTGTTGATCGGGATGATCTCGCCGGCCGGGGAGGTCATCTCGGTCTCGCCGGCGTGCAGGCGCACGAGGTACTCGAGCGTGGTGGCGATGTCCTCTTCGGTCAGCGTCATCAGACCGTCGTGGTCGCCGCCGAGGCCGAGCTTTCGGTTGGTCTTGTAGCGGCCCACGCGTGCGAGGTCGTAGCGCTTGGCCTTGAAGAACGAGTTCTCCAGCAGGGACTGCGCAAGGTCGCGCGTCGGCTGCTCGCCCGGGCGCTGCTTGCGGTAGATCTCCAGCAGCGCCTCGTCGGTGTTGGACACACCGTCGTTTTCCAGGGTGGACATCATGATCTCGGAGAAGCCGAAGCGCTCCGTGATCTGCTCGGTGGTCCAGCCCAGGGCCTTCAGCAGCACGGTGACCGGCTGGCGGCGCTTGCGGTCGATGCGCACGCCGACGGTGTCGCGCTTGTCCACGTCGAACTCCAGCCACGCGCCGCGCGACGGGATGACCTTCACGGAGTGCAGCGGGCGCTCCGTGGACTTGTCAATGGTCTCGTCGAAGTACACGCCCGGGGAGCGCACCAGCTGCGAGACGACGACACGCTCAGTGCCGTTGACAATGAAGGTGCCCTTGTCCGTCATCAGCGGGAAGTCGCCGATAAACACTGTCTGGGACTTGATCTCCTGCGTGTCGTTGTTGATGAACTCCGCGGTCACGTACAGCGGCGCGGAATAGTTGATGTCTTTGTCCTTGCACTCGTCGATCGTGTACTTCACGTCTTCGAAGCGCGGCTCGGACAGCGTCAGGCTCATGTTGCCGGAGTAGTCCTCGATCGGGGAGATCTCTTCGAGGATGTCCTCCAGGCCGGACGTGATGCGTGCATCGTCGCCGCGGTTGGCCTGTTCGCGCTCGCGCCACTCTTGCGTGCCGACGAGCCACGCAAACGATTCGAGCTGCACATCAAGAAGCCCCGGGACGGTGATCGGCTCATTAATCTTCGCGAACGAGTAACGTTCGGGAGCCCCGGGGGTATCAGCCATGTTCATGGTCTGGTCTGAGACTGCCAAGTTGGGTCCTTCCAGCACCTCTGGCGGAGGCTCGCCGCACCGCGTCTGGCTTCGCGGTCCGGCGGCGTTTCCGCAGGATAAGTTAGCATTCGGTCTGCTTCGGAAGACCCGCCCCCAGAGACAACAAAATCACCTTGTCAAATCGGGTTTTTTCGTTCCCGTTGCACAAGGCTCTCTATGCGTACTGGAGACGGCTTCCAGCGCAAAGAACAACCATAGAGTAATCTCCCCCGTTTGTAAAGGCCCCCGCCATCACTTCCGCCGGTCTGCCCGATGCCGTCTGGGCCACTCGTGCGGTTGCTGCCGGAAGCCTACCACCCGGCATGCGCGCGCGGTCAATCGCGACGCGCCGCACGCCCCGGCCGCAGCGCGCCCGCCAGGCCCGCAAGGCTCAGCGCTGCACCAATCCAGGCCAGCACGCGCCACAGCCCGCGGTCCGCCGCGGCGGTCTGCGCATCATCCACTTTGCGCACAAGCTTCTCGACGTCCTGCCGGTCCATCACCCCGTCATAGGTGACCACGTTGTTCACGCCGTTGCCTTCTGCGTCGGCGTAGTAATCGTCCACCTTCTCGTCGATGCCCACGACCACGCCGGTCTCCTGGTCCACCAGGATCTCGCGCTCCGCGGCGTGGTGCAGGAAGGTGCGCTGCGGCTCGCCGTTTTCATCCTCCATTGTGAGCGTGTTGCGCGGGTCGGCGTAGCGCTTGGCCACGTTCGTCGGCGCAATGCGCTGGGTATAGCGGTGCACCGTGCGCCCGGCGATCTCCTCCTCGCCAGAAAATTCCGCCGGCGCCGCGCCACGCAGCACCGTGTCGAAGACCTCGACGGTGTCCTGCGGCGCGGGGGCGGGGAAGGTCAACCACGCGCCGTCGATAGGCACCTGCGTTGCGGGCATGCCCATAACCAAAAGCGCCTCCGCCGGGCCCTGCGCGGCGCCTGAAACGCGATCCACGGCGTAGGACCACGTAGAGGCCGTGAGCAGGTCGTTGAAGTCCGAGCCGGACTCCCCCGCCCGCAGCGTGTCGCCCACGCGCACGCTCGCCGAGTCACCGTCGGACGGCTCCTGAATCTCCATGTGCAGCTGGCGCGTCACCGGCGCCGCCTCGCCCTCGCGGGTGCCGTTCGGGTCCGCGATGGTCCACGTGGCCTCCCCCAGCGCCAGCGGCAGGCGGTTGCCGGAAAGCAGCACGCTCGGCGCCAGCAGCCCCGCCACCACCAGCGCAGCACCGACGCCGGCGAGCAACACGGAAAGAATGCGGGAAGTGGGCAGCATGGTGGGCTACTTTACCGCAGCCACACACGCGAAACCCCCTCCGGCCGCGTGTGCGAACCGGAGGGGGTGATCGTCGTCAAGCAAAAAGCTCTTACTTGAGGGTGACCTTTGCGCCAGCCTCCTCGAGCTTGGTCTTGGCAGCCTCGGCGTCGTCCTTGTTGGCGCCCTCGAGGATTGCCTTCGGGGCACCCTCGACCATTTCCTTGGCGTCCTTCAGGCCCAGGCCCGGAACCAGCTCGCGGACAACCTTGATCACGCCGATCTTCTTGTCGCCAGCGTCCTCGAGAACGACGTCGAACTCGTCCTTCTCCTCAGCGGCAGCCTCGCCGCCGGCGGCCGGAGCGCCTGCAGCGACAGCAGCAACCGGAGCGGCTGCGGTCACGTCGAAGACCTCCTCGAACTCCTTCAGGAACTCGGAGAGCTCGATGAGGGTCATTTCCTTGAACTGCTCGATGAGCTCGTCCTTGGTGAGCTTAGCCATTGTGGCTTCCTTTCTGTTGGTGGGCGTTTACAGCCCGGATGTAAGAGTGTGTTTATGCGGCTTCCTGCTTGTCCTGCAGTGCAGCAACAAGGCGGGCCGTCTTGGATGCCGGAGCCTGGAACAGGCCGGCTGCCTTTGCCAGAGAGCCCTCGAATGCGCCAGCGAGCTTGGCCAGGGTGGTCTCGCGGTTGTCCATCTCGGCCAGCGCGTCGATCTGGGAAGCGTCCAGGACGTTGCCGTCCATGTAGCCGCCCTTGATCACGAACGCGTCGTGGTCCTTGTTGAACTTCTTCATCACCTTCGCAGCGTCGACAGCAGCGTCGCCCTTGATGAACGCGACGGCGGTCGGGCCGGTGAGAAGATCATCGAGACCCTCGATACCGTGCTCGTTCGCAGCGATCTTGATGAGGGTGTTCTTGGCGACGTGGTACTCGACATCGAAGCCCATATCGCCGCGCAGCTGCTGCAGCTGGCCGACGGTCAGGCCACGGTACTCAGTCAGCACGAGGGAATCCGCCTCAGCGAACTTCTCCTTCAGAGCTGCAAGTTCCGCAGTGTTCTTCGGGTTTGCCATGACACACGCCTCCTTCCGATTACTTCATGTTGTTCAATCCGCCCGGAGCATCTTGCCTATCGGCGTTCGCTTCGCGCGAAGCTGACGTCTAGAAGCAAAAATGCCCCGTGCAGAAGCACGAGGCATACGTTGGAGTGTGCCGCGTTTCTCCTGCGTGGGTCGGCCCCTTGAGTGGAGCGCCTTCGACTCCCTCTCGAGAGTGACCGACGGTCTTCGGTGAAACTTGAGCTCGGCCTTTGCGGGCCGTTCAAACTTCGGTTGGGGATGTTAGCGGGTGGGTGCGGGTTTGACCAAATCGCGGGTTACGCGGGCTGGCGGTTTTGGCGGCGGTTCTCCAGGATTGGCGCTAGAGCCCTGGCGTCTCGCGACCACATCCGCCCTTCAACCTCAGTGAATCCAAGGTATTCGTAGAGGCTCATTTCCTCACTTCCTGGCGCGGAGTTGTGCCAGGCCGTCACCCAGTCGTCGATGTCGTTCGGCTCCACCTCGCCCGCCAAACAGCGATCCACAAAAGGCTTAAACATCGATCTTCCTTCCACGAATTGGATCTCCAATTTGCGTCCCGCTCACTGCGTCAAAGACGCCGACGTGCTCCCCTCGCAGGTTATAACCCTCAATGTGGCCATGTAAAGGGTCATACTCGTAGAGACGCTGGCTTTTTAGATTGCGCCATCTCGGCCTTCCCCTTCCCCGCACTTTTTCCAGATCGTCCAGAAATCCCGGCCTCGGCCGCGGAATATAGCTCGCCATAAAACCCTCCCCGCCCGTTAGACGCTGAGGAGAGGGTTCCGGTTCCCTTGCCTTTACGACGCGCTTCGTTCCATCCGCGCCCCACATCCTCGTTCCCGCAAGACAGACTAAGAGCAACAAACCAGGAGGACGGCCCTTTTTGGGCCGTCCTCCTGGGTCATTACTCCTGGTTTGCGCTCTGAGGCAGTTGCCTTACGACGCGCTCCGCTCCACCCGCCGCAGCAACCTCGCCGCCGCGACGAACAGGACGCAACCGCCGATGAGCGCCATGACGCCCACGCCGATGGCGAGTCCCGCCCAGAACCCGCCCGCGGTCGGCGACGTGTCCGCGGCCTGGCCGTCCGGTTGCGCGCCGGCGGCATCCAACGACGAGTGGATCCCCGTGCCGCTTCCACCTACGGGATTCGGCTGGGCGGCGTAGGTCTCGGACGTGTCTGCGCTACCGGTTGTCGCCGAAGACGCTTCGGACGGCGCTTTTGCTTTGGTCGTTACCGCGGGCTTTGCGGCCTTGGAGTCCTCCCTGGTCTTCGACCTGATGGCGCGGCGGGTGCTTTGCTTGTCGGAGGAGGTGCTGGCGCGGTTGCTGCTCGACGCGCGCTGCGGCTGCGGCTGCGCGGGGTGCGCAGCGGGTGCCGGAGCTGGCTGCGCGGGCACGGGTTGCGCAGCGGCCGATTGGGGATGTTTCGGCGGTGCCGCCGGCGCCGCGGCCGAGCTCAACGGGGATCCCGACTTCGAGCCGCTGCCGCCGTTGCCGCTGCCGGTGTCCCTCTTGCGCGCAAGCGGCGCGAGCGTGTCGCCGGCCTTCTTCAGCTCCTTTTCCAGCGAGCGGATGCCCTCCGCCAGCGCGTCCGGAAGCGTGAGTTTCCCCTTGCCGGCACCGGCCGCAGCGTCGGCGCCACCGAGGCGGCCCTCGCGCGCGGCGGTGACCGCCCCGTCGCCCACCGCGAAGGTGGCCACCATGTCCTCGGAGAAGTCCCTGCCGTCAGCGGACGTGCCGGAGAAGGTGAACGTGGCGGTGTACGCGCCCGGCTCGGTGAACCCGAAGCCCTGGTGGTCGTGGGCGTTGACGGGGTATTCCAGCCGCTTGGACGCGTCGCCGGAATCGAGCTCCACGCGCAGTCCGCGCAGGTCCTCGTGCCAGGTGTAGATGCGCCCAGGGCCGCTAACGTCGCGCATCGCCACGGTCACCTTCGAGCCTTGCGCCAGCGCGTCGGCGGCCACCCGGGTGGTGGAAAACCCCAGCCAGGGAAGGTTTTTCTCCTGCGCCTGCGGCAGGATCCACATCGCCTCGGGCGCGTCCGGGAAGCTCTCGCTCGCGCCCGCCGGCAGCGTTTTTCGCGCCGCGTCCGGCACGGCGAAAATGAAGCTGCCGGATTCGCGTTGGGCCTGGTTGTGGGGGTCGGAGTCGTCGATAAGCTTCGCGCCTATCGACGCCCCTTCGGCCACCAACGCCATATCCATATGCCCCGACGTGATGAGCTTGCGCCGGTCCGCGGACGCGGCGGGCGTAGTGCTCGTCGGCGCTGTTTCGGCCGGTGCCGCAGGACGCGGCGCGGGCGTCGCGCGCGTGGAGGGGCTGGCGCTTGTGCTCGGGCTGGCGGTGTCCGGTGCGGTGTTGGGGGTGCGCAGATCGGTGGTGGTGCCCTCGGGCAGGCCGACGGTGGCGTCGTCGCCGACGAGCCAGTACTGGGTCACCGGCTCGGAGCGCTCCGTGCCGCCGCCGGCGAGCTCGGCGCGGCCCTGCCAGGTCATTTCGTAGATGCCTGGTTCGGAAAACGTCCAGGTGAAGTGGCCGTGGCCGCCGACGTCGTAGGTGATCGTGCGCATGTCCTCGTCGGCGGAGCTAAACAGCCGCTCCGGATCGCCCACGCGCGAGGAGAAGAACACGTTGACGTCGCCGGGGCCGTCCATGTCCACCAGGTCGAAGTGCATGACGTCGTCGACGAAGTTGTCCGGGATCTCGCCCGCCTCGTGCGCGGGGTCGAAAGCGCCCAGGCCAGACCAGATGGGCCGCCAGCTGTCGGTCCAGTCCGCGGATTGCGGCGCGGCCCACACGGTGCTGCCGGGCTCGCCGAGGAAGTCCAGGGAGCCGTCCTCCGGCACGGTCAAGGTGGAAACGTCGTTGCCGTCGGCGTCGGCGTCCGGGGCAAGGCGGAAGCAAACCTTTTCCTGGTCGGTGACCTGCTGGCCGTCCACCGCCATCACGGTGAGCTTGTCGTTTTTGTAGGTGCCGTAGAGCGCGTCGTTGTGGGAGTGGTAGAGCAGTTTGCGCCCGGCGCATGGGTGGTCGATCTTTCCCAGTTCCACGCTGTGGCCCGGGTCGCCGGGGTTATGTTCCGCGGCCTGCGCCAGCGGCGCGGCCGCGAGCGTGAGCACCGCTGCGGCTGCTGCTGCAACGAATCGCTTCACCGTTTCACCCCCTGCAGCCAGCCGGCCAGTGCACCGCGCTTCGGGGCGAACAGCCAGCTCAGCGCGAAGATGGCAGTCACGGCCAAAACGATGGTCGCGCCCGTGGGCGAGTCGTAGGACCACGCCAGCCACACCCCCGCCACGCTGCCGGCCACGCCGAACGCGGCGGCGATGCACATCATCGCGCCCAGCTTGTCCGTGAACAGGCGCGCCGCGGCGGCCGGAGTGATCAGCAGCGCCACCACCAGGATGTTGCCCACCGTCTGCACCGCCAGCACCACCGCGAAGGTCACGCACAGGTACAGCGCCAGATCCAGCGCGGCGACCGGCAGGTTCATCGCCCGGGCGGTCTCCCGGTCCAGTGCCACCGCTGTGAGCCACGGGCGAAGCGCCACCACCACGGCCACGATCAGCGCGCCGGCGACGGCGTGGACGGCCAGCGTGGCGGAGCTGACGCCCGTGAGCGAGCCGAACAGGAACGAACTGACGGAGGCGGTGTAGCCCTCCGCCCGGGAGATCACCACCAGGCCGAAGGCGAACGCGGCGGTGAACACGATGCCGATCACCGAGTCCTCTTTGATCGTGCGCCGCTGCGACATCACCGCGATCAACACCGCGACGATCGCGCCGGCCACCGCCCCGCCCAGCAACACGGAGACCTGCCAGGCAAACGCCACCGCGATGCCGGGGAATACGGCGTGCGCCACCGCGTCGCCGATAAAGGCCATGCCGCGCAGCACCACGAAACAGCCCACCGCCGCGCACAGCACCGCCGCGATAACCGCGGCCGCCAGCGCGCGCGGCAGAAACGCCAGCTGGGGGTTGGCCATGTCGGCCAGGAATTGCACAAACGAAATCTCAGGCACGGGTAGCCTCCAAATGCGCTCTCACGCCGCGCAGCCACGGCGAATCCTCGTCGACGGAGAAGGTGCGGGTCCACGGGGTGTCGTCGTCAAGCTCATGCGTCGCGGCATCGGCGACGACCCCGCGGTTGAACAGCACCAAGCGGTCGCAGGAATCGATGGCCTCGGCGATGTTGTGGGTGGACATGACCACGCCGAGCCCCCGGTCCACCAGGCGGCGGAACAGCCGCAGCAGGTGCTCGGTGGTGGGGATGTCCAGGCCGGTAAACGGTTCGTCGAGAAGCAGCATGCCCGGCCGCCGCACCAGGGCGCGCGCGATGAGCACACGCTGGCGCTGGCCGCCGGACAGGTCGTGGATTGGGCGCGCGGCCAGGTCGGTCAGGTTGACCATCTCCAAAGCTCGCTCGGCGGCGCGGTGCTCGCGCTCGCCGGCGCGGCGCCACCACGGGCGCTGGCCCAGGGTGGCGTTGAGCGTGGCGTCATAGACGTCGATGGGAAAATCCCAGGCCACGTTGTGCGCCTGCGGCACGTACCCCACCACCTTGCGCACCGGGCGCCTGCCAGCGGAGACCGTCCCGGCGTCCGCAGGGATAAGGCCTAACACCGCGCGCATGAGGGTGGTCTTGCCGGCGCCGTTGGGCCCGAGCAGGCCGACAAACTCGCCGCCGCGCAGCGTGAGGTCCACCCCGCGGAACACGTCGCGGCCCGGATACGACACCGCCAGGTCGCGCACCTCAATCCTTCTCATCGGCGGCCCCGCACGACAAACAGCGCAAGCAAGGCGATAAGCAGCACGCCCGCGCCCGCCAACAGTCCGATTTTCAGGCCGTTGTTCTGCTGCTCCGCGCCGGCCTGCCCCTCAGCCCGGAATTCGCCGAACGTCGCATCCGCCGCCTCCGCCGGGTCCACACCCACGGCGATGCGAACGACCTGCTCGTCTTCGTGCACCGTGCCGTCGTGGTCCTCCACCTTCGCGCGCACACCCACCAGGTGGACGCCCGGCTCGGTGAACACCCAGTTGGCGTGGGTGTGCGTGTTCGGCTCCACCCACATCGACTGCGTGCCGGGCTCCTGCTCGTTCCACAGCTGCTGCGACTCGTGGAACCCGCCGGGCTGGACAAACAGCGAGAACTGGCCCGGGCCCTCGTGCCCGCCGAACTCCAGGCTCATCCCGTTGGCGGAGCGTTCCAGAAGCGACGGCGCCTGCGAGTTCCACCCCAGCCACGGCACGCCGGCGACCTCGGTCTGCGGGATCACCCACACCTCGGCCCCCGGCTTCGCGCCGGTGAACGCGAACTGGTCGGTCTCCGGCAGGGTCTGCTTCGCGCCGTCGCCGACGGCGAAGACCACGTCCTCGAGGTGGCGCCACACGGGCGTGTCCTGCGTGTCGTCGCGCACCAGGAACTGCATTTTCCCGTCGGCAAAGACGGGGCCCAGGTCCGCGTGGCCGGCATCGATAACGGCGCGCTCGCCCAGCGGGGCGACCTGCTCGTCGGCGCCTACGACCTGCTGCAACGCCGGGTCGTTGTCCGGCACCTGGGCGGCAGCGACGGGTGCGGCCGCGATCATTGCGGCGGTGATAATGGCGGGAATCTTCATGGTTGTCCTTTCAAACATTTGCTTATCGACGCTCCATTTGCCCGCACCAGATCCACATACGTCTGCGCAGGCCCCTCCCCCGGCGGATCCAAGGTGTCGCCCCAGATCGGGCACACCTCAACCCCGTGCGAGGCGGCGGTTTCGTTCAAAACGGGCGTTTCGTCTTCCTGGCCGTGTTCGACGAACACCGCCGGCACGCCCAAGTTCTCCAGCGTGCGCGACAACGCCATCAGGTCGCGCGGGCTCGGCTCCACGCGCGGATTCGGAGTGACAAACCCGGCCACACGCAGGCCGTACGCGCGCGCCAGATACGCGTAGCCGTGGTGGGTGGTGACCAGGTTGCGGTTGGTCTCCGGGACCTGCTCGATCTGCTCGCGCACCTCCTGCGCCACCTGCTTGAGCTGGGCGCGATAGCGCTCCGCGTTATCGGCGTACGCGCTGGCGTGGCGCGGATCCGCCGCGGACAGCTCGTCGCGCACCACCTGCACCACCGCGTCCATCGCGGCAGGGTCGTGCCAGATGTGCGGATCCAGCTCGCCGTGGACGTGGCGGCCCAGCACCGCCTGCGGCAGCAGGTACGTCTCCTCGCCCGGGTCGCCCAGGAAGCGGAACTCGCGCTGCGGCGGGATCGGCTGCAGCGTCTTCGACGGCACCACGACCACCGTGCCCGCGGGGTCCAGGTCACCCTCGTCGTCCGTGCGCAGGGTCAGCTGCGTGTTGTCGTTGTCGGCGACCGTGGCGATGTCCACGTGCCCGCGCTCCACCGCATGCTTGCCCGGGGCGGCCTGCGCCGGGTCCTGCCCCACCACGAGGGTGACCGTCTGCTCCGTCTGACTGCGCACCGGCGCGTCCACCGCGTCGCGCACTGAGGCGCGAAGCTTCAGTTCGTACACGCCGGGGGCGGAAAATGCCCAGCTGACGTGGGTGTGCGCGTCCACTGGCAGCGTGGTGGCGCCACCCGTGGAGTCAAACAGCAGCTCCGGGGTGCCAAAGGTGCCGAGGATAAAGGCGGAGGCGGTGCCGGGCCCGGAGGCGTCGACAAGCTCAAGCTCCGCCACCGCCGTGCGCGGCAGATCCGCCGCAAACCGCAACCCCAGCCACACCGTGTCCAGGCTCGCGTCCTCCACCAGCGGAATCGGCGCGTAGCCGAAGCGCTGCGTCTGCTCCGCCAGCGCCACCACCCGCGCCTGCGGGCGCGCCGTCGCATCAATCGTGCGGGTCAGCGCCTGCGGCTCCAGCAACAACCCGTTGGTAAACACCGCGTCCGCGTACGCGATATCGCGCGTGTTGTGCAGCGTCGGCTCGTACGAGTGCGGGTCGGCACCGCGGCGCATCAGCGTCTTGACCTCGGCGTTATCGCCGGCGACGTTGCGCACGACGTCCGCAAGAATGCTTGTCGACGCCACCACGTTCACCCCCTCAACCTCCCCCGGAGCCTGCGAACAACCCGTAAGAGCGACGGCGAACACGCACGCCGCCAGCGCCCAGGCACGCCTCACTTCCCAACCCCCGCAAGCGCCAACAGCTTGCGGCGCAGCGCCGTATCCAGGCAGCACATCGCCGCGCCGAACACCGCCACGCCGAGGCCGAGGATCGCGAACGGGACGGTCATCACCGTCGTGCCGGTCTCCGCAAGCGTGCCCGGGCGCTCGTCGGCGGGCAGCTCCTGCTGGGCTGGTTGCTGCGCCGGTTTCTCGGCCGGTTGCTGGGCCGGTTTTTGGGCCTGCTTCTCGGGTTGCTGCTGAGCCGCCTTCTTCGTTGCGGTGCTCGATTGCGCAGCGCTCGTCGCCGCCTTGGACTGCGAGGCGGGCGCCTCCGTAGGCGCCTCAGCCTTCGCCGCCGGCGCCGCCTCCCCGTCGCCGACGATCCAGGTGTAGGTGGCCTCGTTCGAACTCGCGCCGCCGCCGGTGGCCACAACGCGCATCTGATACGTGCCGGGCTCGGTGAACAGCCAATTCGCGTGGACGTGGGCGGGCTCCTCCTGGGCGATCACGGAGCCCGTCTCAAGGCGCGTCGAGCCGCCATCGAGCACCGGATCCAGGGAGCCGAAGCTGCCGGTTTGGAACAGGTAGACCTCGCCCGGGCCGGTGACCTCCGCGAACTCCAGGTCGATCGCGCCTATGTCGCGGGCGCCCTGGGTATCCCAACCCGGCCAGATCAGATCCGACCGCTGCGTCTGCGGCAGCATATAGCCGGCCTTGCCGATCTCCGGGATCTCTGCCGTGCGCTCCGTGTACGCATCCTGGCCGACGACCAATTCCACGTCCTCCGGGGCGTGGCGCACATGGCTGCCGGTGGCGTCTTCCTTCAGATCCAAGGTGAGCTCACCGCCGTCTGCCGTGACGTTGAACGCGTCGATGTGGCCTTGATCCAGGCGCTGCACCTGCGCGTGCGCCGGCGTGATGCCCAGCACCGCGAGCAGGAACACCGCCGAACTAATGAAAACTCTTTTCAACACTTAATGGAGATTAGTTTCAATAGTTATTGGCGCGGGAAATTTACCCCCATCACGGGGAAAACACCAGGGCTTGCCGCAGCTGTGGATAACTTTGGTGCTTTTTGGGGCGAGTTATCCACAGTTTCTGGTTGTGCGGGTTGTGGGGGTTGCGTTGGGTTTAGGGTCTGTGGCCATGAACCCGTTCGACGCATTCATCCAGGCGATGTCCGCAGTATCCATGGAGACACTGCGGCACTTCGACCTGCCCATAGCCCTTGCTGCCGGCATGGCGCCGGATAAGGCCCGCGCCTGGGATGAGATGCAGAACGTCTACTACGGGAAAACAAAATTCACCCGCAAACAAGCCCACGCGGTGCAGAAAGCCCGCGGGTTCTCACTCGACGAGCTCGGGCTGATCGAACGGCGCATCAACGGAGTGAAAGATGCCGGCGAGCGGTGGCGGCTGCGACTGGAACTGTTGGACGTCACCGGCGGGTACAAAGCCATCGAACGCGCCGCCCGCGAGCTCATCCCCCGCGACGACACCACCCCAACGAAGAAACAGGTTGCGTTCTCGCAGCCGAAGAACGGACGCGCACGCATCACCATCGACACCACCGACCGCAACGCCGCAGACCTCGAGCACCGCCTGCGCCAAGACATCGACCCGGCCATGCCTGCCGCGGCCCAGATGGAGGAGGCGTTTTGGCGCATCGTCGAAGGCACCACCGGCGGGGTCGTCGCCGCCGCACCACGCCCGATCGTGATGGTGCCGATCACCGAACACGCACGCATCATGGCGGGTGACGGCGACGACGTCATCCTCACACTGACCGACGGCACCACCATGACCGGTGCGGAGTACCTCCAGCAAGAGTTCGGCGAAGCCTTGGAGGTTGCCGCCTTCCACCCGGAGGAAGGGGCGGTCAACCTCTACGACACCGAACGCTTCGCCAACCAGAAGCAGCGCGATCTCGCCTGCATGGTCTCACCCGTGTGCGCGTTTCCGGGCTGCCGCCACGGGGCGTATGCTTCCGAGATCCACCATGTGACAGCGTGGAAACACGGCGGCTACACCAACATGAACAACCTGGTGCCGCTGTGCCGGTACCACAACCGGATCAACGACGACGACCCCTGGCGCAACACCCGCGGACGCATCACCATGATCCGCGGCGCGCCCTGGTGGGTCTCACCCCGCGGGTTCCACATCAAAAACACCGACCGCGGAGCACTCGACCAACTCTTCGGACCACAAAGCACCTAGCAACGCAAAACGCCGTCGCCCAAACGGACGACGGCGTCAAACGCGCGCGTACAAGCGCTCGAAGTCGAACTACTTGGTGGCGTAGTTCTTCTCCACGGAGGTGTCCACCGGCACACCCGGGCCCTGGGTTGCGGAGACGGTGATCTTCTTCAGGTAGATGCCCTTCGCGGAGGACGGCTTGAGGCGGAGGACCTCGTCGAGCAGTGCGCCGTAGTTCTCAGCGAGCTGCTCCGGGGTGAAGGACGCCTTGCCGATGATCGCGTGCAGGTTCGACGCCTTATCCACGCGGAAGGCGATCTTGCCGCCCTTGGAGTCCTGGATCGCCTTCGCGACGTCCGGGGTGACGGTGCCGGTCTTCGGGTTCGGCATCAGACCACGCGGGCCCAGCACGCGGGCGACGCGGCCGACCTTGGCCATCTGGTCCGGCGTAGCGATAGCCACGTCGAAGTCGATCTGGCCGGCGTTGATCTGCTCGATCAGCTCGTCGGTGCCGACGATGTCCGCGCCAGCCTCCTGCGCCTTGGTTGCGTTCTCGCCCTCGGCGAAGACTGCGACGCGGACGGTCTTACCGGTGCCGTGCGGCAGGTTGACGGTGCCGCGGACCAGCTGGTCGGCCTTGCGCGGGTCGACGGACAGACGCATTGCAACGTCGATGGTGGCGTCGTACTTGTCGGAGGAGGTCTCCTTCGCGAGCGTGACGGCGTCGAGCGGGTGGTAGAAGCTGTCGCGGTCGACCTTCGCCAGCTGCTCGATGTAGTGCTTGGACTTCTTAGCCATGTTGGATTCCTTTCAGGAGTTGTGGTTTGCGGGCCTGGCTTACGGCCCTTCCACGTGAAGCTTTTTACTTCTCGACGTCAATACCCATGGAACGGGCAGTACCAGCGATAATCGCGGCACCTGCCTCGATGTCGCGGGCGTTGAGGTCCTTCTTCTTGGTCTCGGCAATCTCCTTGCACTGCTCCCAGGTGACCTTGCCAACCTTGTCAGTGTGCGGGACGCCGGAGCCCTTCTTCAGACCAGCAGCCTTCAGCAGCAGCGACGCTGCCGGCGGGGACTTCAGGATGAAGTCGAAGGAGCGGTCCTCGTAGACCGTGATCTCCACCGGCACGATGTTGCCGCGCATGGACTCGGTTGCGGCGTTGTAGGCCTTGGTGAACTCGACGATGTTCACGCCGTGCGCACCGAGGGCCGGACCGACCGGCGGGGCCGGGTTGGCCATGCCTGCCTCGATCTGCAGCTTGATCAGGCCAGTGACCTTCTTCTTAGCCATCGCATTACCTCCTAGTTACAGCACCCGCAGCCACGATGAGCTGCCGCGGGGCTTCCGGATGCCGGGGATAGACCCAGCCACCGGGGATTTACAAGAAACGAAAGCGTCGCACGTGCGTGCACGCGCGACGAATCAGGATACGCCGTGAGGACGTCGAGAAGCAAAACGCTCCTACATGATGCGCTCGATCTGGTCGGCGGTCAGCTCAACCGGGGTCTCGCGGCCGAAGATGGACACCAGCGCCTCGATCTTGCCGGTCTCCGGGTCGATCGAGTTGATGGTGGCGGACACGCTCGCCAGCGCGCCGGAGAGGATCGTGACAGCCTCGCCGACCTTGTAGTCGTGCGCGAGCTGCTTCGGCGCCTCTTCCTCCGGCATCGCCACGACGGTCTCGCCTTCGGCGTTGACCTCCGGCTTCGCGCCGGTTGCGGCGGACTTGGGGAGCAAGAACTTAGCGACGTCGCGGTGCTTCACCGGCGTCGCATTACCCTCATTGCCCACGAACGAGGTCACACCCGGCGTCTCGCGGACCACGGACCAGGCGGCGTCGTTCATGTCCATGCGCACAAGCACGTAGCCCGGCAGAAGCTTGCGCTTGACCAGCTTCTTCTTGCCGTCCTTGTTCTCGATGGCCTGCTCGATGGGCACGACAACCTCGTAGATGGAGTCCTCGACCTCGAGGGTCTGGGAACGCATCTCCAGGTTGGTCTTCACCTTGTTTTCGTAGCCGGAGTAGGACTGGATGATGTACCAGTCGCCCGGCTGCTTCTTCAGCTCGCGGGTGTACTCGCGCAGGCGGCGGCGGTATTCGCTGTCGGAGTCGGCGTCCGCGTCGGCCTCGCCCTCGCCTTCGCCCGCTGCGGCTTCGACGTTGTTGAGGTCGGTCTCCTGGACCGGCTCTTCGACGGCACCGTCGGCGTCGGTCGCAGCGTCTGCCGCCTCGGCCGCGTCGTCCGCCTCGGCGTCGACGGCGTCCTGCGCCGCGTCCTGCACCTCGGCGTCGCTCAGCTCCGCACCAGCGTCGGCAGCGTCAGCGTCGGCAGCGTTGGTGTCGCTGCTACTGTCGCTCTCCTCGTCGGAGGAGTCACCATCCTCGGTGCCGGCCGGGTCGTCGTCGCCGCCGTTGAGGGCCGGGTCGGTGGCCGGCTGCACGGGCGCGCCCTCGTCGATCATTTCCTGCTCGTTGTTCTCGATTGCGCCTTGAACGTCTTTGTTTGCCTCAGTCATGGCTTTGTCTCCTCATCCGTCGAAACGTGTGCGCCCCAGGGTACCGGGGCAAAAATTATCCCGCCCTCCTCGGTGTCCGAGGCGGCGGGAAAACGTTGTACGCGTGGAATTGTACCTAGCGGATGAAGATCCAGCGAATCGCCCACGATGCCAGCGCGTCGGTGCCCCACACGAAGATGGTCAGCACGATCAAGAACGCGAACACGATGAGCGTGTAGTTGAGCATCTGCTTGCCGGTGGGCCAGATGACTTTGTTCATCTCGGAGACGACTTCGCCCGGGAAGGCGGTGACGCTGGAGCCGTCCTTGGCGTCTTCGGCGTCGGTGGCGACGGGGGCACGCTTCGCCTCGTAGCCTTCGGAGGAAACGGGAGTAGCCCCACGCAGCTGACGCTTGCCGGTCGGCTGTGCGGGGTTTTGACCGTTGGGGTTAGTCACTAAAACTCCTCCAGGTTGTTTTGGCAGGGGCGACAGGACTCGAACCTGCAACCTACGGTTTTGGAGACCGTTGCGCTACCAATTGCGCCACGCCCCTAGGGCACTCGATCAAGTGCGCCTAACCCTACCACGGGGCCCTTTCGGTTCCCGTTTGAGGTGAGTAGCGATGGAGAGAATTGAACTCTCGACACAGCGATTATGAGTCGCTTGCTCTACCACTGAGCTACACCGCCATGTGTCCGCTGGGCAAAAAGACCCTAGCAAACAACAGAGCCCCCTGACAGAATCGAACTGTCGACCTTTTCCTTACCATGGAAACGCTCTGCCGACTGAGCTAAGGGGGCACAGCCTCTTTGTTGTGGATCTTCGCTTTCGCTCTGACCCGCTCCGTTGAAGCCTTGGAAAGATTAACCCGATGTTGTTTTCAAACACAAATCGGCTGGCAGGAGGTGCTTTTGAAGGGGGTTAAGGATCAAAAGGTGTGTCCTCGGCGCTCTCGCAATGCCGACCGCGGCGGTGAAGTGAAACGGCACGCTTTTTAGGGTTAAACGACAAAAAGTGTGTCTGGAATCTACGATTTTCAGGGGTTGACCTGTAGGTTTCAGGGAAATATATGCTCCGGGGGCATATATCTAGGTCTCGAGCGTTCAATCCTCGGTGTGGCAGCGTTGGTGTGCTATGTGCGGCGTGGTGTGGTGTCGCAATGTCAAAGAACCAACCTCGCTGCTACTGCGGCGGTGAAATGAAACGCAACGGCACCACCAGCAAAGGCACCACCAGGTGGCGCTGCAAACAATGTGGCGCCTCCAGCGTGAAACACCGAAGCGACATCACCAACGCGGCGGCGTTCACCGTCTTCATCGACCACCTCACCACCGGTGCCAGCCTCGATACCGTTGCCCGCCGTGTGGGGTGCTCACCGCGCACGATGCAACGTCGATTCGAACCGTTCTGGTTCGTTGATGTGCCTGACCCCACCGCCGGCCACGACAAGCGGGTCTACGACCAGATCTTCCTTGACGGCACCTACACCGCCGGCGGCTGCTTGATCGTCGCGGCGACGATCGACCACGTGATTGCCTGGCACTGGTGCACACACGAAACCACCCGCGACTACCAACTGCTGCTTGAACGCATCGAAGCCCCACTCATCGCCGTCATCGACGGCGGCCAAGGAGCCTACAGCGCGATCAAAAAGTGCTGGCCGGCCACGAAAATTCAACGCTGCCTCGTCCACGCCCAACGCGTGGTGCGCCGCTACACCACCAGCAACCCGCGTACGGATGCCGGGCGCACCATCTACCGACTTGCGCTGAAGCTGACCCGGATCACCACGCTGGATGCAGCCGCCGCATGGGGTGCGCAGCTGCACGAGTTCTCCACGATCTACCGGTCATGGATGGACGAGAAAACCATGGTGAAAGACCCGAAAACCGGTGCATGGACCCGGGTGTGGACGCATCACAACGTGCGCAAGGCCTACAACAGCCTCAACCACTTATTCCGGTCCGAGATGCTGTTCGTCTACCTCAACCCGCCAAAAGCAGTACTTCAACCAGAGCGGATCAAATCCACCACCAACAGCTTAGAAGGCGGCATCAACGCCCAGCTCAAACTGCTCGCCAGAACCCACCGCGGCAGATCCGGCGAACGACAACGCCGCATGCTGGATTGGTGGCTCTACCTAAAAACGGAACTGCCTGACGATCCAGTACGAATCGCCAGGCAGTCCAACTGGGGCCAGGACCAACTCGCCAAAGTATCCACCCTGACCCAAACCGAGAACCAAGCCGACCACGAAACAGGACGACCAGCCCTCTACGACAACGCTATCGACACCAACTACACCCACTCAATCGGCATCCAAAAAGGCCAAATCTAACCCCCACGACACGCTGAATCAGACACACTTTTTGTCGTTTAACCCGCTTTTTACCCCTCAACCCACGACGAAACCCCGCCGGTAAAAACCGTCGGGGTTTGTCTGCGGTGCCAGATAGAAGATTCGAACTTCTGAAGGCTAATGCCGGCGGATTTACAGTCCGCTCCCTTTGGCCGCTCGGGCAATCTGGCGAGCACGTTCAAAGTGCGGGATTTACCTTACAACACCGCCCCGCAATCGGTGCAAATCGGCAGGTTAACCGGCCCGTTCGACGGTCAGGCGGGTCATGGTGCGAAGCGCTTCTCGGGCGGGGCTTTCTGGCAGCGCGTCGAGTTCGCGCTCGGCGTCGTCGACGTAGCCGCGCACGGTCTCCAGGGCACGCTCGCGCCCGCGGGTCTGGCCGAGGAGTTCCAACGCCCGGGCGACGTCGGCGTCGTTGGTCAGCGGGCCGGTGAGCAGCCCGCGAAGCTCCTCACCCGCCGGCGAGTCCTCTTGCAGCGCGTAGAGCACCGGCAGAGTGAACACGCCCTCGCGCAGGTCGGTGCCGGGGGTCTTTCCGGACTGTTCTGGGTCGGAGAAGATGTCGATGATGTCGTCGACGATCTGGAAGATCATGCCCACCGCGTCGCCGATGCAGGCGCAGCGCTCCACCACCTCGTCGGAGGCGCCGGCGTGGCGCGCGCCCAGGTAGGCGGCGGAGGAGATGAGCACGCCGGTCTTTTCCTCGATGACTTTCAGGTAGTGCTCCACCGGGTCCGCCACGCCCGTGCCGTCCGCGCCGACGGTTTCGCGCATCTGGCCGGTGACCAGCTCGGAGAAGGTGTCGGCGAAGTGGCCCACGGTGTCGACGTCCATGAGCGCCATCTGGCGCGACGCATGGGCGAACAGGATGTCGCCGGCGAGGATGGCCACGGTGTTGGTCCACCGGGTGTTGGCGGATTCGACACCGCGGCGGCGCTCGGCTTCGTCCATGACGTCGTCGTGGTAAAGCGTGGCCAGGTGCACCATCTCGGTCACGGCGGCGCCGCGGATGACGTTTTCGGTGCCGGGGTTCGGCCCGAATTCGCTGCAGAGCAGCGCCATCATGGGGCGGAAACGTTTTCCGCCGGCTTTGGCCAGGTGGGTGACTTTGTCGGTGAGGAAGCTCTCCCCGCGGTTGAGCTCCGTCATCAGCAGCTCCTCCACCGCTTCGAGCCCGGCGTTGAGCCGGGTGTTGAGCGCGTCGTCGCCCAGGTCCAGGTTGAATCCGTGGCGCGGTGACGGAGTAGTGCCGTACGTCATAGATAACGTCCTTGCAGGTTGGATGGGCCCATGTGTAACGCACTAACCGTAGCCCAATTACCCCGCCGGGTGCACTTGCGGGTGGCGCTGGCAGAATGTGGCGCGTGAGTGAGTTGTTCGACCTCGTTGTTGTGGGCGCTGGCCCTGCGGGTTCCGCCGCCGCGATCGCGGCGCAGCGCGCCGGCATGAGCACTTTGCTTCTCGACGCGCAAGGCCCCCGCCGCGATAAAACCTGCGGGGACGGGCTGACGCCGCGGGCCGTCGATACGCTTGTGCGCCTGGGGTTGGAGGTGCCTGCGTACCGCAACAAAGGCCTGAAGTTGCATGGCTTCGGCGGGGATGTTGTCGCGCCGTGGCCGCGCGGCGAGGGGTCCGCGTCCCCGCGGGCGAGGTTTGACGCGATGCTTGTCAGCGAAGCTTCGCTCGCCGGCGCCACCGTCCGCCACGACTGCGCCGCGACGGGGGTGCGTTTCAGCGACGGGGCGATCAGCGCGGTGGAGACTTCCGGCGGCGTGGTCCGCGCCCGCTGGGTGATCGTGGCGGACGGGGTGCGCTCCCCTTTCGGCAAGCTGCTGGGGCGAAAGTGGCACCGCGGGCAGGTCTACGGGATTGCGGCGCGATCCTACTGCGCCTCGCCGTTTTCGGACGAGCCGTGGATGCACTCGCACGTGGAACTTCGCGACGCCGACGGGGTAATCCAGCCCGGCTACGGCTGGATCTTCCCGCTTGGCGACGGCACCGTGAACCTCGGCTGCGGCGCACTGTCGACGGATGCGCGCCCGGCGAAAGTGAACACGAAGAAGCTGCTCGCCCTGTACGCCTCGCAGCAGCGCGAGGAGTGGCAGCTCGGCCCAGAACAGGCCGTGGCCTCGGCGCTGCTGCCCATGGGTGGGGCGGTGTCCAACGTGGCGGGCCCGAACTGGGCGCTGATCGGCGACGCGGCGGCGTGCGTGAACCCGCTCAACGGCGAGGGCATCGACTACGGACTGGAAACGGCGGTCGCCGCCGTCGAGCTGATCGCAGGCGGCGGCGACCTGACGCTGGCGTGGCCGGCGCTTCTGCGCGAGCGCTACGGCGAGGCGTTCACCCTGGCCCGCACCCTGGCGCGCCTGCTTACGTACCCGCAGTTTTTGCCGCTGGCGGGACCGGTGGCGCTGCGCGGGCTGGGCGGGCGTTACCTCATGCCGGTGGCGGCGCGGCTGATGGGCAACCTCGTGGCTGAGGAGGACACGGACCTCGTCGCAAGGCTGTGGCGTATGGCCGGTAAGGGCGCGCGGGCGGTGTCGGGCGACCAGCCGCTTTGGGACGTGCGCTAGGCAGGCTTGACCGCGCTGTGCAGCGCGACAATACCGCCGGTGAGGTTCTGCCAGCCAGCATCGGCCCAACCGTTGGCGTTAATCGCCGCGGCGAGCTCCTCCTGGCCCGGCCAGGCGCGGATGGATTCGGCGAGGTACTCGTAGGCCTCCGCATTGGAGGAAAATAGCTTCGCCAGCGCCGGCACCGCCAGCGGCAGGTACTCCTTGTACAGGGTGCGGAAACCCGGCACGACGGGGGTGGAGAACTCGTTGACGGCGAGGCGCCCGCCCGGCTTGGTCACGCGCGCCATTTCGCGCAGGCCGGCCTCGAAGTCGTGGACGTTGCGCAGCCCGTAGGAGATGGTCACCGCGTCGAAGGTGCCATCGGCGAACGGCAGGTGCATCGCATCACCGGCGACCTTGGGCACGTCGCGGTCTTTGCCGGCGGCGAGCATGCCCTGGGAGAAGTCGCAGGCCACCACCCACGCGCCGGACTTGCCCAGCTCCACAGTGGACACGGCGGTGCCGGCGGCCAGATCGAGCACGAGCTCGCCGGGCTTTAAGTCCAGGCGCTCGCGGGTGCGACGTCGCCAGTACTTGTCCAAGCCGAACGACAGCACGGTGTTCGTCGTATCGTACTTCGCGCCGACATCGTCGAACATCCCCGCGACGTCGAAGGGCTTTTTCTCCAGATCCGCCTTGGCCATGGTGCGCAAGTCTACTTTGCCACCCACAAACGGAGGCCGTACGACAACACAACACTTGCAAGTTCGTCGTGCCGAACTTTATTATTCGCCGGTATGGGACTTGATGACTCCAACATGGGCGCATGGCTCGAAGCCATCGCATTGTTCGAGACCGCCCGCGAAGGCGACTACCTCGCGTCCGCGCGGCTCGTGCGCTCCAGCGCCAACCCGGAAGACGTCACGCTCAACCTGATGCGGCTGCTCGCCGTCTACCTGCACGACGAATCCCCGGAAAAGCTCGACCGATTCATTGCCACGTCCCACCGCGTCGGCCCGCCGCCGCTTCTCTAACCGCACGGAAAAGTACACAGAAAGAAAAGGACCAACATGCTGAAATCCAAGGTGCTCGCGCTCGCCGCCACGGCTGCGCTAACTGCCGGCCTCGCAGGCTGTTCGCAGGACAGCGCCGACGCCGCAGGCGGCAAAGACACCCCCGTGGTACTCACCACGTTCACGGTGATCCAGGACATCGCTTCGAACGTCGCCGGCGACCACCTGCGGGTGGAGTCCATCACCAAACCCGGCGCGGAAATCCACGGCTACGAGCCCACCCCGGGCGACATCTCGCGCGCCTCCGACGCCGACCTGATCCTGGACAACGGCATGAACCTGGAAAACTGGTTCTCCCAGTTCGTCGCCGACCTGGACGTGCCCCACGCCGTGGTCAGCGAAGGTGTCGACCCGATCGACATCGCGGAGGACGCCTACGCCGGCAAGCCCAACCCGCACGCCTGGATGAGTCCGGTGAACGTGCAGAAGTACGTGGACAACATCGTCGACGCGTTCAGCGAACTCGACCCGGAGCACGCCGATGATTTCAAGGCCAACGGCGAAACATACAAGCAGGAACTGCAGGCTGTGCAAGACGAGCTGGAAACCAAGCTCGCCGCTGTCCCCGACAAGCAGCGCGCCTTGGTCACCTGCGAAGGTGCGTTCTCCTATCTGGCTCGCGACGCGAAGTTGACCGAGCGCTACATCTGGCCGGTCAACGCTGAGCAGGAAGCCACCCCGCAGCAGATCGCCGGCGCGATCGAGTTTGTGAAGGAAAACAACGTCCCGTCTGTGTTCTGTGAATCCACGGTCTCTAACGCGCCGATGATGCAGGTCGTGAAGGCCACCGGCGCGGAGTACGGCGGCACCCTCTACGTCGATTCGCTTTCTGAGGAAAACGGTCCGGTGCCGACCTACCTGGATCTGATTCGCCACGACACGAAGGTGATCATCGACGGTTTGAACGGGGGCAAGCAGTGATCCCCGCAATCGCGGTTGACGATGTTGCGGTGCGCTACGGCGACGTCGTCGCGCTCGACGGCGCAACTTTGAGCGTCCAACCAGGCCGTATCTGTGGGCTGATCGGGATGAACGGCGCGGGCAAATCCACGCTACTCAAGGCGATCATGGGGTTGGTCAAGCCGGATCGCGGCACGGTTCGTATCAACGGCATCGACCCCATGCGCGCCCGCAAGACGCAGGTGCTGGGCTACGTCCCGCAGAGCGAGGACGTGGACTGGCAGTTCCCGGTCACAGTGCGTGATGTGGTCATGATGGGCCGCTACGGCCACATGGGCTTTACCCGCCACGCGCGTGCGGAGGACATTGCGGCTGTGGATCGCGCGCTTGAGCGCACCCACCTTGAGTCGTTCGCAGACCGCCAGATCGGTCAGCTTTCGGGTGGCCAGAAGAAGCGTGCCTTCATCGCCCGCGGTATCGCTCAGGGTGCGAGCATCATGCTTCTCGACGAACCCTTCGCCGGCGTGGACAAACATTCCGAGGCCACCATCACTGAGCTGCTGCGTGACCTCGCGGCAGAAGGCACCACTATTTTTGTGGTGACGCACGACCTGGTTGCCTTGCCCCAGCTCGCGCCGGAGACAGTGCTGTTGAACCGCCGGGTGTTGATGCACGCCCCGACTGAAGTGGTGTTAGAGCCGGACAATTTGGTACAGGGCTTCGGTATGGGGGTGTCAGCATGATTGCGCTGCTTACGGAGCCGTTTGGGTACGAGTTCATGATGCGTGCGCTTGCGACCTCGCTGGTGGCGTCGATTGTCTGCGCGCTGTTGTCGTGCTGGCTGGTGTTGGTTGGCTGGTCGCTGATGGGCGATGCGGTAAGCCACGCTGTCCTGCCCGGCGTGGTGCTGGCCTACATTCTGGGCGTGCCGTTTGCCGTCGGCGCGGTGGTGTTCGGGTTCCTTGCGGTGGCACTGATCGGGCTGGTGCGCGATACGTCCCGGGTGAAGGAGGATGCGGCCATTGGCATTGTGTTCACCACCATGTTCGCGCTGGGGCTCGTGCTCATTTCGGTAACCCCTTCGCACACGGATCTGAACCACATCATCTTCGGCAATCTGCTTGGTGTGTCCCGTGGGGACCTGCTGCAGGTGGCCATCCTGGGAGCGATCGTGTTGAGCGTGCTGGTGCTCAAGCGGCGCGACTTCACCCTCTACGCGTTCGATCCCACCCATGCACACGCGATTGGGTTGAATCCGCGCCTGCTCGGTGCGGCCCTGCTGGCACTGCTGGCGCTGACGTCAGTGGTGGCACTCCAGGCCGTTGGCGTGATCCTGGTGGTGGCGATGCTGATCATCCCGGGTGCGACCGCCTACCTGCTCACCAACAAATTCGGCACGATGCTGATCATCGCCCCGACCATGTCGGCGGCGTGTGCGATTGTGGGCCTGTACTGCTCCTACTACCTGGACACGGCCTCTGGCGGCATGATCGTGCTCGCCCAAGGTGTGGTGTTTGGTGTGGTGTACCTGTTCGGCCCGCATGGGGTGCTGCGGGGTCGTCGTTACGCATCCACGCGCACGAAGACGGAATCCGTGGCTTCCTCGCCGAGCGGCACCGCCTCCGCCGCGCCGGCAAGCCGGACCGCGACCGCGCCGGAGTAAGGGGCACCCTCTCCCACCTCGAGGGTTGCGCCGACGACGAGCCCGTGACTGTCGAAGAATTGCAGCAGTTTCGGGTCGTCGTCGGCAATGCGTTCAATCGTGGCCTTCTGCCCCGGCTGCACGCCGGTCAGTGGGACGGCCTCGGGGGCATCAACACGCCCGCTGGCTGAGGGGATGGGGTCACCGTGGGGGTCGCGGCTGGGGTAGTCCAAAAACGCGTCGATGCGGTCGACCATAAAGTCGCTCACCGAGTGTTCGAGGTTTTCGGCCTCGTCGTGCACCTGGTCCCAGGTGTAGCCCAACGCCTCCACCAAAAACGTTTCAATCAGGCGGTGGCGGCGGATCATCGCCACCGCGTACGTGCGGCCTGTGTCGGTCAGCTCGACGGCGCCGTAGGGCTTATGTTCCACCAGGCCCTGCTCGCCGAGTTTGCGCACCCCGTCGGAGACGGTGGATTTGCGCAGTCCAAGGTGCTTGGCCACTGACGACGGCGTCACCGGCGTATCTGACCACTCCGAAAGCGCCCAGATGCCTTTGAGGTAGTTCTGGGTGCTGGTGGACAGGTCGCCGACGGACATGCTCGCCACTCTACTTGGCGGCGCGCATGCGCCTACGCGGTGTCGCCGCGCCGCGCTTGCCTGCGGGATTGGCCTAGGCGTGCCGGTGCCCAGCGCGGCAGGGCCACGTCGCGGCCGAACAGGCTGACCACCTTGCGCTCGTAGGAGTCCAGCACCTCGGTGTAGTAACCCAGCAGCTGGTCGCCGAGTGCGGCCCAGGTCTTGTCGGCCACGGACTCGCGGGCGGCGGCCTGCAGGGTGGCGTGGCGGACGTCGTCGAGGATCCAGCGCGCGGCGTCCGGCAGCTCGTCTTCGAAGGTGTCCACCTCAAGCAGCAGGCCGTTGTCTCCGTGCTTAATCAGGTCGATGGGGCCGCCGGCGCGCGGGCCGATCGTCGGCACGCCCGAGGCCTGCGCCTCCTGGATGGCCTGGCAGAACGTCTCAAACTCGCCGGTGTGCACGAACAGGTCCAGCGACGCGTAGGCGCGGGCGAGCTCCTCGCCGGACAGCGCGCCGGTGAACACGGCGGAAGGCAGGGTCTCGGCAAGGCAATCCCGCTCCGGGCCGTCGCCGACGATGACGAGTTGGACCGCAGGGTCGTCGACAAGCGGGGCAAGGCGGTGCACCGACTTCTCCGCGGCCAACCTGCCCACGAAGCCGACGATCTTCTTCTCGCCCGTGGGATCCCACATGCGGCGCAGCACGTCGGAGCGCTTTGCCGGATTGAACAGCTCGGTGTCCACGCCGCGGCCCCAGTGGCGCACGTTGTTGATGCCGTGGGACTCGAGCATGCGGATATAGCTCGACGACGGCGCCAGCGTCATCTCGCTCATGTTGTGGATCGTGCGCGTCCAATCCCACGCCAAGTTCGCCACCATGGGCAGGTGGTACTTGGTGGCGAAGCCGGCGACGTCCGTCTGGTACAGCGCCACCGCCGGCACACCGAGCTGGCGCGCCGCGAACACGCCGGCCCCGCCGAGGACGAACGGGCTAGCCAGGTGGATGATGTCCGGCTTGAACCCGGACAGCGCCGCCGCGACGGTGGAGGTGGGCACGCCGATCGGCAGCGAATCCACCAGGGGGACCATGACTGTGGGCACGCGGACGATCTCGAAGCCCAAGTAGTCGGGGATCTCGTCCTGGAAGTCGCGCGCGCCGGGTGCGACGACCATCGCCTCGTGGCCTTCGCGCTTGAGGTGCTCGAGCACGCGCAGCACCGAATTGGTCACTCCGTTGACGTTGGGGAGGAAAGACTCCGCCACGATTCCCACTCGCATAGCCACATACTTTTGCACACCCAGGCGAACCACCGCCCAACCGCAGTTAAACGGCGCGTGAATTTTCGCAAACGCTACGTTGGGGCCCATGGAGCACAACCTATGACATGGCCCATATCCGGTCCGGCCGCTGGTACTTGCCGGGCGGCGAGGAGCCAAGCGCCTGCAGCGCCGAGGTGTGCCGCGCGCTGCGCGAGCTCAACGGCCCTGCCCTGACGGATCCACAACGCTCGGCCGAGCTGCTGCGGGAGATTTTCCCGCAGGGCGAGCTGCCCGAGGTGTTCGCCCCGCTGTACGTGGAGCTCGGCGCCAACACCGAATTCGGCCCGGGATGTTTCCTCAACTTCAACTGCGTCATCCTGGACCTGGCAGACATAAACATCGGCGCGAGGACGCTGTTCGGTCCCGGCTGCCAGCTCATCACCGTGGAGCACCCGGTGACGGATCACGCCCGCCGGGCGCAGGGGTGGGAGCGCGCCCGCCCGATCACTATCGGCGAGGATTGCTGGTTCGGCGCGGGCGCGATGGTGATGCCGGGTGTGAGCATCGGCGACCGTGTGGTGGTGGCCGCGGGGTCGGTGGTCACGCGCGACGTCCCCAGCGACACCTTGGTCGCGGGGGTGCCGGCGGCGCGGAAGCGAGAGCTTATCGACGTTCCTCCGGCCCCCAACACCCAACAGCAAACCACGCCCCGGCCGCGACGAGCGTGGCCACCGCCCACGTCGACAGGGCGGGCAGAAGCGCCAGCGCCCAGCCGCGGCCTTCCACCTTGACCAGGTCAGGGTCGGTTTTGTCGTAGGTCACCCACACCTGCTGCCCCTCCCCTAGCCCGGTCGGGTACAGCAGCCCGCGCGGCGGGGAGACCAGCTGGCCGTCTTCGGTCTGGTACTCCACAAAGGTGCGCATGCGCCCGGCTTCGGTGACTATCGCGGTGCCGCGGCCGGGGTTGGCCTGGATGCGGGCGTCGTTGAGCGCGGGACCTGCGACCATGGCCACGCTGCCGAGGGTGGCAAAGGCGTAGAGCGCGAGCACCACCTGGTGCGCGCGGCGGCGCCACCTCATCGGTTCAGGCGCGCCGCCAACGCTCGGCGGGTGGTGCGTGTGGTGGCGGCCTCCACGACGGTGATCGGGCTCGGCTGCGCTTCGAGCTCCAGCAGCACCTCGTTGAGCTCGGCGAGGGTGTCGGCGCGCCGGTAGTCGGCCCCGTACGCTTCCGCAAGCTTCTCGACGTCCACGCCGTGCGGCGTGCCGAAGACCCGCTCGAACGCGCCGCGGAGATTGTCCGCGCCCGGTTCGAGGGCCTCGAAGATGCCTCCGCCGTCGTCGTTGGCCACCACGATGGTGAGGTTGCCCGGGCGCGGCTCGTCGGGCCCGATGAGTAGACCGTTGGCGTCGTGGAGGAAGGTCAAATCCCCCATGAGCGCGACGGTGCGCGGGGCGCGGATCTCGTCCGGGCGCAGCGCCTGGGTGGCAAGGGCCACGCCGACGGCCTGGGAGACGGTGCCGTCGATGCCCGCAGCACCCCGGGCGGAATAGGTGTCCACGCCGTCGAAGGGCATGCCCACGAACGACGCGTCGCGCACCGGGTTGGACGAGCCGAGCACCAGCGTGTCGCCGACACCGAGGGTGTCGCACACCGCGGCGGCGACGTGCAGACCGGTGAACCCGAACTCGTCTTCCGTGAGCGCTTGGCGCACGGTTTCGGCGCCGACGTCGCCGGCGGCCTCGCAGATCTTCAGCCACGTGTCCGTGGGCTGGCCGGTGGCGTTGACCCGCGAGCCGCGCTTATCCGGCTGCCCGGTGAACGTCTCGGTGCGCGAGATGCCGACGACCTCGATGTCCGGGTCCGCCAACAGCGCCATCACGTCGCGGTGCAGCGTCGGGTGGCCGACCACGATGACCTGCTCCGGCTTGGTGTCGGCAGCGAAGTCGCCCCCGTCGTGGGAGATGGCCACCTCAGATTGCGCGAAAAATCGCGCGGCCAGCGGGTGCACCTGGTGGAACGGCGTGGGCGCGGTCGGCTCAGCGATGGTGGGCACGTGCTCGAGCCCCGGCACCTCCCAGGCCTCGTCGCCGGCAATGACCAGGGTGTTGCGGGTCAGGTCCACGTCCACGACGCCGTGATCCTCCCAGCCGCGCGAGCCCTCGAGGGCACCCGGCCCGACCCGGCGCGGCTGCCCCACCGGTTCCGGCAGCTGCTCCGGCACGAGCGGGGTGTCCAGGGCCACGTTGATGTGGACCTGGGTGGCGGTAAAGGAGGCCGCGTGGACGTCGTCAAGCGATTGCACCTGCTGCGTTTCGGCGTAGCGGCCGAAGATGCCCTGCTGCCAGATGGTTTGGCTCGCCCCGGTGCCGACGAGGCGCTCCGGGCGGTCCGCGCTGATCACCGCGAGCGGGGTGTGGGACATGTGCGCCTCGATCACCGCCGGGTACGCATTCGCCACGGCGGTGCCGGAGGTCATCACCACGCCGACGTGGCGGCGCTGCACGCGCGCGAGACCGAGGGCGGTGAAGGCGGCGGAGCGCTCGTCGATACGCATGTGCACCCGCACGTCGCGGCGCGCGAGCAGCGCATAGGCCAGCGGCGAGTTGCGCGAGCCCGGGCTCATCACCACATCGGTGCAATGCTTGGCGACGAGCTCCGCCACCGCCGCCGCAATCTCCATAGCTGCCATCTACTGCTCCTGTAGGTACTCGTCCGCGTCGCCGCGCAGCTGGTCCAGAATGTCGCGGGCGCCGTCGCGGATCTCGCGCTCAATCTCGTTCGGATCCGGAGCCGGCTCGGTCGGCTCCAGCGTGGCGGTGGGGTTGTCCCGGTCGCGGAAAATGGACGGGAACTTGGTGGTGGTCTCCGTCTTCGTCTCGCGCTCGGTGGTGGTTTGCACGATGGTGCTGGTCTCCGTCACCGGCGGCTTGTTCGCCTCCGCCGCCGCGCCGCGCCACAGCACGGCCAGCACCACCGCGGCGATGAAGCTCAGCGCCGCGAACACGCCGAGCGCAATCGCGCCTGCCGACGTGCCCTTCTCCGGCTCCGGCTCATACCCGTTGTCGTAGTACGGGTCCTGGTAGGGCTGCTGGTATTGCTGCTGCTCGTAGGCGGGCTGGGTGTAGCGCTCCTCGTAGCGGGGCTGCGCCTGCGGTTGCTGGTACTGGTTTTGGGACTGGTCCGGGAAGTACTGCCGGGGCCGCTCGCGGCGCGGCTCGCCACCCTGGGGGCCGTACTGTCTCGTCTCGTTATCCATGCGAAATACACTAGCGCGCCCCGCCAAAAGCTCTTGACGGGGCGCGGAAGTGTCGCAGCAGATTCGGGGCTTACAGCACCAGCCCGAACACAGGCACCGCGATGAAGTAGGTGGCCAGCGTGATCAGCACCATGGCGATCACGTTGAGCCAGATGCCACCCTTGATCATCTCGCCCATGGTGACGTAGCCCGACGAGTACGCGATCGCGTTCGGCGGGGTGGCCACCGGCAGCATGAACGCACAGGTGGCGGAAAGTGCCACCGGGATGGCGAGGAGCATAACGTTCATCTCGGTGGCGTCGGTAAGCCCGATGCCCACTGCCACACCGCCCATGATGGGCAGGAAGGTCGCGGCGGTGGCGGTGTTGGACGTCAGCTCCGTCAGCAGCAGCACAAGTGCGGCGACGGCCAGGATGAGCAGGATCATCGGCAGCGACGCCAGGCCCTTCGCCTTCTCACCGATCCACAGGGACAGGCCGGTCGCGGTGAACATGCCGGACAGGGAAAGCCCGCCGCCGAACAGCAGCAGCACGTCCCACGGCATCTCGTTGGCAGTCTCCCAGTCCAGCAGGCGCTTGCCGTTTGCGGTGCCCGGCACGATGAACATGAGTAGGCCGGCGATGATGCCCACGATGGCGTCGTCGTACGGGAAGGTCCAGCCGAACTGGTTGATGCCCAGCGGGATGAAGATCCACGCCAGGGCGGCCACCAGGAAGATCACGCCGACGGCGGCCTGGGGGAAGGTCCAGGGACCGAGCTTTTTCAGTTCTTCGTCGATGAGCTCGCGTCCGCCCGGGATGTTGTCCACCTCCGGCTTGAACACGGTGATGAGCACCCACCACGCGATGAACGTGAACAGCACAGCCACCGGCAGGCCCACCAGCATCCACTCACCAAAGCCGATGACAATGCCGTGGGCTTCTTCCATGTAGCCCTTCAAAAGCGCGTTCGGCGGGGTGCCGATGAGCGTTGCCAGCGAGCCAATCGACGCCGAGTACGCGATCGCCAGCATCAGCGCGGTGGCGAACTTCTTCTGGTTGGCCATCCCGCCGACGGTGTCCGCGGTGAGCATGAGCACGGAGGTGCCAATCGGCAGCATCACCACGGCGGTGGCGGTGTTGGACACCCACATGGACATAAACCCGGTGGCGATCATGAAGCCCAAGATGATGCGCTTCGGGCTGGTGCCCACCACCTTGACCACCATCAGCGCCAGGCGGCGGTGCAGGTTCCAGCGCTGCAGGCCCAACGCCATGAGGAATCCGCCCATGAACAGGAAGATCGTCGCGGAGGCGTACGGCGAGGAGACGTCTTTAAACGGCGCGACTCCTGCCAGCGGGAACACGGCGATGGGCAGCAGCGCGGTGGCGGCCAGCGGGATCGCCTCGGTCATCCACCACGCGCCCATGAGCACGGTGGTGGCGGCGACGATGCGCATGGTGTCCGCGGAGTACTCCACGCCTTCCTTCGCGCCAGAGGACTGGGCGACGGTGTCCGCCGCGCCAGAGGGGAAGAAGATGTAGACAAGCACAGCCAGCACCACGCCGGTGATCAGGCCGATGAGCTGGCGGCGCCACTCGCCGGGTTCGGGCGATTTGGCCAGGTCGCCGTCGGAAAGTGCGGCGGATTCGTGGAGTACGGGAGTCGACATGGCGCAAAGGTTAGCGGGCGCGCCCCCGATTCCAACACGATTGTCCGATTTTACACCCGGAATTGGGGATCTACTGATAGCACCTCTACGCAGGCGCGGACGCGGTCGAACCACCAGTCGCGGCGCTTCGCCGGCGCGCGCAGCCCGTGAAGCCTGTCCGGATCGGGGGTGGTGCGGGTGATCTCCAGCCGGCCGTTCGCGAGCTCGCGCGGCGCGGCGACATCTTCTACGAACAGCCGCTGCGTGGCCAGCCCCGCCGCGCGCGAGCCGGTCAGCTTCGCCGCCACCAGACCCGCGTCCATCCCGACGGCGGTATCCAACGCGCTGGCCACGGTCACATCGAGGTCCAAGTCGCGGGCAATACGCAGAAGCTTATCGACGCCACCTAACGGCGCCACCTTGCACACCGCCACATCAGCCGCCCCGAGTTCGGCCACACGGTACGGGTCGGCGGCGCGGCGGATGGACTCGTCCGCCGCGATCGCCGTGCTGGTGCGCCGTCGGACCTCCGCGAGTTCCTCCACGGTGGCGCAGGGCTGCTCGATGTACTCCAGCTCCCCGAGCTTCTCGGCGGCCTCGATGGCCTGGTCGACGCTCCAGCCGCGGTTGGCGTCCACGCGCAGCTTCGCGTCGGGGCGCAGCTGGCGGACGGCGGCGACGCGCCGGAGGTCGTCGTCAAGCGACTGCCCCTTCTCCGCCACCTTGATTTTGAAGGTGGAAACGCCGGGGTAGCGCGCGAGCACTGGCTGGACGTCCGCGACGGCGGGGATAGTGCCGTTGACCTCGACTTCGCCGTGAGCCTCGGGCAGCCCAGTGAACGCCGCTTCGAGCCCGGCGCGCAGCCACGCGGCGGATTCTTCGGGCCCGTATTCGGTAAACGGGGAAAATTCGCCCCAGCCGGCGGGGCCGTCGATGAGCAGGGCCTCGCGGGTGGTCACGCCGCGGAATTTCACGGCCATGGGCAGGGCGACGACGTGGGCGCGCTCGAGGATTTCGTCGGCGGAAGGCAGCATGGGTGCTTTATACCTCTTTATAGGTTGGGGTAGTTATAAAGAGTTATAAAGCAGGCGCATCGGCCAGTTCGCAGGACACTGCCCATCAAAGCAAAGCCGCCTGACTAGAAATGTCCGTGAGTACGATTACCCCATGCTGTACTCCACCGCCCAGCCCTTCGATCTCGCGCAGGGACCAACGGCAGGCAACATAACACTATGGGTCCTTTCAGTGATTCCGTCGAGGTCAGCACAGTTGGAATAACCTGCGACATCGTGAAGGCCCTCGCGTACACGCCCCATAACAATTGATTACGGCGCGGCATCCTCAGCCCATTTATAGAGACGCCCGCTGCCTGCAACGAATGCGTAGAGAAGAATCGGATAGAGCAAGGAAGCCGCAGAAAGTCCCCCCTGCCAAAACCCGATGACACCGGGGATGTACGCCGCAAACAATGGAGCAAAGGAACTGGGCAGAAATCGCCTGGGCTTCGTGCGGGAATACCTGGGAACCAAATAGAAGAGGGCTCCAAACACAATTACGGCTGCGGAGATGCCCCAACAATATTCAGCTGCAGACTGTGCATTGGTAATGCACGAATAAGCCAAGCCCAACGCGGGCACCGTCAGCGCGACCAGCCACGAGAGATTGAGGCCCCTCTCCCGCCTAGTGAGCCTGGCAGAGTGAAGATTTGCTCCAGAGATCGGCATCAGCTAAGCACATCCCTGCGTGTAGTGTTCCGGAGTTACTCCTAACGATGGAGGAGAAACGCTGCCCGTAGCGCCAACTTTGAGCGCGAGACATTTGTCCTGCGCCACCGCCGCTGTTGCCCAGACGGTCACGTTAACACTATTGTCTGCCCACCACGCCCCTAATACCTCGCCGAACGGGGGCGGAACCAGAACCCAGAAAGGTGAAATTGCTGCCCCCGCTGCCGATGAGGCAGCCATTCGCCGAGTTTCTTCCTTGCTGAAGTAAATATGACCGCTGACAATCCCCCAATTCACGCGGGGATCGGCTTCAATGGGATAGGCCACGTCGGGTTGATTCACCTCGACAACTTGGGTGAACGTATCGCCAGCGACTTCGTAGTGGGTGGGGAGCGCCTTTCCGGCAGCGTCGCGCGCCCACGGAGCGTCAATGAGCGCCACATCAGATCCGTCAACTCGGACGAGTAGAGCGCCACTGTTCCGATCGACATGCAGGTCAACCTGACCATCCGCCTCTACCCTGAACGACTTTTGATGTTCCTCTACGGGCGACTCAATACTCCACTCGAGTTGCACCCCCGAAGGAGTATCGATCTTCTCCCCGATCCCACCTCCCGAGGCATTCCGAATTGTAATGCTCTTTGCGGATGGAGAGACGCTACGCGCAGCGTCACTGTTGTTGTTCACGGTTACAATCTGATCTGAGTCGGTGACGTCTTTAGCATTCGCCTTTTCGGTCACAAATCCGCCGGAAAGGATCACCGAAACACTGAGACTTGCGAGCAATTTCTTCATGGACTACTCCTTGTGTCGACGCGAATCCAATACTCACGCATTGAATTAGGGCTGTCCCCAAAACCAGGGACTGCGAGCTCCCTCTCCGAAGAGTCGGCCACTCGACTTAGGTTCTCCAGCCAAGAGGCTAGAACCCACATCCCGCGGGCGCAACCCGATTTTGAAAGTCGGCACTAAAGTAGATAAGAATTGCGTGAGTTTGCGCACGGGTGAGAATGATGGAAGGTATCGTCCGCACCCTTTACACGACAGTGGTGACGCCGTAAGCAAAAACCGACGCGAGCGATGTCGGAAAGGCCGTGGTTTTCACGATTACCCCCCGCCTGAGGTAAGCAATACCTAACTTCGGATTTCTCCACACTTCTGTTGTGAAATTGGCGACACGTAGGATGAGCCGCATGAGCTACTCCACCGCCCAGCCCTTCGACCCCAGCCAGTGGCGCGAGGTCGAGGGCTTCGATTTCACCGACATCACCTACCACCGCCACGTGGGCGACACGCGTGCCGACGGCACCGTGCGCATCGCGTTCGACCGCCCCGAGGTGCGCAACGCGTTTCGCCCCCACACCGTGGACGAGCTGTACCAGGCGCTCGACCACGCCCGGTGCGACCCGTCGGTGGGCGTGGTGTTGCTCACCGGCAACGGACCGAGCGAGAAGGACGGCGGCTGGGCGTTTTGCTCCGGCGGCGACCAGCGCATCCGCGGCCGCTCCGGCTACCAGTACGCGGGCGGCGAGACGGCGGAGACCGTCGATGAAGCGCGCGTGAAGGCCGAGGGCGGGCGCCTGCACATCCTGGAGGTCCAGCGTTTGATCCGCACGATGCCGAAGGTGGTCATCGCCGTGGTCAATGGTTGGGCGGCCGGCGGCGGGCATTCGCTGCACGTGGTGTGCGACATGACCATCGCCTCGCGCGAGGAGGCCCGCTTCAAGCAGACCGACGCGGACGTGGGGTCCTTCGACGCCGGCTACGGCTCGGCGTATTTGGCCAAGATGGTGGGCCAGAAGTTCGCGCGCGAGATCTTCTTCCTCGGCCGCACCTACTCGGCGGAGGAGATGCAGCGCATGGGGGCGGTGAACATCGTGGCTTCGCACGCGTCGCTTGAGGACGAGGCGATCCAGGTCGCCCGCGAAATCAACGGCAAGTCCCCCACCGCCCAGCGCATGCTGAAGTTCGCGTTCAACCTTGTGGACGACGGTCTGATGGGCCAGCAAGTCTTCGCCGGCGAGGCCACCCGCCTGGCGTACATGACCGACGAGGCTGTGGAGGGCCGCGACTCGTTTTTGGAGAAGCGCCCGCCGCGCTGGGACGAGTTCCCGTTCTACTACTAGGAGTCTTGCTGCTCGGTCGCCCCGGCCAGCAAGTCCTCCACTGAAATTGCACCGCCTGCCGCTTCGAACTCCTTCTGGGCGTCGGTCAAAAGCTGCGGATCGTTGAGGATGTCCGCAATGGTTTGGGCCAACCCGACCGCAGCATCGAACGCGCCCTCAAACGCCTGGTCCGAGATCGCCGCCGCGGCGAAATCGGTGGTGTGCAGCGCCGTACCCTCCGGCGCGATTTTCACCAGAGGATGGATACCCGGAACCAGGTGGGACACGTTGCCGAAATCGGTCGATGCGGCTTGCGAATCCGGCAAGGTCCCCGCCGGAAACACGTTTCTTCCACGGGACGCTTGCGTGGCACCCCACCGCCGAGCGAGCGTCTCGTTGTTTCGCACGGGCAGCGACATCGGATGTTCGTCCCACTGCGCATCCACTGCCGTGCCCGTCATCAACGCCGCCCCCTGAAGGATGTCCTCCACGCGCTGGCTTAAGTCCATCAGTGTCTCTGTGTACAGCGAGCGAACATACAGCTGCAGGGTGGCGGACTCCGGGATGATCGACGCGCGGGCTCCCCCGTCCGCAATCACAGCATGCAATTTGTCCGAAGGCGGCATCTGCTGGCGCAGCAGCCCGCACGCTTGATAGGCAAGCGTCGCCGCGTCGAGGGCGTTTCGCCCCATGTACGGCTGCATCGACGCGTGCGCCGGCACGCCGGTGAACGTGGCCGTCAACGTGCGGCGGCCCACCCACACGTGGGACACAAGGTCGTAGGAAAACGGGTGCATCATCACTGCGCAATCGACGCCGTCCAGCATGCGGCCGCGGATCATGTATTCCTTGCCTGTGTGCCCCTCTTCCGCGGGGGTGCCAAGAAACACGATCCGGCCGCTGCCGCTTCCAACGGCGCCGAGAAACGCGCCCACCCCGGCCGCCGCAATGACGTTGTGCCCGCAGGCGTGGCCGATGCCGGGTAGCGCGTCGTACTCAGCCAACACGGCAACAGTGGGATGCACCGCTGGGTCGTAATCGGCGCTGTGCCATTCGGCCCGCAGTGCCGTCGATACGCCATGTGCTCCACGTTCCACCTGGAACCCGCGGCGCTGGAGCACTTCAGCGATCACCGCTTGCGCGTGGTGCTCCTCGAATGCCTCTTCCGGGTGAGCGTGCAGGTCGCGGACGATGTGGTCGAGGTCGGCACGGACCTCTTCCACCCGCGCCTCTGCGTCCTTCCAGGACTTCAGGTGCTCAGGACCGCTCAGCTCCAGATCAAAATCCGGCGCCGCCTCCGCGAGTCGATGCTGGACAGCGTCATCCATGCGCTCCAAGAACGCGCTGGATGGGTCGGTCGGTCGGGCAGGTGGGTCGAAAGTAGACATTGGCGCTGAGCAGGAGTCTCGTCGAACAGGGCGTTTCGGCCGACGGTAACAAATCCGCGCCCACCACGTCAGAGCCAATTCCCCTTCTACTGCCATACACCTGTACGGAATTTTCAGGGCTCCGCAAGGTCTACGGGTTACGCTCCGGCCATGTTGAGACGCACGATGACAGCAACAATCGTCGCCGCCTCGCTGACTCTGGCCGCGTGCGACGGAAACATTCCAGACACCCCGACCACCGCTGACGCCGCCTCCGAAGAGGAGGTGCCGCCGCCCGCCGATGACGCTGCCGCTGCCGACACCGTCGCGCCGGTGGCGGAGCAAGAGAACCTCCCCGCACCGCTAGCCTCCTCGCGCGACGCCTACGCCGCGGCGCTCGCGGACCCAGCGCAATACTTCGCTGACATCGAGGGCCTGGACGGCACCTTCACCTACGACCTCGTCGACGTCGACGGCGACACCGAGCTCGAACTGCTCCTGCGTGCCGGCAAGCAGGGCCCGGCGCCGGTGCGCGTGCTGCAGCTTGTCGACGGCACACTCACGGCCACCACCGACTACCTGGTCGATGACGCCGCCGACACCTACCCCACCGTGTTCACCGCCGGTATACAGCCGGGACTGACGCAGTACGAGTCGGACGGCGCGCGGCTGACCGCGACCCAGTTCGAGCTGCACGGCAACCGCTTGGTCAAGGTCTACGGCCCGGAGGAGACCGTCGTGGGCAACCCGCTGGACGATGCGACCCTGATCCACTGGACCCCGACCACAGACGCCACGCAGCTGGCGGAGCGGGACCAGCAGGACCCGCTGACCGTTCCGCGCGAGGGCTCCATGAAGCAAGTCTCCGACATCCCGGAGCTCAACGGGCAGTCCTACCGCGTGCAGTTCGGCACCCGCGACCGCGGCGGTCGCATCCCGGTGACCTACCCGGACCTCGGCTGCGCCGGCCTCCTCGAGCCGGTGCACGCCTCCGCCGGTGAGGAGATCCAGGACGGTTTCCGCGAGACCATCACGGAAGGCACCTGCGATAACGGCGGCACGTGGCACTTTGCCATCAACGACTCCCGCGAGCGCGCCACCTACAACGCCCCCACCGGGCGCTACCACGCGGAGGGGCCGTTGAACCGCGCCGGCTAGCACGGATCAGCGACGGACCGGGCGTATCCCCCGCAGTCCCCGGTGCAGCTCAGCCACCAGCGCGGCTAATAGGACCGCGCCAACCGCTAGCGCGACCCAGACGCGCGGGCCGGTAGCTGTCACCGGCCAAGCGGGCACGGCGGCGATCCACAGGAAGGACTCCGCCAACACGTCGCCGCCGATCGTGGCGGAAACAATCGTGACCAAAACGGTCGCAGCCAACGTCCACATCACGCCGAAGCGCACGGTCACAGCTAACGCCGCGAGGACAAGAACGGTACCGGCTACAAGGGAAAGCGCGCCGAACCTCGCGCTTGACGTCACGACACCTGCGAACAGGCATACAAGCGCAACAATGCTGGTAAACCAGGCCATCAACGCGGCACCAACTCGCGGGTGCTCCACTTGCATCAGTGCCCATGCCGGGCGGATCCGCGGCCACACTAGCGTGGGCAACACGCCCGCGCCGACCGGGAGGATTGCGTACGCGAAAAGCGCTTGGCGCACATCTTCCGGATACCGGGTGGCAAAGAGAAGCACCAGAGCGGTCAGCACAAGCACCATGCTTAACGACGGCATCCGCCCCGCCCTCGCAACCCCCTTCCACGCGGACAGAAACCCGGTGCGCGCGGGCCGCGGTATGGCTGGCCCAGCAGCAGCGGGAGCAGCCACTTCGTGAGTGGTGCGGCGCTTCAGAACGGGCCTCGTACGCCGCGGGGTGAGCGCGCCGGCGGCGAAACCGACAGCGGCCAACAGGAGGGTGAGGGCGAGAGCGGGCAAGGGAGACTCGCCGACTAGTGGCGAATCCGGCTCGAGCGGAAGCAGGTTGAAGTGCAACCCCAACGACGGCAGAGCCAGGCGGGCGGGCCAGGCGCCGGGGTTGGCCCACCACCAGTCGCGCTCAGCGAAGTACCCCAACTCGATGGTGAAGGCGAATGCGGCCAAGAGCGTGGGAAGCAACCCAACGCGGCGGGTTGCAGCCGCAGCTAAGCCTGCTGGGCCGAGCATGCCGAGCAAAATGAACAGGCCGACGAGCGCGACCCAGCCGGCACCGTCCACCCCGAACGCAACCGTCACCGCAAGCGGCACCGCGACGTCGAGGATCACAAATACCGCCAACGCCACCCAGACCACCACCAGGCGGGCCGCCCGGACGGCTAAGGGTGCGGCGGGGCGCCACAGCGTGCCGCCGGAGCGGGCGTCGCGCTCGCGGTGTTCGGCAACACCTGCAAAGATCGCGGCGATTGGCGCGGACATGCCGGTCAGAAGCACGCCCTGGGGATGGAGCAGATCGGACGCGTCTTTTACTCTCCCCATCAGGGAAAACGCGGTCAGCACAAGGCCGACTAACAGCCCGGCGCTGGCGAGCCACCACAGCGTGGAGCCACGGGCGCGGATCCATTCGGCGCGCAACGCTGCCATCAGACGTCCACCCCCGAGGTGAGGCGGAAGAAGGACTCTTCCAGGTTTGGCCCAAGCTGTGCGAGTTCACCGGTGAAGCGGACGCGGCCACCGGCGATAACGGTGGCGTCGTCAGCCATGTGCAGCACCTCACCGAGCTGGTGGGAGCTGACCAGGACGGTGCGCCCGGCGCGGGCGTACTCACGTAAGTAGGCACGCAGGTGGGCGATGCCCTCAGGGTCGAGTCCGTTTTGCGGCTCGTCCAAGATAAGCACCTCCGGCTCACCGAGCAGAGCCTGAGCCAGGGCGAGACGGCCCTTCATACCGGTGGAGAAGCTGCCCGCCTTCTTGCGTCCTGCCCCAGCGAGGCCGACAAGTTCAAGCACCCGGTCCGCTTCCGCATCCGGCAGGCCCAACAGCGCGGTGTGCACCCGCAGGTTATTTCGCGCGCTCAAGTGCGCGTAGAAGGCCGGGTCGTTGATGGAGGCGCCTACGTGGTGCAGCGCAGCCCGCTCGAACGGGCGGCCCATTAGCGTGACCTCTCCAGCATCGGGGGTGAAAAGGCCCAGCAGCACCGACATCAAGGTCGATTTACCTGCGCCGTTTGGCCCGAGTAAGGCGTGGACGCGCCCGGGGGTGGTAGTCAGCGTGATGTCGCGCAGCACCTGGTGGCCGCCGAAGGACACGGCCACGAAGCGGCAGGCGAGTTGCGTTGCAGTCATGCACCCGATTGTTCCGCCGCTGGATTCCAAGCGGATCGGCCGACGGGACCAATTCCGCATCCTCCCCTAGGAGGAGAGCCCGGCGCGCTGCGCCGTCAGCGCCAGCGCCACCCGGTCGCGCACCCCGAGCTTGGTAAGCAGGCTGGACACGTGCGTTTTCACCGTAGTCTCCGCGATGAACAGTGTCCGTGCGATCTCGGCGTTGGTAGCGCCGCGGCCGATCTCCGCCAGCACCTCCAGCTCCCGAGAAGTAAGCCCCTCCAACTCTGCAGCCGCCTCGGTGGAGCCCGTGCTTCCACGCACCCATGCCATCACCCGCCCGGTCACGCCGGGCGCCAGCACGGATTCACCACGGGCGACGGCGCGCACGGCACCGGCGAGCACCTCCGGCTCGGCGTCTTTGAGCAGGAATCCATCCACACCGGCGTCGATGGCGGCGCGGACGAGGGCGTCGTCGTCGAAGGTGGTCAGCATGATCACTTTCGGGCCGAGCTCCATGATCTGCCTGGCTGCGGCGATACCGTCCAACACCGGCATGCGGATATCCAGCACTGCCACGTCGATGCGGTGCGCCCGGGCCTTCTCAACCGCTTCCGCTCCGTTGGCGGCGGTGGCCGCCACGGTGAGGTCCGTCTGGGCTCCCAGGATCGTCTCCAGGGCGCTCAGCAACAGCGGTTGGTCATCTGCGAGCAGGATCTTGATCATGCGGCCAGCTCCGCCCTAACCGTAAACGTCTGGCCTGTCAGCGACGTTTCGAGCGTGCCTCCGGCACTTATAGCGCGTTCTCGCAACCCCTCCAGCCCCACGCCGGTGCCCGGCTGCGGGCGCACCCGACCGGTAGAAGCCACCTCCACCACGACGGGGTTGCCACCCGCAATCCGCACATCCACCTGCGGGTCTATCTGGTGGCGTGTGGCGTTGGTCAATGCCTCGGCGACAATACGGTGGATGGCGTGGGAGGTGACCGGTGGGACGTCGATAGGCATGGCATCAAGTGTGACCTCAAGTCCCGCAGCGCGGAAACGCTGCACCAGCGCAGGCACGTCGCCCACCCCCGCCACCGGCGCGAACCCAAGGTCGCTGTCGCGCAGGCCCCGAACCAGCATGCGTATCTCTGCCAACGACTCCCCCGCAGCCGCGTTGATCTGCCGCAGCGCCTCTCGCTCGCGGCCGGATGCCAACCCGGCGTTCGCCTGCGCCTTTATCAAAGTGAGCGAGTGCCCGAGCACGTCGTGGATTTCGCGCGCGATATCTTGGCGCTCCTGCTGGCGGGCGGCGGCGCGACGGGTCTCTTTCGCCTCCGCTTCGCGGGCACGGGCGTCGTGCTCGGCCGCAAGGTTCGCGCCCAACAGGTACGCCACCGCTGCGACCGCCCAGTGCAGTCCCAATGAGACCGCCCTGTCGGAGCCCTGGCGGTAAAACAGCACGAAGTGCTCATCCCATGTCCACATAAACGGCGACACAAACGCCCACGCGCACGCAGCCGCCAGCACCCCCAGCGCGAAGCGTTTGTCCGCGTAACGGCTGGCCACAAACACGGCCACGGGCACCGCGAGGACCCACAAGGTGTAGCCGATGTTTACCGGCGCTGCCAACCACGCCGCCGCCCAGACCACGTTCAGCGCAACTAGTGCCGCGGCAGAGGTTTTCGGCCGGCTGGTCAGCACACCGAAAAAGGCCGCAAATCCCCAGGACAACACGGCCTGCACCCAACCGTAAGCGTTGGTGGGGTCACCGATCGCGCTCACGGTGTAGAAAGCGGCGAGCACCGCCATAGCCACCGCGAGCACCGCGTCGCCCGGTTTGATATGCACGGGCGCCTAGCTTATTCGCGGCTCCGCGCCCCCACCTCCTCCTCGAGGAGGACCTACTTGGTCAACCCCGGGATCTGAGGAATGGCAGGCAGGCCCTTGACGCCCATGTTCTGCAGCAGGCCGAACAGCGCGCCCAGTGCCGTCAACACCGCGGCGACGATGCCCAAGATCTTGGCCAGCTTCGCGTCGAAGGTCTCCGGGGCCTCGGTGTCCGGCTTCTCTTCCGGGTCTTTCGGGGCTGGATCCGGCTCAGGCGCGGTATCGCCCAAGTCGGCGTTGGCCAGTTCCGGCGCCTTCGGCAGCTTTAGATCCTGCGTGGGGAAGATGACGTGGCTGGTGCCGTCGTGGCAGGTCTTGGACTCCTCGAGTGGGTAGTAGTACGAGCTCTCGAGTGTGTCCTGCACCTGGGCGAAGTAGGTCTTTGTCATGTTCCGGGCGAACTCGCTGCGCTGCCAGTCTTCTACGTGGCGCAGCCAACGTGCGGTGTTGTCGCCGTTGCGGCCGAACGCGTAGTCGTCCCCAAGCGGCTGCATTTTGGGTACCCCGCCGTCGATGCCCACGAACCAGTCGGCGGTGCCTTTGAGCGCCTTGGCCGCGGGGCTGAGCGGCACCTGGGAGATTTCCTTCATGTCCAGGTAGAAGTCGGCGTCGGTGGTGTGCAGGCCAAGCGGCGCCAGCTTCTCTTTCGCGGTGGCGCGGGCGTCGGCGCGGACATCTTCCTGGGACATTTTGTCGTCCAGCAGCAGGTGCAGATGCTTGATGACGGCCGGGTCAGCCACGTAATCGTCGCCAAGCTTCTTCAGCTCTGGGAACGTCGCCTCGAACGCCTCGGTGACCGAGGTGGCGTACATGCCGTGCGTGAGCGTTTTCGCGGCGCGCTCGGCTTGGTTGGCGGGGCCGCGCTCGACGTCGTTGAGCGTGACGCGGCAGTAGTTGGTGCCGTCCTTGGTAAACGGAGTCAAGGTGGCGGCGGTAGCAGTGACAGGGACAGTGAGTGAAAGGGCGGTCGCCGCAGCGACGGCCGGTGCGATGATCTTCCTCATGTCTATGTAATCGGTGAAGAGTGAGACCTGCGTTACAGGTGACTACAAAGTCGACTTCGTCATTAACACCCGTTCCGCCGCGCCGCGACCGCAGCGGTATCGTCGGGGCCATGACATTGGGCCTTCTCATTCTGCAGTTCATAGGCATGATCGCCCTGGTGGTTGCCGCGTGGTTCGTTGGGAAGCGCAACTTCGGCTTCAACTGGGCCTCGCTCGGCTGGGGCGCGCTGGCGTTCCCGTTGTCCCAGGTAGCCAGGTTCGCGTTGGTGATCCCGCTGCAGTTCCTCTTCAACAAAACCTTCGATCCAACGGCGGCTACCGCCCTGACCACTGCACTGTTCCTGGTCACCTCCGGCCTGTTCGAGGAGACCGCCCGCTGGATCGTGCTGCGTTTCTGGGACAAGAACACCCGCGAGTGGAACGACGGCGTCGGCTTCGGCCTGGGCCACGGCGGCATAGAAGCGCTGCTACTCTTCACCAACCTGTTTGCTGGCAACATCATGCTGCTGACCACCGGCGACGCGATCAAGGCGCAGGCCACTGGGAACGACGACCCTGCCACCGCACAAGCCATCGCCGAACAGATTGAGGCGCTGCAGAACATCGGAGTCGGCATGATCGCCACAAGCTGGTACGAGCGCGCGCTCGCAATCGCCGCACACGTCGTGTTCACACTGATCGTGTTGCGCGCGGTGCGTGAGCGCCGTTGGCAGCTCTGGGCGCTGGCGGTTGTGTGCCACGTCGGGCTCAACGCCGTTGCGGTGCTTGTCGCACCCCACAGCGTGCCGGTGATGTACGTGCTGCTCACCGCGCTGACAGCCGTGGGGCTTTGGGCGATTATCGACGGCCCGCTGTCCCGCATGGCCTTCGCCCGCACCGCCCATACGAACCCTCTCGAGAACGAAACGTCCGCCAAGTGACCCACCTCCTCGAACTCCTCCCCGTCGACCCCGCGAACCCGCTGGCCATCATGCCCGCGCTCGAGGAGGCCCTGACCGGCCAGCACACGCTGTTGCCCGTGCCTGCCAACGACCCGGCGCGCACGAACCTGCTGCGCAACACTCTCAAACCCGGCGCGCCCATCGACGACGATATCGCCCTGGTGGTTTCCACCTCCGGCTCCACGGGCAAACCGAAAGGCGCGATGCTCACCCCGGCGAACCTGATCTCGAGTGCGGACGCGACCCACCAGGCGCTCGGCGGCGAGGGCCAGTGGCTGCTTGCCATGCCCGCCGCCTACATCGCCGGGCTCCAGGTGCTCGTCCGCAGCATGGTCGCCGGCGTCGAGCCCGCCTTCATTGACCTGACCCGCGGCTTCAACGTCGCCGAGTTCGCCGCCCGCGCCCACGAACTCGCCCGCACCGGCGAGCGCATCTACACCGCGCTGACCCCGATGCAGCTGGCCAAGGCCACATCCACGCTCAAGGGCATCGACGCGCTGCGCACGTTTTCCGCAGTCCTCGTCGGCGGCGCCGCAACCAACCCGCGCCTGCTCGACTCCACCCGCAAACTGCGCATCAACGTGGTCACCACCTACGGCTCCAGCGAAACCTCCGGCGGCTGCGTCTATAACGGCCGCCCCATCGCCGGTGCCCGCGTGCGAATCCAAGACGGGCGCATCCACCTCGGCGGCCCCATGGTCGCCCGCGGCTACCACAACTTCGCCTCCCCCGACCTCCAAGACGGCTGGTTCCGCACCTCCGATGCCGGCGAGCTCGACGGCGGCGTGCTCACGGTCCTCGGCCGCACCGACAACGTCATCTCCTCCGGCGGCCTCAAGCTCCACCCCGAGGTGTTGGAAGAGGAGCTTTTGCTTATCGACGGCGTCACCGCTGCCACCGTCATCGGCAAAGACGACGACCGCTTCGGCCAGCGCATCTGCGCTGCCTACACCGGCTCTGCGACAGTGCCGGACATCCTGGACGCACTCGCCGACGCGGAGGACGCCGGCCGCATCGCGCACTGGCAGATCCCCAAAGAACTCAAGGTGGTGGCGGCGTTGCCGCAGCTCGGCCCGGGCAAGGTGGACCGCGCGGCCGTCAAGGCGCTGTTTTAGCCGTTCGGGTTCTCGATGACCACGGGCGCGACCTGGAAGCCCGGCGAGCCATAGTCAGCCACCCACCGGAGAAACGGCGTGATTTCTTCGCCCGGACGCAGCGCATGACGATTACGGCTCGGATCGCGTTCTCGACCGTCGGTTTCCAGGCCTTGCTCTCCGCCAGCGAGACGGTTCCCCCGTTGCGCACTACTGTCGTGCAGGAGTCAACGACTACGGACCTCAGCGAGGAGCAACGATGGATAGGACAGCGGGGCAAGCAGGGGCGGCGGGGACGCCGTCGCAAGGCAATATGTTTCAACGCCACCCGGAACCACTGCTGCTTCACGGTGATGTGCTTGACCTGACCACGCAGACCAGTCCAGCCTCGCAACCTGCTGCCGCAGAACCACCACAGGTCGCACCCGCCACCACGACAGCACCGGCTGCCGCCCCTGCTCCAGCGGCCGCCACCGCCCCCGTCCAGGAGGAGCCTGCAAAGTCGGCGAAGCGCCCCACTGCAGTCAAGGTGTTCTGGTGGTCCGCAGCCGTCGGCCTCATCTCGTTCCTGCTGTTCGGATTGTGCCTGGAAACCTTCGACCCGGATGCTGAGTCGTTTCTCACGGGAATTCTCGCCTTTGGGCTCTTCTTCGGCTTTGGCATCGCAATATGTGCACGGGTCTATTTGATTGTGCGCAGGTTTACGGGGAAGTAGTCGGCCACCTGCGCAGACTCCTCGGGCACCCCGGTCGAGGTGACGCGCCGCGGGCTCCGGCTCCGGGAAGGCCGAGATTCCCGCTCGCGTCGATCGGTGTTTGCCCTGGCTGCCGCGGTGGGCGCTGGGCGGCGGTCCACCGGAGGATCGTCGCAAAGCAATTGCTCGCAAAGCACAACCGTGTAATTCGTGCCACAATGCGGTGATGTGAGGCACGAGAAGCTACGCTCCCGCAAACCGTCCACAAATCCGAAGTACGCAACCTCCCCCTCCACCACCCACTACCGCGGCACCTCGCCGGCGCGCATGCAGGCGTCGAGGTTCCGCAACAAACAGCGAATCCCGATGATCCCGGCCAGGTGATAGTGCACGTTTGGGCCGGGCGTAGGGGTTAGGCAGTTTCAGTTGTTGTTTCAGCAGTCGGTGCCTTCGAGCGATCGAAGGCCAGCAGGAGTAGGCCGAGGAGAATCCAGCAGCACAACACTATCCAGGGCTGCGTGGACCCGGCACCATCGAAAAAGCTTAGCGAGCGAACGAGGAAGCCCGTCGCGCCAATCGGCATCAGCTGGCCGAGCGTGGACCAACCCGCCGGCAGCAACCACGGGCCCGTGGCCAGGCCGGACAAGGGGTTGGCAACGAAGATTGTCAGCACCGCGCCCAGGCCCGCACCCGGCATACCCATAAGCGCGCCGAGGCCCGCGGTCACCGACGACGTCGCGGCGATGCCGAGCGTCACAGCCAACCATTCCATGAACACGCTGCCGGAGAGGGTGCCGTATACGCCGTGCAGCATCCAGACCGCGACACCGGCGCCAATCATTGCAACACCAGCAATCACGGCAGCCTTCGACCACTTCTTCCCGCGAAGCAGCAGCGTCGGCAAGATGCCCGAGATCACGCCGCCGAACGCGAGCGGCAGTCCGAGCAGCGCGAGGCCTTGGGCCTGCGGGTCATCTTTGGTGGTGGGGGCGAGATCCTTCGTTTCCACAGGCATGCCGCTGGCCTCCATGTTTTGAGCGACACCGCTCAGCATTTGCACGTACGGTGCGCCATTGCCGGAGGCGGTATACACGGTCGCGCCGCCTTCACCGATCGCGATCGCGCCAACCGCCTCGCGGTCGCGCACCATCGTCTCCGCCTCCTCCGGCGAGCTCACGGTGATGAAGTCCGGGTGCTCCTCTTGCTGTTCAGCTTGAGCAATGAGCTTCTCGACGACAGGCCCCGGACCGGCCACCGCAACCGGCACCCCGTCCGGCCCGGACGCGAATGTCGGGGCCAAAAACGCCCAGAGCATCAGTCCGATGACGACGGGGATGCCAAGGATCATGGCGAGTGCCTTCTTTGTTGCGCCCTGCGTGGGTGCGGGGCGCGCCACGGTTGTGGACATAATCTCCTCCAAATGGAACAGTGTGTTTCAATTACACAAATGGAGCATACTGTTCCACTTCTGGCGCGTCAACGGTAAGCTGCGGGTCATGCGAAAAGATGCTGCCGAAAACCGTCAAGCGATTGTGGAGGTCGCCTCCACGCTCATCGCCCAGATGGGGCCTGGCGTGTCGCTGCGCAACATCGCTAAGGAGGCAGGCGTGGGCGTGGCCACCGCGAGCCGCCACTTCCCCGACAGGGACGAGCTCTTCCGCGCGGTGCTCGAACACATCATGAACAGCATGCGCGACGTGGTGGCCAAGCACCTCCTGCGTTTCCCCGACCTACCCGAAGACACCTGGCGTTCCGCGATCGGCGAGATGGTGAACTTGAACTTCCCCGCCGTCGGCCAGGAAATCCTGCCCAAACTGCTACCCACGTTGTCGCACGAAGACAGGGCTGTCGCCACCGCGCAGCTGCAAGCCATCTACGACCCGCTACTTGCGCAAGCCAAACAGCACGAACTGTGCCCCCCGGACCTCGACTACCTGTCGTTCCACTTCGCCATCATCGCGCTCTCACGCCCGCTGCCCGAGCCCGCGGAGGAAGCGTTCGCGGGCAGGCGCGCCTGGCTCGTCGACGTGTTCATTGATGGATTGCGCACCCAGCAAGCGAGCTAATGTACGGGTCCTACTAGCTCGTCGATAAGCGAACGCACACGGGCGTCAATGTCGTCGCGCACGAGGCGCATGCGCTCCATGCCTTCGATGCCGCGGTGCGAGGGTTCGTCGGTGCGCCAGCGCTCCAGCGTGCCGCGGGCGCCGTCAGGCATTTCCACCTGCGCGTCTTCGCCGAGCACCACGACGCGATCAACGCTGCGCAGCAGTTCCGGATCGATGGGTTTGGGCGTGCCGTGCGACATGTCGGCGCCAGTCTCTGCAATCGCCTCGACCGATTCCTGGTTCAGCTTCGTGCCGGGTTTGGTGCCTGCGGAGTGGATGCCGAGCTGGCTACCCGCGTGCTTCTCGGCGAGCGCCGCCGCCATCTGGGACTTGCCGCCGTTGCCGACGCAGACGAACAGGACTGAGGGCTTCATGTAAGGCTCCTTTGGTTAGGCAGGGTTGGGTCACCGGGGAACAGTTTCGGGCCGATCCCCCGCATGAGGTAGACCAAGCCGACGAGCACCGGGATCTCGATGAGCGGGCCAATCGTACCCGCCAGCGCCTGGGCGGAGGTGGCGCCGAAGGTGCCGATCGCCACCGCGATGGCGAGCTCGAAGTTGTTGCCGGCGGCGGTAAACGCCACCGAGGCGGATTGGGCGTAGTCCATGCCGGAGAGTTTGGCCACCACAAGTGCCACGGCGAACATGCCCACGAAGTAGCACAGCAGCGGCAGCGCCACCGTGGCCACAGTCAACGGCCTGGACAGGATCTGGTCGCCCTGCAGGGAAAACAGCAGCACGATCGTGTACAGCAGGCCGACCAGCGCCAGCGGGGAGATCCGGGGCAGGAAGGTGTTTTCGTACCAGTCGCGGCCCTTGGTGCGCTCACCGATGATGCGAGACAGCAGCCCGGCCAGCAGCGGGATGCCCAAAAAGACGAGCACGGAGGAGACGATCGCCCAGAAGGAGAAATCCACCGAGGTGGTCTCCAGGCCCAGCCAGGACGGCAGGACCTGCAGGTAGAACCAGCCAAGCACGCCGAACATGAGCACCTGGAACACCGAGTTGATGGCCACCAGCACGGCGGTGGCTTCCCGGTCTGCGCAGGCGAGGTCGGACCACACCAGCACCATGGCGATGCAGCGCGCCAACCCGACGATGATCAGGCCGGTGCGCAGCTCCGGCTCGTTAGGCAGGAACATCCACGCGAGCGCGAACATGAACGCGGGGCCAAGAATCCAGTTCAAAATGATGGATACGGTCATGAGCCGTTTGTCGGTGGCGATCTCGCGGGTTTTGTCGTAGCGCACCTTGGCCAGCGGCGGGTACATCATCACAAGCAGGCCGAGCGCGATCGGCAGCGAGATCCCGCCGACTTCAAGGCGCTCGAGTGCGCCCGAAAGCCCCGGCACTGCGCGGCCGAGGGCGAGGCCCGCCGCCATGGCGAGCATGATCCACACCGGTAGGAAGCGGTCAAGAAATGACATGCGCTCTACTGGCTGAGAGGTTGTGTCTTCCATCTGGAATCCTTATCTATTGACGATTATCAATACGAACACTAAAAGGCACATTTATCGCTGTCAATATGAAAAGGTAGGAAGCATGAAAGATTCTGTCGCCACGACAGCAGACACTGGCCTCGACTGCTGCTCGCTGGGCTCCGGCTTGCTCTCCGCAGACGACGCGACGCGTTACGCGGCCCTGTTCAAAGTTTTGGCGGACCCCGGCCGGCTGCAACTACTCTCCTGGCTCGCCGAAGAGGGCTGCGAGCCGATGAGCGTGAGCGAACTGACGCAACGCTCTGGGCTAAGCCAACCGACGGTTTCCCACCACCTCAAAAAACTTACCGAGGCCGGCCTCCTAGAAAAGAGCCGCCTGGGCAGGTCGGTCCTCCACCGGCTGCGCCCGGAGCTGTTCGCGGAACTTCGCACCGTGCTGCAGATGGACTGAGACTCACCAGCTGAGACAGAACCACTCCCAGCCGAACTGGTCCAAAGACTGCCACATGCCCCTACTGCTGGGAGAAACGCTCTAAGTCGTCCGGCGCACCCGCCATCACAATCAGGTCCGACGGGGAGAGCTCCTGGCCCGGCACAAACGGCTGCCACTCGCCATTGCTGTTGCGCACGGAGACCACCTGCACGCGGTGCTTGTCCCACAGCTTTTCCGCGTCGCAGGGACCGGACAGCAGCGCACGCGGCGGGGCCATCTTGATCACGCCGTAGTTCTCCGCCAACTCTGCGAAATCCTGGAACCTCCCGCCGAGCAGATGCGCCACCCGGCGGCCGGTGTCGTGCTCCGGGCGCACCACGTGGTGCACGCCGAGGCGTTGCAAAATGCGGGCGTGGGACTCCGAATCAGCCTTCGCCCAAATGTCGGGCACCCCTAGATCTACCAGGTTGGAGGCGGTCAGGATGGACGCCTCCAGCGCGGAGCCGATGCCGAGCACCACGCGTTTGACGTCATGCACACCGAGCTGGCGTAAGGCTTCGGGGTCGGTGGTGTCGGCGACGGTGGCGTCGGTAAGCAAAGGCGCATGCTCGCGCACCAGCCGCTCATCCACATCGACGCCCATCACCTCCACGCCGTAGCGGGTGAGCTCCTGGGCGATCGCACCGCCGAAACGGCCCAGGCCAATGACCACCACGGGCGGGATATTCAAACGCTGCGTGGACGTGAAACGGGGGAAGTTAACCAATGAACGGCCTTTCTGTGGGGTAGTCGAACCTGCGGGAAACGGTGCGCAGCGCCAGCGCTGCGACGAGTGTGAACGGGCCGATGCGCCCGAGGTACATCAGCAGGCACAGCGCGAGCTGGGACGGGGTGGACAAATCCGCGGTGATGCCGGTGGAAAGCCCCGTGGTGGCAAACGCCGAGATGACCTCGAAGTTGACCTGGTCGGCGGTGAACTGGGGGTCGCAAATACGCAGCGTAGCTACGCCTGCGGTCACCGCTACCAGTCCCGCCGCGGCCACCGTCATGGCCTGGCGCACCACACTTTTTGGCACGGTGCGGTGGCCCACGGTGGTGGCGTCGCGGCCTTTGAATTCCGCCAGCATGGCCGCTAGCAGCACGGTCGCGGTGGTGATCTTGATGCCGCCGGCTGTGCCCGCGGACCCACCGCCGATGAACATGTAAATGTCCGTGACCATCAGCGTGATCGGGTGCGCCTCGGCGTAATCGACAGAGTTGAACCCCGCGGTGCGCGGCGTCACCCCGGAAAAGAACGCGTTGAGGCACTTGACACTGGTTGGCATGCCGGCGAGGAAGCCGCGCCACTCCAGTAGTGCGATGATAAGCGTGGCGCTGACCACCAGAAACGCGGTCGCCTGCAGCGTCATGCGGGTGGTGATGGACAGCCGCCGCGAGCTCACCGGCGCGCCGTGGACCAGCCCGCGCATCTGCTCGCGGCCGCGGCGCACCAGCTCGGAAAGCACCGGGTAGCCCAGCCCGCCAATCATCAACGCACCCGCCAACGGGATGAGGATCCACCCGTCCGTGTTGTAGGAGACCAGACTGTCCGGACGCAGTCCGAAGCCGGCGTTGTTGAACCCGGAAATCGCGTGGAACACGCCCTCGTATGCGGCGCGCCCCGGCGCCATGCCGTAGACGGTGGCGAAGCGAATGCCCAAGATCACCGCTACCACCCCCTCAAAAAAGAAGGTGAGCAGCAGCGTTGCCACGAGCGTCCGCCTCACCCCACCTTCCAAAATTGGCCGCCCCTCAGCTGCCGTGGCATACCGCGAACGCAGCTTCACCCGGCCGGTGAGCAGCATGCCGGTAAGCGAGGTAATGCTCATGATGCCCAGGCCGCCGGCCTGGATCAGCGCCAGCACAATGAACTGTCCGGCCAGGCTCCAGTGGCTGCCGGTGTCCTCGGTGACCAGGCCGGTCAAAGTGGTCGCGGACGTGGCGGTAAACAGCGCGCTCATCAGCGCTGTAGGCGCGCCGTCAGCGGAGGCGAACGGCATGGAAAGCAGCGCTGTGCCGGTGAGGATCAGAGCTAGAAAGCCCAGCGCAGTTAGTTGCGCGGGGCCGAGCCACCTCTTGGAGGCTGTGTCATTCACCGGCCAAACGCTACTCCGCGGCGCGCAGCTTGGCTACGTCTTCTGCTGAATACGTCGCCGCGATTTGGACGTCGTTGCCGCCGGAGAGGTTCACCCGCGACAGGCGCACACGCTGCGAGCCCGGGACCAGCGGAAAGTTCGCCGAGCGCTCCGAAACCTGCTTCACCGGGAACCCGGCGCTCAGGGCGCAGTGGTTCAGCCACACATCGTCGGCGCGTGGTGCGAGGTCCAAAAACTCCGTACCGCGCTCGGCGACGTAGCGCACCATCTCCTTCGGGTAGCGCACGCCGTCCACGCCGGTGGCGAAGTGCAAAATCGACGGCTCTGTGCTCCTTACCGGCCGCCACTTCTTGTACGGGGCGATGCCTTCTTCGTCCAGCACGACTCTGTGGGCGCGGTAGGCGGTGATGGTGGAGGCCGAAGGAGCGTCGATGAGCTTCTGCGCAAACGTGCGCGGGTAGAGCACATCGTCGTCGACGGTGATGACGTTGCGGTCCGGGTACTGCTGGAACGTGCCGTAGTACTTGGTGTGCGGGCCCAAGCCGCCGGTGGATTCGTGCACCTGCAGGCCGCGATTCGCAAGCGACTGCAGCGCGTCCGGCCACCGGGCGTGGAAATCCACCGGGTCCAGCCACAGGTGCACCGGCAGGCGCACCGTGCCCACCAGAAGCGACGCGATCGCCGCGGACGCTGAGCGCAAACGGGTACCGTGGGTGGTCAAAGAAATGACGGTTTCGCCGTCCTCCGGGAAGCGCTTATCCGAGTTGTGCGCCGCGTTGAGCAGCAACGGGAGACGAACGAATGCGCCGGTGGCCACGAACCCCTGGCGCACGGCGTAGTCAATCCACATGGCGCATTACCCTAGCCCACCGGCGTGGGAGGGTGCATGATGGAGGGCATGACTGACACTGGGACTCACACCGCCACGCCCCGCGACTGGTGGGACGCCGCCCGCCCACACACCTGGCCCAACGCATTCGCCCCCGTCATCGCCGGCACCGGCGTGGCGGCCCTGACCTTGCAGGCCCACCCCGGCCGCGCCGTGCTCGCGCTTTCAGTGGCGTGGGCGCTGATCATCGGCGTGAACTACGCCAACGACTACTCCGACGGCATCCGCGGCACCGACGACGACCGCACCGGCCCGACGCGCCTAACCGGTTCCGGGCTGGCCGCGCCGGAACAGGTGAAGCTTGCGGCGTTTATCGCGTTCGGCGCCGCCGCGGTGTTCGGCGTGATCCTGTCCGCGGTGGCCGGCGCGATGTGGCTCGTGCTGGTGGGCGCGCTGTGCATCGCCGCGGCGTGGTTCTACACCGGCGGCGACAGCCCCTACGGCTACTCCGGCTTCGGCGAACTCTCGGTGTTTGTGTTCTTCGGGCTGGTCGCCGTGATGGGCACCGAATACACCCAGTCCGGAATGGTGTCGTGGGAAGGCTTCCTGTGCGCGCTGGCCATTGGCGCGATCTCCGCGTCGGTGAACCTGGCCAACAACATCCGCGACATCCCAACCGATGCGGCCGCCGGCAAGCGCACACTTGCGGTGAGGCTTGGCGACGACAACGCGCGCACCCTCTTCACCGTCCTGACCTTGTTCCCGTTCTTCATCTCAGTGGTGCTGTCGATGACCACCGTGTCTGCGCTAGCGGCTCTGGTGGCGCTGCCGCTGGCGGTGGCGAGCGTTTTGAAGGTTCGCGGCGGGGCTTCGGGCAAAGAGCTCATCCCGGTGCTGGGGCTGAACGGTAAGACCATGCTGGCCTGGGCCGTGGTCACCGCGGTGGCGTTCGCGTGGTTCGGCTGGTCGTTCTGGGGTCAGTTCGCCGGTATCGGCGAGGCCGTGCCGTACGCGCCGTTGGCGTCGCGCTAGGTGTGATGTCCAGGGACGTTGTTGAGTCGGTCGAAGGGTACGCCGCCAATCGCAGAGTGGTGTCGGTGGTGGTTGTAGAAGTGGAGCCAGCCGGGCAGCGCCAGGCGTCGTTCGGCCTCTGAACCGTAAAACCTGGCATAGGCCCAGCCGTCCCCGAGCGTGCGGTGGAATCGCTCGATCTTCCCGTTCGTCTGCGGCCGGTAGGGGCGTGTCCGCTTGTGTCGGATGCCGAGCCGAGCGCAGAAGTCCCTCCATGCGTGGGATCTGTATGCCGACCCGTTGTCGGATAGGACTCGCTCGACGGTCACGCCTCGTTCGGCGAACCAGGCCACGGCGCGTTCGAGAACTCCCACCGCTGTGCTCGCCTGCTCATCCGACCAGATTTCTGCGTATGCGACGCGGGAGTGGTCGTCGATGACTGTGTGAACGAACGCCGTCCCGGTGCGCGGCTTGTGATCTTTTCCTCGTGGTAATCCCGGAGTCGCGAGCTTGTTCCGTGCGCCTTGCTGCCGACCTACGTAACGATGTCCACCGCCGTCGGGGATGTTGCCGAACTTCGTGACATCGACATGAATCAACGATCCCGGATGAGGATGCTCATATCGCCGCAATGGCTCGCCAGTGACACGATCGATATGCGAGAGGCGGTTCACGCGGCAACGGACGAGGACCGCGTGAACAGTCGACGTCGAGAGACCAAGTCGCGCAGCGATCTGGGCTGGCCCCAGTCGAAGCCGCCAGCGCAGGTTGATGATCTTCTTCTTGACATGCTCGGGCGTCCTGCCTGGGATCCGGTGCGGCTTGCTGGAGCGATCCTGCATCCCAAACTCACCCTCTTCCCGGTAGCGGCCTGCCCATTTCCGGGCAGTGATCGGGGAGACCATGAACATCTTTGCGGCGATCGTGGCCGGATAGCCGTCTTCGACAATCAGCCGAGCTAACCGGAGACGGGCACGAGGAGTGAGAAGAGCGTTCGGATGGGTCATCAATTGGCCTCCGCCGCGGTCTTCGTAAGCGCGCGTCTGGTGAGAAGCATGATGACGAGAGCGATCGCTGTCAGCACCGAAGCGACCCAAACCGGCGCGAGCAGCCCCAGCCCGGTCGCGAGCCCGAGCGCACCAAGCACGGGCCCCGCTGCAGCTCCGATATTCAATGCTGCGGTTGCGTACGAACCGCCCATCGTTGGCGCACCCGATGCTGCATACAGCACACGCGTGATCAGAGTACTGCCGACGCCGAACGACAGGAATCCCTGAACGAGGACGAGGACGATAAGCGCAACGGGATGAGATGCGACCACTGCCAACACGATCCAGCCTGTCAGCAATAGCGGTCCGCCGACTGCGAGCACGAGGCCAGGTCGTTGATCTGATAGTCGTCCTGCGATCGTGACGCCAAGGAACGATCCGATGCCGAACATCACCAGCGCGACGGACACCCACGCTTCGGCCAAGCCCGCGGTCTCGGTCACGATGGGTGCCAGGAAGGTGAATGCCGCAAAGGTCCCTCCGTTGATCAGCGCTCCGAGTGCCATGGCCAGGATGAGCCGCGGCGTCGCCAACTGGCTGAGCTCGACACGGAGCCTTGGTGAGGTCGCGCTAGTCTCGCTCCGACCAACATTGTTCGTGACGCCACGAATGACTCCAACGGCCGCGGGAATACAGAGGATGGCGATCGCCCAGAACGTCGTTCGCCAGCCCAGCGCTGTGCCGAGCAGTGCCCCGGCGGGGACGCCCACGACGGTTGCGATCGTCGTGCCGGAGAGCAGGATCGACAGTGCACGCCCCTTCTGGTTCGCTGGCACGAGGGTAGTGGCCGTGCTCAGTGCTACGGCGAGGAATCCTGCGTTTGCGAGAGCGCTGAGCACCCGGGTGATGAGCAGGAGAGAGAACACTGGTGTCATCGCTCCGATGACGTGGCTTCCCGCGAACACGAGAAGGCAAACGATCAATGTGAGCCGCGGTGGCCAACGGCGAGCGAATGCCGCCATCACTGGCGCGCCGACGACCATACCGACTGCGAATGCGGAGGTCAGCAGGCCCGCAGTGCCGACCGAGACGTCAAGTTCGGTCGCGATCGCGGGGAGCAATCCCGCGAGCATGAATTCTGAAGTGCCCATGACGAAGACCGCCAGGGCAAGCATGTAGAGGGCAAAAGGCATCGAGTACTCCGAGGTGTGAGATCAAGAAATGGTTCTTCTTGTCACCACGGCCAGCGCCCCGGGTACGCCAGACATACGCCCACACAGATCGTGGGCGTCGTAACTAGTGGTTCAAGGGGCTGGCGGTGTGACCGACAACCCCTGACCTGTCTGATTCGGGACTCGACATGCCCCAAACTCTAACATGCCTTCAATGGCAAGCGGTCTGGACAGATACTTCTTGAATCGGCACGGTGTCATTACGGGCGGGGGCCAGAACAACGTCCCTGGACATCACAGCTAGGTGTCGCGTTTTCGCAATGTGGCAAATATTTGCCACATTCCCAAACGCGACCACCCCCAGCCCCGGCGATACACTCACGGCATGCTTGACGTCCTCACCGGTTTCGCCATCATCTTCACCGTCATCGCGGCGGGGTGGTGGCTGGCCCACAAAGGCGTCATCGGGCCGGGCGAGCAGCGCCTGCAGCTCAACCGCATCGCGTTCCACGTGGCCACCCCGTCGCTGATCTTCTCTTCGGTGGCGGTCTCGGACACGGACGCGTTTTTCTCCCCGGTCATCCTGGTCATCGCCGTCGCCACGGTGGTGACCATGCTCATCTACTGGGCAATCAGCGCGCTCTTCTTCCACCAGGACGCGGCCGAGACTATGGCGGGCGCGGCGTCGTCGAGCTACTACAACTCCGTCAACATCGGCCTGCCCATCGCAACCTATGTGCTTGGCGACGCCACCTTCGTCGTGCCCGCCCTCGTGCTGCAAATGGCGGTGCTCTCCCCCATCGTGATCGCCGGGTTGGACCGCAGCTCCTCCGGCGTTTCCAAGTCCGTGCTGTCCGGGCTGACAGCTCCCGTGGTGGTCGCGGCGTTCGCGGGCTTCGCCGTCTCCGCGGCATCCTGGACCGTGCCGGAGCCGGTGCTCGCGCCGCTGGAGATCCTGGGCGGGGCGTCCATCCCGCTGATCCTGATGAGCTTCGGCGCCTCACTCACCGGTGAGAAGGTGCTGACAAGCCACCGCGGCCCCACCCTCACCGCCACCGCGTTGAAGCTGGTGGGTATGCCGGCGGTGGCATGGATCGTCGCAAAGCTTCTGCACCTAGGGCCGGAAGAGATGTACGCCGCGCTGATCCTGTGCGCGCTGCCCACTGCGCAGAACGTGTACAACTACGCGGCGACGTACCGCTCGGGTGAGGTGATTTGCCGCGACACGGTCTTTCTCACCACGTTCCTGGCGCTGCCCGCGATGCTGCTCATCGCCGGGGTGTTCTAGGTGCCTTCGCTTGACGGAGCGAGTGGAGTGGTTCACACTTTGGCAATGACCAAGGCGCGGAAAACAGTGGCCGCCGTGTTGCTTGCGGTGGTGGCGGTGTTGGGCGGATGCTCGTCGACAGGCGGAGCCCCCCGCAACGAAGACGGCGACGGCACGGCGGGCGGCGTGGACACCCCGCGGTACGTGGTGGCGATGGTCACCCACGGCGCGCCCGGCGACACCTACTGGGACCTCGTGCGCAAGGGCGCCGAGGACGCCGCGAAGAAAGACAACATCGAGCTGCGCTACTCCTCCGACCCGCAGGCGCCCAACCAGGCGAACCTCGTGCGCTCCGCGGTGGACGCGGGCGTGGACGGCATCGCCGTGACCATGCCGAATGCGGAGGCGATCGGCCCGGCGGCGCGTGACGCCGTGGACCATGGCATCCCCGTGGTGGGGCTCAACGCCGGCATGACCGCGTACCAGGACTACGGGATGACCGGCTTCTTCGGCCAGGACGAGACCGTGGCCGGCCGCGCCGCCGGCGAGCGGCTCAAGGAGGAAGGCAAAAAGAAGGTGCTGTGCGTGATCCACGAGCAGGGCAACTCGTCACAGGAGGCGCGCTGCGACGGTGTGCGCGACGGCCTCGGCGGCGACTCAAACGCGGTGGAGCTGCTGTACGTCAACGGCCAGGACCTCACCGCCGTACAGTCCACCATCACCTCGAAGCTTTCCCAGGACCGCTCGTTCGACACCGTGTTTGCGCTGCAGGCGCCGGTGGCGATGCGCGCCGTGGAATCCGTGAACCAGTCCGGCGCGCAGGCGCAGGTGTCCACCTTCGACACCAACGCGGAGCTCGTCGGCGCCATCGCGGACGGCCGCGTGGCGTGGGCCGTGGACCAGCAGCCGTACCTGCAGGGCTACCTGGCGGTAGACTCGCTGTGGATTGCAAAACGCAACGGCGGCACCCTCGGCGGCGGGCGCCCCGTCTACACGGGCCCGAGCTTCGTGGACCAAAGCAACGTGGACAAGGTCGAAGAGGCCGCGAAGGCGGGCATGCGATGAGGGACGACCGCCTGAAAACCCGCACCGGGTTCGCGCGCCTGATCCGCCGCCCGGAGTTTGCCAGCCTCCTCGGCTTCATCGCCATCTTCGTCTTCTTCCTCTCCGTGGCGCCGGCGTTTCGCTCCTTTGAGGCGCTGGCCACCACGTTGTACGCCAGCTCCACCCTGGGCATTGTGGCGCTGGCGGTGGGCATGCTCATGATCGGCGGGGAGTTCGACCTCTCCTCCGGCGTCGCCGTGACCACCGCCGCGCTGGCCGCGACGATGCTGAACTACAACCTGCACCTGAACTCGTGGGTGGGCGCGTTCCTCGCGCTGGGGATCTCGCTGGCCATCGGCGCGCTCAACGGCATTATGGTTACGCGCACCGGCATCGATTCCTTCCTGATCACCCTGGCGGCCTTCCTCATGCTCCAAGGCCTCAACCTTGCGGTGACGAAGCTGGTCACCGGCCAAGTGGCCACCCCCACCATCGCGGACATGGAGGGCTTCCCGTCCGCCCACGCCGTGTTCGCCGGCAACTTCCACATCGGCAACGTGCGCATCTCGGTGACCGTCCTGTGGTGGATCTTTTTCGTCGCCGTGGCGTCGTTCGTGCTGTTCCGCACCAAGCTCGGCGGCTGGATCACCGCGGTCGGCGGCAACGCCGATGCCGCCCGCGCCGTCGGCGTGCCGGTGCGCCGCGTGAAGATTCTGCTGTTCATGGGCATCGGCTTCGCCGCGTGGTTCGTCGGCATGCACACCCTGTTCGCCTTCGACTCCATCCAGGCCGGCCAGGGCGTGGGCAACGAGTTCCTCTACATCATCGCCGCGGTCATCGGCGGCTGCGCTATGACGGGCGGGCGCGGCACCGCCGTCGGCACCGCCATCGGCGCGCTGATCTTCGGCATGACCAACCAGGGCATCGTCTACGCCGGCTGGAACCCGGACTGGTTCAAGTTCTTCCTCGGCGCGACGCTGCTGGTGGCGGTGCTCGCAAACACCTCCTTCGCCAAATACACCAAGGGGCGCTAAGTGGCTGTCATCGAACTGGAAAACATCACCAAGTCCTACGGCAGCTTCGAGGCGCTGCGCGGCGTCAACCTCGCCGTGCGCGAAGGCGAAGTCACCTGCGTGCTCGGCGACAATGGCGCCGGCAAGTCCACCCTGATCAAAATCCTGTCGGGCCTGCATCAACCCACCTCGGGCACCATGCTTATCGACGGCTCCGCCTCCACCCTCACCTCCCCCCGCGACGCCATCAGCGCCGGCATCGCCACCGTCCACCAGACGCTGGCGATCGTCGACGAGCTCAGCGTGTGGCGCAACTTCTTCCTCGGCCAGGAACTCACCGGCGCGTTCGGCGTGCTGCGCCAGGCCGAGATGAAGCGGATCTGCTCCGAGCAGCTTCTAGAGATGGGCATTGACATCCCCGACGTGGACGTCGAGGCCGGCAACCTCTCCGGCGGCCAACGCCAGGTCATCGCCATCGCCCGTGCCGTCTACTTCGGCGCACGAGTGCTCATCCTCGACGAGCCCACCGCCGCCCTCGGCGTGAAACAGTCCGGGGCGGTGCTGCGCATGGTCGCCGCCGCCCGCGAGCGCGGCATCGCCGTCGTGTTAGTCACCCACAACCCCCACCACGCCTTCTTGGTGGGCGACCACTTCACCATCTTGAAGCTCGGCCACCAGGAGCTCGACGCGCCTCGTTCCGAGGTCACCCTCGAGGAGCTGACCCACCAGATGGCCGGAGGCGGAGAGCTGGAGGCGCTCAGCCACGAGTTGCGTCGATAAGCTAGCGCTCCGCGAGCTCCGACTGGATCCAGTCCTTGCGCGCCGCCCGCTGGCGCTTCAGCTCCGCCACCGCCTCATTGGCCTCCAGGCGGTGGCGCTTAAACAGCAGCATCGACAGCGGGAACGCCACAATCAGCGCCAGCAGCGCCGACATGATCACCGGCACCGGCGCGCCGATGAGCACCGCCAGCAGCTGGATCACTACCGTCAGCGCGATGAACAACAGCAGGCGGTCCAAGCCGTAGATAGCCACGGCCTTGTTCGCCCGGGACTTCGCCTCCGGGTCTACCTGCGGGGAAACTTGATCAGTCACGGTTGTTCACCCTATCCGGTGGCCAAGTATGTTTAAAACCATGGGAAGGTTGCTACTCCTCGCATTGGTCGTCCTGGCCGCCGTGCTGCTCTGGCGCGCGTTCGGCCCCGGCTCCGCCGAGCGTTACGGGTCGCTGCGTGGCGGCTCGCAGCGGCAGGTGGAGCAAAAACCCGTGATTAAGGGCCCGGACGACGACGAAGAGTTCCTCTGGAACATCGAGAAAAACCGGTTCAAGGAGCGCCGCGCCCGCGAAGAGGCCGAGCGCCGGGAGGCCGAGCGACGTGAGCTGGAGCGGCGTCGTTCCGAGGCCGAGGCGGAGCGGAAGCGCCGCGACGACGAGCAGCGCGACGACATCTAGGGCTTTTGCCAGCCCGTCTGAATTTGTTCACTAGCCCAGTGAACAAATTTCGAACGGGCGCCAGATTCCTGACAAATCACGCCGGACGTTTGCGCCGACCTGGGCAAATAGGGGCCCTCTGACAGATTCAGCCGCGGAGTGTCAGCGGCGGGGGCGGAACGCGGCCGCGGCGGGGGGCGGAACGCGGCCGGGAGGCCCAGGCGTGGCGGCCGGCGGAACCCCCTACGCCTCGGTGAACCCGACGCGCAGGCCGAGCTCCGCCGCCACGGCGATGACCTTCTCCCAGCGTACGCCGGCGCCGCCGTGCTCGATGGTGTGCAGGGTGGAGCGGGACACCCCGGCAGCGTCGGCGACGTCTTGTTGGAGGCGGCCGGTGGCGCGGCGCCGGGAGGCGATCTGCTCCCCCAGTGCGATCAGCACCGGGTCGTCGCTGGCGGGTTTGCCCTGCTTGTTGCGGGGTTTGTGGTGGGCGTCGCTCATCGGCCCGCCTCCTTCCGGCCGGCTTCCTCGGTGAGCACTGCGGGCAGTTTCTCGGCCCAGGCGAGGGCGTCGCGGACGCCGTCGACAAGCGAGCGCTCCGCGGACCACCCCAAAACCGACTTGGCTTTGTCGGTGCGAGACGCGCTGCCGACCACGTCGCCGGGGCGGGCGGGGCCGGTGCGGACCTCAAGCGGGGTGCCGGTGGCTTCGCCGAACGCCTCGGCGAGCTCGAACACGGTGGTGCCCTGGCCGGTGCCGAGGTTGATCACGTCGTAGCCGGAATCCCCCACCACAGAGTCGAAGCGCTGAAGCACCGCGACGTGCGCGCGGGCAAGGTCCCAGACATGGATGTAATCCCGCAGGCCAGAGCCGTCGCGGGTGGGCCAGTCCACGCCGGTGACAGTGAAGGGCTCGCCGGCGGCGTGCGCGGAGATCATCTTGCCCATGGCGTGGGTCGGGTGCGGGTTCTGTAAGCCGGTGCGCAGCGCGGGGTCGGCGCCGATCGGGTTGAAGTAGCGCAGCGCGACGACGCCGAGGCGGCCGGTGGCGGCTTCGTCGCGAAGCACACGCTCCAGCAGCCACTTCGACGCCGCGTACGGGCTCTGCGGGTCCACCGCGCTGGTTTCGTCCACCATGTAATCCTCGCCCGGCTCGTACATGGACGCCGTGGAGGACAGCACGAAGCGGCGCACGCCGAAGCGCTCCATCACCGACAACAGCGTGATGGCCTTGCCCACGTTGTTGTCGTAGTACATCAAGGGCCGTTCCACCGACTCGGGCACGACGATTTTGGCGGCGCAGTGGATCACCGCGTCGATGTCCGGGTGCTCGGTGAACACCCGCTCCAGCAGATCAACGTCGGCGACGTCGCCCTCGTAGCAGGCGAAGCGCTGGCCGAAGACGCGCAGGCCGGTGGAGAAGTCGTCCACAATCACTGGGGTGATCCCGGCGTCCGCGCAGCAGGACGCAATAGTGGAGCCGATGTAGCCGGCGCCGCCGGTGATCAGGACCTTCACTAGTTCAGCCCCGCGTAGGAGTGCAGGCCGGCGATCACGGTGTTGACGTAGGTCATGTTAAAGATCGTCATGGCCATGGCGAAGACGTTGATCCAGGCGGCGGCGGTGGATTTCCAGCCGGCCGTGGCACGCGCGTGGAGGTAGGCGGCGTAGAGGATCCAGGTGATCATGGAGACGGTCTCCTTGGCATCCCAGCCCCAGAAACGGCCCCAGGCCACCTCGGCCCAAATGGCGCCGAAGACGATGCCGATGCCGAACAGTGGCAGGGTCACCACCGCGGTCTTATAGGCGATCTGGTCCAGCGTTTTCGCGTCCGGCAAGGGACGTGCGATTGCGCCGAGGACACCGTGCTCCTCGCCGCGCGGTTGGCGCATGCGAAGCAGGTACAACAAAGCGAACGCGCCGGACACCAGGCCCACGGACGCGCCGATGGACACCGAGGAGACGTGCACCGGCAGCCAGTAGGACTGCAGCGCCGGCACCACGGGCGCGGCCTGCATGTGGAACACCGTGGAGTTCAAGAACATCGCGATGACCATGGGGAACAGCAGCCACGGCCACACGGTGTGCCAGTTCTTGCGCTGCACCACCACGGCCGCGACAACCATGATCACGGCGGTCATGAACAGGATGTACTCGTACAGGTTGCCCAGCGGGAACCGCCCGGCGGCGAGCCCGCGGGTGACAAACGCCACCAGGTGCAGCACCACGCCGACCCAGACAAGCGCCTGGGTCATGCCGGCCCATTTGCGGGCGTTGGCGATCATGTCCTCGTCGGACTTTTGCTTCTCGACGACCTCCGGTCCCCCCGCGCCAACCAGCACCTTCTGCTCTGCCAGGGCCTCGCGTCGCGCCTCGATGACGCTGTTGACGCGGCCGTAGTAGATGAACGCCAGAATCAGCGCCACGATGTAGACGATGAATGCGGTGCGGAACGTCAGGTCAGACAGCTCCGCCATGGTTGTGTTGACGAGCATGCCCATAACCTACCCCACTAGCAGGCGTTATCAAAGGTCATAGGGGTTGAACTCCCCCTGCACGCCCTCATCGTCGTCGGGGCCGAGCCCGAGGATGGCGGCGGCGATGTCGTCGAATTCGCGGCCCCACCCGGCGCGGTCGGTGCGGGCGAGCCCGGCGATTTCGACTTGGGTGACGGGGCTCTCCCCTACGTCCGAGGTACGAGGACGTAGCCGGACCCAGATACGGCGGCGCTTAATCGCCAGCGAGCCCGCCAGGCCCGCGAGCATCACCGCGGATGCCACCAGCGCCCACACCTGCGTCGGGTCGCGGGAGATTTGGTAGTTGGCGTATTCGGCGGCGCCGTCGAAACGCACCTTCACCTCGCCGTCGCCGGTGTCCACGGTGGCGACGGAGCCAGGTGTGAGCTGGACGCGGGAGACTTTTTCCAGGCGTCCGTCGGCGACCAGGGACTGGTCCAGCACGAAGATGTTTTGCGGCCGGCCGGTGTCCAAGCCGGCGTCGCCGACGTAGACGTCCACGGACACTGCCGGGTCGTCCATGGAGGGGAACGCGGACTGCAGCTGGTCGCCGTTCGGCCCGGCCCAGCGGGCGGTGGGCGCGAAGTTGCCCTCGATGGCGATCTGGTGCTGGCGGCGCTCCGTTAGGTCCGGGTACATGCCGGCGGGCGGGTCGAAGCGCATCACGCCGGAGGACAGGAACGTGAACACGTCGGTGGGCCGGAACTGCACCATCTGGGTGCGGGTCTCCCCGTTCGGCCACGTCAGCGTCACCTGCGGGGCGAAGCCGTGGCCCTGCAGGTAGACACGGTCGCCGCCCACGCGCAGCGGGTGGTTCACCGCCAGGCTCGTGGGCGTCCACTCCTCCTGCGGGACAGACAGGTCGTCGGTGTAGGTGATGTCGGAGGAGAACTCGTTGGCCTGCCCGTTATTCAGGTAGGTGGCCGAGAAGTTCTGGGATTCGAAGCAAAACGGGGTCAGGCCGGTGCCGTCGAAAAGCGGGCCTGCCCGGAAGACGTCGAAGTTGGCGGGCGAAGTGTTGCAGAACACCCGCGATTGCTCCACCGGCACCGCGGATTCGGCCTCCGAGTTGGTGACCACGATGACCTGGCCTTCATAAAACACCATGCGGCCGGCCATGAAGGTGAGGATCATGGCGACGATGCCGATGTGGAAAATCAGGTTCATCAGCTCGCGGGTGTAGCCGCGCTCGGCCGAAATGGAGTACGCCCCGGCGCGGTCCTCGTCCGGGGTGTAGGACGCCACGTGCCAGCGTTTCAGCTGCTTACGCAACTGCTTCTCGACGTCCTCCGGCGCCCCCGCAACCTCCCCCTCCACGTGGTGCGGCATGCGTCCCAAGTACTTGGGCGCGCGCGTCGGCTTGGCCTTGTAGGCGCGCCAGTGGTCGATGGAGCGCGGGATGATGCAGCCGACCAGGGAGATGGTCAGAAGCACGATGATGGCAAGGAACCACGTGGACTGGAAGACGTCGAAAAGCTGCAGCTTGTCGTAGATCGGGCCGGTGGTGGGGTTGGCCTTGAGGTAGTCATCCACCAGCGAGGACGACACGGTGCGCTGCGGCAACAATGCGCCCGGGATGGACGCCACGGCCAGCACGAACAGCAGCATCAAGGCGGTGCGCATGCTGGTGAGCCAGTGCCACGCCTTTTTCAGCCAGGTCTGTGCCGTCTTCATTTAGATGATCGTCCCTCCGAATCCGTCGACGAGTTGGCGCGACCAACCGATAAACACGTCCCAGGCGCCGGTGAGCAGCATGATGCCGACAACGATCATGGCGATGCCGCCAGCGATCTGGATGCCGCGGGAGTGGCGGCGCAGCACGTCGATGCTGCGCACGGCCTTTGACGAGCCGAACGCGACAAGCAGAAACGGCAAACCCAGCCCGATGCAGTACGCGATGACGAGCAGCACGCCGCGCGCCGCGGTAAAGCCCTGGGTGCCCACGGACACCGAGACGATGGCGGCCAGCGTGGGACCCAGGCACGGTGTCCAGCCGAGTGCGAAGATCCCGCCGAGCAGGGGCGCGCCGATGATGGTGGTCCACTTTTTCGGCTGGAAGCGGGTGTCTTTTTGCAGCGCGGGCACGGCGCCCATGAACACCAGGCCCATGAGGATGGTGACCACCCCGCCTATGCGGGTGAGCGTCTGCGCGTTGAGCGCGATGGCGCTGACCGCGCCGAACACGGTGACGGTGGCCAGCAGGAACACCACTGTGAACCCGGCGATGAACAGCAGGGCGGCACCGGCAACCGCCCAGTGCTTGCGGGACACGCGCGCGCCCTTTTCATCCAGCGTCATCTCCCCGCCGACCACGCCTGTCAGGTAGGAGATGTAGCCCGGCACCAGCGGGATCACGCACGGCGAGGCGAAGGAGACTAATCCGGCAACCGCGGCGGCGAGCAGGCCGAGCAGCAGCGGGCCGTCGGCGACAAGATCGGCGAAGCCCACCTAGGCCTCCCCGTCGAGACGGTCGATGACCTCGAGCAGATCGTCCGCGGTGATCTCACGGAGGAACACCGCGGCCGGGCGGTGCTGCTTGTCCAGCACGATCGTCGTCGGGATCACCGAGGACGGCACGCCGCCCAGGTTGGCGGCGGTCTTAAACGGCGGGTCGTAGATGGACGGGTACGTCACCCCGTTATCCGCCAGGAAGTCCAGCGCGATCTGCGGGTTCGGGTCGCGTACGTTGATGCCCAGCACGGTGCCGACGCCACGCGCTTGGAGGTGCTCGTGGGTCTGCTGCAAGTCGTCAACCTCCGCACGGCACGGCGCGCACCACTGGCCCCACGCGTTGAGCACAACGATCTGGCCGTCGAAATCACTCAGGGCGATGGTCTGGCCTTCGTCGAGAAGCGACTCGCCCTCGAAGCCGGCCAGGGGCTTGCGGTCCGCCTCCTCGTAGAAGATTTCAGTCTGCCCGCCCGGCGAGTGGAACGCGAAGTTGCCGCCGTTGTCCGCGCCGGAGCAGGCGGTCAGCAAAAGCGCGGCCGCGCAAAGCGGCGCGGCGAAAAGCTTGCGCATAGTACCTCTCAGATGTGCTGGGCTGGGGTGTTGTAGGCCCAGTCAACAACACTGCCGCCGTCAAACACAAGTGAGGTCACACTGGCCAGGTCGCAGTTGCGGCTCGCGTGCGCCAGGCGCTTGCCCTGCACGTGGCGCTGCACCATCACAATCGGCAGCTGGTGGCTGACCATCACGGCCTCGTGGCCCTCGGCCCTGTTGCGGGCGTCCTCGACCGCAGACCACATGCGCTCGAAGATCTCTTGGTAGGGCTCGCCCCAGCTCGGCTCGAGCGGGTTGGTCATGTGCCGCCAGCGGATCGGGTTGATCAGCTGCGAGCGCCACCCCTTCGTACGCAGGCCCTCAAACGTGTTGCCGGCCTCCAGGATGTCGTCGCGGGTGTCCACCTCGCAGCCGGTGACCTCAGCGATCGGGCGCGCAGTTTCCTGCGCGCGCTCCAGCGGACTCGCCGCCAGGTAGACCACGTCGCGGCCGCGGAAGAACTTCGAGGTAGCCACGGCCATGGAGTTGCCGCGTGAAGACAGGTGATAGCCCGGCATACGCCCGTAGAGGATCTTCTTCGGGTTGTACACCTCGCCATGGCGCACCAGGTGCACCGTCGTCTTCGTCATCTAGGCCTCCGCGGGTTGCGCCGCAGCGGCGGCCTTCGCGGCGCCGCGCAGCGCGTCCTCGATGCGGCCGAAGTCCTCGTCCGTCAGCGCGGTGGAGACGAACCAGGTCTCAAACGCGCTCGGCGGCGCGTACACGCCAGCGTCCAGCAGGGCGTGGAAGAACGGAGCGTAGCGGAACGTGTCGGCGGCCTGCATGTCGGCGAAGTTGTGGCCCTCGCCCTCGCCGAACCGGATGGACAGCATGGTCGCCGCGCGTTGGATGTGGTGGGTGACGCCTTCGGCCGTCAGGGCGTCGTGAAGCAAACGCTCCAGCAAATCCGCGTTCTTGTTCAGCGTGGGGTAGATGTCCTCGCTCGCCAGCTCCAGCGAGGCCAGGCCGGACGCCATCGCCACCGGGTTACCGGACAGGGTGCCCGCCTGGTAAACGGGGCCGTTCGGTGCGAGGTGCTCCATGATGTCGCGGCGGCCGCCGAACGCCGCCGCCGGCAGGCCGCCGGAGACAACCTTGCCAAAGGTGGTCAGGTCGCCCGCGACGTTGTCCACGCCGTACCAGCCGGCGTAGGAGGTGCGGAAGCCCGTCATCACCTCGTCCAGGATCAACAGCGCGCCGTTAAGATGCGCGACTTCCTTGAGCTTGGCGTTGAAGTCGTTCTGCGGGGCGACGGTGCCCATGTTGCCCGCGGCCGCCTCGGCAATCACCGCGGCGATCTGGCCCTCGTTCTCGCGGAACGCGCGCTCCACGGCCTCAATGTCGTTGTACGGCACCACGATGGTGTCCTGCGCCTGTGCACCAGTGACGCCCGGGGAATCCGGCAGGGAGAACGTGGCGATGCCGGAGCCCGCGGACGCCAGCAGCGCGTCCACGTGGCCGTGGTAGCAGCCCTCGAACTTGATGATCTTCGGCCGGCCCGTGAACCCGCGCGCCAAACGCACCGCGGACATGGTGGCCTCCGTGCCGGAGTTGACCATGCGCACTTCCTCCACCGACGTGCGCTTGACAATGTGCTCCGCGATCTGGATCTCCGCTTCCGTGGGCGCGCCGAAGCTCAGGCCGTTGTGCAGGGCCTTCTCCACCGCCTCGACGATCTTCGGGTGGGCGTTGCCGTGCACCATCGGGCCCCAGGAGCACACCAGGTCCACGTACGAGTTGCCGTCCACATCGATGAGTTGCGAGCCGCGCGCGCTCTGGATGAAGCGGGTCTGCCCGCCCACCGAGCCGAAACCGCGCACCGGCGAGTTCACGCCGCCCGGGGTGGTTTTCTGCGCCCGCTCGAACAGTTCGTGCGAGCGCTGGGTGTTAGCTGAAGTCGGCTTTTCCGCAGTCATGGTTGTCTATCCTAGGCCATATGAAAATCGCGTTTTTAGGCCTCGGTCGCATGGGCACTGAGCTCGCGCTCAAGCTTGTCGACGACCACGAACTCACCGTATGGAACCGCACCGCAGAGAAGACCGAACCGTTGGTCTCGCGCGGGGCTACCGCTGCTTCGACGCCCGCGGAGGCAGTCGAGGGCGCCGAGCTGGTGATCACCTGCCTGTTCGGCCCCGACATCGTGCGTGAGGTGGTGATCGAGCCCGCGCTGATCCCCGACGGCGTGACCTGGGCCGATGCCACCACCATCTCCCCCGCCGACGCCGCCGCCTTCGCCGACGCCGTGCCCGGCTACGTGCACACCCCGGTCGTCGGGTCGCTCCCGCCCGCCCGCGCCGGCAAGCTCGGCGTGTACGTCGGAGGCGCCGATGCCTCTCGACGCTCTAAAGTCGCCGACGTCGTTGCCCCCTGGGCCGCCGCCAACCCCGAGCGTCTGAAAGAAGTGGACACCGCCGCCGGCGCCGCGACCGGCAAACTGCTCGCCAACCTCGCCCTCGCCGTGACCATCGAAGGCTTCAAGGAGGCGCTCTACCTGGGCGAGTCCCAGGGGTTGTCGGAAGAGCAGGTGGTGGACATGCTCGGCTCCACCGGCCTGGAGTTCATCGTGAACATGAAGTCGCCGTTCCTTTTGGGCGAGCGCTCTACCTCGCCCGGCGACTTCACCGCCGATGCCATTGCCAAGGACGCCCGGTTAATGCTTGATACCGCCGATGCGGACCTGCCCGCGGTGCGCGCCGCCTTGGCGTCGTTGGAGGCCCAGCAGGACGCCGGCCACGGCGACGAGGACTTCTCCACCGTCGTGGTCAACCGCTAGCGGCGGGCCCGGGGCCCGACACTTCGCGGCGGAATCTGTCAGACGGGCCCTAAACCCCCAGGTCGTCGCAGACGCCCGGCGGAATCTGTCAGGCCCCTTCACCCACCGACGCGAAAGTCGAGTCCGGGAGGTCGAGTACGGGCCTAAAACAGGGCGTACTCGACCTCCGCCGCTCGACTTTTGGCGCCGCTCGGCCGGCCTACCGCCCGGCCTCGAGCTCGTTGCCCACCACCTCGGGCTGCACCGCCGGCTTCTTCTTGTTCTGGTTGCGGAAAATGCCGTAGAACACCACCACCAGCAGCGCGATGGCGATCCAGTTGGCCACCTTGGCGTACTGCTCCAGCACCATCACCACCGGCTCGCCGATCCACCAGCCCAGGCCCAGGTAGAGGAAGGACCAGATGGTTTTGGAGATGAAGTCCAGGACCATGAACTTCCGCAGCGGCATCCTGGTCATGCCCATGAGCACGAACACCACGAACGCGATCGGCAGCGGGATGGGCACGTAGGCGAGGAAGATGCCCAGCCAGCCCAGCTTCACGGCCCACTTCTCCACGCGCTCGATGTTTTTCGCGGCGCGCGGCGAGTTCGCGGCCTGCACGTCCAAGATCCCGCGCCCCCAGAGTTTGCCTGCCCACCAGTAGATCCAGTCGAACTTGATGTTCACGATCGAGCCGATGAGCAGGAACAACAGCCAGTGCGGCGCCTCCCCCACCGCGGCGAGCGCACCTGTGGACGCGGCGCCGACGCGCGAGCCGGTCAGAGCCAGCATAATCGGCGGGTCCAGGCCCAAAAGCCAGGCCCGCAGCGGGATCATGGCCAGGCCGAAGATACCGACGAAGCCGAACCAGCCCAGGCACCAGTAGTCAGCCTTGGTGGGTTTGCCGTTCCACGGCAGGCCGTCTTCTTCCCACCACTCCTTCTCGGCGGTGGTCTCGCGTGGATCCGCGTGTTCTTCCATAGGTGATCAACCTAGTGCACATTCGCGTGCACCCCATACCCAAAGTGCCCGCACGTTGCTAGCATTGTGCCAGCACTTGCAAAAAGAGGAGGCCAACGGTGTCCCGCAAAGACCGCACTACAGCGACCCTGACCATCCGGGGGCTGGATATAGCTGTCAAAGAGCAGCTCCAACGCCAGGCGAAGCAAAATGGCAGATCGATGGAGTCACAGGCGAGGAGCATTCTTCAGGCGGCAGCCTTTCCAGGAAAGCAGCAGGTGGCCTACGTGAAGCATGGTGGGCTTTCGGCCCTCAGTTTGCCGGACCAGACGCAACGTCGACTCAGCGAGCTGGCCCAAAAACACAGCCGCTCGGTTGAGGACGAAGCTCGCGCGATCCTGGAGAGGGGCACCCGCCCCGTTGACGCGGGCCGGCTCATCTACGAGCTTTCCAGGGAGCACGGTGGTTTCGAGGACTTCGAACTCCCAGAACGCACCGGCAGCAGGAACCTCCCGGGTTTGTCATGATCGTCCTCGACACGAATGTCATGTCGGAGCTGCTGAAGCCCCAGCCGGACCAGCGGTGCGTGCATTGGTTGGACACGGTGGCGCAGGAGAAGTGGACGACCTCAATCGCAGCTGGCGAACTCTTGGCCGGCGTGGCTCTTCGTCCACCTGGCCGTAGAACTAGGCAGCTGGCTGCGGTTGTCGCCGCGACACTCGACGAGCTGTTGTTGCGAGGCGCCGTGTTGGACTACGACTTCGCCGCTGCCGCCGAGTTCGGCCAAGTTAAGGCGGCACGTAGGGCGGCGGGCAGGCCGATTCAGGACGCGGACGCGATGATCGCCGCGATTTGCCGCGCCCACAACGCTCCCCTGGCCACCCGTAACACCAAGGATTTCGAGGGCACAGGGGTGGAACTGCACAACCCGTGGGCTTAGGGCTTTTGCTTATCGACGGCAGCTGCCGCCGCGGCCCTCGCATCGGCGATAACTGCCGGCACGCCGACGCCACCGGCCCAGGCACCGGTGAGGGAGATGTGGGAGGCCTTTGGTTCGTCGAGAAGCAGGCTGCGCACCTTGGCCACGGTGGCGAGGTGGTTCTCGTCGAAGCGGGGCAGGCCGCCGAGCCAGCGTTGGACGTAGATTTCCTCGAGGCCGGCGGCGCGGCCGTCGAAGCCGGTGATGGTTTTAAGGTCGTCGAGGGCCCAGTCCACGAGATCGTCCTCGGTGGCGGTGATGGCGACGTTGTCGCCGAAGCGGCCGAAGCTGGCGCGCACGAGTGCGCCGCCGCGCTCGGCAAGGTGCGGCCACTTGCGCGAGGAAAACGTGAACGCCTTCGCGCGGACGTCCTCCGCGCCGGTAGACACGAGGACACCGGAGTTCTGCGGCAAGCCCTCGTCGGTGGCAAACCGCATGCCCACCACCGCGGAGTTGGCCAGCTTCACAGTTTTCAGCGCCTCGGAGGCCTCAGGCGCGACCTCTTTGAGCAGCAGCGCCGCGGTGGGGGCGGGCACGGCGAGGATGACGTGGTCGTAGACCTTGTCCTCGCCGCCTTTGAGGCGGTACTTCGGTCCTTCTGTCCCATCTGCCGAGCTTGCGAGGCTGATGGCGGAGATAAACGCGTCGATGTAGATGTCCGCGCCGGATTTCTCGGCTAGCGTTTCGTAGACCTCCTGGTAGCCGTCCCGGAAGGTCTTGAACACCGCGCCCTGGCCGGTGGGCATCTCGCGGCGGGAGCGCTCCAGGTTGGCCACGGCGGTGGACAGGTGGACCTTGCCGTCTGCGGCGGCGAGGCGGTCGAGCTCCTCGGCCAGCTGCGGGATGGTCGCGCGCACACCGAGGTCGTCGGCGGTGCAGGAGTACACCCCGCCGAGCAGGGAGGAGACGATGTTGTCCACCACCTCGTCGCCGTAGCGTTCGCGCACGAGCGCGCCCACGTTGGCGTCACCGCCGACTTCCCAGTCGAAGCCTTCGCGGTCGGCCTCGGTGTCGATGCGCTGGGCGGTGTCCTCGCTGACCAGGTGCTTGACGGTCTCGGACGTGGACGGGATGCCCATCACGCCGCCGGTGGGCAACCCCCGCGTCTCGCCGTCGACCCACACCAGGGAGCGCAGGCCGGAGGGTTCCACCAGCGAGCCGGCGAGGCCGAGCTCGGTGAAGAAGTCCACAGCGTCTTGGCGACGCGCCATGAACGCCTCGGCGCCCATGTCGGTAGGGCCGGCTTCAAAAGCGACGGTGTGCAGTTTGCCGCCAAGCCGGTCGGTAGCCTCGTAAACGTCGACCTTCAGGTCGTTCTCTGCCCCGGCGCGGGCGGAGCCCGTGCTGCGAAGTTCGTACGCGGCGGTCAGGCCCGCCAGGCCAGCGCCGATGATGGCGATGTTCATTAGCTCTCCTCGTGGATGATGCGCACGGCCTCGGTGATCGCGTCTGCATCGGTGGTGGGCAGCACGCCGTGGCCGAGGTTGAAGATGTGTCCGGTGGCGTCGCCCGCTGCAATTGCGCGGGCGGCTTCCGCCTTGATGCGTGCGACCTCGCCGCGAACCACGTCAGTGCCGGCGAACAGCATCGCCGGATCCAGGTTGCCCTGCAGCACGCGCGGGGAGGCAAACCGGGTCGCGGCCGTGTCCAGCGGTACGCGCCAGTCCACGCCCATGACCTCGCTGCCGGCTTCGGACATCGCGCCGAGCAGCTCGCCGGTGCTCACCCCGAAGTGGATGCGTGGGATCTCCCCGGCGACGGATTCGAGGATCTCCTCCGAGTACGGCAGGACGAATTCGCGGTAGTCGACTTCGGTGAGGAAGCCCGCCCAGGAGTCGAACAGCTGCATCGCGTCGATGCCGGCCTCGACCTGCGTGCGCAGGAACGCGATGATCGTGGGCACCAGGTGTCGCATCAGCGCGTGCCAGGTTTCCGGCTCCGCGTGCATCATCGCCTTGGTCTTTTCGTGGTTCTTGCTCGGACCACCCTCGATGAGGTAGCTGGCCAGGGTAAACGGCGCGCCGACGAAGCCGATGAGGGCTTGGGTGTCGTTCAGTTCGTCCAGGATGATGCGGATGCCGTCGGCGACGGCGGCGACCTCGCTGTCCAGCACGGGCAGCTTCTCCACGTCACTGCGAGTGCGCACCGCCTCCCGCATCACCGGGCCGCGGCCGGGCACGATCTCCACGTCCACGCCCGCTGCCTTGAGCGGGACCACGATGTCGGAGAACAGGATCGCGGCGTCGACGTCGTGGCGGCGCACCGGCTGCAGCGTGATCTCCGCGAGAAGTTCCGGCATGAAGCACGAGTCCAGCATGGGGATGCCTTCGCGCACTTCGCGGTATTCGGGCAAGGAGCGGCCGGCCTGGCGCATGAACCACACCGGGGTGCGCGAGGGGGTACGGCCACAGGCCGCCTCGAGCAGTGGTGCGTTGGTGAGATCGCGTCTGGTCATGGCACCCAAGCCTACCGGCGCAGACCCTGAACCCGGAACCGGCTGGCGCGGCGCGAGCTGTACTCCACAAGCAGGGAACTTCCCAGCATGAGCAGGGTTGCGCCCACCGGGGGCAGCACGCCTGCGGCGGCCAGGACGATGGCGGCCGCGTTGTAGATGCCGGCGAACCACAGGTTCCTGTCGGCGATGCGGTTGACGCGGCGGGCGTGCTCAATGGCCTGGGGCACGGCCATGACGTCGTTGCGCACGAGCACCACGTCGCTGACGTTGTTCCAACTCGGCGCCTTGGTGCCGTAGAGGTCCTCGCCGGCGTACAGGATGCCGGAGTCCGCCACGCGCAGCACCGGCAGCACGCTGGAATCGCCCACCATTGCCACAATGCCGCCCTGGGTGTGCAGGGCACGCACCGCGGCGGGTTTCTGGTGGGAGCGGATGCCCGCGAGCACCTGGGAGATGCCCAAAAAGTCGGCGAAGCGACGCGCGACCGGATAGGTGTCGCGCGAGAGCATCACCGTTTCCACGCCCATGGATTCCAGGGTGTCCACCGCCTGGATAGCGTCTTCCTTGGCGGGGTCGAAAAGTGTGATCACGCCGCGGTCTTTGCCGTCCCAGCGCACCACCACTGGGGTGCCGCCTGTGGTGGCAGCCACCAACAGCTTGCCATTGAGTTGGGACAGGTTGGTGGGCCGCCACAGGGAGGCGTCGAAAGTATGGGTGCGGGCGTTCTCCCCGGAGCCCCAGGTGGCGGTGAGGCGGCCGCCGAGTTCGCCGTCGGGGGTGACTGTGTCGTCGCCGACCTCAATCCAATCCGGCACGCGCGGGTCTCCGGAGCGGGCGTCGCGCACCTCGCGGGCCGCCTTCACAATGGCGCGTGAGGCCGGGTGGTCCGAATCTGCAGAAAGCACGCCGGCGATGCGCACCACCAGTTCGCTGCTTTCCCCGTCTGCGGCGGTGACCGTTTCCACGTGCATCTGCGGCAGCACCAGGGTGCCCACGCGGTTGAACACGGCGGTGTCCACCTTGGACAGGACTCTCAAAGCGTTGCCGTCTCTCATAAGCACGCCGTTGCGCACGGCGGCCTCGATGCCCTGGCGGATCGCCAGCGCCGGCGAGATGGCAAGGCTAAACGGGGCAACCACCACCAGGATCGCCAAGGCTGTCGACGCCGCAGTGTTGACGTTTCCGGTAAACAGCAGCCACAGGCCGAAGTCCAGCACCGCAATCGCGTACGCGGCCGGGATGAGCATGCTGGCGGAGCGGGTGGAGACCATCGTGGCGGCGTTCTGGTGGCGCGAGGCTTCCTCCAGCCATCGCTGCACTGCCGTCAAAAGTGTGGTGTGGCCGACGCGGATCGTGCGGACCTTGATGTCGCCTTCACGCAGCACGGAGCCCGCCACGACGCGCTTGCCCACCTTCAACTGTGGGCTGTCATGGGTGTTCACCAGCTCCCAGCCGATCGCGCCGGATCCGCCGACCACTTCCCCGTCGACGGGGATGACCTGGCCTGCGCGGACACGGACGTCGTCGCCACGCATGATCTCCGTCGCTGGGAGCCGCTCGCAGCCGCCGCCCTTCTTGCGGTGAGTGACCTCGTAGGTCGACTCTGCGCCGGGGCGGCGCGCCTCCAACTCGTCCAACAGGTTGGTGCGCACCCGCATAGAAAAGAAGCGTCCGAGCAGCAGCAACGTCGTCACCGTGCAGGAGACTTCCAGGTAGAGCTCCGGGCCGCGGCCGATGTCTAACGGCACCCAGGTGCCGCTGGATTGGTAACCGATGCGCCCGGCGTCGGTAAACAGCAGCATGGCAAAGGACCACAGGTACGACGCCAAAATGGCGATGGAACTCGCACCGTCCAGCGCCGAGAGCCCGCGGCGCACGCCCCCGGCCATCGCGCGGTGGAACGGGGAGGCGCACCACAGCGCCACCGGGGTGGTCAGCGCGAACGCCACCCACTGCCACCCCGGGAACCCGAGGGCAGGCACGTAGGTCAGCAGCAGCACCGGGATGGTCAGCACCACCGCCAGCCACAGCCTGCCCGGGGTGACTAGGTCGCGGGCGGTAAACAGCACGTCGCCGCTGCGGCGTTCCGCGCGGGTTTTGTTCTGCACGAACCCCTGGGCGCGGGCCAAAAGGTGCGCCGCTTCTTCTTTCCGGTGGTGTTTGGCGCGCCGCGGCATGGGGTGTTCCGTCCAGTAGCGGCCGTGGGCGCGGCGCTGCAGGGTGGAGTCCGTGACCACGGCTGTCACGCCGAACTCTTCGATGGTCTTGATCAGCTGCGGCAGCGGCATGGTCGCCGGCGCCGTCACCCACGCCATGCGGGTGGGGTACACCAGGCGGGCGGAAACGCCGTCGAGGGATTCGAGGGCGTCTTCGATCTCTGTCAGCTGCGGGCCGTCCTCCAGCCCGTGCAGCTCGAAGGCGTAGGAAGCATTGGGGCGCACGAGTTCGCCGTCCAAGTCACGACGGGCAGTGGCCGGGTCGACCCCGGCTTCCCTGGCTGCGTCGCGGGCGGCCTCGATGTATTCGTCGAGCTCCTCTCCGCTCAGCTGGGCCAACTTGGCGCCTTCGCGCCCGGTGGTGCTGAGCTTTTCCAGGTCCTCGCCCTCGTACTTGCTCATTCCACCCCTTCCCACACGTCCCCGCTGCGCTTATCCACAAACGCGTTGGCGGCCGGGCGGAACACGAAAAACAGAGCGAAAACCAGAACGACAACCACGACGACGGATGCCAGCCCCGCCACGCCGACGAAGAAGCTGGCCAGCTGCAAAAACACCGCCAGGCCGATGAACCCGGCCAGCCAGCGGCGTGCGACTTTCGAGCCTTGTGGCAAATAGGCACAGCACGATGTGATGAGGGAGCCGAGGATGATGCTGCCCCAGGTGTAGATCCGCTGGTTCCGTGCGAAAGTATCGTAGAGCTCCTCGTCGGCGCCTTCGATCATCCACAAATCCGGCAGCCGGTCCGGCACCCCTTTTGCCATAGTGAGAAACGCGATGACGAACATCAGCAGCGCCGCAAGAAGGCACAGGTAGTAGCCGATCTTCAGCGGTTTCGGCCACGTCTGGCCGACCTCGCCGGTGAAGCGCCGGTTCCTGTCGTTCGGGTCCGACACCATCGTCGGGAACATCCCTGCCACGGTTTAGTGCTCCTTCTTCTCCGCCGGCTCCGCAGTGGCGCTGTCTTTGTCCTTGGGCGGCTTGGTCCACGCCACGGAGTCCTTATCCACTGAATAGATCACGCCCATCACGCCCGCAACACCAAGGACGATCTGGATAACGCCGTCGATACCGAACATCGCCGTCGGCACCGTGGTGGAGGCCGGGACCATCATGAACAGCGTGAGCATGCGCAGTGCGAAAAACACGGAGAAGATCTGCAGCAGCCGACGGGCGTTTTCCGCCCACTTCGCCTGTTTTTGCACCGCCCGCAGCGCGAAGACGAACAGCAGGATCACACCGAGTTGCAACAGCGCCATGATGAAGATGGAGCCGTACACGCTGGCGTTCATCAGCGCCTCGGAGACCTCGCCGTCGCTGTTTTTGGCGCGTTCCTTGGCCACCTCACGCAGCGCGGACGGGTCGATCACACTCGCCGCCACAGCAAAAATCTGGTGCAGCAGTTCCCCGCCGATCATCACGGTCCAGGCCGCGAGCATGTAGCGCACAGCTTCTGGCACGGAGCCCTTGTGCTTCTCGACGGCCTCCGGTCCCACCCTGCTCGGCGACCCCGGAGTCATTGGCGGCAAGCTAACCATTGAGCCTCTTTGCTGCCTCGATGGCGTAGTAGGAGAAAATCTGGTCTGCGCCGGCGCGCTTGATGGATACCAACGCTTCCATCATCGTCTCTTCATAGTCGATCCAGCCGTTCTGACCGGCGGCGTTGAGCATGGCGTACTCGCCGGAGACTTGGTAGGCGGCCACCGGCACCGGGGACATTTCCGCGATCTTGGCCAGCACGTCCAGGTACGGCAGCGCGGGCTTGACCATGACAAAGTCCGCGCCCTCGGCGATGTCCAGCTCCGTCTCCAGCAGCGACTCGCGCACGTTCGCTGGGTCCTGCTGGTAGGTGCGGCGGTCGCCCTTCAGCGAGGAGCCGACCGCGTCGCGGAACGGCCCGAAGAACTTGGAGGCGTACTTCGCGGAGTAGGCCATGATGGCAACGTCGGCAAAGCCCGCGTCGTCAAGCGCCTTGCGAATTTGCTCAATCTGGCCGTCCATCATGCCGGACGGGCTGACGATGTGCGCGCCCGCGCGCGCCTGGGCCACCGCCATCTCGCAGTAGATCTCCACGGTGGGGTCGTTGTCCACCACCTCCCTGCCGTGCGCGTCGGTGGTGAGCACGCCGCAGTGGCCGTGGTCAGTGAACTCGTCCAGGCAGGTGTCCGCCATGATGATCAGTTCGTCGCCGAACTCCTTACGCAGCAGCGCAATCGCGCGGTTGAGCACGCCGTCGTCGGCAACCGCAACGGAACCGGTGGCGTCCTTGTCCTCATCACGCGGCACGCCGAACAGGTCCACGCACTTCACGCCGGCGTCGAGTGCCTCGCGGCAGATCTCAACCAGCGATTCCGGGGTGTGCTGGTACACGCCCGGCATGGACGGAATCTCCCGCGGGGCGTCGATGCCGTCGGCGATGAACAGCGGAAGGATGAAGTCTGCCGGGTGCAGTCGCGTTTCCGTGACAAACTCACGGATAGCGGGGGTTTGCCGCAAGCGGCGGGGGCGTCGAGTCAAGTCGTAATCAGCCATGCGCCACATCTTAGAACGCGCACCCGACACGACCCAGCTGGCGCATTGTTAGCCAGCCGCGGCCGCGGTATCCCCGCCGGTGCTCTTGTCAGCCTTCGCTGCCTTCCGACGCTTCTTGCGCGGCGGCGGCAACTGCCCCGACGCACGCAGACCCGCCACGTGCTCCGCCAGGGCGTCGACGAGGTTGGGGATGTCGGCGACCTCCGGGACGACGTCGACACGCAAGCCTTGCTCCCGCGCCTCCGCCTCGGTGACCGGGCCGATGCAGGCGATGATCGTGCGCGAGTGAGGCTTGCCCGCAATACCCACGAGGTTCTTTACCGTCGACGGGGATGTGAAGCACACGGCGTCGAAGCCGCCGGTCTTGATCATGTCGCGGGTTTCCGGCGGCGGCGGGGCGGCGCGCACGGTGCGGTAGGCGACCACGTCGTCGACCTCCCAGCCCTTTTCCCGCAGGCCGTCCACCAACACGTCGGAGCCGAGGTCCGCGCGCGGCAGCAGCACGCGCGAGACCGGGTCGATGTCCTCGACGTACTCCGGGAACGCCTCCGCCAGTCCGGCCGCATTCTGCTTCGTGCGGTGCGGCAGAAGCTCCGGCTGCATGCCGCGGGCGATCAGCGCGTCGGCGGTCTTCTGCCCCACCGCGCCCAAGTGCACGCCGGCGAACGAGCGGGCATCCAAGCCCAGCTCCTCAAACTTCGACCACACCGCGTCGACGGCGTTGACCGAGGTGAACAGGATCCACTGGTAGCGGCCCTCCACGATGCCCTTGATCGCGCGGTCCATCTGCGCGGGGTTGCGCGGCGGCTCCAGCGAGATCGTGGGCACGGACTGCGGAATCGCACCGTGCTGCGACAGGCGGGCGTTCATCGGCCCCGCCTGGGACTTCGCACGTGGCACGAGCACGCGCCAGCCGTACAGCGGACGGTTTTCCCACCACGAGTACTTCGAGCGGTCGTCCGCCGCGGTGCCGAGGGTGACCACCAGCGGCCCCTCCAGCTCGGCGTCGAGCTTGCCCACGGTGCCCAGCGTCGCGTCGAACGTGCGCTGCAGGCGGGTGGTGCCGCGCGTGGTCACCGTCACCGGCGTGGACGCCTGGAAGCCCCGCTGCGTGAGCTGCTCCACCATATCCGCCAGGTGCTCCTGGTTCGCCTGCAGCACCAGCGGCTGCGGCGCGGCGGCGAGCTGGTCCCAGTCCACGTCGCCGTTGTTCAAGTCGGCTTCCGTGTAGGTCGAGCCCAGCGCGATACCGGCGAACGACGGCACCGTCGACGGCAGCGACATCCCCGGCACGACCTGGAACTCCATGCCCTCGGCCGCGACCGCGGAGATCTCCTCCATCACGGAGTCGCGCGTCAGCGGGTTGCCGGACACCAGGCGGATCACGTCGCCGTCGCCAGCCTCGCCGCGTTCCACAATGTCCGCGGCTTCTTTCAGCGCGAGCTTCAGCTTCTCGACGATCACGCCGCCGTCCAGCCCAACCTCCTGCAGCTCCGCAGCAGTCGGGTCCTCGGGGCGGGGCGGTTTACGCCTCGCACCGGCCGCTTTCGCCTCGGCGCACATCTGCTCGTATCGCTCGTTCGCCGCGTCCATCTTGGCTTTCGGCACTGGCAGCGCCGACCCGACGACGCTTCGGACCCCCGCTGACACCTCAGGGTCCACGAGGGCGATAGAATTGGATTCCATTACCTCGCGGGCGCGAACCGTGAGCAACTCTGGGTTGCCCGGTCCAGCGCCAACGAAGATCACCTTCCCCGGCTGGGGGGTGTGAGTGGGCTCTGTCATGGAGAAATCTCTTCTAGGCACAAATAAACCGCCCCCGCGCGGCTGGGTTCGCGGTGTTGATCGGCCTGAAAGCGGCCCACCGACCCGATTGCACGGAGGGTATCGAACGTATGGTATCTCCACCATAAAATGCTTCAGCCCGAGAACAAAACCAGCGCTGCATTCCAGTGCTTCTTGGCGCTGCCGCGTCGCGTACGTCGCCAGGCCCCCGCGCCCCCTCTGCTGCCAACATCCCCCGGGCCTTCAGCCCCCGGACCGTCTAGCAGCACGGTCCCCCTACTAGACGATGACGCTACTACCGACAAGCATTTCCAATATCACCTGGAGAAATGCCTCGCGCGCATGCGGATCGTCTAGCAGCACGAGAGGGACTGCTAGACGGTCCGCGAACGAGCAGATTCGCCCCCTCTGCCCCCCAGCGCTACTCGATCAGGTCGGCGGCGCCGCGCTCCAGCAGCGCCTCGGCGACCTCGCGCCCCAGCTCGGCCGGGTCGGTGCCCTGCGCTTCCTCCACCAGCTGGCGGGAGCCGTCCAGTGCAAACACGCCCGCGCGCAGGGTCACGCCCGCGCCGTCGAATACGGCCGAGGCTGCGACCGGCGCGGTGCAGCCTGCTTCCAAACGGGCCAGCACTGAGCGTTCTGCGGTGGATTCGGCGGTGGCGGCGGCGTCGACAAGCTTGTCGATTGCTTCGCGCGCCACAGCGTCGTCGGAGCGGCACTCCACGGCCAGCGCCCCCTGGGCGGGAGCCGGCATGAACACCTCGGGCGCGAAGACTTCGGTGGCGCGGTCGCCGTAGCCGCCGCGCACGAGGCCTGCGTAGGCCAGGATGATCGCGTCCAGCTCGCCGTCTTCCACGTAGCTCATGCGGCGCTCGATGTTGCCGCGCAGCGGGCGGATGTCCAGGTCAGGGCGCGTCGCCTTGAGCTGGGAGATGCGGCGCGGCGCGGAGGTGCCCACGCGCGAGCCTTCGGGCAGCTCAGCCAGGGTCAGTCCGTCGCGGGCGATGAGCGCTTCGCGGCTGTCCTCGCGGGTGGGGATGATCATGTGGGCGCGCGGCTCGTCGGCAGTGGGCAGGTCCTTGAACGAGTGGACGGCGATGTCCACCTCGCCGTTAAACAGTGCGTCGCGCAGCGCGGAGGTGAACACGCCGATGCCGATGCGCTCCACAGGCGCTTGGGACAAGTCGCCCGGGGTGGTCACGATCTGCAGTTCGGCCGCGTGGCCGTGCTCGCCCAGCGCGTCGCGGACGTGCCCGGTCTGGGTGGTGGCCAGGTGGGATCCGCGTGTGCCAATTTTGAACATCTACTTCTCCTTGCCGTGCAGTTCCTCGGGCAGCGGCAGCTTCTGCGCGTCCACCGCCACGGAGGGGCTTTCCAGCCCGAACAATTCGGTGACCGCCTCTTCTACACTCACCGTCTCCGCCGTCGCCGCCAGCTCTTTGATCTTCACTGTCGGCTGATGCAAAAGCTTATCGACGACACGCTTGACCATGCGGCTGACCTGATCAAAGTCGTCCTCGGACATCTCCGGAAGGCGGGTGCGCAGACGCTGTAGTTCCTGGCCGGAAATCTCCGCGGCGTTGCGACGCAGACGGGTCACCGCCGGGGCCACCTCGCGTACGCGCTGCTCCGAGCCGAACGTGTCCACCTCTTCCGCCACGATCTCCTCGGCGCGGCGCAACGCGCGGGAGTCCGCGGTGTCGCTGCCGCGCATCTTCTCGTGCAGTGACTCGATGTTGACCAGGTGCACGCCGTCGATGTCTGCGACGGCGTCGTCGATGTCGCGCGGCAGCGACAGATCCGCGAGCACCAGCGGGCCCGGGATGTCGGCCGGGGTGATGGTGAACTCGTCGGAGGCGGTGGCGGAGACCACCAGGTCCACGCGGTCCAGCACCGAGGCGCGGTCGGCGAAGTCCACCACGTCGGCGGGCACGCCGGCCTCGCGGGAGTGCTCGGCGAGGCGCTCAGCGCGGTCGCGGGTGCGGTTGGCCAGCACCAGCTTGTCAATGCCCTTTTTGCCCAGGTGCGTGGCGGAAAGCGAGCTCATCGCGCCGGCGCCTAGGACGAGTGCGGTTTTGCCCCGGAGGTCGTCGATACGCATGAGTTCCATCGCCTCCTCGAGTGCGACGGTGACCATGGACGCGCCCGAGTCGTCGATGCCCGTTTCGGTGTGGACGCGCTTGCCGGTGTGCAGCGCCGCCTGGGCCAGCGAGTGCAGGTTCGGGCCCACGGTGCCCCGCTCCACGGCGTCGACGTAGGCGGAACGCACCTGGCCGATGATCTGTTGCTCGCCAACCACCATTGAATCCAGGCCGGATGCCACGGTGAAGATGTGCTCCGCGGCCGCGTCCGAGTAACGCACGTACAGGTAGCGGCGCAGCTCGGCGGCGTCTACGCCGGAGACGTCTGCAAGCACCCGCAGCACGTCCTCGACTCCCGAGTGGAACGCGTTGGTGACGGTGTAGACCTCCAGGCGGTTGCACGTGGAGATGATCATCGCTTCCGACAAAGACGGCTGCTTCACCAGTGCGCCGGCCGCCCCGTTCTGGACCGCCGTGTCCATGCTGAGCCGCTCCAGCAGGGCCACAGGCGCGGACCTGTGCGACATCCCCACAAGCAGAACACTCACGCAAAACCCTCCAGTCCGGTTGAAAATCACACTAAAGGATAGACCTTTAGTTGGACAGCGCCGCGTCGAGGTCGTCGTTGTCCACTTCCCAGCAAGCGAACTCATCGCCGTCGATAACCACAACCGGCACCCGGTCGCCGTATTCCGCAGCCAGCTCCGGGTCTTGGTCCACGTCCACCAGCGCGAGCTGAACGCCGTGCTTTGCCACCACAGGGGCGATCTGGCCGGCCACCCGCTCGCACGAACCGCACGTGGACCGGACCATCAGCTCCACCTTTTTCATCCCCGCTCCTCCTGTGAGTGCTGTTGCCAGGGCGTTGTACGATTGCACACGCTAACACCCCCACCCGAAAGGGCCCGAAGCTTCATGTCTGATCAGCGCGAATTCCTCGCGCAGTGGTCCCAGTCCCAGGGCAACCTGCGCCGCTTCCTCGAAGAGCGCGTCATGCCGCCTCTCGACGACGACGCGCAGCGCACCGCCGGTCGCGCCGCCGCAGCCGCCGCGGTGGAAGAGACCTTCGGCATCAACATCGACGACTTTGCGCTCGGCGTGGACTCCGTCGGCGGCGCCTTCGAAACCGCCGGCCGCCAAAAGATCACCCCGCCCGACCCGGAAATCCCCCAGGACACTGAAGCGGCCGCGTTTTTCGACGTGGACAACACGCTCATCCAAGGCTCCTCGCTGATTCTGCTTGCCCAGGGGCTGTTTAAGAAACGCTTCATCACCCTGTCCGAGCTGGCGCCCGCCCTGCGCAAGCAGATCCGCTACCGCGTCTCCGGCTCCGAAAACGCCGACGACATCGCCGAGGGCCGCGAGCAAGCCCTGGCTATTGTGAAGGACAAAAGCGTCGAGGAGCTCAAGCAGGCCTGCCGGGAGATTGTGGACAACCGGATGCTACAAAAGTCCTACGCCGACACCATCGAGCTGGCCTCCATGCACCTCGCCGCCGGCCAGCAGGTGTGGCTAGTCTCCGCCACCCCGGTGCAGATCGGCCAGGCACTGGCCGAAACACTCGGTTTCACCGGGGCGCTGGGCACCGTGGCGGAAGAGGAAGACGGCAAGTTCACCGGCCGCCTGGTCGGCGACATCCTGCACGGCCCCGGCAAGAAGCACGCCGTGGCGGCCCTGGCTGCGCTGCAGCAGCTGGACCTGTCCAAGTGCACCGCCTACTCCGACAGCATCAACGACCTGCCCATGCTGAACATGGTCGGCTCCCCCGTGGCGGTCAACCCGGACCGTGCGCTGCGCAAGCATGCCAAGGCCCAGGGCTGGGCGGTGCGCGACTACCGCTCCATGCGCAGGGTGGTGCGCGCCGGCGCGGTCCCGGCCGTGCTGGCTGCCGCGGGCCTGTGGTGGTGGCGCCGCCGCCGGTAGGGGCGGTCCGGGTCAGGGCACTGGGTGCTAGATGCTTACCCCAGGATGCTTATTTCTGGGGACTGTTGCGGGGTGGGGCCGATGGTTCGTCGAGGAGTAAGCATCTGAGGGTAAGCATCCTCCCCGCGGAAATGAAAAACCCGCCCTCGATGGGGCGGGTAAAGCTCGCGGCTTACTTGCCGAGCTTACGACGCTGCACGCGAGTGCGGCGGAGCATCTTGCGGTGCTTCTTCTTGGACATGCGCTTGCGGCGCTTCTTAATCACTGAACCCATTGGGCTACCTCTTTTCTGTTCAAAGTGCGTACGTACGCGGCCGGCGCAACCGCTTCCGCGGCTCGCGGGAGGTGCACACTCCCACAGGGGGTGGCCGACCTGATCGTTCAAAGCATACCGGCAGGCCTTTTCAGTGCCAAAACACCCGCCGCACCGTGAAAACCGGTGCGGCGGGTGTTTTCTCGGGGCCCTGTAAACGAGACCTTGGACTATCCCACGTCGTAGACGGAGGACTCCAGGTACTCGTTCACTGCCGTCTCGTTCACGCGGAAGGAGCGGCCCACACGGACGGCGGGCAGCTCGCCGGAGTGGACGAGGCGGTAAACGGTCATCTTGGATACGCGCATGATCTCCGCGACCTCGGCGACCGTCAGGAACTTTCCTTTATCTTCGTTAACCACTTAATTCATACCTCTCGGCACGCAAACGCGCTGCAGGCTTCCCCTCCCGCAGGACGAACACGCACGTGCTTGAACCACCCTAACGTGAAACCAGCGTCGAGTGCGACTTAAGTGGAAGAAAATTTTCAAAGTGCAGGCAGTGAACCCACAGAAACGGGTGTGAATAGTGGGATTTGGGCTACTTGCCCAGCTCGGCCGAACGCTCCGCGCAGATCTCGGTGGCCCGGTAGAACGCGCCACGCATGCCGGACTCCTCCAGTTCACGGATCGCGCGCACCGTGGTGCCGGCCGGTGAGGAGACGTTCGCCCGCAGCTGCACGGGGCTGTCCTCGCCCTCGAGCATTGCGCCGGCACCGGCGGCGGTGGCGCAGGCCAGCTGCTCGGCCAGGTCGCGCGACAGGCCGAGGGACACGCCCGCATCCACCAGCGCCTCGGCCACCAGGAAGAAGTACGCCGGGCCCGATCCCGAGATGGCGGTCACCGCATCGATCTGCGATTCGGCAACCTGGACAACCTGGCCCGCGGCGGACAACAGCTCCACCACAGCATCGCGCTGTTCCTCGCCGACAAACCGCCCGCAAGCGGCAGCGAGGACGCCTTTGCCCACCAGCATCGGCGTGTTCGGCATCACGCGCACAATCGGGGTACCGGCGGCGGACACGGCGTCTTCCATCGCGGCGATAGTCACGCCCGCTGCCATAGAGACCAGCACAGTAGACGAGTCCGAGTTTGTCAGCTCCTCGCCCACCTCCGCGATGACGTCCAAGATCTGCGCGGGCTTGACGCACAGCAGCGCCACGTCTGCGTCGCGCACGGCGTCGCGGTTGTCGGAAGTGGTGCGCACGCCGTAGCGCTCGGCCAGCTCGGCACTGCGCGACGAGGACCTGTTTGTCGCTGTGATGGAGCCCGGCTCCACCCCATTAGCAACGAGACCCGAGATGAAGGCCTCGCCGATATTGCCTGCACCAATTACGGCGATGCGTTCCATGTCGCTCCTGAAAAAGGTCGTTTGGAGGTTTTTACAGCAGTGCCGGGCCGAAGGCCACCACCGCGGCGGCCAGGCCGGCGATGATCATGGTGACCTTGTCGCGGCCGCTAGCCATCGCGCCGACGGCGGCGACCACCGCGGCAACCACACCGACGCCAACGAGCACCGCCACAATCGCCATCGTGTTGGCCCACAGCCACTTGAATGCCAGGAAGCCCAGCACCCCCAACAACACGCCGGCAAACACCAGCAGGACCAGCAGGATCGGGTTGACTGCGGCCTCTTCGACTTCGTATTCGGTGTCGTACTCAGGGGCGTCGAGGGGTTCTACGTCCGCTCGCTGCTGCGGCTCCGGCGTATCTACCGTGCGGATCTCGCCGGTGTCGTCCGGCTGCGAGAACTTCTGCTTGACGACGGGCTCCGCCTTGCCCTCGACCTTTCCGTCAGCCGTGCCCTCGACCTTGCCCTCGACCTTGCGCAGCACGGTCGTGTCGTCGGTGGCCGGCTGGATCTTCGTGACCGAGGACCCCGCGGGTGCCGGCTTCGGAGTCTGCGCGGCTGGTTTCTCTGCCGGTTTCTCGGCTGGCTTCGAGGCGGGTTTGTCTGCAGGGCGCAGCTTCACGGACGCGGCCGGGGCAGGCTTGTCTGCCTGCTTCGGCTTCGGCTTTGCCGGCTCCGGGGCGGCCGGTGTTTTCTCTACCGGCGTCGGCTCTGGCTTCGGCGCCTGGGTGGGGGTCTTTTTGGGGGTATCCGAAGGTGCGTCGATAGGCACGCTGGAGTGCTTCACCTCAGCCGGCTTGGCATCGACCTTCTTGAACGAGTCGGTCAGTTCGGCGACGGAGACACCGCCGTCCTCGAGGCTGCGGCGGCGGCGCGGGCGGCGCGGGCCGGACGGGTTTTCCTTTTCGGCGCGCGCGAGGAGCTCGGCAACAGTGAGCTGTTTGTCGGCCATTAGTTGTCGTCTCCTTTATTAGCTTCCTGCTCAGCGTCCAAAGACCCCTTGTCGATGCGCTTGAGAATCACGCCCTCGCGCAAAGCCCACGGGCAGATCTCCAACTTATCAACATTCAACGCACGCATCGCAGCTTCCGCCACCAACGCACCAGCGACGATCTGGTGGGAGCGGTCCGAGTTGATGCCCTCGAGCTCCGCGCGGTCCGCCGCCGTCATGCGGGAAATGAACGCGATGAGCTGGCGCAGACCCGGGGCGGTAAGCGTGCGCTGCACGAATGGGCCGGCGGACGACGGCGCAGCGCCGGTGAGGCGCGCCAGGGAGCGGAAGGTCTTAGACGTGCCCACGGCCAGGCCGGTCTCCCCCATCGCCTTGAACTGCTCGGCAGGCCCGGCGAGCTCGGCGTCGATGTAGTCGCGCAGCATGTTGATCTTTTTGCGCTCCGGCGGGTCGGTGTCGAACCACTCGTGGGTCAAACGCCCCGCGCCCAAGTCCAGGGACACGGCCAGATCCGGCATCTCTTCGGTGCCCGTGGAGATCTCCAGCGAGCCGCCGCCGATGTCGAAGTTGGTGATGCGGCCGGCGGACCAGCCGTGCCAGCGGCGCGCCGCCAGAAACGTCAGGCGCGCCTCCTCCTCTCCGGAGAGGATGTTCAGCTTCACGCCGGTCTTCTTCTCCACGCGCTTGAGCACGTCCTGGGAGTTGGTGGCCGAACGCACCGCCGAGGTGGCGAATGCCACGAGCTCCTCGCACTTGAGGTTGTCCGCGAGGTCGGATGCCTCCTGGACAGCGTCGACAAGCTTGGCTACGCCCTTGTCCTCGATATTGCCCTTTTTGTCCAGCAGCTCAACGAGACGCAGCGGCTGCTTCCAATCGCTCATCGGCGTCGGGCGGCTACCGCTGTACGCGTCGACCGCCACGAGATGGATCGTGTTGCTGCCGACATCTAATACACCTAATCGCACCACCCCAGGGTAACGGGTCTACCGTGTCCAGGTGTGAATCAACCAGCCCCGAAACCCGTTTTTCTCGGCTTCCCCGCGGACTCGCCGGCCGGCCGCTCCATCCTGGCGGGGCGCGAAACCCGCCCCGATTTCCCCCGCGAGTGGTTCGAATTCGTCCACCCGGATGATCCAAACCACATCTTCTCCATCGATCTGACCTGGGCGGAAGCGACCTGGTCCTGCCGCTTCGGCACGCCCGAGTGCCACGGCATCGACGAATCCAACCCGGCTGTCGGCTGCTGCATCCACGGCGCCTACATCGCCGACGAGGAAGACCGCGACACCGTCTACAACGCCGTCAAGGAAATGCCGGCGAAGTACTGGCAGCTGCGCCCAGCTGAGACGGACGCCTACTTCGCCGCCAACGACCCGACCTGGCTCGAGCCGTGGCTGGAGTGGGATGAAGAGGAAGATGCCATGGAGCCCGATCCCGACGACGAGGAGGCCGACCCCCACATCAAGACCAAGGTCGTCGACGGCGCCTGCATCTTCGCCAACCGCCCCGGCCACCCCACCGGCGCAGGCTGCGCGTTCCACCAGTTCGCGATGGCTGAAGGACGCAACATCGTGGGCACGAAGCCGGAGGTGTGTTGGCAGGTGCCGTTTTCCCGCGAGGACGCGTGGGAGGAGCGCTCAGACGGCCAAGAGATTCTTCGCACCACCATCGGCGAGTACCACCGCCGTCAGTGGGGCGGCGGTGGAGAGGACTTCGACTGGTGGTGCACCTCCGCGCCCGCCTGCCACTCTGGCGGCACGCCCATCTGGCAGTCCATGAAAGACGAGCTCATCGCCTTGATCGGGGAAAAGCCGTACGGTGTCGTCGCGAAGCATTGCGAAAAGCGCGCCCAGCTTAGCGACGACCTCCGGGCCACCCACCCCGCAACCCAAGCCGCGCACTCATAACCGCGCGCTTGCGCGCTTACGCCTCGAACTTGTAGCCGAGGCCGCGGACGGTGACGAGTTGGGTGGGGCGCGAGGGCTCCGCCTCGATCTTGGTGCGCAGGCGCTTTACGTGCACGTCCAAGGTTTTAGTGTCGCCGACGTAATCGGCGCCCCAGATACGGTCGATCAGCTGGCCGCGGGTGAGCACACGGCCAGCGTTGCGCAGCAGGTACTCCAGAAGATCGAACTCTTTGAGCGGCATGGGCACCGGCTGGCCGTCCACAAGCACCGTGTGGCGCTCCACGTCCATGGTCACGCGGCCGCCCTGCAGCAGCTGGTCGTCGACCTCCTCCACCACCTCGGTCTCGGGTCCGCGGCGCAGCACCGCACGAATGCGGGCGACGAGCTCGCGCGTGGAGTACGGCTTAGTCACGTAATCGTCCGCGCCCAGCTCCAAGCCGACAACCTTGTCGATCTCGCTGTCGCGGGCGGTGACCATGATGATCGGCACAGACGACTCCGCACGCAGCTTCTTGCACACGTCAGTGCCGCTCATGCCCGGCAGCATCAGATCCAGCAGCACCAAATCGATGTCCTGGGAGGCGAACAGGTCTAGCCCCTCCTGCCCGTCGGCGGCCACGACGGCCTCGAAACCTTCCTTGCGCAGCAGGTAGGCCAAAGGATCCGACAGCGATTCCTCGTCTTCAACGATAAGAATGGTTGTCACTTCACTCTTCCTTTTCTGTTCCTGTTCCGCCAGCGGCCTCGGGGTCGTACAGGGGCAGCTCGATGGTGAACGTTGAGCCCGTCCCAGGCCTCGACCACAATGTAATGGTACCGCCATGGTTGGCCACCACGTGCTTCACGATGGCTAACCCCAGTCCCGTGCCGCCCGTGGAGCGCGAGCGCGCCTTGTCCACCCTGTAGAACCGCTCAAACACGCGCTTCTGATCCTCCGGCGCAATACCGATTCCCCGGTCCGTGACTCTGATCAACACCACGTTGTCGCGCACCAGCTTCTGCGTCACGCTCACCGGTTGCCCGCTCGGCGAATAGTTGATCGCGTTGGTGATCAGGTTCGACAACGCGACAGTAAGCATGGCCCGCTCCCCCATCACCCGCAGGCCAAGACGCTGGCCGCGGGTGAGCTCAATGCCGTGGTTCTCGGCGGCGACCAGGTTGCGCGCCACCGCGTCGTCCACGATGTCGTCCACCCGCACCGGCGCCATATCCGGCAACGCCTCCGCGCCCTGGAGCTTGGAAAGGGAAATCAGATCCGTGATCATCTCCCCCATGCGGTGAGCTTCCTTCTGCAGTTTGTTGCCGAAGTACTCCACCATCTCCGGGTCCGTGGGGTCCTGCAGCAGCGCTTCCGCGAGAAGCGCCATGCCGCCCACCGGGGTCTTCAACTCGTGAGAAACGTTGGCCACGAAGTCGCGGCGCGCATTTTCCATGCGCACGTTTTCAGACTCGTCCGAGCCGTACACAATGGCGTACGAGTTGTCCGTCAACGTCAGCGGCGCGACCAGCGCGCGCACGTTCCGGATGCGGCTGCCGGTGGTGCGCTGCGGCAGATCCAGGTCGAGGACATGCTCTTCCTGCTGCTCAAGTGCCTCCTTCGCCGCCTCTAACACGCGGGGGTTGACGCTGCCGTCGTGCACGATGGACATGTCGTGGGCCCGCGCGTTGGACAGCATCACGTTGCCGCTACGGTTGATCACCGCGATACCGGTGGGCGAACCCTGGGTGACTAGGTGCAGCACCTGGCTGACCGCGGCGACGGTATCGTCCTGTGCGCCATCGTCAGCCCGGTTTCGGGCGCGCCAGCGAAGCGCCCACTGGCCGAGCAGCACAGCGGGCACGGTCAGCGCAGCGCCGATGAGAAAAGCGAGAATCGGCGTCACGGGGACAGTGTGCTACTTCTGCCCCTGGTTCGCCACAGCAGCGGCGCCGGCCTCGGCGGCCTCCGGGTCCAGGTAGGTGCCGCCGGGGTTGAGCACCTTGCCGTTTTCGTCAATCTCGTAGACCAGCGGCATGCCGGTGGGGATGTTCAACCCTGCGATGTCCTCGTCGGAGATGTTGTCCAGGTACTTCACCAGCGCACGCAGCGAGTTGCCGTGCGCTGCGACCATGACGTTCTTGCCAGCCATGGCGTGCGGCGCGATGACGTCGATGTAGTACGGCAGGAAGCGCTCCACCACGTCCTTCAGGCACTCGGTGCGCGGCACCTCCGGCAGGAATGCGTAGCGCGGATCATTGGTCTGCGCGTACTCGTTGTCCGTGTCGATTTTCGGCGGCGGGGTGTCGTAGGAGCGGCGCCACTCCATGAACTGCTCCTCGCCGAACTCGTCGCGGATCTCCGCTTTGTTCAGGCCCTGCAGCTTGCCGTAGTGGCGCTCGTTGAGACGCCAGTTGCGCTCCACCGGGATCCAGTGGCGGTCCGCCGCGTTCAGCGTGATGTTCGCGGTGCGGATCGCGCGGCGCAGCAGCGAGGTGAACAGGATGTCCGGGAGGACACCTTTTTCAACCATGAGCTTGCCGGCGTTGACAGCCTCGGCCTCGCCCTGCTCGGTGAGGTCCACGTCCACCCAGCCGGTGAACTGGTTCGATTTGTTCCACTCGCTCTGCCCGTGGCGAACGAGAATCAGCTTTCCGTTACCCATACCTTCAAGCATGCCACGGATGGGGACAACTGTCGGCGGTTTGCCGGGCAGTTGCGGAATCTCTGCCGCGCGGGAGCCGAGTAGCTGGATCCGCAACCGGAAGGGTGTGCCGGGCAGAGGACGGGCAGGGGTTTAAAGTTTGAAGACATGTTGAAATCACGCCTCACAGCAGCCCTCGCAGCAGCCCTCGCAGCTGCCTGCGCCACCCTCGGCGCCCCAAGCGCCGCCGCAGCAGCCCCCGCACTCGCCGCCCCCGGCGCACCGATCGCCATGCTCAACGACGACTCCGACTCCTTCGCCCACAGCGCGCGATGCAGCCAGGGCCCGGCTGGCACCGTCCGCACCCCGGACGGGCAAACGAAGCAGATCATGGTCACCGCGGCGCACTGTTTCGAAGTCAAGGGCAAAACTGTCCGCCCTGTCGTGTTCGCACCGGTGCGCGAACACGGGAAGGTGGAGTACCCGCGGGTGGGTGACGTGGATAAGCAACGCACCCCGTTTGAACTCGGCAACGGAGAGTTGATGGACTTCTACCGCATCATCGACGAGCCCGACTGGACGACGGTGCACCTCGCTCCCGGTGTGGAGGCTTCGGGCGTGTCGTCGTCGGTGGATCAGCAGGGTCGCGGCCCGTCCGCGCCGGTGGCGATCACGGGGGTGAAGGACTACCGCAACCTGCGCGGAGACGAGCTGATCAGCTTCGACAATGCCGGCCAACCCATTTGCAAGGACGGCATGCGCACCGGCCGCTCCTGCGGCGTGCAGATGTTTCGCACCCAGAACTTCGTGTGGCACTTCGGCGTGGGCTACGAATCGGGCGATTCGGGCGGCATCAACTATGACCCGCGCACCGGCGAGGCTGTGGGGCTGAGCATCGTCGGCCTCGGGCCGCTGGGGAATTCGCAGCAAGTTGATAGGGCTCTGGAGGACGCCTACGGCATCCCCGACGGCCAGGTCAACGAGGCGTTCACCCCGGCAGGCGACGCGCAGCGCGCCGACTTCGCGCCGTTGTACGAGGAAGTTGCGCAGTCCTCTCCTCAGGCGCCCCAGCTTGTCGACGGCCCCCAGCCACGCGAGTTGCTCGACCGCGCCGTCATGGGCGCGCAGGCGGACGCGGCGCGGTTCAGCGCGGAGGCCGCGCAGCTCCCCCAGGCCGCCGATCCGGTCGCAGCGGCGCAGGACCTCGCCGGTCGCGCAGGCGCGGCGGCGCAGCAGCACGCGGGCGATGTGCGCGGCGCCGTCGACGCGTTCCTGCGCTAAATCACACAGCTGACCACCTGAAACACCGGCGCTGCGGACTTACACTAGAGGTATGCGAACCCCTGCGTCTCTCGCTGCCGGAGCACTGTTGTTGTGCCTGGCGGCGCCCTTTGCCACCCCCGCAGTGTCCCCCACAGTGCCCCAAGCGCACGCCGCGGAGCCTGCGCACGCCGCGCCCGGCGCGCCCTACCGCGTCCCCGCCGTCAACCCGCCCGCGCAGGCGGCCACACCGTGGGGAGCACAGGTCTTCGTCCCCCCGGAGCGCTACACCGTGACCTGTTCGCAGGGCCCGACCGGCACCGTTGCCACCCCGACGGGCCCGCAACGCGTGATGCTCACGGCCTCGCATTGTGTGAACCAGATCCCTGGCCTGCCAGAGCCGTCCACGACAATCACCGTGCCGATCGGCGACGGCTACACCCGCATCGGCACCCGCGGCCCGAATAGCGGGCCCACCACTGAAACCCGCTCGCCCGCCGATCTGCCCGCCGCGCTCACGGAACCCGACTGGGCGTTCGTGCTTATCGACGACACGGTCACCGCCACAAACCTCTCCCACTCCCGCGACGTCGCCGGCGGTTCTGCGGGTGATCCGGTGCAGCTCACCGGCATCCGCGACTATCGCACGCTTCGCCCCGGCGAGTACTCGGTGGACAACTTCGGCCAGCCGATCTGCAAGGACGGCGCCACCACTGGACGGTCCTGCGGCAGGCAGATCGCCCGCAGCCGCAACACCATCTACAGCATCGGTGTTGCCGTAGAGATAGGCGATTCCGGCGGGGTGAACTTCGACCCGCGCGACGGCGCCGTCATCGGCACCACTAATGGCGGGATTGGGCCGCTGTTCGGCTCCCAGGCCGCGGACCGCGCGATTGAGAGCGCATACGGCATCCCCGACGGCCAGGTCAACCAGGCATTCAAAATCGCAGACCCTGCCCCGCGCGCAGAATTCACCACCACCGGCGCGGAACGCGAGCGCATCGACCAGGCCACATGGGAGCTCAACCCCGATTTCGTTCCGCCGAACCCGGAAGCGGAGCTGCGCCGCGCCGTCGACGAAGCAAGCCAGGCCGCCCACGAAACCGCGCGTCAAGCGCTGCATGGCGGGGTGGATGCTGGTGAGGTCCAGCGGCTCGTCGAGAAGCATGGCAACGACATCGCCTTTTGGGGCGGGTTCGCACTGGACGCAAAGATCAAGTCTGCACGTTAAGGTAATTCTCATGCGATTCAGTCTTCGAACACCAGCAACAGCACTTGCAGCAGCCAGCCTGCTCGCACTTCAGGCCCTCCCCGCGCCGGCGGAGGCCGAACCCGCGCTCGTGGCACCCGGCGCGCCAATGAGAGGGATGCCGCAGGACCCGCCTAAGACGATCGACCTGCCCACCGGCGAGAAGGCGACCATGCCGCGCGACGCCTGGATCAGCACCTGCTCCCAGGGCCCCAACGGCACCCTGCACCTGCCTGGCAAGGAGCCGCAGCGCGTGATGCTCACTGTCTCCCATTGCGTGAACACCATGCCAGGCTTCCCAGAGGTGAAAAACGAGTTCTACGCCCCCGTGGGCACCGAGTACAAGCGCTTCGGCGAGCGCGTGGCGTCCAACCACGTCACCCCGGAAGCCATGAACCTGAGCGACCCGATGCAGTCCATCCGCACTGCCGACTGGGGCGTGGTGCGCATCGACGACGGCGTGACCGAAACCGGCCTGTCCCACTCCCGCGACTTCAACGGCGGCGTGCAGGGCGAACCGGTGAAGATCACGCATGTGCGCGACTTCCGCACGCTCGCCCCGGGCGAGGTCTCGGTCGACAACTTCGGCCAGCCCATCTGCAAGGACGGCGCCACCACGGGCCGCACCTGCGCCAAGCAGATCGGCCGCACCAGAAACGGCATCTACAGCTGGGGGCTGAACTACGTGCAGGGCGACTCCGGCGGCATCAACTACGACCCGCGAGACGGCGCCGCCATCGGCGTGTCCTCCATGACGCTCGGGCCACTCGGCAAGGCGCAGCCGGTGGACCGCATTATCGAGGACGCCTACGGCATCCCCGACGGCCAGGTCAACGAAGTGTTCACCCCCACCGACTCCACCGCGCCGCGCGAGAACTTCACCACCTCCGGTGAAGAGGAGGAACGCGTCTCCGCCGAGATCGAGCGCCTCAACCCCAACCTCAAGCCGCCGGTGCCTCGCGAGGAGCTGCGCAAAGCCGTCGACAACGCCAAGCAAGAGGCCGCCGGTCTGGCGCAGAAGGCTTCGCAGGGCCAGTTCGACCCGGCGGAAATCGACCGCGCCATCAGCCACCACTCCGACCGCATCGGCTACTGGGGCGGGGCATCCATCGGCGAGGAGATCGGCAAGCGCCTCTAGGCGCGGCCCCTACATTCCGCCCGCGTCCCGGGCGGCCACGCCCGGGACGTAGCCGTTCAAAGTGTCGGTGTAGACCTCTATCAGTTTGCTTGCCGAAGCGGACCAGCTGAACGCTTTCGCGTGGGCGACGGCTTGTTCGCCCATGTGGATGCGCGTGGGATCGTCGATAAGCAACTGCTCCAAGGCCTTTGCCCAGTCCTCGTGGCCGTGGCCGTCGACCAGCAAGCCCGTCTCACCGTCCGCGACCGCGAGCGGCAGGCCGCCGACGCGCGCCGCGACAACCGGGGTGCCCGTCGCCTGCGCCTCCACCGCCACGAGCCCGAAACTCTCGTTGTAGCTGGGCACCGCCACGATGTCCGCGGCCTGGTAGATGCTCACCAGCTCCTCCGGCGGCCGCGGCCCGAGGAAACGGGTGCAGCCGCCAATGCCTTCCGACGCCGCGAGCTCGCGGTAGCGCTCCACCGACGAACCCGCACCGGACGCGCCGCCGCAGATGATCACGCGCAACGGGCCATCCACGCGGCCGCGGCGCACCACCTCCCCCATCGCCCGAATCAGCACCTGCGGACCCTTGAAATCCTGCAGCCGGCCCACAAACGCCACCACCTTCGCATGCAGCGGAATACCCAGGTGGCGCCGAGCCAGTTCCGTGTTGCGGTTCGTGCCCGGCGTGTACAGCTCCGTGTCTGCGCCGGGGCTGACCACGGAAATCTTGGCCGGATCCACGTCGTAGAAGCGCGCCAGCTCGTTGGTCTCGTCGTCGGTGTTGACCACCAGGACCTCAGCGTTGTCCACCAACTGCTGCTCGCAGATGCGGCGCGCCTCCGACTCTGAAGCGTCTGTGGCGTAGGCGTTTTTCACCGCCGCCCAGGTATGCCCGGTGTGCACCAGCGGGATACCGGCCAGGTCCGCCAAGAGCCACCCCACCTGGCCGGACAGCCAGTAGTGGGAATGGATGAGGTCGTAGTCCAGGTTGTTCGCGCGGACGAACTGCACCACCCCGCCGGAAAACGCGGCGAGCTGGGTGGGCAGGTCGTCCTTCTCCAGCCCCTCGTAGGGCCCGGCCACGACGTTGACAACCCGGTATCCGGGCTCCACCTCCACCACCTCGCCCTGGCTGGGACGGGTCGCGCGGGTGAACACATCCACCGCCACCCCCTTGCGGGCCAGCTGGGTGGCGGTGTTGTGGACGTAGACGTTCATGCCGCCCGCGTCGCCGGTCCCCGGCTGCTCGAGCGGGGAGGTGTGCATTGAAATCATGGCGACGCGCATGCGGGCAAGACTAGCGCGGCTGTGTGGTTCCTGACAGATTCCGCCAGCCGTTTATGCCGACCTGGGCGTTTGGGGGCTGTCTGACAGATTCCGCCGGGAAGTGTCGGAGCAGAAAATAGCCACCACGTCAGTGGGCGGCGTGGCGGTGCCAGGAGCCGAAGTCCGCGGCAACCGTGGCCGCAAGGTGCTGGTAGGCCTTCAACGTCGCCGGCGCGACGCGCTCCAGGTCCACGACGGCACCTTCGGCGAGATGGCGGTCGTACGGGATGGTGTGCACCGCGCGGGTGCGGGAGGCGAAGTGGTCGGCGACCTTGGCCATATCGATGGTCGGCTTGCCCGGCGCGGACGCGGATATGACCACCACGGCGTTGGCGGCAAGCTGGTCGTAGCCGTGCAGATTCAGCCAGTCCAGGGTGGCCGACGCCGACTGCGCCCCGTCCAGCGCCGGCGAAGTCACCAGCACCAGCGTGTTGGCCAGGTCGAGCACGCCTGCCATCGCGGAGTGCATCAGTCCCGTGCCGCAGTCGGTGAGGATGACGTTGTAGTGGTGCTGCAGGATGTCGATGGCAAGGCGGTAGTCGTCCTCAGAAAACGCCTCCGACACGGCCGGGTCGCGCTCGGAGCCGATGACCTCCAGGCGCGAGGACGCCTGGTTAGTGTAGGAGCGCACCTGCGGGTAGCGTTCCGTGCCCGACGCCTGCAGCAGATCGCGGATGGTCGCCGGCGGCGCGGTGGCGGCGCGCTGCGCCAACGTGCCTAAGTCCGGGTTGGCGTCGATGGCGATGACGCGGTCGCCGCGGGTCTGGGCGAACACGCCGCCGAGCGCGACCGTGGTGGTGGTTTTGCCCACCCCGCCTTTCAGGCTCATCACCGCGATGCGGTAGTCGCCGCGCAGGGGTGCCCGGATGGCGTCGAAAAGCTGCTGCTGCTCCAGCTCCTGCCGGGAGCCGCCCGGGTTGATGCGGCCGCGCGTGACGGAGTGGACGAGTTTGCGCCAGCCCTGCTTGGGCGGCGCCTTCACCGGGTCCACGAGGTTGGACTGGTCCAGACCTGCGGGCGGGGTGAGTTCAAAGGCAGCGTCGGCGTCGATGGACGGCTCGAAATAGGTAGTCATGGTTTCCCCCAATTCCCCCTTGAATGGTGTCGCGGCACAGCCTAGAGCAAACCCACAGACGGCGCAGCGCAACAGACTTACCGCTACGTAGGTTACACTCGTCGCCAACTTGTTTTGCCGAACTAACTACAAGGAGGACCTACGTGGGAGCCTTTGACACCAAAGCCTGGATCGACCACTACGCCGAGTGGACCGACCCCAACCCCGCCATCGGGACGGACACGCTGGTCAGCTGGTTCAACCAGGCGGTGGCCATGCAGCCGAAGAGCACCGCCACCTGGTTCATGGGCAAAACACTCACCTACGCCGCCCTGAACGAACAGGTCGTCCGCGCCGCCGCCGGCCTGACGCAGCTGGGCGTGCGCCGCGGCGACCGCGTGGCCGTCGCGCTGCCGAACTGCCCGCAGCACGTCATCGCCGTCACCGCCATCCTGCGCCTGGGCGCGACCGTGGTGGAGCACAACCCGCTCTACACCGCGGCGGAACTTCAGCCGCAATTCGAAGACCACGGGGCGCGGGTAGCGATTGTCTTTGACCGGGTGGCGGGCACGTTTGCGTCGTTAAGCAAAAGCACCCAGCTTGAAACCGTGGTGGCCGTGAACATGCTCGAGGAAACCCCGCTACACCTGCGCGCCGCGCTGTCGGCGCCCATCCCGCCGGTGACCAAGCTGCGCGCTGAGCTGACACAACCCGCCCCCGGCGCGATGCCGTGGCGCGAATTATTGCGGCAGCGCTCCCGCTCCGTGCACTTCCCGCAGATCACCCAGGACACCACCGCGTTCATCCTCTACACCTCCGGCACATCCGGCAAGCCCAAAGGCGCGCCGCTGACGCACGGCAACATCGTGTCCGTGCTGAAAGCCGGCATGGAGTGGCTGGAGGATTGGGGCGCGGTGCGCGAAAAAGTCCTCGGCGTGCTGCCCATGTTCCACATCTACGGCCTGGCGCTGAACTACGCGCTGCCGCTGAGCATCGGCGCGGAGATGGTGCTCGTGCCAGCGCCGAAGCCGAAGCTCTACCAGGCGGCGATCACCAAAACGCGCCCCACGGTGCTGCCGGGTGTGCCCACCCTGTACGACAAAATCATCGAGTGGGCGGTGGAATCCAACGCTGACCTGTCCTCGATCCACACCTCCATCTCCGGCGCGTCGACCCTGCCCGTGGAAACCATCGAGCGCTGGGAAAACGCCACCGGCGGGCGCCTGATCGAAGGCTACGGGCTGACCGAGACCGCCCCGATCCTGGCCGGCAACCCTCTCGACGGCACGCGGCGCCCCGGCTACATCGGCCTGCCGTTTCCCAACACCGAAATCCGCATCGCCGACCCGCAAGACCCGTCGCGCACCATGCCCGACGGCGAGCCCGGCGAGCTCCTCGCGCGCGGCCCGCAGGTCTTTTCCGGCTACCTCAACAGCCCCGAGGCCAACGAGCGCGCGTTCCACGACGGCTGGTTCCGCACCGGCGACATGGCCGTGATGGAAAACGACGGCTGGATCAAACTGGTTGCGCGCATCAAGGAAATGATCATCACCGGCGGTTTTAACGTCTACCCTGACGAGGTCGAAGGCGTCATGCGCAACCACCCGGACATCGAGGACATCGCGGTCGTGGGCCGCCCGCGCGAGGACGGCTCCGAGGATGTCGTCGCATGCATCACGCTTATCGACGGCTCCGCCCTCGACCCCGACGGCCTCAAGGCCTACGCCCGGCAGCGCCTGACCCGCTACAAGGTCCCGCGGGACTTTTACCACTTTGACCAGCTCAACCGAGACCAGACCGGCAAGATCAGGCGGAGGGAGGTGCGCGACACGCTACTCCAATTGCTTACGCAACCGTAGGTTACGGACGGCAAAGCGCGTAGGGTGGTGCGCATGGCTCTCACCCCATCGAACGTCAACGACGTCAAACCCTGGCTGCAGTACTACCCCGAGTGGACCGCGCACTCGCTCGAGTACGGCGAGATAACCCTCGGCGAGCTGTACCAGCAGAACCTGTCAAAGAACGTCTCGCGCATCGCCACCCGGTTTTTCGGCCGCACCCAAACCTTCGGCGAGCTCGACCGCGAAGTGCGGCGCGCCGCCGCCGGCCTGAAGGCTTTCGGCGTGCGCCCCGGCGACCGCGTGGCCATCATGCTGCCCAACTGCCCCCAACATGTCGCCGCCTTTTTCGCCGTGCAGATGATCGGCGGCGTGGTGGTTGAGCACAACCCCCTCTACACCGCCCACGAGCTGCGCCCCCAGTTCATCGACCACGGCGCGCGCATCGCCATCGCCTGGGACAAAGCCGCCGACACGCTGGAGAAACTGCGCGCGGACACCCCGCTGGAAACCGTGGTCAGCGTCAACATGACCAAGGCCATGCCGCGCGCCCAGCAGCTCGCCCTGCGCATCCCGCTGCCGAAGATCCTGGAGGCCCGCGCAGCACTCACCGCCACCAGCAAGAACACCTCCCTGCACACCGTGCCCTGGGAGTCGCTGACCAGCTCCGCCATCGGCGGTTTGGGCGCGGACCTGCAAACGCCAGAAGAGATCACCGCGGACTCCACCGCCGTGATCCTCTACACCTCCGGCACCACCGGCACCCCCAAGGGCGCGGCGCTGTCGCACCGCAACCTCATTGCAAACCCGCTGCAGGGCCAGGCCTGGGTCAACGAGCTGCAGCAAGGCAACCAGCGCATGCTGGCCACCCTGCCGTTCTTCCACGCCTACGGCCTGACGTTCTCCCTGACGCTGACCATGCTGGTCGGCTCCGAACTCGTGCTGCTGCCGGCGCCGAAGATGGACCTGATCATGAAGGCCATCCGCATCACCCCGCCCACCTTCATCCCGGGCGTGCCCACCGTCTTCGAGCGCATCGTGAAAACGGCGAAGAAGAAAAACGTGGACCTCTCCGACATCAAAATCGGTTTCTCCGGTGCGTCGTCCCTGCCCGCAGAGGTCATCGAGGACTGGGAGCGCGCCACCGGCGGCCGCCTCGTCGAGGGCTACGGCCTCACCGAAACCTCCCCCATCATCGTGGGCAACCCCGAATCCTCGGACCGCCGCCCCGGCTACATCGGCATCCCCTTCCCCGACACCCAGATCCGCATTGTCAACCCCGACAACCCGGACGAGGACATGCCGTTCGGCGAAGCCGGCGAGATCCTGGCCAAGGGCCCCCAGGTATTCTCCGGCTACTTCAACAACCCCGAAGCCACCGAAAAGGTCTTCCACGACGGCTGGTTCCGCACCGGCGACATGGGAATCATGGAAGAAGACGGCTTTATCAAGCTGGTCTCCCGCATCAAGGAACTCATCATCACCGGCGGCTTCAACGTCTACCCGGCCGAGGTCGAGGAGGTCATCCGCACCCACAAGGACGTCGCCGATGTCGCGGTCGTGGGCCGCCCGCGCGAAGACGGATCCGAGGATGTCGTCGCATGCATCGTGCTTAACGACGGCTCCGCCCTCGACCCCGACGGCCTCAAAGACTTCGCCCGCGAGCGCCTGACCCGCTACAAGGTCCCGCGCACCTTCTACCACTTCGACGAGCTGGCGAAGGACCAGATGGGCAAGATCCGCCGCCGCGAAGTGCGCGACGACCTGCTGTCCAAGCTCGCCGAGCGCTAGCACTTCGGCGCGTGCCCGGGCGCGGGCCGGCCGGCGTTCAGCGCGTAGCCGCGGCCACCCCGAGGCCCCACCCACCCATAAACCGGCTACCTACAACCGGCTGCCAGCACAAAAACGGCATAGTAGCCGGTTGTAGGTAACCGGTTTTCCGCGCTCTGTGTCATCGGACCGCGCTGGCCCACAAATGGTGAAACGCTGATGGTGAATCCGGCTAAATTTTCGCGTTCTCACCACTCGGTTTTCACCATCTGCGCTAGTGCGCGGCGGCGGAAGCGGGGCTGGGGGCACGAAGCAGGCTGGGCCCGGCCCCTAGAGGCCGACCCAGACGGGTTCCGGGTGCAGCTCCACCCCGAACGCATCGCGGACCTGCGCCTGCACGCTGCGGGCGAGGTCGACGATGTCGCCGGCGCTGGCGTTACCGCGGTTGGTCAGCGCGAGGGTGTGTTTGGTTGACAGACGCGCGGGGGCGTCATCGCCGGGGAAACCGCGGTGGCAGCCTGCGCGCTCGATGAGCCAGGCCGCCGACAGCTTCTCCTTGCCGTCACCGGCGGCAAACCGCGGCATCGCCTCCTCCCCGACCTGGGCGGCGATCTCGTCGGCAAGCGCGGACGGCACCACGGGGTTGGTAAAAAACGAGCCCGCGGACCAGGTGTCGTGGTCTTCCGCGTCCAGCACCATGCCTTTCGCCCGGCGCGTCTCCAGCACGGACTCGCGGGCCTCGGCCAGCGGCACGCGCGCCCCGCCCAGGTGGCGCAGGGGGATGGACTCGTCGGTGCGCTCCAGCTGCAGCTCGATCTCCAGCACGACGGCCCGCGAGGTGAACTTCAGGTTGGAGTACCGGTACGCCAGATCCAACGAGGACGCCGGCACCCACTCATCCGCGCCTGTCTCGCGGTTGTACAGGCGCACGCGGGTGAGCACGTCAGCGATCTCCGCGCCGTAGGCTCCCACGTTCTGCACCGGGGTCGCCCCGGCGGAGCCAGGGATGCCGGACAGGGCCTCGATGCCGCCGAGTCCGTGCTCCACCGCGTAGGCGACAACTGCGTCCCATTCGGTGCCGGCTTGGGCGCGCAACCGGAGGTCGTCGATAAGCGAGATGCCCTCGTTGCGCACAAGCACCGCCGCGAGATCGAGATCACCGTCCGCGACGACCAGGTTGGAGCCGCCGCCGACGACCAGCAGCGGGGTGCCGTCGCGGTCGAGCTTGGCCACGGTTTCGGCGAGCTCGTCGGCACTATGGCACTCGTAGGCCGCGGCCGGGGTACCGCCGACGCGCAGCGTGGTCAGGGAGGCGAATGATGGGGCAATCACGTCCACAACGGTAGTCTGTGAGCCATGACTGCACGTAGTGAGATCACTGTGACCATTAACCAGCCGATCGAGAAGGTCGCGCAGGCCTACAGCACCCGCGAATACTGGGAGTTCATCGCTGAGAAGCTCTCCCCGGAGCCGGGCGAGCTCAACGAGTTCGCGGACAACACCGCCACTCTGTTTGAGATCCTGCCCAAGTCCATCCTCCCGGAAGCCGCCCAGGCCATGGTCTCGCAGGACCTGAAGCTCAAGCGCGTGGTTACCGTCGGCGAGCTGGACGGCGACACCGCCAAGCACACCATGACCGGCGACGTGAAGGGCACCCCGGTGGACCTGGGCGCCGAGTACACCGCGACCCGCGACGGCGATAACACCAAGCTGGACTACGAGCTCGAGGCGAAGGTGAACATCCCGTTCATGGGTGCCGCGCTGGAGCCGAAGGTGGCCGACGCGCTGGAGGAGATCGTGGAAAACGAGGCGAAGCTGACCGAGCAGTGGATTAGCGAGAACCTCTAATTCCCCACTACCACAACCTGCGCGCCACTCCGGGTGCCGCCGGCAAGCCCTACGGGGTAATCACCCGCGGCACCACCGGAGTGAATCGTTTACGCAGGTCAGACCGCTGGACCCGCTATAACCCGCGGGTCCAGTCCCTGTTGCGCTCCGCCGCCGCGCCACTGGCGGTGGACGTGGGCTACGGCGCGTCCCACACCACCACCGTGGAGTGGGCCGGGTGGCTGCGCCAGATCCGCCCCGACATCGAGGTCGTCGGCTTAGAAATCAACCCCGAGCGCGTACTGCCGCCGCGCGACGGCGTGCGCTTCGAACTCGGCGGCTTCGAACTCGCCGGCTACCGCCCCCACCTCGTTCGCGCGTTCAACGTGCTGCGGCAATACGACGTGGACCAGGTCCCGGACGTGTGGCGTACGATGTGCTCGAAGCTTGCCCCCGGCGGCCTGTTCATCGAGGGCACCTGCGACGAGCTGGGGAGGCGTTGCGCCTGGCTGCTTCTCGACGCCTCCGGTCCCCGCACCCTCACCCTGTCCTGGAGCCCCTTCCACACCTCCAACCCCTCGGAGGTGGCGGAGCGGTTGCCCAAGGCGCTGATCCACCGCAACGTGCCGGGCGAGCCGATCCACCAGTTTCTTGCCGACGCCGACGCCGCCTGGGAACGCGCCAGCGGCTGGGACCCGCACGGCCCCCGGGTGCGGTGGCGCCACGCCCTCGAAGACCTCGCCCGGGACTGGCCCGTGCACCCGCAGCGGCGCCGCCTGGCCGACAACTTTGTCACTGTGGATTGGCTGGCAGTCGCTCCTGCTTCGTAAACTGGCCGCATGAAAACTGCGTGGAAAGTTGTCCTGTCGATCATCGTGGCGGTGCTGCTGCTGTTCATCGTGGCGGAGGCAGGCATCCGGGCGTTCGTCGCCCACCAGGTCACCTCCCAGGCCCCGGAGGGCACGTCGGTGTCCTTCGGCGCCAGCCCCGTGACCATTGGCCTGCTCGGCGGGAAGTTCCCGCACATGACGGTGGACCAGCAGTCCGACCTCAAGGTCAACGGCGACCAGATCACCGGCAACCCGGCATCCGTGGTGGACATGGACAACGTCCGCCTGAACAACGGCGAGCCGGTGGCCGAGTCCGTGCGCCTGACCACGGAGCTGCCCAACGACTTCGTGCGCGCCATGCTGAACCAGCAGATCCAGGATCAGATCGGCGACAACTTCCTCGCCAACGTGATCACCGTGTCCGACGTGGTATCCAACGAGGAGGCCGGCACGTTTTCCATCGTGTTCACCTCGGGCGCCGCCGGAATTGAGCTGCAGCCGGTGATGCAGGACGGCCAGCTGACGTTCCAGGCGCGCAGCACCGAGCTATTCGGGTTCGCCCTGCCGGACGACGTCGCCGACGCGATCAGCTCCGCCATGTCCCAGGGTGTCGCGCAAGAGGCCACCGGCGGGATGAGCGTGGAAGACTTCACGGTCATCCCCGGTGGCCTCCGGGTGACGGTTTCCGGCAACGACGTGAACTTCAAGGAACTGCAGGATATGCAGCAGTCCCAGCAGCCTGAGCAGCCACAGCAGCCCGAGCAGCCTGAGCTGCAGCCGGCGCAGTAGCCGCCACAGCCCGCCTACCAGCCGTAGTCGCCGTTGACGATGCGCTGGATCTGCGGGCGCACGTCGAAAAAGTAAATGCCGATGGCCACCGCGCCGAACCACGCAATGAAGGGGAAGCGCAGCAGGCACGCCAGCGACGCCAGCACCAGGATGCCCACCCAGGCGCCCTTGGACTGGCGGTTCGCCGCCTCGAAGGCGTCCGCGCGGGTGGTGGCCGCCATGACAGCGCCGACGATGCCGGCTACGCCCACCACCAGCATCAGCACCATCCCCACGCGGGACGGCAGCATCATAATCTGGTGAATTTGGCTGACTGCGGCGGTTTCCATGGCGTTTACTTCTTCAGGTCCTCGACGTTGACGGTGGTGGAGTTGGAGTTGTCCACAATTTCGCCGTCGATGATATCGCCGTCAGTTTTCTCGCCGGCGAACTGGTCCTGGATGCGCTGCACCATGCCCTCGAAGCGGGCGCGCAGGTCCTCCACGGTGCCCTCAATCCCCTCGGTCTGGGTGCCGTCGAGGCGCTCGTTGAACGCGGTCCGTGCTTCGTCGATGGTGCTGCGCAGCTTCACCTTCATGTCGTCGGTGAACTGCAGGTCCCGCTCGCGCAGGCTGTTGAAGAGCTTCTCGGCCTCGTCCGTGAAGTTGGTGGCGGCGCCGCGCACCTCGCGCTCGGTGTTCGCGTTGCTCAGGTTCTGGCGCGCGTCCTCGGTGGCGGTCTTGAAACGGTCCGACAGCTCGCCGGTGGCTTTGCTCAGCGCCGCGCCGATGGCGGAGCCAGCGGACAGCAGCGCGTCGCCAGCCTCGCGCAGGTTGTTGCGCACCTCCTCGCCGGTGTTGTCGTTGAGGTCGTTGTTGAGGTTGTTGTTCTCGGTCATCATTCGCTCCTTCGCTAGTAGAAGATCAGTTGAGAACCAGTGTAAATAGCTAACCCGGCCAGTGCACCGACGATCGTGCCGTTGAGGCGGATGAATTGCAGGTCTTTACCAACCATGAGCTCGATTTTCTCCGCCGCTTCTTCGCCGTCCCAGCGCTCAATGGTCTCCGCGATGATGCCCACAATCTGGTCGGCGCCGTTGTCCGCGGCGAAGTGGGTGGCCTTTTCCAGGGCTCGTTCGGCGTCGGCGCGGACCGCAGGGTCGTCGACAAGCTTCTGCCCCCACTCGCGCGCCGAGGCAGCCGCTTTGCGACGCAACCCGCTTCCCCCATCCGACGCCTGCGCCACAATCGACGCCGAGACCTGCTCCCAGATGCTGCCCGCGGCGGACGTGACCGCGCCGGAGCCCATGATGTCGGCCTTAAGCGTCTCCACCCGAGAAATCATCTCTCCGTCGAACTGGAGGTCCTGGGCGAACTGGTTGATCTGGCGGCGGATCGCGCGGCGCGCCTCGTGGTGCGGGTTGGTGTCCACGTCCTCCATGAACGCGACCATCTCGTCGTAGACGCGCTGGCCCACCAGCTCCTTTGCAAACCGTGGGGCCCAACGCGGCATCCGCTCGTCGATCATGGTGACCACGGTGGCCTCCATGTTGTCGACCTTGCGGCGCCCCCAGGCGACAATGTCGTCGACCACCGGATCCACCTTGCCGTCCGTGATCAGCCCCTCCAGTGTGCGACCCAGCGGCGGGCCCCAGATCGGCTCGGCCAGGCGGTCAATGAGCTGGGCGTTAATGAACGCCTCCGCCTCAGCCGGGTCAATGCCCTCCACCATGCGGACGGTGAACTTGCCAGCCTCCTCGCTGACCCGCTCCGCGTTCTCCGGCTTGGCCAGCCAGCGCCCGACGCGCTCCGGGATGCCGGCGGCCATCACCTTGTCCGTGATGGTGCGGGCGTTGAGGAAGTTCTCAGACACGAAATTACTGAGCACACCGGCAACCTGGTCCTTTTTGTTGGGGATGATCGCGGTGTGCGGGATGGGAATGCCCATCGGGTACGTAAACAGCGCGGTGACGGCGAACCAGTCCGCTAACCCGCCGACCATGCCCGCCTCCGCTGCGGCACGCACGTAGCCGATCCAGGCGGCGTCGTTGCCCTGGGACTGCGCCCAAGAGCAGGACAAAAACACCACCGCCATCAGGCCCAGGAGGCTGGTCACCGCGATCTTGTGCTTGCGCAGCACGCGGCGGCGCTCCTCCTCGTTCGTGGGGGTGGGCATCATGGAAAGCTGCTCGCTCATGCCCATGATTAAAGCAGGCGTGCCGACACGGGCACGAAAAAAGCCCCCTCCGCAGGTGGAGAGGGCATTTTCGGTGCGCGCGGTTAGTTCACGCGGCCGGTGCGCTTGCGGTAGGCCTTGTAGTCCTTGCGGCCTACGGCAATCAAGATGGCGCCGAGGACTGCGGTGACCACTGCCTCAATAACGCCGAGGATGAGCAGGCGCTCCGCCAGACCGTGCGTCTGGGAACCGAAGCCGAACGCCATCGCGCCGGCGCCCCACACGGCCAGACCGATGCCGAAGAGGGTGGACAGGATCAGGCCCATTGCAACCCAGGTCGGGATCCGGGTCAGGGAGGAGTGCGGAGCACTCAGGGACACCGGATCGTAGCCGTCGATGTACGTGTCATCGATGCGGCCCGCGTACTCCGGGTAGGACTCGTTGCGGATATCTGCAACTGCGGTGGAACCCATTGTTCTTGCTTCCTTCTTCAGCTTCGGTGTGGCTTCAGCGTGAGCTGCTGCGATAGTTCGAGTATACGACAGGCTTCGTTATTGGCCCTAGTTGTCGCCTCTAGTCGTCGCCGCCCTTGAAGGCAGCGCGGGCGCGTTCGGCGTTGATGGCGCCAACTGCATCCAGCGGGATGCCAGCCGGGCACACATCAGCGCACTCGCCGTACAGCGAGCAGTGGCCGAAGTTGGTCTCCAGCTCGTCGACCATCTTGCGGGCGCGGCGGGAACGCTCCTGCTTGCCCAACGGCAGCAGCTTCAGGTGCTTCAGCTTCGCGCCGGTGAACAGGTGCGCGGCACCGTTCGGGCACGCAGCCACGCATGCACCACAGCCGATGCAGGCAGCGTAGTCGAGCGCGGTCTCAGCGTCGTGGTGGTTGACCAGCAGCGTGTCAGCGTCCGGTGCGGTGCCGGCGTTGATGGAGACGTAGCCGCCCTGTTCCATCACGCGGTCCAGCGCGGAGCGGTCCACGGCGAGGTCCTTGATCACCGGGAACGCGCCGGAGCGGAACGGCTCGATCTTCAGGGTGTCGCCGTCGTTGTAGTTGAACAGACGCTGCAGGCAAGCAGTGGTGTTCTGGCCTGCGCCATGCGGGCGGCCGTTGACCAGCAGGCCACAGGTGCCGCAAATGCCCTCGCGGCAGTCGGAGGCGAAGACGAACGGCTCCTTGCCCTGTTCGACGTAGGTCTCGTTCACGTGGTCGAGCAGCTCCAGGATGGACATCTGCTCCACAGCGTCATCGACCTGTACGGTCTCGAAGCTGCCCTCGGTGTCAGGACCAGCCTGGCGCCAGATTTCAAGTGTCAGTTTCATTACTTGTAGTTCCTTGCCATCAGCGGGATCGAATCAAAGTGCAGGGGTTCAGCGTGGCGGATGAACTGGCCTTCACCGGCCGGCTCCCAGGCCGACACGAAGCACCAGTTGTCGTCGTCACGCTCTGCCTCGCCGTCATCGGTGAGGTGGTCCATACGGTAGTGCGCACCGCAGGACTCGTCGCGGTCCAGAGCGTCGATGCACATGAGCTCGCCGAGGTTGATGTAGTCGACGAGGCGCAGCGCAGCCTCCAGCGTCTGGTTCATGTCGTTCGGGGAACCCGGGATGGAGATGTTGGTCCAGAAGTCCTCGCGCAGGGCGCGGATCTTGCGGATACCCTCCTCCAGGCCCTCCACGGTGCGGGACACGCCGCAGTGCTCGTAGAGGATGTCGCCGAGCTGCTCGTGGAAGTGCTCCGGGCCGTGCGGCTCCGGACCGCGGATGGACATGATGCGCTCGATGCGCTCGGTGACGTCAGCCACCACGTCCTGGGCCTCGCGGGAATCCTCCGGAAGCTTCTCCTCGCCGAGGTGGTCGGCCAGGTAGTTCGGCACCGTGAACGGCAGGGTGAACCAGCCATCCACAGAAGCGGACAGCAGCGAGTTCGCGCCCAGGCGGTTCGCTCCGTGGTAGGTCCAGGAGCACTCACCGGCGGCGAACAGGCCGTCGATGGAGGTCATCTCGTTGAAGTCGGTCCACAGGCCGCCCATGGTGAAGTGGACGGTCGGGGCGATACGCATCGGGGCCTTGTACGGGTCCTCGCCAGTGGAGTCCTCGTACATCTCGAACAGGTTGGAGTAGCGCTCGCGGATGGTGTCCTCGCCGAGGCGCCCGATGGCGTCGGCGAAGTCCAGGTACGCGGAGTTGTGCAGCGGGCCCACGCCGTAGCCGGCGTTGAGCTGCTGGGAGATGGCGCGCGAAGCCACGTCGCGGGGCACGAGGTTGCCGAAGGCCGGGTAGCGGCGCTCCAGGAAGTAGTCGCGCTCCTCCTCCGGGATGGTGTTCGGGTCGCGGTCGTCGCCCTTTTCCTTTGGGGTCCAAATGCGGCCGTCGTTACGCAGGGACTCCGACATCAGCGTCGTCTTCGCCTGCCACTTCGCGTTGACCGGCAGGCCGGTCGGGTGGAACTGCACGAAGCACGGGGATGCGAGGTACGCGCCGCGCTCGTATGCGCGCATCATGGCGGAAGAGTTGGAGTTCTTGGCCAGCGTGGTCTTGTGGTACACGTTGCCGTAACCGCCGGTGGCGATGATGACAGCGTGTCCCGTAAACGGCGCGATCTCACCGTTGATCAGGTTGCGGGTGACAATGCCCTCGCAGTGCTTCTTGCCGTCCTTTTCGGTGATGATCAGGTCCATTAGGTCGTGGTGGGTGAAGATCTCCACGTTGCCCAGGTGGATCTGACGCTGCAGCGACGACGCGGTGGACAGCTGCAGCTGCTGGCCTGTTTGGCCGCGGGTGTAGTAGGTGCGCGAGACCTGCACACCGCCGAAGGAGCGGGTGGCCAGGGTGCCGCCGTACTCGCGGGCGAAGGGGGCACCGATGGCGTTCATGTGGTCGATCACACGGACCGACTCAACGGCCAGGCGCCAGCAGTCGGACTCGCGGCAGCGGTAGTCGCCACCCTTGACGGTGTCCTTGGTGTGGCGGTAGGCGCCGTCGTTGTCCACCTTCTTGCCGCGGGCGGAGTTCACGCCACCCTGGGCCGCAATGGAGTGCGCACGGCGCGGAGCGTCGTGGTAGGTGAAGGCCTTGACGTTGTAGCCCAGCTCGCCGAGCGCGGCAGCCGCAGCACCGCCGGACAGGCCGGTGCCGACCACCAGCACGGTGAACTTGCGGCGGTTCAGCGGCGAGACCAGGTTCATGTGGTCCTTCTGGTGCTGCCACATGTCCTTCATCCGAACCTCGTCGCGGTTCGGCTCGTTGGACTCGAGGACGTTACCCGGGGTCACGCCTGCAGCGGCGGACTCGGGCTGGCGGAAACCGCCAGTGCTCTGCTGGCCCTTGGACTGAGCGGGGGTCTGCTCCCCGCCGTCGGAACCCTGGGCCCCGGAAAGACCGGAAATAGAGGTAGTCATAGTTGTTCTCCTAAAAAGCCGTTACCTGGAAAAATCCGGGACCCAGCCGAACGCGATAGCGAGCGGCATGACAACGTTGCCAGCGACAACGATGAACGGGAGGATGTACGCGAGGATGACCATCAGGCCTTCGCCGCGCTTACCCAGCCAACCGAGGTCGGACACCGCAAGGTAAATACCGTGCGTCAGGTGCAGCAGCAGCGCCAGGTTGGCAACCACGTACACCAGCGTGACCCACCAGCGGCCCGGGGCAAAGGTGGCGAGCAAGTTGTTGCGCACCGCGCCCTGGACGAACTCGTCGGAGGCGACAGCCTGGCCGAGAGTCAGGTCCAGCAGGTGGAAGATGATGAACAGCAGCAGGATGATGCCAGTCCAGATCATCGACTTGGTGGCGGTGGACTGCCATCCACCCATCAGGTTCGTGCGCTTGAAGCGGCCGCGGGATGCGCTGGAGCGGGCGCGCAGGGTGAATGCGCCCCACACGTGCAGCACCAGGCAGGCCAGCAGGGCGATGCGGAGAATCCACAGGAAGCCCTCGCGCGGGAACAGCGGCTCGCCGATCGTGCGCAGGAACTCGCCGTAGTCGTCGATCGGCGCGGAGCCGTCGGCGTTCAGCGGCATAAAGATCTTCAGGTTGCCCACCATGTGGCCAAGGACGAACAGGCCGAAGATAAGGCCGGTGATCGCCATGGTCAGCTTGATGGCCCACGTGGGGTAGGACGGCCGCTCGCGCAGCGGCTTCTCAGTAATTTTTCCGTGACGAATGGCTTCACGGTCTGCGTTTTGTACAGTCATGGCACCTCCAGTGTCGCTAATACTCTAAGAGATAGCCCCCGCTCACACACACTGGATTGCCAGGTTCACCCCACGCCCTCCTTAACCTCAACCCCCACTTGAGCCATTCATCCAGCGCTCCACATTGATTGTGACCTTCGCCACCGCCACGGCAATCCGCTTTGAATCCCACATCCTTCACCCCGTTCAGTGTCAATCTTTGGTTGGTTAGCTGGACCTAACTCCGACACCGACTCCATCTGCCGAAAATCGGTACCCTGGCTGCCATGGCTATCGACAAGAACACTGAAAACAAAGCAACCCGCCAGATCGACGCTCCCGCAGCCGAGATCTTCGACATCCTCTCCAACCCCGAGCGCCACGCCGAGACGGACAACTCCGGCATGGTCGTCTCCGCAGACCAGGGCGAGCGCCTGAAGAACGTCGGCGACACCTTCACCATGAACATGACCAAAGAGGACGGCGACTACCAGACCGTCAACGAGGTCTTCGCCATCCAGGACGACCGCGTCATCGGTTGGAAGAACGTGGAAAACACCACTGCCGAGGTGAAGGTCGGCGCGAAGTGGCTCTACGAGCTCGAGCCGATCGACGCCGACAACACCAACGTCACCCTTACCTACCAGCGCGATGAGCTGGAGGAGAACCTCCTCGCAATGACAGAGAAGTTCGACGACGACTTCCTGGCCAAGTCCCTCGACTCCCTCGCAGAGGCAGTCGCAGGCGCATAAGCCTTCGCTTCTCGACGTCACCAAAGGCGGCCCGCCGGACCCAGCGCCCGGCCAGCCGCCTTTTGCATGCCCGCCCCGCCCGATCGCCCCGCCCGCTCTCCTAATCTGCTAGTTCCCCAAATTTCCGAACCAGCAGATCAACTGTCCAACTTTTCGTTTCCGCAGTTGATATCGGAAATCACTTTCACTGCGAGCCTGATCTGCTAGTTGCCCGGAGGAAGGCGGGGCGGGGAACTAGCAGATCTGCCGCTGAAGCGGCCCAGCCGCGCCATTTTCACCGTCCGGGCTGCCCCCCACACCGCCCCGATACTGACCTGGGGAAATGCAGTCGGCGTTTGCTGATCGTCTAGCAGGATCGCCCGCACTGCTAGACGATCCGCGAGTTCGGGCACGGGCAGGCGCGGGCAGGCGCGGGAAGCCGCCACGGCACGCAAAAAGGCGGGCCCTGCTGGAAAGCGGGGCCCGCCTTTGGTGCGTCGTAAAGCAGAAGGCTTTTACAGGTTGATCATGTGGCCTTCGATGCCGTGCGCGATCTCCTTGATCACCTCCGGCAGAGTCGGGTGGATGTGGATGGAGCGCGCGATCTCGCCTGCGGTGAGGTCGAAGCGCTGCGCGAGGACGACCTCCGGTATGAGCTCGGAGACGTTTGCGCCGACGAGGTGGCAGCCCAAGATCTCGCCGAACTCGGCGTCCGCGACGAGCTTGCCAAAGCCAGCGGTCTCCGCCAAGCCCACTGCCTTGCCGTTCGCGGAGAACGGGAAGGTGGCGACCTTGATGTCGCGGTCCGGCCACTTCTCCTTCGCCTGCTCCTCGGTGTAACCCATGGAAGCGACCTGCGGGTTACAGAAGGTGGCGCGCGGGGTCATCATGTAATCCTCGATCTCGAGGGTCTCCGCGTCCGCGATGGTCTCGGCGGCGATGATGCCCTGAGCCTCAGCCACGTGGGCGAGCTGCAGCTTCGCGGTCACGTCGCCGATGGCGTAGATGCCGTCGACGTTGGTGCGCATACGCTCATCGATGGCGATGGCGCCGCGGTCCGTGAGCTCGACGCCCGTGTTCTCCAGGCCGTAGCCCTCGGTGCGCGGGGCGAAGCCCACGGAAATCATCACACGGTCCGCGGTGAGCGTCTCCACGTCGTCGGAGCCGTTCTTCTTCACGTCCACCTCGACGGAATCGCCGTTGTCGCGCACCTCGGTGGTGGCGTGACCGGTGAGCAGCTTCACGCCAAGCTTCTTGTAGGCCTTGGCGATCTCCTTGGACACGTCCTTGTCCTCGTTGGGCAGGACGCGGTCCATGTACTCGATGACCGTGACGTCCACGCCGTAGTTGGACAGCACGTAGGCGAACTCCATGCCGATCGCGCCGGCGCCGACGATGACCATCTTCTCCGGGGCCTCCGGGTTGAGGATCTGCTCCTCGTAGGAGACGACGTTCTCGGACAGCTCGATGCCCGGCAGGGTGCGCACAACGGCACCGGTGGCGATGATGCAGTCGTCGAAGGTGACGGTCATGCCCTTGTCGTCGCCGTCGGTGATCTCGATGGTCTTGGCGTCCTTGAACGAGCCCAGGCCGTTGATCTCCTGGATCTTGTTCTTCTTCATCAAGTAGTGCACGCCACCGACGATCTTCTCGGAGACCTTGCGGGAGCGCTTTTGGGCGTCGGTGTAGTCGAACTCCACGTCGCCCTTGATGCCGAACGTCTTCGCTTCGTGGTTGAAGATCTCAGCCACTTCAGCGTTCTTGATCAGGGCCTTGGAGGGGATGCAGCCCACGTTGAGGCAGACACCGCCCCAGTACTGCTTCTCAATAACAGCTACTTTTTTACCCAGCTGAGCTGCACGGATGGCGGCGACATAGCCACCGGGGCCAGCGCCGAGGACAACAACGTCAAAATGTTCTTTACTCACGCTGCATATCGTACGTGCCCGTCTGGCAAAATGTTGCGAAGCATCTTGTTTGTTTTTTGAATGAAAGTGAGCGATTCACTGTGAAGTTCACTCGCACGGCGGTAGCCCTGGGCGCCGCCGCCCTTATCGCCGCAGGCTCCGTGCCCGCCGTCCAGCACTTTGCGGAGGGCGGCACCGACGAGCCGGTCACCACCCTGTCCCCGGCGGCGACGACGGTGCAGACCTCGCTTCCCACCCCAACAACCAGCACCACCGCGAGCTCGACCACGAGCCCGACCACGTCGGAGAAGCCGAAGGTTGTGCCGAAGTCCTCGACGGCAACACCTTCCACAACGGCACCCACGACAACGACGACGGCGGCGACGGATGCGACGTCGACAAGCACGAGCCCGACCGCAACGATTGTGGAACCCGCCGAGGACCCGGAGCCGACGGACGAGCACCCGAATATCCGCCCGCTCGACGAAGCGCCGAAGACTTACCAGGGCAAGGACCAAGCGTGGGTGCGCATCCTCGCTCGCCACCGCGGCGCCTGGGACAACGAGGCAATCTCCGTGAAGTCCGAGTCCATGGAGCGCGACATCCCGGTGGCGATCTTCTACGCCACCGACGAAAACGGCGACCGCAAGGAGAACGCCCCGACGGTCTACCTGCTCAACGGCGCCGGCGGTTCCGAGCAGGACACCGACTGGGTGGCGCAAGCCTACGACGAGCTGGAGAAGACCTACAAGGACTCCGGCGCGAACGTTGTCATCCCGATGGAAGGCGCGTTCTCCTACTACGTGGACTGGGCCGCCGAGCCGCCGGTGGACACGGACACGAACCCGTTCTTCCACGGCAAGCAGATGTGGTCGACCTTCCTGGCTCATGAGCTGCCGCAGGCGGTTGAACCGTACATGAAGGCCGACAAGGAGCACCGCGCGGCGGCCGGCCTGTCCATGGCCGCGACCTCCGTGCTGCTGCTGGCGGAGCACAACCCGGGTTTCTACGACGCTGTCGGCTCCTTCTCCGGCTGCGCGGCGACGTCCACGCCGATCCCCTGGGAGTATCTAAACCTGACCGTCAGCCGCGGCGCGCCGAATGTGATGTCGCCGGAGTACATCTTCGGAGAGCGCGGCTCGGACTACAACCGCCACTACGACGCGCTGGTCAACGCTGCCGATCTGAAGGGCACTGCGGTGTACCTGTCCACCGGCACCGGCCTGGCGGGCGAGAGCGATACGCCGGGCTACCTGAAGGACCGCTTGATCAATCAGTACGGCGTGGACCCGGACTCGGCTTCGGCCCGCGCGCTGTCAAACGCGATGACTCTGCAGGTTGAAGGCGGCGTGATCGAGGCTGCGATGAACGCCTGCACCCACGATCTGATGGTGAAGATGCGCGCTAACGACGTGGAGGTCACCCACGCTGAGCTGCGCAATGTGGGCACCCACAGCTGGGCGTCCTGGCGCGACGACGTGAAGCTTTCCTTTGACAAGGTGTTCAAGGAGGCGCTCGGCCTGGAGCAGTAGGCACCTGCTTCTCGACGAACCAAAGGTGCCTCCCCGAAAACAGTCCGGGGAGGCACCTTTTTCGCTGCGTAGCGCGCTAGAACATGCCCTTTTTAGAACATGCCCATGCCGTAGGCGATGGTGGAGGACATGGAGGAGCCTGCGTGCACGAGCTCGCCGAGAATCTGGTTGATCTGCACCTGGACAGTTTCGATGGGGTTCATTTTGGGGGTCCTTTCGGGGTTTCCGGGCGGGCGGCGCAACACGCCACACGCGTAACGCTGGCCACTACAGTAACGAATGTCCCATAGAATGGCGCAATAATTGCCTGTCAGTTTAGCCCCCTCCCCAGGACTGGATACACATATGAGAAAGATCAAGGCGGCGGCGCTTGCCGCCCTCACGGCACTCTCCCTCGCCGGCACCAGCGCACCGGCGACCTCCGCCCAGCAGCCAGCCGGCCAGGAAGGCGTTGTGAAGGCGTGGGACGCGCGATCGAACCCGCCGCGGATCACCCGCACCGGCCAGCCGCAGGAGTGGGCCAACCAGGTGGACCACAAGACGGTGCTGTCCTACAACGTGTACTCCCCCTCCATGCGCCGCGACATCCCGGTCGCAGTGGTGCCGGCCACCGACGCCGCCGGCAACCGCGTGCGCAACGCACCGACGCTGTACCTGCTCAACGGTGCCGGCGGCGCGGAGCAGAACCAGGACTGGCTGAAGCTCTACCCGGTGAAGGACTACTTCGCCGGCAAAGGCGTCAACGTGGTGGTGCCGCAGGCCGGCGCGTTTTCCTACTACACGGACTGGGTGAAAGACGACGTCGCCTCCGACTACATCAACGGCCCGCAGAAGTGGGAGACGTTTTTGACCAAGGAGCTTCCCGGCCCGATCGAGCGCGTGGTGGGCGCCAACGGCCGCCGCGCCGTAACCGGATTGTCCATGTCCGCCACTTCTGCCCTGCTGTTCGCGGAGCATAACCCGGGGATGTACCAGGCCGTGGCGGCGTTTTCCGGCTGCGCGTCCACGTCTTCGCCGCACGGCTACAATTTCGCGCGCGTGACCGTCAACCGCGCGGGTAACCCGAATTTCCAAACGGTCACCCCGGAGATGATGTGGGGGCCGATGAACGGGCCGTACAACCGCTACAACGACGCGCTTTTGGGCGCGGAGAAGCTGCGCGGCACCCGCCTGTACGTCTCCTCCGGCACGGGGCTGGCGGGCCACCCGGACCAGGTCAGCTACCTGCTGGGCAAGGGTGCCCCGATGCCGGCGGCGCAGCTCGGCTCGGGCGTGCTGCAGGTCGAAGGCGGCGTGATCGAGGCCGCGGTGAACAAGTGCACCCACGACCTGAAGGCCAAGCTGGACGGCCTGGGCATCCCGGCGCACTTCGAGCTGCGCAACGTGGGCACCCACTCCTGGCCGTACTGGACCGAGGACATGGACCGCGCCTGGCACACCACAATCAAGCCTGCTCTGGGGGCTTAGCGTGCGCGACATCGAGCCCAAGCTTCTCGACGACCTCACGGCCGCCCCCGCCCTGAAATGGGCCCGGGAGTGGTCCGACGCGACAGAAGCGCGGCTCGATTCGGCCGCGCTGCGTAAGCGGATCCGCGCCGCTTTGGATTCGGACGACCGGATCCCGTTTGTCACCCGGCGCGGCGAGTACCTGTACAACTTCTGGCGCGACAGCGAGCACGAGCGCGGACTGTGGCGCCGCACGACGCTCGCCTCGTTCCTCGCCGAGGGAGAAGCTGATTGGGAGGTCCTCCTCGACGTCGATGCGCTGGCCGCCGACGAAGACGAGGACTGGGTGTACAAGGGCGCAACCGTGTTGCCGCTGAGCTGGGACCGGGCGCTGATCCGCCTGTCGCGAGGCGGCGCGGACGCGGTGATGGTGCGCGAGTTCGACCTTGAAACCCGCACCTTCGTCGATGCAGCAGCGGGCGGCTTCACCATCGACGAGGCGAAAACGGATGTCAGCTGGGTAGACCGCGACACCATCCTGGTGGGCACCGACGAAGGCCCGGGCACGGTCACCAACTCCGGCTACCCCATGCAGGTGGCGCGCTGGACCCGCGGCGGCGACAAGACCGTCATCTTCACCGGCGAACCCGACGACGTGGCCGTCGGGGCGGGCTATGACGTGGTGGACCGGAGGACCGTCGTCACGCGGGCGCTCGATTTTTACACCTCGCGCACGTGGGTGGACGGCGAGTATGTAGACGTGCCGGACGATTGCGACGCCATCCCCCACCGGAAGTGGCTGTTCATCCAGCCGCGCACCGAGTTCGCGGGCGTGCCCGCGGGTGCCCTCGGCGTGATCGACCTCGATGCGTTCCAGCAAGGCGCCCGCGATTTCACCGTGCTCGAGCAGGACGCCACCGTCGAATCGATCGCGTTCACCGAAAACGCGCTGCTTATCACCTGCCTTGTGGACGTGGCCACCAGCATCTCCCGCGTCGCGTTGGGCACCTGGGAGCGCACCGAGCTCACGCTGCCCGAGGCCGCGAGCGCCCACGTGGTGGCCGCAAGCCCGCTCGCCGGCGACGAGTTCTGGGTCGCCGCCTCCTCCTTCACCACGCCGACAACGCTGTTGCGTGGCGACGCCTCCGGCGCGCTCGCCGAAGCCAAGCGCGCCCCCGCCCACTTCGACACGAGCGGGCTTGAAACCCGCCAGCACTGGGTGACCTCCGCCGACGGCACGCGCCTGCCGTACTTCATCACCGGCAACTTCTCCCTTGGCCCCCGCCCCACGCTGGTGGGAGGCTACGGTGGCTTCGAGGTCTCGCTCACGCCCGCGTTTTCCAACGTGCGCGGCATCGCGTGGCTGGAGCAGGGCAACTTCTACGTCCAGCCCAACCTGCGCGGCGGCGGCGAGTTCGGGCCCGAGTGGCACTCGCAGGTGGTCAAGACCAACCGCCACAAGGTGTGGGAGGACCACAAGGCGGTGCTCGAGGACGTCGTCGCCCGCGGCTACGCCACGGCTGCGCAGATTGCCATCCGTGGCGGCTCGAACGGCGGGCTGCTCACCTCCGGCGCGCTGGTGCAGTACCCGGAGTGCTTTGGGGCGGCGGTGATCCAGGTGCCGCTGACGGACATGCTGCGCTACCACACTCTGTCCGCCGGCGCGTCCTGGATGGCGGAGTACGGCGACCCGGACAACCCCGAAGAGCGCGCCGCGATTGCAACCTGGTCGCCGCTGCACAACGTCCGCCCGCGCGAGGAAGTGGCCTACCCGCCGGCACTGGTGACCACCTCCACGCGCGACGACCGCGTCCACCCCGCCCACGCCCGCACCTTCGCGCTCGCGCTGTGGCGGGCGGGCCAGCCGGTGGACTACTTCGAAAACACCGCAGGCGGTCACGCCGGTGCCGCGGATAACGCACAGGTGTCGCGGGTGGAGGCGTTGATCTACCTGTGGATCAACGACAAGATCGGCAACACCCTGGCGTAGACTTCCCGGCGATGAGAAACCTGAGGCTTCGCTCCACACCCATCCCCGGCACCCGCGACCGCTACACCGGCGTGGAGTTCAACCTGGGGTTCCACGTCACGCACTACGACCTGGATTTTGACTACAAGGTTGCCCCGAACCGTCTCGAAGCAACTGCGACCCTGACGCTGAGCACCTGGCGGGAGCTGAACCACCTCACCCTCGACCTCACCCAGGGCCTGTCGGTGCGCCGCGTGGAGGTATCCGGAGGCTTTGAAATCAAGCGCTACCGCCACCACGGCGGCAAGCTGCGCATCACCTTCGACCAGTTCATCCCGGTGGACACGGAGCTGCAGATGACCATCCGCTACGCCGGCTCCCCGCGCCCCCGCCGTACCGCGTGGGGCATGCTGGGGTGGGAGGAGCTGGAAAACGGCGCGCTGACCGCCAACCAGCCCGACGGCGCGCCGTCCTGGTTCCCCTGCGACGACACCCCGGACGAGAAGGCCACCTACACCTTCAACGTGCGCGCGGACCGCGGGTACGTGGCGGTGACCAACACCACCGCCCGCCCCATGGCCACCTACCTGGCCACGGTGCAGGTGGGCCAGTTCCACCGCGTGGATCTGGGCCGCAACACCGTGGCGTGGCTGCCGCCGGCGACCCAGGTGGGCGACTTGGACAAGCAGCAGGCCATGCTGGACTACTTCGAAACCGTCTTCGGCCCCTACCCGTTTGAGAACTACCAGGTGGTCGTGCATGAAGATGAGCTGGAGATCCCGCTCGAGGCCCAGGGGCTGTCCATCTTCGGCGTGAACCACCTGCAGGGCAACGAGCGCCTCATCGCGCACGAGCTGGCGCACCAGTGGTTCGGCAACTCGCTGGGCATCGCACAGTGGGAGGACATCTGGCTCAACGAAGGTTTCGCCTGCTACGCCGAGTGGCTGTGGGCGGACTTTACGGGGCAAATGCCTATCGACGCCTCCGTGCGCGCCCACTACGCCAAAATCACGCCCATGCGGTTCACCCTCGCGGACCCGGGCCCGCGCGACATGTTCGACGACCGCGTGTACAAACGCGGCGCCATCGCCCTCCACGCACTGCGCCGCGCCTTTGGCGACGCCGTGTTCTTCAACGCGGTGCGCGATTACGTGGCCACCAACGCCCACGGCATCGTGGAGACCTTCGACCTGGTCAACGCGTTTAAGCGCCAGGGCGTGGACATCTCCCCGATCCTGGACGCGTGGATCCAGCACCCCGAGCTTCCGGAGTGCCCGTGAAAAACCTCTCCCTGGCCACCATCTTCGCCGCGGCCAGCGGCTTTGTGGTCATGTGGATTGCCAGCTGGGCCCTGGACGCCGAGCACGGCTACAACTCCTTCTTGGCCTACTGGGGCCTGTTTTTCGCCTGCACCGGGCTCATCGACGGCATCACGCAGGAAACCACCCGCGCCGTGGCAGCCTCGCGCGAGACGCAGGTGCGTGGCAGCGCTAACCCGTGGAAGCTCGGCGCGGCGATCGGCGCGGCGCTAGCTGCAGTGGTGCTGCTGGTGGGGTTTTTCACCATGGGCCGCATCGTGCCCGCCCACCCGGGCACCGCCACGGGGTTGTTGGCGTTCGGCCTGCTCAGCTACGCCTTCCAGGCGGTGCTCTCCGGCATCTTGAGCGGCTCCGGGCTGTGGAACCGCTACGCCGCGCTGGTCGCCCTGGACTCCGGTGTGCGCCTCGTGCTTGCGGTGGTGGTGTGGGCGCTCGGCGGCGGGCTGGTGGAGTTTTTGGCTATCACCGTCATCGGCGCGCTGAGCTGGGCGGTGGTCCTGGCGCTGGCGCCGGTGCGCGTGCAGCTGGACGTGGACCGCGGGGCGTTTGTGCGCCGCGTCGGCTCCGCCATGGTGGCCTCCGGGGCGTCGGCCGCGCTGATCACGGGCTTTCCCACCGCCGCCTCCGCTGCCTTCCCCGCGGCAACTGCTGGCGCTGCCGTCGCCGCGATCAACAACGCCGTCATGCTCACCCGCGCGCCGGTGCTGGTGCCGCTGCAGCGTTTCCAATCGGCGCTGGTGGTGCGCTTCGTGGAGCGCCGCGGCGCCGTCTATAAGGCACTCGCCGCCCCGGTCGGCGCGATCATGGGCGTCGGCCTCATCGGCTTCGCGGCGGCCTGGCTGATCGGCCCGTGGATTTTGCGGGTGGTGTACAAACCGGAGCTGTTTGTCGACGGGCTCACGCTCGGCCTGCTCACCTTCGCCTCCGCGTTCATGGGCATGCTCATGATCACCGGCGTGGCCGTGCTCGCCTTAGAGCGCCACGCGTTTTACGTCGCCGGCTGGCTCGCCGCCACCGCCACCGCGTTCGCCGTGTTGTTCCTCGCGCCGTGGGGCGTCGCCACAACGGTTGTGGTGGCGCTGTTCGCCGGGCCGATCGTCGGCGCGCTCGTGCACCTGGCGGGCCTTGTAAGGTAGCTGGCCATGGAACGTTTGCTTGTCACTGGCGGTGCGGGGTTCATAGGGGCGAATTTTGTCCGGCAGGCGTCGCAAAGCTTCCGCGTCACCGTCGTGGACAAGCTCACCTACGCTGGTAACCGCGCGAACCTGCCCGAGGGCATCGAGTTCGTGCGCGGGGACATCTGTGAGCAACCGCTTATCGACGAGCTCGTGGCCGACACAGACACCGTCGTCCACTTCGCCGCCGAATCGCACAACGACAACTCACTGAGGGACCCGTCCGCGTTCGTGCACAGCAACATCAACGGCACATTCGCTCTGCTGGAGGCGGTGCGCAAGAGTAATAAGCGCCTGCACCACATCTCCACCGACGAAGTCTTCGGCGACCTGGAGCTCGGCGGCACGGACGCGTTCACCGAGACCACGCCGTACAACCCCTCCTCGCCCTACTCGGCAACGAAGGCCGGCTCCGACCACCTCGTGCGCGCTTGGGTGCGCTCGTTTGGGGTGCGCGCGACGATCTCGAACTGCTCCAACAACTACGGGCCCTACCAGCACATAGAGAAGTTCATCCCCCGCCAGATCACCAACATCCTCACCGGCCAGCCCGCCAAGCTCTACGGCACCGGCGCGCAGGTGCGCGACTGGATCCACGTGGACGACCACAACGACGCCGTCCTGGCCATCTTGGAGCGCGGGCGCATCGGCGAGACCTACAGCATCGGCGCGAGCAACCCCGGCGACGCTCACGTCACGAATAAGCAGGTCATCGAGACCATCTGCGAGCTCATGGGCGGCGAATACGTCCATGTCGCCGACCGCCCCGGCCACGACCAGCGCTACACCATGGACGCCACCAAGCTGCGCCGCGAACTCGGCTGGCAACCGCAGCACACGGACCTGCGCAGCGGGCTGGAGCAAACCATCGCCTGGTACACCGACAACCGCTGGTGGTGGGAAAACGACAAGGCAGGCATTGAACGCGGGTACGCGGAAAGGGGACAGTGAAATGACCACCATCGACGGCCTCGAGGTTCACCAACTTACCGTCCACGAGGACAACCGTGGCTGGTTCAAAGAGAACTGGTCCGGCCAAAAACTCACCCCGAAGCAGCACAACGTCAGCTTCAACGCCCGCCGCGGCGCCACCCGCGGCATGCACGCCGAGCCGTGGGACAAGTGGGTCTCCGTGGCCACCGGCCGCGTGTTCGGCGCGTGGGTGGACATGCGCGAAGGCTCCGCCACGTACGGCGAGAAGTTCACCTGCGAGATCGGCCCGGACACCGCCGTGTTCGTCCCCCGCGGCGTGGCCAACGGCTTCCAGGCGCTCGAGGACGACACCACCTACATCTACCTGGTCAACCAGCGCTACTCCCCCGGCGGCGCGTTCTGCTCCTACAAGGAAATCGACTGGCCGCTCGAGCCCACCGAGCTGTCCGCCAAAGACCTCGAGCATCCCATGCTTATCGACGCCACAGCGCTGCCCCCACGCCGCATCCTCGTCACCGGCGCCAACGGCCAGCTTGGACGCGCCCTGCGCCAAATCTGGTCGGAGGACCAGGCCCACTTCGTGGGCCACGACGAGTTCGACATCTGCCACGTCGCCGACGCGGCGAAAAGCGCCGGCATTGACTGGGCGGACTACTGGGCGATTGTGAACTGCGCCGCCTACAACGACGTCAACGGCGCGGAGGACGACCGGGCCGGGGCATGGAGGGTGAATGCGGCGGCGCCGGCGGAGCTTGCGTCGATAAGCAATGAGCACGACCTCACGCTCGTCCATGTCTCCTCCGACTACATCTTCGACGGCAACGTCGAGGTGCACGACGAGGCTGAGGCCCCGTCGCCGCTGAGCGCGTACGGCGCGTCGAAGGCCGCCGGCGACACTGCCGCGCAGGTCGCGCGCAAGCACTACGTGGTGCGCACGAGCTGGGTGTTCGGCGACGGCCGCAACTTCATGTCCGTCATGGCCGACCTCGCGGCGAAAAGTGCGGCGCCGAAGGTGGTCTGCGACCAGCGCGGCCGCCCCACCTGGGCGGAGGACCTGGCCAAAGGTATCGCGCACCTGCTCGACACCGGCGCCGAGTACGGCGTGTACAACATCACCTCCGACGGCGACGCCGCCACGCGCGACGAGATCGCCATGGCCGTGTTCATCGCCGTCGGCGGCGACCCGGCGGACGTCCACCCCGTGACCACCGAGCAGTACGGCGCCGAATTCGGCGTGGAGGCGCCGCGCCCCCGCGAATCCACCCTGGTGCTGGACAAAATCAAAGCCACAGGTTTCAACCCGACGAACTGGCGCGCGGCGCTGGCGCTGTATGTGGCGCTGCGGTAGCTAGACTTCGCTTCCATGAAGGGCATCATTCTCGCCGGCGGCTCGGGCACGCGCCTGTACCCGATCACCCAGGGCATCTCGAAGCAACTCATGCCCATCTACGACAAGCCGATGATCTACTACCCGCTATCCACGCTGATCAGCGCGGGTATCAGGGAGATTTTGATCATCACCACCCCGGAGGACCGGCCGAACTTCGAGCGTTTGCTTGGCGACGGCTCACGTCTCGGCATCATGCTCCACTACGCCGAACAACCCCGCCCGGAGGGACTGGCGCAGGCGTTTTTGATCGGCGAGGAGTTCATCGGCGACGACTCGGTGGCGCTGGTGCTCGGCGACAACATCTTCGACGGCAGCGGCATCGCCCAGGTGCTCGGCCAGGTGCGCGACATCGACGGCGGGGCGATTTTCGCCTACGAGGTCTCGGACCCGCAGCGCTATGGCGTGGTCGAGTTCGACGCTTCCGGCACCGCGCTGTCCATCGAGGAGAAACCGGAGGCTCCGAAGTCTAACTTCGCCGTGGTGGGGCTGTACTTCTACGACAACGATGTTGTGGACATCGCCAAATCCATCACCCCCTCGGCGCGCGGGGAGCTGGAGATCACCTCCGTCAACGAGGCCTACCTCAACCGCGGCGACCTGAAGGTGCACCGCCTGCACCGGGGTGATGTGTGGCTGGACACCGGCACCATCGACTCCATGAGCGAAGCCAGCGCCTACGTGGAGGTGCTGCAAAAGCGCACCGGCACCGTCATCGGCTCGCCAGAGGTGGCGGCGTACCGCGAGGGCTTCATCGACGCCGCGCAGCTGGAGGCCCTGGGCGAGCAGGTGCTGAAATCCGGCTACGGCCGCTACCTCATCGACGCAGCAAGGGACTAACCATGGCCACGATTACCGCACTGGTGACCGTCTACCACGGCACCGACGAACACGACCTGGTCCGCGCCCTCGACTCGCTGGCGGTGCAGACGCGGCCTGCGGACGAGCTGGTCATTGTGGCGGACGGGCCGGTGTCGGAGGGGGTCCGGAGGGTCGTCGAGAAGCAAGATGCCCGGGTGATTCGGCTGCCTGAGAATGTCGGCGCGGGCCCGGCGTCGCAGGCTGGCCTTGCCACGATCGATTCCGACTACACCGCACGGCTGGACTCCGACGACGCCGCGAAACCGACACGTTTCGCCCGGCAGCTGGAGTTTTTGGAGGCGCACCCGGAGGTCGGCGCGCTGGGCAGCGCCGTCGAAGAGTTCGCGGAAACCCCCGGCGACACCGGCAAGGTGCGCGCCCTGCCGGAAAACCCGCACGCGTACGCGAAGATGAACTCGCCGGTGAACAACCCCTCGGTGATGCTGCGCACCCGCGCCGTCAAGGAGGTCGGGGGCTACCGGGACGTGCACTTCATGGAGGACTACGACCTCTACGCGCGGCTGATCGCGGGCGGTTGGCACGTGCGCAACCTGCCGGAAGCGCTGACGGACTTCCAGGTCACCGACGCGCAGTTTTCCCGCCGCACCGGCCGCGAGATGCTCGCCGCGGAAGTGCAGATGCAGCGCAACCTGGTCGCCTACGGCTTTGTTTCGCGCCCGCGGGCGGCGTTCAACCTGGCGGCGCGCACCGCATACCGCGCGCTACCCACAGGTTTGCTCCGGCGCGTGTACGCCGCTTTGTTCCACCGCGGGGAGTAACCTAACGGGCGATATGAGCGGATTTTCAGACACTTGGCTGATCGTGCCTTGCTACAACGAGGGCACGGTCATCTTCGACGTGCTCACGAATGCGCGCGAGACGTTCCCCAACATCGTGGGTGTCAACGACGGGTCCGCCGACGACTCGGCCGCGCAGATCCGCGCCGCAGGCGCCCACCTGGTGGACCACCCGGTCAACCTGGGGCAGGGCGCGGCAATCCAGACCGGTGTGGAGTACGCCCGCGCCCAGCCCGGCGCGAAGTACTTTGTCACCTTCGACGCGGACGGCCAGCACCAGGTCAAAGACGTTATGCGGATGATCGAGCGGCTGCGCACAGAGCCGTTGGACATCATCGTGGGCACCCGGTTTGCCGGCCAGGAGAACTCGCAAGTGCCGTGGATCAAGCGCGCGGTGTTGAAGACGGTGGTGATGCTGTCGCCGCGCACGAAGAAGCTCGGGCTCACGGACGCCCACAACGGGCTGCGAGCCTTCAACCGCAGGGTGGCCGAGGAGATGAACATCCGCATGAACGGGATGTCGCACGCCTCGGAGATCGTGTCCATGATTGACAAGCACGGCTGGCGCGTGGACGAGGAGCCGGTGGACATCCTTTACACGGAGTACTCGATGTCGAAGGGCCAGTCGCTGATCAACGGCGTGAACATCCTCGCCGACGGGCTCGTTGCAAGGAGGTTGCCATGATTCAAGCGTTGTTGCTGCTCGCTATCGTTGCGTTGGCCTGGTACTTCTTTGCTAATCGACGAAAAGCTAACGCCAAAGCCTGGGTAAAAATCGGCTTCGCCCTCATGATGGTGGCGGCGGTGTGGGCGATTGCCCGCCCCGACGATGTCACGGTGGTTGCCAACTGGCTGGGTGTGGCCCGCGGCACCGACCTGATGCTGTACGTGCTGGTGGTGGCGTTCTTCTTCGTCACCATCTCCACGTGGACGCGCTTCCGCGAGCAGGAGTTGCGCTACGCGCGCCTGGCCCGCGCCGTCGCGCTGCAGAACGCGCAGGCGCCGGAGCAGGCAGACCGCGACGCTAGCCAGCAGCGTTAGAAGCCGCGGCGGATCCACTCCTCCAGGTGCGGCGCCTCCGCGCCGATGGTGGTGTGGTCGCCGTGGCCGGTGCGCACCACCGTCTCCGCCGGCAGGTCCAGCACGGACTTCTGCAGGGAGTGGATGATGGTGTCGAAGGAGGAGAACGACCGCCCCGTCGCGCCCGGCCCGCCCTGGAACAGGGTGTCGCCGGAGAACAACTCGCCGGCTTCTTCGGCGTAGATGACCACGGAGCCCGGTGAGTGGCCCGGGGTGGACATCACGCGCAGGTCGGTGCCGGCGATGGCGAACGTGGCGCCGTCGACAAGCTGGCGGTAGTGCGCGCCCGGGTTCTGGCGCTGCCACAAAAAGCCGTCGGTGGGGTGCAGGTACACCGGGGCGTCCACAAGCCGCGAAAGTTCAGGTGCAGCGTCGATGTGGTCGGAGTGGCCGTGGGTGGCCAAGATGCCCTTCACTCGCCTGTTTCCAACCGCCTCGGCGATGGCTTCGGCGTTGTGGGCGGCGTCGATGATGTAGACCTCGGAGTCGTCGCCGACGATCCAGACGTTGTTGTCCACCTCCCACTCGCCGCCGTCGAGCTTGAACAGGCCGGAGGTGACGACGTTGTCGATGCGCATTTAGAACTCCACCACGCTTCGCAGCACGTCGCCGCGCTTCATCTTCTCAAAGGATTCCTCGATGTCGCCGACGCCGATGCGCTCGGAGACGAACTCGCCCAGGGGGAAGCGGCCCTGCTTGTAAAGCTCCACGTACGCGGGAAAGTCGCGCTCCGGCAGGCAGTCGCCGTACCAGGCCGGCTTGATGGAGCCGCCGCGGGCGTAGAGGTCGATCGCGGGGATGTCCACGTGGTCGGTCTGGTTGGGCACGCCGACCATGACCATGCGGCCGGCGAAGTCGCGCGAGTAGAACGCCTGGCGCCAGGTGGGCTGGATGCCCACGGCGTCGATGGCCACGTCCGCGCCGAAGCCGCCGGTGAGTTCGCGCACGGCCTCGATCACCTCGTCCTCGCTCATATCCTTGGCGCAGATGGCGTCGGTGGCGCCAAACTTGGCAGCGGCGTCGCACTTTCGCTTATCGACGTCTACAGCCACCACCGTCGTCGCCCCCGCCAACGCCGCACCGGCGACAGCCGCCAAGCCAACCCCGCCGAGGCCGAACACGACCACGGACTCGCCGCGCTGCACGTCACCGGTGTTTACCGCGGCGCCCAGGCCAGCCATGATGCCGCAGCCGAGCAGGCCGGCCGCCGCCGGGTCGGCGTCCGGGTCGACCTTGGTGCACTGCTTTTCGTGCACGAGGGTCTTCTCCGCGAAGGAGCCGATGCCGAGTGCGGGGGTGAGCGGCGTGCCGTCGTCAAGCGTCATGCTCTGCGAGGCGTTGTGGGTGTTGAAGCAGTTCTTCGTGTCGCCCTTGCGGCAGGCGCGGCACTCGCCGCACACCGCGCGCCAGTTCAGCACCACGAAATCGCCTTCCTGAACGTGGGTGACGTCCTCGCCGACCTGGTCCACAATGCCGGCCGTCTCATGCCCGAGGAGGAACGGGAAGGCGTCCTCGATGTCGCCGTCGCGGTAGGCCAGGTCCGTGTGGCACACGCCGGTGGCCTGGACCTTGACCACCACGTCGTTGGGGCCGGGTTCCGGGATCACAATGTCCACGACCTCGACCGGGGCGCCCTTGGAACGGGCGATTACTCCTTGAACAGTCTGTGTCATGCCCCCAGACTACGAGCGGGCGATGACGTTTGCCACGTGCTCGTGTCCGCGCTGGTTCACGTGGATAGGCAGGTTGCCCGGGCCGCCGTAGAAGTCCACCAGTCCGGCCCACATGCGCTTGTTGTCCGGAGCGCACATGTTGTTGTGCCACGTGGAGGGTTTCAGGTCCAAAAACTCCACGCCGGCGGCCCGGGCGGCGTCAACTTGCATCCACTGCGCGAGGTTCTCCCAGCGCTGCACCTCCACCAACCGGGTGGCGTCTGCAACGTTCGGGGCGATGTGGAACAGGCACACGCGGTCGCCGGCGGTGATCTTCGGATAGCCCACGATCTGGATGCGCGCGTTCGGCGCGGCGGCGCGGATGCGGTTGATCTGCGGGACCATGTAGCGGGTGAAGTCGCGGCGGATGTCGCCGTCCGGGCGCGAGTTGTTGTTGTACGTGTCGTTGAAGCCGACGGAGATGATCACGCGCGCCGTCGCCGGGGACAGCCCCCGGTCCGCGATAGCGCGGTCCACCTGCTGGAACAAGCCCGGACCCTTGGAGATCGTCACCACACCGGTGCAGGAGTAGTCGCGCGTGGCCAGGCCGAGCTTTGCGGCGGAGCGCTTGCCCCAGTTCGTGGGGGAGGTCGGGCACCAGGTGCCGTTATCCGAGCGCCCGCGCGGGTCCAGCCCCAGCTTGCCGGCGGCCCACTGGCCCATGTTCGGGTCGGCGATGACAGAGTCGCCGAAGATGACCATGTTGCGGTCCTGCGCCTGCGCCGCCGGGGCGAGCGGGGCGACAAGGGCGGCCGCCGCAACGAAAATGGCGGCAAGGCGGCGGGAAAATGACACGGCGAAATCCTTTCACAGAGAGCTCTTGCGTAACAGTAGGCTACATTATCCACATGCGACCCACCCACCGTCCGCTGTTCTTACTCAAGTCTTTCGCCCGCTTCGTGCCCGCCGTTACACGCGCCGGCTTCGTCAGCGCCGAAGGCGGCCCCCGCGCGGCCCTCGCGCTCGCCCCCAACCTCGCGCGCTACTGGTTCACCACCGCCCGCGAAGTCGAACAGGGCGCCGCCGCCGCACCGGACCGCATCGCACTTATCGACGACACCGGCGTCCTCACCTACCGCCAACTCCGCGACGACTCACGCACCCTAGCCAAGTGGCTGCTCGACGTGAAGGAAGAACGCGGCCTCGACGAACTGCGCATCGGCGTCATGGCCCGCAACGGCCGCGGCATCATCCTCCCGCTCGCCGCCAAAGGCTATGCCGGGGCGCACATCTTCCTGCTCAACATCGGCTCCTCGCCAGAGCAGCTCGCGGGCATCTTCGCCGAAAACGACATCAACGTGCTGTTCATCGACGACGAATTCGCCGACCGCCTCCCCGCCGGCACCACCGACACCGCTGGCATCACGGTTGTCCGCGCGCACGAGGACGGCGGCGCCGGGCTTTCGATTGGGCAGGTGGTCCGGATGGACGTCGATAGGCAACTGCCCCGCTGGCCGAAACACGGCAACCTTGTCCTGATGAGCTCCGGCACCACCGGCATCCCCAAAGGCATCGTGCGGCCCGAGCCACGCATGCCGTTCGTGGTCGCCGGCTACCTCGAAGCCATCCCGTGGCGCGCGGGCGACACCGTGCAACTGACCGCCTCGATCTTCCACACCTGGGGCTGGTCCGCGCTGCAGGTCGCGCTGGCGACGCGCTCCACCATCGTCACCCGCCGCATCTTCGACCCGGAAGCCTGCTTCCGCGACATCCAGAAATACCGCTGCGACGGGCTGATCTCCTCGCCCATCTTCTTCAAACAGATGCTGGACCTGGAGGAAAGCTACGACACGTCCACGCTGCGCTACCTCGCCTCCGCCGGCAACGCCGTCACCCCGTCGCTGCTGCGCCGCACCACCGAACGCTTCGGCCCGATTCTGGCCAACATCTACGGCTCCACCGAACTCGCACTCGCCGCGGCCGCCTCGCCCGAACAGATGCAGGCCGACCCCACCACCGTTGGCAAAATCCCGCCCGGCACGGTGCTCAAGCTTTACGACGACCACGGCAACGAAGTCCCACCCGGCGAAACCGGCCGCATCTTCCTACACAACGAAACGGCGCTGCGCGGCTACACCAACCCGGCGACCGAGATGGTAGAGATCGACGGCCTGGTGGAAATGGGCGACCTCGGCTACCTCGACGACCGCGGGTACCTGCACGTGCAGTCGCGCAACGACGACATGATCATCGTCGGCGGCGAAAACGTCCACCCGCAATCCGTGGTGGAAGTGCTCGAGGACATGCCGGGAGTCGGCGAGGTGTACGCGCACGGCGTCGACGACGAGCAAATGTTCAAGCGCATCGCCGTGTGGGTGGTCAAAAGCGCCGACCTCACCGCCGATGCGGTGCGCGACTGGGTGCGCGCCCACCTCGCCGACCACTCCATCCCCCGGGACGTGCACTTCGTGGACGAGCTGCCGCGCAACGCCGTAGGCAAGGTCGTGCCGCGGTTCCTGCCCGGTTTAGGGTAAAAAATTGACAGCCTGCAATCGTGGCGCCCCCATCGGAAGGAAGCGAAACCACTCGGCTCAGGGCAGAAGCGCAAGGTCGGCATCGTGACCAACGCCCTATGCACGCTCGCGGTGAAGCAGAAGATCATCTACGACCACCCGCTCGAATCCGGCGACCTCGTCTGACAAGAAAAGGCCGCGGCGCGCCTTGCGTGCGGCCGAGGTCGACCGGCTACTCGAAGCAGCGCCCTCGCCGGAGGCCAAGCTTTTCGTCCGGGTGCTGCTCATGGCCGCCATGCGCTCCGGCGAAGCCAGAGGCCTGCGCGTGGAGGACTTCGATTATCGCCGCCGACGCCTAATTGCGCGGCGCACCGTCGATCAGCTTGGCCACGCCGGTGACATGAACAACCACCGCCGCCGTGACGTGCCCGTCGGCACCGAGCTCCTCCTAGACTTCGAGGACGAATGCGTCGGCAAGTCCCCACCGCTCCCCTACTCCCGGACGAACACGGCAACGTATGGACCACCGCGCGATGGCGACGCATCTGGGCACAGATGTGCAAAGACGCCGGCCTGGAAGGCGTTGACACCTACACCCTCAAGCACACTGGCGTCTCCATGGCCATCGCCTCCGGCGCTGACGTATACGCGGTGCAACGCATGTGCGGCCACGCCGACGCCTCCACCACCCTCAACATCTACGGCCATCTCTGGGACGAAGGACTCGACGCCGTCCCCAACGCAATGGACGCCTACCTCGCCGCCGAGCGCGAACGTGACGCCGCCCGCGCTCAACGCCGCGCAGAGCGCACCGCCAGGCGCGAAGGTCTGCGCGCGGTGCCGGATGCTGGGTAGACCGAGAATCAAGGAGAATGAACACCATGGAACCCACACAAGAGACGATGCAGCAGGTTAGTGAAGCGATCGCCCCGATGCTCAACGATCCGCGATACGCCGAGCTGATCACCCGCGACCTTGCCAGCCGCGGACTGCTCCGCCAGGCGGACGCTGTCGAGCACAGCAATTGGCGCGGCTGGGCGCGGCAGAGCGAAGTGACGGTGGAGCCCCCTCGGGCGCACGGCCATTGTGAAGCTCACCTTGGGCGCTGGGGAAGAGCGGTATGGCTTGGGTCTTTCCTTAGAGCATGCCGAGCGGCTCGGCCAGATGCTCCTGGACGGCGCCGCCGAGGGCCGCCGAATCGACCCGACCACCCTGTAGCTACTACCCTCGCGGATGCAACGCCAACCCAAGAAGGGTATAGCTGGGTTCCCGAATGGGAGTAGGGCTTCGGCCCGAGAATTCCTTTGCTCCAAGGGTTGGCGTTCTTTTTGTGCCAATGGCCTGCGGCCAGTGCTATGGCCACGCTTCTGGCACGCAAAAAGCCCCAGCCGCAGCTGGGGCTTCACCGATCAACTAGACGAGTTCGCCTTCGGCCGATTCGACCTGCACCCGCGAGCGACGGGTGAGCGAGCTATTCGTAAAAGTCAGTCCCATCAGTTGACGCAAGTACACCTGCAGCGCTCTCATATCCGCTTTTTTCACATGAACGAGTTTCGCGATGTATTCAGCTGAGGGGATTGCACGCAAGTTCAGGATTTCGACACCCACTGCACACCCGTATTCATCGACGTCCACTACTACGGCTTCTTCCAGTTCCCTGGAGGTCGCTATCTTCTCGTTATTCAGCTGGATGTACGCGACTCCCGACTCAGTGCCGTATGAAACCTCCAAACTCATGCCTAAAACCCCTCTTCCACGCTAAACACCGTAACTATTTTCCATGGGTACTCGTCATCGACGGCCACAACGCAAATGACATTACCCAACTTTTTGCGGTACTGGGTAGTACCCGGACTCTTACCTGGAAATCTCGTTTCGGGATCTCGCAGCACTTGGAGGATTTCGTTCTGGCTGATTCCGCGCTGCCTCATACGCCGACGCGCGTGCGCGGTTAGGACGAGTTCGCTAGTCATCTGCGGGGAGCGCCTCGAAAGCAAGCTTTCGCACCACTTCTCCATTGATACTGATCTCGCACCAGTAGAGACCCGGCTTCTCCAGGAATAGCGGCCCCCTAAGCACGAAAATAGACGCCACTTTCCCGGCGTAGTGCACTGCATCGTCCTCGTCTTCGAGAAAACGCTCTGTCGAGACCAGATCCGCGTCATCACCGTCTGCGTAGAAACGGATCGACACAAGAGGCGCGGGATCCTCTTCCAGACGACGAATGCGCCCAGCGACGGATAGCTCCATCATTCCCGGATAGCTATGCGAGACCACCTGGGTAAAGCTGCCTCCGATGACGCTAAGCGTCCCTTTTTCCGTTTTCGCGAATTCCGCCAGAAACGCGTAGTCAAGTTCCGCAGTCATGGACTCAGTTAACCACAGCGGCGCGTGTGCGCTCTGTGTGCGCTCTGTGTGCGCCAATAAAAGAAACAACCTGGGACAACTCGGGACAACGCGAAATGTTGGAGACGAAAAGAAAGCCCAGTTAAAACGGGTGTTTAACTGGGCTTTTGGTGGAGCCACCAGCGAGAATCGAACTCGCGACCTTCTCATTACGAGTGAGATGCTCTACCGACTGAGCTATAGTGGCCGGGCATGCAAGATGCACCACCGTGAAAGTGTAGTGCAGCCGAGGGCAACTAAGAAACCGGCAGCTCAGGACACCTTGCAGGCGAGCCGAATGCGGCCGAGCATCCCACCAAACGCCACCGCCGGCTGCACCTGCTGCGCCAGTCGCTCCCGGCACTGCGCGATGGCCTCCTGGCACTCCACCAGGCCTTCTGGGGTGGTGCGCTCCGCGATCTCTCGCGCCAAGCCCTCGTAGTCCGGGTGGATCAGGGCAAGGCCGGCGCCGGACTGGATGATCATGGCGTCGCGGTACACCCCCGCCAGGTCCACCAGGACCAGGTCGAACATGTCGCGTTTGCGGCGGGTGCCGCGTTTCTTCTGCTCCTCTTCGAGCGCTTTTATCGACGACGCAACGCCACCCAACGCCCTGCCCGCCCCCTTGCCTTTCGCGCCCATGCCGAGCGCGTTTTCCAGCTTCGCGCGCTCGGCTTCGTCCTCGGCCTTGTGGGCCTCCACCGCCTCGGTTTCCGCCGCTTTGACCAGACCGCCGACGGCCTGGAACGCCTGCGCGCCGTGGAACACCAGCTCCGCCAGGTTGATCGCCATGGAGCGGCGTTTTTGCACCTGGTCGGAGCGCACCAGTAGCCGCGCCCGCCCCACGTGCCGCATCGTCGCGGCGGCGGCAAGACGCGCGTCGTGCTCGCTCGCGCCCTCCTCCTCGACCAGGATGCGCACGACCTCGTCCTCCGTCGGCGCCGGCACGTACAGGTGGCGGCAGCGCGACCGCAGCGTCTGCGAAAAGTCCTGCGGGTCCGCCGACGGGGCGCACATGATGATCACGGTGTGCTCCGGCGGCTCCTCCACGGTCTTCAGCAACGCGTCGGCGGCGTCCGTGTTCAACCGGTCGGCGTTTTCGATGACGATGACGCGCCAGGCGGCGACCGTCGGCAGGCGGGCTGCTTGCGGCACGATCGTGCGCCGCACGTAATCAACCGGGATGTTCACCCGCTGCGGCACCACGTGCAACAGATCAGTGTGCGTGCCCGCCAACGCCAGCCGGCACGCCTCGCAGCGCCCGCACCCGATCTCGTCCGGGTCCGTGCACATCAGCGCCGCCGCGAACGCCAACGCAGCCTGCGAGCGGCCCGCCCCCGGAGGGCCGGTGAAAAGCCAGGCGTGGGTCATGGCGTAGCCGTCGCCAAGCCTTGCGGCCCTCGCCGCCGACATGATTGCCTCGCGCACCGCCGGCGTACCGGCAAGCCGCTCACTGACGCTACGGGTAGTCACGAATGATCACAGTACCCGCGCGCTAAGGTGATACACCATGGAACGATTCTGGCGCGAGCTGCGGTGGCTCTGGGGCACGTCATGGCCCCTGTATGCCGCGACCGTGCTGGGAACCAACGTCATCGCCGCCATCGGCTCGATGCTGTTCGTGCGCTACCTCATCCCCATGCCGGAAGTGCGTGAACTCGGCCTCGGCGGGCAACTCGGCGCCATCGGCGTGATCTACGCGGCCGTCGCCGTCGTGCTGGGCATTGTGGTCACGCTGTACCTGTTCCGGCCCGTGCTGGAATGGCAGCGCCACCCCGACGGGCACGACCCGAACATGGTGCGCCACCTGGTCATGCGGCTGCCGGTGCTGCAAACCATCATTGTGGTGGGCGTGTGGGGTATCGGCATCGCGATTGTCACCGTGGGGGCCTGGCGTGTCGACGCCCGCCTAGCCACCGTCGTCCTCGCCACCGCCTCGCTGACTGCCTTCGTCACCGCGGTGCTGACCTACCTGCAGGCCGAGCGCCTCGTGCGCCCCATCGCCGCCTCCGCACTGGCGCGCCGCTTCGAGGACTCCACGCTGCAGCCTCCGATCAAGTGGCAGCTGTACCTGACGTGGTTCACCACCTCTGCCGTGCCGATGGTGGGCGTTTTGCTGCTGACGGTGGCGCAGCGCCACGGCTACTTCACCGGCAACGTGGGCGAGCTCACCTCCGCTATTGTCGCGCTGATCACTGCCGGCATGGCCACCGGGTTTGTGGGCACCGCGCTGGTGATCATGAGCGTGGTCGACCCGATCAAGGAGCTGCAGGCGGCGATCAACCGTGTGCGCCGGGGCGAGCAGAACACGCAGGTGGACATCTACGACGGTTCCGAGATCGGCGTGCTGCAGGCAGGGTTCAACGAGATGATGAAGGGGCTGCGCGACCGCCAGCGCGTCCGCGACATCTTCGGCCAGTACGTCGGCGCGGAGGTGGCGCAGAAGGCGCTGGAGGAGATCCCGGAGCTCGGCGGCGAGGAGCGCAAGGTGGCGGTGCTGTTCATCGACGTCGTCGGGTCCACCACCTACGCCGTGGACCACACCCCGGAGGAGGTCGTCGCTGCGTTGAACGACTTCTTCGACGTCGTCGTCGAGGTGGTGCACCGCAACAAGGGCGTGATTAACAAGTTCCAGGGCGATGCGGCCTTGGCCGTGTTCGGGGCGCCCGTTTCGCTTCACGACGCCGCGTCGCACGCCCTCCAAACCGCCCGCGAACTCCAACGGGACCTGGCCGGCCAGGAGCTGCGCGCCGGCATCGGCGTGGCGTCCGGGCACGTGGTGGCGGGCCACATCGGCGGCTCGGACCGCTTCGAGTACACCGTGATCGGCGACGCCGTCAACGCCGCGGCGCGCCTGACCGATATGGCGAAGGACACCCCGGGCCTGGTGCTGACCAACGCCGCGACCCTGCGCGCGGCGAACGAGGTGGAGCAGCAGCGCTGGACGCTGATGAAGTCCGTGGAGCTGCGCGGCCGCGGCAAGATGACGCAGCTGGCGCGCCCAGTGCGCTCCACGTTGGCCGACCGCTCGTAGTTTTTGGGCATGCGTGTTGCCCCGCCTGATGGGGCGGGGTGTCCGGGGTGCGGTTCAGTCGAAGAGCAGCTCCATCGCCCCTGGGGTGGTCATGGGCACTTTGACTCCGTTGGGCGCGACCCAGTGGATCCGCGCGTTGGGGTTGTCGATGTAGCCGAACTGGCCGTTGCGGTTGTCGGCGTTGACCCCGTTATGGAACGGGCACAACTCGGCGAGGTTGTCCATGTTGGTCATCCCACCGAAGCGCCAGGCGTTGATGTGGTGCGTTTGTGTGGTCTCCGCCGAATGCCTGCAGTCGGGAAACGCGCACGACGGGCAGAGCAGTTTCGACATGGTCTTTTGTTTGGGGTTGGCGCAGCGCTTTGCGTGGTAGAGGTTGACGGGGCCTTCTTGGGGGTGGAACGCGGCAACTTCGAGTATGTCGCCGAATTCGTGCTCCATGTATTCCGCACCCGTCATGGTGGTGCCGTCGGTGCAGATCAGCGTGACCTCATCGCCGGTGCCGGATTGGATGCGGGCCCAGTCGGCGATCGGCACCAGGATGATCGGCCGGAAATTCGCCTTCGGTATGCCTTTGCCGTCGCGCAGGATGCTGATGAGGGTGTGGGCCATTTGGGCGGCGGCTGGGTCGTCTGCGTCGATGAGTTGGCGCAGCAGGTGCTCAAGGTCGGCGAGGTCGCGCTCGTTGTAGGTCAGGATCATGGTGCGCATGCCCGCTTTCGAGCGGGAAAACCTGCACGAGGGTGGGGCGGGTTTGACGGGTTGTTTGATTAACCGTTTGATGCGCTTGGTCAGTGCCCTATACGAGCCGCGGTGGCGCACCAGGTCCAACCGGATGCGCCAGCGTTCCGCGGCTCCTTCGACGGCGAGCAACTTTTTCTCGATATGCACGAGCTGCTCGACCGGCAAACCGTGAGCAGCCTCGAGTGCGTCGCGTTGTTTGCGAGTGAACTGGGTCGGCCCGTAATACGCGTGGTGCACCCGCGCCAAATCGCGGACCCGGCCGGTGGACAGGCCGGCGGCCATAGCGGTGTCGCGGTCGAAGTCGGCTAGGACACCCACACCTGCGGAGACAAAGTCGGTGAAGTTCATGGCCCGAAAGCTATGGCGGCGACACAACCCGAACAAGACCCAAATAAAAATCTGTGGATAAGCACCGCCGGTTGTTGACGCCGCAACACAGTTGTCCACAGGAACGCAAAACGCGGTGGCGCAACAGCACCACCGCAGTATACGTTGCCCAGTTTTAGCGCTTGCGGGCCTTCACTACGCGCTTCGTGGTCTGCTTCGGCTTCGTAGCCTTCTTGGCGGCCTTCTTGCTGGCCTTTTTGGTCGCCTTCTTCTTGGTGGCTTTCTTGCCGCCGCCTTCCGCCTCGCGGGCGCGGCGGGCGGAGAGCAGCTCGTTGGCGCGCTGGTCCGTCATGGTTTCCGGGGTGTCGCCGCGCTGCAGGGACGCGTTCGTCTCGCCGTCGGTGACGTACGGGCCGAAGCGGCCGTCCTTGACGGTCATGGGCTTGCCGGAGACGTCGTTGTCGCCGAGCATCTTCAGCGGCGGCTTCGCGGCGGCGCGCCCGCGGCGCTTCGGCTCGGCGTAGATGCGGCGGGCCTCATCCAAGGTGATGGAGAAGATCTGGTCTTCGCTGGCCAGCGAGCGCGAGTCGGAGCCCTTCTTCAGGTACGGGCCGTAGCGGCCGTTCTGGGCGGTGATCATCTCGCCGTCCGCCGGGTCCTCACCGACTTCACGCGGCAGTGACAGCAGCTGCATCGCCTCGTCGAAGGTGACGCTCGACGGCTCCATCGAGGAGAACAGGGACGCGGTGGCGGGCTTGAGCTGCTCGTCGACAAGCTGCGCCATGCGCTTTTCCTTCTGAGCAGCCGCGGTCTTGGTCTCCCAGTTCTTCGCGCGTTTGCCTTCCTCGGCGCGCTGCTTATCCTCTTCGGCGCGCTCTGCGGCGATGATTTCTTCGGCGCGGGCTTCGGCGGTGGCGCGCTCGTCGTCACGCACGAGCTCCGTGACGTACGGGCCGAAGCGGCCCTCCTTCGCCACCACGGTGCGGCCGTTGTCAGGGTTGACGCCGAGTTCGCGGCCGGACTGCGGGGTGGCGAAGAGTTTTTCTGCCATCTCCAGGGTGATTTCGTCCGGGGTGGCGGACTCGGGCAGGTTGGCGCGCTGGTACTCGGGCTCGCCGTCCTTCTCGCCGATCACGCGCTCGATGTAGGGCCCGTAGCGGCCGACGCGGACGACGACGGGGCGGCCTTCGGCATCGTCGAAAAGCGTCAGCGAGTTCGCGGCGCGCGCGTCGATGGCTTCGAGGTTGTTCTCGATCATGTGCTTCAGCCCGCCACGGCGCGCGAGTGCCTGCGCCATGGATTCGCGCGCGTCGGCGTCGCCGAAGTAGAAGCCGGACAGCCACTTGGTGCGGTCCTGGTTGCCGTGGGCGATTTCGTCGAGCTCGTCTTCCATGGACGAGGTGAAGTCGTAGTCCACCAGCGCATCGAAGTTGTTCTCCAGCAGGCCCACCACGGAGAACGCGACCCAGGACGGCACCAGCGCGTTGCCGCGGACGAAGACGTAGCCGCGGTCCTGGATGGTTTTGATGATCGACGCGTAGGTCGACGGGCGCCCGATGCCGAGCTCCTCCATCTTTTTCACCAGCGAGGCTTCGGTGTAGCGCGCCGGCGGGTTGGTGGAGTGGCCGTCGGCCGTGACCTTCTGCGTGGCCAACTCGTCGCCCTTGGCCAGTTGCGGCAGGCGGGTTTCGTTGGCTTGGCGGTCGGAGTAGGCGCGGAGCCAGCCGGGGAAGGTGACGGTGCGGCCGGTGGCGGCGAACTCGCACTTCTCCCCGGCGGCGTCGCCGGCGACGGTGACCTTCATTGAGGTGCCGCGGGCGTCTTGCATCTGGGAGGCGACGGTGCGCGCCCAGATGAGTTCGTAGAGTTTGAACTCCTCGGCGTCCAAGGACCCCGCCAGTTGCCCGGGGGTGGCGAAGCGTTCGCCGGCGGGGCGGATGGCTTCGTGGGCTTCCTGCGAGTTTTTCACTTTTCGGTCGTAGATGCGCGGCGCATCGGTGACGTAATCGGCACCGTACAGTTCGCGGGCGGCGGAGCGCGCGGCATCGAGGCCCTGCTTGGACAGGGAGGTCGAGTCTGTACGCATGTAGGTGATGTGGCCGTTTTCGTACAGCCGTTGCGCGATGCGCATGGTGCGCGCGGAGGTGAAGTGCAGTTTACGCCCGGCTTCTTGCTGCAGCGTGGAGGTCATGAACGGCGCGTACGGTTTGCGCGAGTAGGGCTTTTCCTCCACTGCGGTGACGTGCATGGGCGCGGTGCCCAGCGCGTCGGCAAGCGAGTGCGCCTTTTGCTTATCGACGACCACCGCCTCGCCCTTCAGCCGCCCGCGGTCATCGAAATCGCGGCCCTGGGCGATGCGCTTGCCGTCGAGCGCGACGAGCTTCGCGTCGAACGTCTCGTCCTTGTGCAGCTCCGCCACCAGATCCCAATATTCGGCAGAGATGAAGGCCATGCGTTCGCGCTCGCGCTCGACGATGACGCGGGTGGCCACGGACTGCACGCGCCCGGCGGACAGGCGCGGCATGACCTTCTTCCACAACACGGGCGAGACTTCGTAGCCGTAGAGGCGGTCGAGGATGCGGCGGGTCTCCTGGGCGTCGACGAGCGCCATGTCCAGCTCGCGGGTGTTTTCGGCGGCTTCGCGGATGGCGGATTCGGTGATCTCGTTGAACACCATGCGCTCCACCGGCACCTTGGGCTTGAGGGTTTCCAGCAAGTGCCAGGCAATGGCTTCGCCTTCGCGGTCGGGGTCTGTCGCGAGCAGGAGTTTGTCGGCCTGCTTGAGCTTGGATTTGAGGTCGGTGACCTTCTTTTTCTTGTCCGCGGAGACGACGTAGATGGGCGTGAAGCCGTCTTCGGGGTTGACGCCGAGTTTCGCCCACGCCTCCTTCTTGTACTTGGCGGGGATGTCGGCGGCGCGGCCGGGCAGGTCACGGATGTGGCCGACGGAGGCTTCCACAATAAAGTCGTCGCCCAGGTACTTCTGGATCTTCTTCGCCTTCGTCGCGGACTCCACGATCACCAGAGTCTTGCCGCCTTCAGCCACGTTGACTGACACCTCGCTTTGCACAGAGTTATTGCCTAACAGACAACTAGCACACGATTGTGCACCCGGGTAATAGGACTACACTGCTCGGGTGCCCCGGTGCCGTATTGGCCGGGGGCGGAAAGGATGCGTCTACGTGGTCGATTCCCTCATCGATTTCCTGCACACGCTCATGGCGATGCCGGTGTTTTACCCGCTGGTGACAGTACTTATTGTCGCTGATGCGCTGGCGCCCGTGGTGCCGTCGGAGACGGTGCTGAACTTGGCGGGCGCGTTTTCCGCCTCCCGCGGGGTGCCGAGCGTGTGGGGCGTGATCGTTGCGGCGATCATCGGCGGGATCATCGGCGACAACATCTGCTTCGCGCTCGGTGGCAAGCTCATCGGCCGGGTGGAGGCGCTGGACCCGGAGTCGAAGGCGGGCCAGGCGATCCGGTGGGTGCGCCGGAACATGAACCGCGGCGCGGGCGCGACGCTTATCGTCGCGCGTTTCATTCCTTGGGCGCGCTGGGTGGCCACGATTGTGCTGGGGTCGGTGCGCTACAACTGGTTCAAGTTCGTCTTCTTCGACACCATCGGCGTGATTCTGTGGGCGTTGTTGAGCGTCGGCGTCGGCTACCTGGGTGGGCGCATCTTGCAGGACTACCCGCTGTTGGCGATGCTTCTGGGCGTGGTGCTCGGCTCGACTGTCGGCTACTTGATTCAAAAGGGCCAGAACAAGCTGGCCGAGTGGCGTGATGTGCGCCAAGGCGTGAGTAACGTGTAAAAAACGGGGCTTCGAGCGAAGCCCCGTCGATAAGCAAGGAGTGCTTAGAGCGCGCGCACCTGCTGTGCCTGCGGCCCCTTGGCGCCCTCGCCGACCTCGAACTCGACCTGCTGGTTTTCTTCCAGGGTGCGGAAGCCGGAGCCCTGGATTTCGGAGTAGTGGACGAAGACGTCGGAGGAGCCGTCGTCCGGGGCGATGAAGCCGAAGCCCTTTTCGGCGTTGAACCACTTCACGGTACCGGTTGCCATGGTGAAACCTTTCAAAAATTTGCGTAGAGATGTCGTCCACCAGGGCCTAACGGGTCCTGGTGCCCGCGTGCACAATCCTCGCGAGCACCGCTTCGGGCGCACACAAAATCTGTGACCGCCACCTAGTGTGCCATGAAGTGCGGGCCTTAGCACTGGGAACTGGCATACTTCCCTGTGATTATGGTTTCCCCGTTCGGTACTGAGCTGCTCGGCGCGCTGAAGCGCCGCCACCCCGCGGCGACGATCACGCATGTCGAGCACGTTCCCGCACGTCACGCCCGTTACGGCGAGTGGCCGGGGTGGGTGGAGCCGCGTTTGAAGCAATTGCTTATCGACGAAGGCTTCGCCTCCCCCTACCTCCACCAAGCCCAGTGCGCAGAACATGCGTGGCGCTGCAGCGATGTGGTGGTGGCGACGGGGACGTCTTCCGGCAAGTCTTTGGGCTACCAACTGCCGGTGCTGACCACGTTGGCGCAGGATCCGACGGCGTGCGCGGTGTATCTGACGCCGACGAAGGCGCTGGGCTCGGACCAGCTGCAGGCCACGCTGCGGATGGTGCAGGCCGCGGGGCTGGAGGGCATCCACCCGGCGCCTTACGACGGGGACACGCCCGCGGAGTCGCGCGCGGGCATTAGGGAGCACACGCGCTATGTGTTCACCAACCCGGACATGCTGCACGCGTCTGTATTGGGCTCGCACGCGCGGTGGGCGCGGGTGCTGCGGCATTTGAAGTACGTTGTGGTGGACGAGTGCCACACCTACCGGGGAGTCTTCGGCGCGAATGTGGCGCTGGTGCTGCGACGGCTGTTGCGCATCGCGGCCGCCTACGGTGCGTCGCCGACGGTGATTTACGCCTCCGCCACCGCGGCGGACCCGGCGGGGCAGGCTCGCCGGTTGAGCGGCCGCGAGGCGGTGGCCATAACCGACGACGCCGCCCCGGCCGGCGAGCGCACCATCGTGTTGTGGGAGCCCGGCTTCATCGAAGGGGCGGAAGGCGAAGGTGGCGCGCCGGTGCGCTACCCCGCCACCACGGAGGCTGCTTCGGTGTCGGCGGAGCTGTTGCTGCAGGGTGCGCGGACGTTGACGTTCGTGCGGTCCCGGCGCGCCGCGGAGACGGTGGCGATGCGCACCCAGGAGCACCTGTCGGCGGCGGGCCGCGCTGATGTGGCCGAGCGGGTCGCGCCGTACCGGGCGGGGTATTTGGCGGAGGACCGCCGCGAGCTGGAGCGCCGCCTGGACAACGGTGAGCTGTTGGGCGTGGCGTCCACGAACGCGCTGGAGCTGGGCATCGACGTCGGCGGCTTGGACGCGGTGGTGATGGCGGGGTTTCCGGGCACGGTGGCGTCGTTTCGCCAGCAGGCGGGGCGCGCGGGCCGGCGCGGGCAGAGCTCGGTTGCGGTGCTGGTGGCGCGCGACGAGCCGATGGACACCTACCTGGTCCACCACCCCGACGCGCTTCTGGGCACGCCGGTGGAGAATTCGGTGTTCGACCCCACCAACCCGTTCATTTTGCGCGGGCACGTGTACTGCGCCGCGGTGGAGCGGCCGTTGAGTGAGGCCGACGTGGAGGCGTTCGGTGCGCGCGACGTGGTGGACGACCTGACAGCCGCAGGCTTGTTGCGCCGCCGGCCGGCCGGCTGGTTCGCGGTGCCGCAGCTGGACGGCGAGGTCACGCCGGAGTCGGCGCACGCCTCGGTGTCGCTGCGCGGCGGGGTTGGTGAGCAGGTGATGATCGTGGACGTCACCGACGGGCGGCTGCTCGGCACCGTGGACGCGGCGCGCGCGATGAGCCAGGTGCACGACGGGGCGGTGTACATCCACCAGGGCGAGTACTTCGTGGTCCAGGCGCTGGATCTGGACGACTACGTGGCACTCGTGGCGCCGGAGCGGCCGGACTACTCCACGCAGGCGCGCTCGACGACGGACATCACGATCCTGGGCGAGGCTCACCAGCTGGTCAACCCCTCGCCGGGGCTGTGGGTGGCCAGCGTTGACGTGGTGGTCATCGACCGCGTCACCGGTTACGTGGTGCGGCTTTCCGACGGCACCGTCAGCGAACACATCCCCCTCGACCTGCCCGAGCAGCGCCTGGTCACCCGCGCGGTGGCGTACACCATCGACCCGATGGTGCTGGACGAGCTGGGCATTACCGCCGGCGAGATCCCGGGCGCGCTGCACGCCGCCGAGCACGCCGCGATCGGGCTGCTGCCGCTTTTGGCAACGTGCGACCGCTGGGACATCGGCGGCGTGTCCACCGCGCTGCACCCGGACACGATGTTGCCCACGGTGTTCGTCTACGACGGCCACCCCGGCGGCGCGGGTTTCGCCGACGAGGGCTTCGCCCGCTTCCACGAGTGGATCGAGGCGACCTGGGAGACCGTGCGCTCATGCGGCTGCGAGGACGGCTGCCCGTCGTGCGTGCAGTCGCCGAAGTGCGGCAACGGCAACCAGCCGCTGGACAAGCGCGCCGCGCTGAAGCTGCTCGGCGCGCTTGTGACCATGACGGCGGGCGGGGCACCGCGCTAGGCGGTGCGTAGGTCACGGCCCGGCGCGGGCGGCGGCCTCCGCCCGGCGGCGGGTGGCTGCCACCACGACGTCGCCTGCGGTGACGTCGCAGGACACCACGCGCGCGCCGTTGAGCTCCGCGGTGCGATCGGCGCTGGCACAGGCGTCGGCGCCGTGATACATCGCGGTCGCCCCGGCCACCGCGGCGAGGTCGGCAGCGACGCGGGCCCGGTGCGTGTCAGACACATGCACCCCGAACGCCACCACCGCCAGCGCGAGCGAGACCACGGAGGTGATGATGCCGGTGGCGGTGACGGTGGCGGAGCCGTCGCTAGAAAGCAAACGCATCTAGAACTCCACGGGGAACACGGCGGTGGCGCGCATGGTGCCGATCGGCGCCGGAACCGAGGCCGCGGCGGTGGCCAAGCCCGCGTTTTCGGTGACGGCGACCTCGCCGCGGGGCGCGGCGTAGTCCACCCCCAGGGCGTGGGCGCGGGCGGCGGCGCCTGCGATGTCCACGGCCGTGATGTAGGCGGCAACGGTGGCGATCCCGCCCACGATCGCGGCGGTGACCACCACGAGGGCCGACAGCGACAGCGCGGTTTCGATGGTGCTCATTAGCCCGGCGTGTTGCTCAGCGCGTCGGTGATGACGCTTTCGATGGCGTTGGTGACGGCGTCGCCGTTGACCACGAGGTACAGCACGCCGGCCAGGGCCGCGGCCGCGAGGCTGCCAAAGGCATACTCGATGGTCGACATGCCCTGGTCAGAGCGCATTTTCTGAGCTCTCGAGGCAGCGTACAGGTAGGCAGTGGTGAGTGCGGAATTGAGATGGTGCATGGGAAAACTCCTTCTAGTTGATCAGTGAGGTGCCGAGGCTGATCACCGCGGGCGCGAGCCCGAGGACGAAAAACGCCGGCAGGAAAAACGCGGTCAGCGGGATGGCGATGAGCACGCCAGCGCGTTCCGCTTTGGCTTTGGCCCGGTCCCCCGCGCACGCGCGCAGCTGGGCGGCGATGCGCCCGCAGCCTGCGGCCAGCGAGGTTCCGGAGGTGGCGGATAGGGCAACAAGCCCGGCGAGATCCTCGCCGCCTGGCAGGTGGCGGATCACGGCCCAGGCGCGCTGGGGTTCAACCCCCAGCGCCGTCAGCGAGGCCACGGTGCGCCACGGGCTGCGTTCGCCGTGGGTGTCGGCGACGGCAGCTGCCGCGGTGGCGGCGGGCAGGCCTGCTGAGACGCATGCCGCGAACACTTCGATGTCGCTGGCGCAGCGCTCCGGGTCGGCCCCTGTGGGGCCGTCTCGGGGCGCCTTCGGCGTGGTTGCGGTGACGCGGCTGCCTGGCCCGGCCGGTGCGACGCACAGTGCCGCGGCGACAAGGAGTGCGGGAACGAGGCCGATCATGCGCTGGCCCCCTCGATGATGCGGCGCGAAACCGCAACCCCGGCGCACACCAGCGCGGTGCCGACAACCAGCAGCACCCCGCCGAGCCCGCCGCCGGTGAGAAACGCCAGCGGTTTCGCGCCCATCGCGGTGCCCATGAGCACCCCGGCAATCGGCAGCAGCGCCAGCACCACGGCGGTGGTCTGCGGGCCGGCGAGGGCTGCGCGGGTGGCGTCGCGGTGGCGGTTGGCGTGGTCGATGTCGTCGCGAAGTGCGGCGACCAGCTTCGCCAGCGGCACCCCGCGCGAGACCGACAGGGCCCACAGCGTGCCGAGGCGCTCAAGCTCCGGCACGTGGGTCTCCAGCGTCGCACCGGAGCGGGCAAGCTGCGTTAGGCGGGCAGCTTCTTGCTGCAACGGCGGCGGCACCTGCTCGGCGGCACGCGCGAGCGCGTCCGGCATGGCGGCGCCGGCCTGCAGGTTGGTGGACACCGCACCGAGGTACGTCGCGGCCGCCTCGCTGCGCCGCCGGGCGGCTCTGTCGTCGCGGCGGGCGCGCAGCACGTGCACCAGCGTCGCGCCGGCCATGGCCGCGGCGACCACCAGGCTGACCCGGCCGAACACCACCGCGCCAACAGCTGCGAGCGTCACAGCGGCCGGGATGAGCCGAGGCGCGGGCCGCAGGGTGCGCTCAACCATCCGGTACACGGGCGACGGCGCGGCGACGGCGACAGCGCAGGCGAGGAGTACCACGGCGATCATCGGGCCAGCTCCTCGTAGCCGTCCAGCTCGCCGCGCTCGGCGTCCCAGACCACCTTCGCGCGCACCGGCTCGCCCTCGAGCACACCGATCTGCTGCAGGTAGCGGGTGCCGTCGGTGCGTCGTTTGACCACCAGCACCACGTCGATGGCGGCGGCGAGCTGGGCGTGCAGCCCGGCGCGGTCCATCCCGCCGAGTGCGGCGAGCGCCTCGAAGCGGGCGGGCACCTCCTCGATGGAGTTGGCGTGCAGGGTGCCGGCGCCGCCGTCGTGGCCGGTGTTGAGCGCGGCGAGCAGGTCCACCACTTCCCCGCCGCGGATCTCGCCGACGACGATGCGGTCCGGGCGCATGCGCAGCGATTGGCGCACCAGGTCCGCGATCGTGATCGCGCCAGCCCCGTCGGCGTTGGCGCCGCGGCTGGTCAGGTTCACCACGTGCGGATGGTCCGGCGTGAGCTCGAGCGTGTCTTCAATCGCCACGATGCGCTCGGCCGGATCCGCCTCCGCGAGCAGGGCGGACAGCAGCGTGGTCTTGCCGGAGCCGGTGCCGCCGACGACCACGAACGCCTTTCGCTTGGCGACGATCCCCCGCACCAGCGCCGCCCTCTCATCGTCGAGAGCGCCGCGCGCCACCAAGTCGTCCAACGTGGCCGAGGCAGTGCGCAGCACGCGCAGGGAGATGCAGGTGCCCGCCTGGGCGGTCGGTGCGAGCACGGCGTGGAAGCGCAACAGGGTGCCGTCGTCGCGGGTGACGTGCCCGTCGCAGAACGGCTGCGCGTCGTCCAGTCTGCGCCCGCAGCTGACGGCCAGGCGGGTGGCCAGGCGGCGCACGGAGGCTTCCGAGTCGAACGTCAGGCTCGTCCGCTCCAGCCCCTGCCCGGTGTCCACGTACACCTCGTCTGGGGCGTTGACGCAAATGTCGGTCACGGCCGGGTCCGCCAGGATGGCTTCTAAGGGCCCGGCGCCCGTGGTGTCGTCGCGAAGCTTGCGCATGATGTCTAACACTCCGATGTCGCTGATCACCACCGCTTCTTCGCGGATGATCGCGGCGATGCGCGCCGGGTCGGGCTGGGCTAGCTCGTCGGCCAGGCGGCGCTTCACGCGGGCGAGCACGTCGTCCATTTAGGCCACCTCCCCCAGCACAGCCTCGGCGGCGCGGTTCAGCGTGCGCGGCAGCTTCGCCGGCAGGCCGGACTGGTCCAGCTGCTTGGTCAGCCCCCGGACCTGCTGCACCTGCGCGATCACGGGCGCTTTCGCCGTGTCCTCCACCTGCGCTGGCTGAAGCGATGCCCAGGAACTCTGGCGCAGCAGTAGCGCATTGGCCACCCCAGCGGCGTTGCACTCGGCGACGACCCGGGCGGTGGCAGCGGCGGCGCGCAGCTCCGGGCGCAGCACCACCACGGCGAGGTCGCATCGGTCCGGCAGCAGCGCAATCGGCGTATCCACCACAGTCAGGCCCTCCGTGCCGGCGGCATGCACCACCGCGTTGAGCTCCTCGGGCGAGAGCCGGAACGGATCCGCCACCGTTGTGCGCGGAAACGTCAGCAAGGCGGTGTCGTCCTCGGTGGCGGGCAGCGCCCCGCGCAGCTCCGCGCGCGAGACCGCCCCGCCGGCGGTGAAATCGATTTCGCCCCAGCGCGCGCCGGGCGTGGCCTCCAGGCCCAGCAGCAGGTCCAGTCCGCCGGAGAACTGGTGGGCGTCGATCAACGTGGCGTCGCCCGCCACGCGGCACAGCGCCGCGGAAAGCACCGATGCGCCAGCCCCGCCGCACGCGCCGAGGACGGCGACCACCTTGCCGCGTGCCGTGTGCGCCGTCGGCGCCAGCGCCAGCGCGCCGATGCTGCGCAGCACGTCCGCGGCCTGCGCGGGCAGGGCGAAGACGTCCTCGCGCGTCGCGGCCGGGGCGGTGTCCGCTACCACGGTAAACACGTTCGGTCCCCGTGGTTGGGGGTGTAGGGAGGGGGCCCGGAGGTCGTCGATAAGCAAGGCATGCGCCTTGGGTGCGTGGCGGGCGAGCTGGGTGTCGTCGGCGGCGTCGATGACCTTGCGGCCTGTGGCGGCGGCGATGTGGATGGCTTCGGAGTGCAGCGCCGGGTCCGCGACCGCGACGACGATGGGGCCTGTGTTCGTGTGTGTCATGGCGGTAGCGTGCAACCGCGACAACCCCGAAACAATGGCCAAAATTTTTTCTGTGGATAACCCACCCTACTTGCGGACGCTTCAACAATTCCCCTGTGGATAAGTTGCACCACACGTCACACTGGTTTCTCAGGCATTAGCTACGCAGCCGTAGGGATTGGGGTCTACACTGCAGGAGTATGTCTGCTAACACGCCGGTGGCGGCCTTCTTCGACCTGGACAAGACGATCATTGCGACGTCGTCCGCGTTCGCCTTCGGCAAGGAATTCCTGAACAACGGGATGATCACCCGCCAGGAAGCCTGGGAGCTCTACATCACCAAAGCGCAGTACATGCTGGTGGGCCAGTCCAGCCAGAAGATGGACTCCACGCGCGACGCGCTGGCGCAGATGGTCGCCGGCTGGGATGTCAAGGACATCCAGCGCATCACCCGCGACACCCTGCGCGAGGTCGTCGCCCCCGCCATTTACGCCGAGGCGCGCCAGCTTATCGACGACCACGTCGCCGCCGGCCACCACGTCATCATCATCTCCGCCTCCGCGAAAATCCTGGTGGAGCCGATCGCCGAGGAACTCGGCGTGGACACCGTGGTGGCCACCGAAATGGCCGTTGAAAACGGCAAGCTCACCGGCGAAATCACCCGCTACCTCAAAGGCGACGCGAAGGCCGAGGCGGTGCGCCAATTCGCCGCCGAGCACGACTTCGACCTGGACAACAGCTACGCGTACTCCGACTCCGCCACCGACATCCCCATGCTGGAGCTGGTGGGCAACCCGGTGGCCGTGAACCCGGACCGGGCGCTGAAGAAGCACGCGCTGGCCAACGGCTGGCAGGCCCGCACCTTCAAAAACCCGGAGCCGTTGTTCCAGATGCCCAACGCGCGCGAGGTGGGCATCGGCGCCGGCGTGATCGCGGGCGTGACCGCCCTGGCGGTTGCCGGCATCCTCATCGCCCGCGCCATGGGCGGCAGCAACGACGAGCGCTCGGCGTAAGCCACCTCTACTGTCCGTGCCACTCGGCCAGGCCCTGGCTCAGCACCTGCCAAGACTCGTCGTGGGCGTGCCGGTTGGCCTCCTGCGTGCCACCGAACATGATCTGCCAGCCGTTCTGCTGCGCGCCCGAGTCCTCGAAGAAGATGTGGCCCGCGTCCTCAAAAACGTGCGCCTCGGCGCGCGGGGACTGTTCCGCCAGCGCACGCGCTGCGACGTCGGACTGCCACATCCGGTCGTCGCCGGCGCCGAAGAACACGGCGTTGCCGTCGAAGCCGCCAAGCTCGATCCGGGCGGCATCCTCGGCGGAGCTGGCCGCCCCCTCGTAGGTCGGCCGGTAGGCCACCGGGTACGCCGCGATCATGCGACCGAGCATGTTCAGCCCCGTGAGTACGCCGGACTGCCTGAAGGACGCGAACGGCACCGCCTCGCCCCGCAGGGTGAACGACGGCAGGTCTTGGCCGGTAGAGAAATCCAGGCCGCTGTAGGAGTAGTGCGCGGGCACGAACGCGACGAGGTTGTCCACCGCGAACCCGTTGGCGGCCAAAAGCGACGCAAACTCCGCCCCCTTGGAGGTGCCCACCACCGTCACCGGGGACGGGTCCGTCACGTGCTCTTCGATGTAGCCGGTGACCTCGTCGAATTGCTCTAGGGGCACCTCGGCCAGCGTGGGGCGCTGGTTGTCCTGGCCGAAGAAGTACAGGCTGAGCACTTCGTAGCCGTCCTGGGCCAGCCGTTCCGCGCGCGAGTAGTCCGGCGAGCCCTCGGACCCGCCGTAGACCACCACCACGCCACGGCGTTCGGCCGCGCCGTCGGCGGGCAGGAAGTGGAAGCCGTTGAAGTAGTCGCCGGAAATCTTGCGCACGTGATCACTTTGCGGGTACTCCGCCGCGCTGGCACCGCCCGAGGCTTCGATCTGCGCGATCGGGTACTTGTTCGCGTTGTAGGCACGCAGGCCGGCCACCACAAGCGCCAGCACCGCAACCACGGCAACGCACCACGCCGCCACTTTGCCAATGCGTTTCAGCGCCCTCATGCTCTACATTTCTACCCCGATTCGGGCAAATGCCTCCATACATCGCTAACATCGTGTGAAGAATTTCCAGGCACCTTCCCGGGTGCCGTGTAAAAGCCACCCAGGAAGGTGAACTACAAGTGAGCAACGAAGGCCTCTACACCAGCGGCTCCACCGCCGTGAACGCCAAGGTGGACTCCATCCCGCTGCGCGACACCTACGCCACCCAGCCGGGCAACGACTCCATCGGCACCCTCATCTCTAACGCGTCCCAGCAGGTTTCCACCCTGGTCCGCGGCGAGATCGAGCTGGCCAAGGCCGAGGTTGTCGGCGAGGTGAAGAAGGGCGCGATGGGCGGCGGCCTGTTCGCCGCGGCCGGCGTGATCGCCCTGTACTCCTCCTTCTTCCTCTTTTTCGCCATCGCGGAGATGCTCGCGTCCTGGATGCACCGCGGCTGGGCATTCCTGATCGTCTTCCTGGTCATGCTGGCGCTGGCGGGCCTGCTCGCTTTCATCGGCTTCAAGAAGTTCAAGAAGATCAAGGCACCGGAGAAGACCATCGAGTCTGTCAACGAGCTGAAGAACCTCAAGCCGGGCCAAGCACAGAAGAACCTGGCAAAGGACGAGGCTGGTCTTTACACCTCCTCCGGCACCGGCTCCTCTTTGCCGCGCACCGGCTCCACCGCCGTTAACCGCTAACGCACGCTTGCGTATCCGCGGGGCGCGTTAAGCTCCGCACATCCCCTACGCGCTGCTGCACTTGGTGTGCAGTCAGCGCGTATCCCGTTTCTGAGGTGTCCAGGGACGCCCCGAAGATCATGCCCGCGACCTCGCCCTCCGGGGTGAGCAGCGGCCCGCCGGAGTTGCCCTGGCGGATGTTGCCGCGGATGGTGTACGCCTCGCGCTCCACACGCCCGGTGGTGTAGATGTCCGGGCCTGCGATTTCCAGCTTGCCGCGGATGCGCACCGGCGCCGCCTCGAACGGGCCGGAGCGGGGGTGGCCCATCACCACGGCGTCGTCGCCCACCGCCAGCTCGTCGTCGGCCCACCGCAGCTCCGGCAGGCCCAGCTCCTCGGCGCGCAGCACCGCAATGTCGGTGTCGGGGTCGAACAGCACCACCTGCGCGGGCTTGACCCCCACCACGGTATCCAGGGCCACCCGCTCAGTGCCGGCCACCACGTGCGCGTTGGTGAGCACGTAGCCGTCCTCGATGACAAAGCCGGTGCCCATGAGGCGCCGCCGGCAGGTTTCCGCGTCGCCCATCACGTGCACCACGCTTGGGCGCAGCTTCTCCACGACCTCCAGCTCCACCACGGACCCATCCGGCGCCGCCACCTGCGCCCCGCCCGGCGAATGGAAGGGCGATACCAGTGGCGGTAGCCCCGATTCGTCGAGAAGCGCGGCGAACCTCGCCGGCAGCTTCGATGCCGCCTCGGGGGCGGCGGCGTCGATGGCGCCGAAGACGCGGGAGGAGCGGATGCCGTCGCCGATCTCGCCCGGCACCGAGGCCGCCAGCGGAATGGAGATGAACCACAGCACCGCCGCCACCGCCACCGACTGGAACGTCGCGCCAAGCGCGGAATCCAGCGTGCGGCGACCCTTCGAGCGCACACGCCCGCGCAAGCTCCCGCCGACGGTGACGCCGACCAGGTTGCCCAGCCCCACAAACAGCACGACCAAGGCGATGAGCAGGACTATGCGCACCGTCTGGGACTCCGACAAGTCCAGCGCGAACGGCGCCAACGCAAGACCGATGACCAGGCCCGCCACAACGCCAACCATAGAAAGCACCGCGGACAGCGCCCCCTGGCGCCAACCGCTGATACAGGCGGCGACGACGGCGAGCACGAGCAGGACGTCGATAACCAGGTACATTTCGGTGATGTTACCGCTCACGGTTGGCAGAACGCGCCAGCGCAGCCCGCAAGTCGCCGGGCTTTTCGTCCCAGGGCCGCACCCAGCCGCCCAGCTTCAGCACCACAGCGAGCAGCACGCCGGTAAAGCCCCACACCAGAAACTCGCCCGCCCAAAACGCGGGCCCCGACCACTCCTTGATGCCCAGCATCGCCCGGTTTCGCGGATCCACCAGCTCGCGAACCGGCACGAAAAACACCGCGTCGGTCTCCTCCTCACTGGCCGGGTACACCTCCCCCGGCTCCGGGGTGAACGCCACCACGGGGCGCACACGCCGGTTGCTGCCGCCGGTGGTGGCCGCATCGAGCATGGCCAGCGGGATCACCCGGTCCGGGTCCAGGCCGGTTTCCTCCCACGCTTCGCGCAGCGCGGCGCCAACCGGCCCGCCGTCGTCAGCGTCGATGTGGCCGCCGGGAAAGGCCATCTGCCCGGAGTGGCTGCGCATGCGCGGGGTGCGGTGGGTAATCAGCACCCGCGCGTCTTCCGGCAGCTCGGTGGCGCGCGGGTCGCCGGCGAACAGGATCAGCACCGCGGCTTGATCCGCACCGTCTTTTTGCAGCACGCGCGGCGACAGGAGCCTGCGCGGGATTTCCGCCCCGCCATCCTCGATGGCCTCAAGCAGCGGCACGAGCCACCTGGGCGCGCGGTCCGGGCGCAGCGGCGCGTCCACTTACACAGCCCCCTCGACCGCCTCGGCGAGCTCATCGGCCGAGGTGAATTCCCTGGCAAACACCGCCACCTGCTCTCCGCCGCGCAGCACCACCGTCACCGGCACCACCGGCGGCAGCCCCTGCGCCGCGGCGAACGCGCCCGAGTCGTCCTGGTAGCTGGGCAGGCCCACCCCGAGATCCTCCAGCAGCGCCGCGCCGTTGCCGGCGTTTCGGTCCGCGTGCACACCCACCACGGTGTACTCCGGGTGCGTCCGCGCGAATTCCTCCACCGCCGGCAGCTCCGCGCGGCACGGCTGGCACCACCAGGCCCACACGTTGACCACGGTGATCTCCTTGGCGTCGCCGGCCACGTCCCCGCCCAGGCACGGCAGGTCCAGACCAGCCGGGCAATCGGGCCGTTGAGGCACTTGCTTGTCGACGGCCACAGGTTCCCCCGGAGGTTGATCGTCGACAAGCAAACTGCGCGCCCCGAACACGAGCAACACCGTGGCCGCGATGATGACCGCAACGCTCACCCAGATCGCGCGCTTCATGCGAGCCCCAGGATGTGGTCGCGCTCCGGGCCCGTGACCAGGTCCGCGGCCGCCTCGGGGTCGACCGGGCCGGTGCCGAAGCTGGGGCAGTCGAACGCGATCGGGCACACGCCGCACGCCGGTTTACGGGCGTGGCAGATGCGGCGGCCGTGGAAGATGATGCGGTGGGAGAACATGGTCCACTCGCGGCGCTCAATCAGCTTGGCGATGGCGTGCTCGATCTTCACCGGGTCCGTCTCATCGGTGAGCATGAGGCGCCCCACCAGCCGTTGGAAATGCGTGTCCACCGTCAACCCCGGGATGCCGAACGCGTTGCCGCGCACCACGTGCGCCGTCTTGCGGCCCACCCCAGGAAGCGACACGAGATCCTCCAGCTTGGTGGGCACTTCCCCGCCGAAATCGGTGACAAGCTTCTGTCCCAGGCCAATCAGATTTTTGGCTTTCGAGCGGTAAAAACCGGTGGAGCGGATGAGCTCCTCCACCTCCGCCTGATCCGCTTCCGCGTACGCTTCGGCGGTGGGGTACTTGGCAAACAACGCCGGCGTGACCATGTTGACGCGCACGTCAGTGGTCTGCGCCGAGAGCACCGTTGCCACCAGCAGCTCCAGCGGGTTGGAAAAGTCCAGTTCAGCGTGCGCGTCTGGGAACGTCTCCGCCAGCGTGCGATTGATGCGGCGGGCCCTCCTGGTGCGCCCTAAATCCGTCTCCGCCCCCTTCGCCGCCGGGTGCGCCCCAGGACGGCGGTGCTTCTTCGGAGAGGTGGAGGACATGACGGACATGCTAGTTACCCGTGGCGTAAAATGACACCTATGAATGTGATCCTCGTGCTGCTGGTCCCGCTTGTGCTCGGAGCATTCCCGCTGGCGATGGAGCGGCTCGAGGCGCGCGTAGTGGATTAACACCAACTTGGCCAACCACCTGACCAAGACTGCAAATGGGTGGTAAAGTGCGAAACGCACTGTGACGGCTGCTAAAAAGTTACGCGAAAGTGACTCTAACCACTGCCCCTGGCCGTCCCGCAATGAGGAGGATTCATGGAAGGCGTACAGGACACACTCGCCCGCGCCGGCATTTTCCAGGGCGTGGACCCGGAAGCAGTAGCCGCGCTGATCAACGAGATGGACACGGTGACCTTCCCCAAGGGCACCACCATCTTCGATGAAGGCGAGCCCGGCGACCGCCTCTACATCATCGTGGACGGCAAAATTAAGCTCGCCCGCCACGCCCCGGACGGCCGCGAGAACCTGCTGTCCGTGATGGGCCCGTCCGACATGTTCGGCGAGCTGTCCATCTTCGACCCGGGCCCGCGCACCTCCTCCGCCGTGTGCGTCACCGAAGTCACCTGCGCCACCATGGACTCCACCATGCTGCGCACCTGGATTGACACCCACCCGGAAATCTCCCAGCAGCTGCTGCGCGTGCTGGCCCGCCGCCTGCGCCGCACTAACGCCTCGCTGGCGGACCTCATCTTCACCGACGTGCCCGGCCGCGTGGCCAAGACGCTGCTGCAGCTGGCCAACCGCTTCGGCACCCACGAAGGCGGGGCGCTGCGCGTCAACCACGACCTGACGCAGGAAGAAATCGCCCAGCTCGTCGGCGCCTCCCGCGAGACGGTGAACAAGGCGCTGGCCACCTTCGCCCACCGCGGCTGGATCCGCCTGGAGGGCAAGAGCGTGCTCATCGTCGACACCGAGCACCTGGCCCGCCGCGCGCGGTAGCGCGCCCCGTTTGCACAAATCGACAACGCTTCGGCAGTTCCCCAGGTGGGAGTTGTCGGAGCGTTGGCGTTTTGTCATTCGTAAAAACCTCGCAAAAGCTGACATTCCGGCGGATTTGGGGCGACAAAACCCCAGGTGAAAAATCGGCGCTGTCAGCTTTTACGACGGCCGTCCTTAGGGCGCGGCCTTCAGGTAGCGCAGAGCCACGCGGGTGGACTGCTCAGCGGCGCCGCGCAGCACCGGGTCGACGTCGTCGTAGATGGCGTCGACGAGCGTGTTGATGTCGGCGTTTTCACCGTGGGTCTTCAGTGCCTCGCGGATCTGCTCCAGGCGCTGGTTGCGACGGTCGATGTACTTGCGGGCATAGGCCGACAGGTCCGCGCCCTCGGGGCCGTGGCCCGGCAGCAGCGGGATGTCCTTGCCCTGCTCTTCCAGCAGCTCCAGGGAATCCAGGTACTTGCCCAGGTCGCCGTCGGTCTCCGAAATCATGGTGGTGTGGCGGCCGGCGATGGTGTCGCCGGTGATGATGCCCTCCAGCTCGGTGGAGTCCGGGTCGCCCGGGTAGACGAAGAAGCACACGGAATCGCTGGTGTGGCCCGGGGTGGCCACGGCCTTCAGGCGTGGGGTAATGCCGTCGACGGCGACCACTTCGCCGTCGACAAGCGGATCGGCCCCCGAGCTGTACTGCGGATCCAGCGAGCGAACCGGCGCGCCCGTGAGCTGGCGGAAACGCTCCGCGCCATCAGCGTGATCGTGGTGGCGGTGCGTCAGCAAAATCAGCGCCACCTCCCCCGCCTTGGCGTGGAGGACGTTGAGGTGGCCCTCGTCCTCCGGACCCGGATCAACGACGATGCTTCGCTGATCCCCCTCACCCCTGATCACCCAGGAGTTGGTCCCCTCGAGCGCCGCGTAGCTGGGGTTCGGCGCCAGGACCACCGCGGCGTTGGCGGTCACAGGGCGCAGTTGGCTGTAAGCGGGATGTTGCATGTGCCCCAGCGTACCCGCTTAGCAGCCGTTTATTGGAGTTCTAGCTCTTCAGCTCGACGACGAGCTCGACCTCGACCGGCGTGTCCATCGGCAGCGCAGCCACGCCCACTGCGGACCGGGCGTGCGCGCCGGCCTCGCCGAAGACCTCCTGCATGAGCTCGGAGGCACCGTTGATCACGGCTGGCTGGCCGGTAAACGCCGGGTCAGAGGCGACAAAACCGACGATCTTGAGCACACGCGCGACGTTGTCGATGCCCACGAGGTCGTCCACCGCGGCGATCGCGTTGAGCGCGGCCTGGCGGGCGTAGCCGTAGGCGGCCTCCTCGGTGACTTCCGCGCCGACCTTTCCGGTGGCGGGCAGCTTGCCGTCGGTAAACGGCAGCTGGCCGGACGTCCACACCTGGTTGCCGGCCTGGACAGCGGGCACGTACGCCGCCACAGGCGCGGCGACGGCGGGCAGCTCGATGTCCAGCTCCTTCAGACGGTCAGTCCACATTTACTCGACCTCCCGCTTCATGTAAGCGACAACATTGTCCTGGGTTGGGCCCGGAACGACGGAGACGAGCTCCCAGCCGTCCTCGCCCCAGGTGTCCAGAATTTGCTTGGTGGCGTGCGTGAGCAACGGAACCGTTGCGTACTCCCATTTCGTCATGGCGCCCAAGACTACCTACAGGCCGATAACTTCGCCGCCGGCAGACAGGTGCTCCGCCCAGTCGGTCACGTGCGGGTTCTTCCGCAGCACCGCGCGGCGCTGACGCTCCGTCAGCCCGCCCCAGACGCCGAACTCGACCTTGTTATCCAGCGCGTCCGCTCGGCACTCGGTGAGCACCGGGCACGCGCGGCAGATCGCGGCCGCCTTGCGCTGCTCCGCGCCGCGCACGAACAAGGCGTCCGGGTCCTTGCCGCGGCACTGTGCGTGGGTTACCCAATCCCCCCGGTCAAAAACGAGATGTCCGGATGCGTCGCACTTGCGGGACGTGGTCCGTTGTGCGTTTCGTTGCGTCCTGTTACCCAAAGCCGTGCTCATAGCCGTGCTCCTTTTCTCGTTCGCCTGCGCCGCCTCGTGGGCGCAGTTTTATACATCCGACCGTATATCTCCGGTCTATGTAAATATAATCACATAAAAAAGTTTTCTGTCGAATGGATCACATTTTCGGGGGGTCTTTTATATTCCCGCGCGCAGGCCCAGTCATTTAAGGTAATGGCGTGTCCGCACTGAAATCCCTAGGAAGCCTGCTGGCCGCGCTCGTTGCCGCGGCGCTGGCCATTGCCCTGTGCCTCGCTCCTGTCGCAGGTCTGGGCGGCGCCGCCGTCGCCCGCACCGACGAGACGATGCAGTCGAACCTCTCCGACCTCACGCACGGCGAAGTCCCCGGCGTCACCACGATCAACGACGCCACCGGCGCCCCCATGGCCTGGATTTTCAAGCAACGCCGCTACGAGGTGGCCAGCGACGGGATCTCCCAGCACGTCAAAGACGCCCTGGTGGCAACGGAGGACCGCCGCTTCTACCAGCACGAAGGCGTGGACATGCAAGGCTTCGCCCGCGCGATGGTGACCAACGTGCTCGCAGGCGGTGTGGAGCAGGGTGCATCCACAATCAACCAGCAGTACGTGAAGAACTACCTCTGGCTCATCGACGCGGAAAACGAGGAAGAGGCCAACGCCGCCACCGAGCAGTCCATCCCGCGCAAGCTGCGCGAGATGCGCATGGCCTCCGACCTGGACAAGACGTTGGAAAAGGACGAGGTGCTGACCAGGTACCTCAACCTCGTTTCCTTTGGCAATCACGCCTTCGGCATCGAGGCGGCGGCGCTGACGTACTTCGACATGCCTGCCCGCGACCTCAAGCCGGAACAGGCCGCGCTCCTGGTGGGCATCCTGCAGTCTGTCGAAGCGCTCAATCCGTACACCAACCCGGAGGGAGCCACCCAGCGCCGCAACGTTGTTTTGAACAACATGGCAGCCCAGGGCTACCTGGACCAGGCGGAAGCGGACCGCTTGGCCGGCACTCCGCTGGGCATCCTGGAGCAGCCGAAGACGCTGCCGCAGGGCTGCATCGCCGCCGGCGACAAGGGGTTCATGTGCGACTACGCCCTGCGCTACCTGGAGGACAAGGGGCTGGACACGGAGACCATCCTCAACGGCTCTTACACCATCACCACCACCTTGGATCCGGCGGTGCAGCAGGTGGCCAACAATGCGGTTCGCAACAACGTCAGCCCCTACGCCCCGGGTGTGGCCGAGGTGATGAACATCGTCCGCCCCGGCGCTGATTCCCGCGACATTTTGGCCATGGCGTCCTCGCGCTTCTACGGCCTGGACCTGGACCAGAGCCAGACGATCCTGCCGCAGCCGGCGTCGCTGGTGGGTGCCGGCGCAGGTTCAGTGTTCAAGATCTTCACTGCCGCCGCGGCACTGGAGCAGGGCTACGGTTTGAACACAATGCTGGAAACGCCGGCGCGCTCGGTGCTCTACGGCATGGGCGGCGGCGGCGCAGCCAACTGCCCGCCGGGCGCGTACTGCGTGGAAAACGCTGGCACCTACGCCCCGCGTATGACGCTGCAGGATGCGTTGGCGCAGTCGCCGAACACCACCTTTGTGGAGCTGATCCAGAAAACCGGCGTGGCTCCGGTGGTTGACCTGGCGGTGCGCCTGGGCTTGCGCTCGTACGCGGACGAGAACTCGTTCGGCGACGGCCGCTCCATCGCCCAGGCGGCGAAGGATGAGAACATGGGTGCCTTCACCTTGGGCCCGCTGGCGGTCAACGCGCTGGAGCTGTCCAACGTGGGCGCCACCTTGGCCTCTGGCGGGCGCTGGTGCGAGCCGAACCCGATCAAGGAAGTGCTGGATCAGCACGGCAAGCAGGTCTTCATCGACCGCCCCGCCTGCGAGCAGGCCGTCACGCCGGAGGTCGCCGGCGCCCTGTCGCACGGCATGTCCAAGGACGTTATCGACGGCACCGCGTCCGCCTCAGCCCGCAACAACGGCTGGTCCGCCCAAACGGCCGCGAAGACCGGCACGACGGAGTCCCACCACTCCACCGCGTTTTTGGGATTCACCCGCGGCATGGCGGCAGCGCCGTACATTTACAACGACGGCGTGCAGTCCACCCCGCTTTGCACCCAGCCTGTGCGCCAGTGCCAGTACGGCACCCTGTTCGGCGGCAACGAGGCCGCCGACACCTGGTTCCAGGCTGCGGCCGGGGTGCCGGGTGCCGCGGCGGGCGGTCTGCCGCCTGCGAGCCCGGAGCACGTGCGCGGGACCAAGCGCGGGGCGCTGGACGCGGTGGTCGGCCAGTACTCCTCCGCCGCGAAGTCCCAGCTTGAGGCGCAGGGGTACACGGTCACGTTGAACACGGTTAACGGCGCCGGCGCGCCGGCTGGCACGGTGGTCTCTGCGATCCAGGACGGCCCGAATGCCACGGTGACCCTCAACATCTCTGACGGCGCCGGCGCCAGCCCCACCGCGTCGCCGGCCGCCTCGCCGGCGCCCACGTCGCCGACCGCGCCGCCTCCGCCAAGCCCCGCTCCCCCACCGGGTATCGAGGGGCTCGAGCAATCGCTCAACGACGCCCGCGATGCCATCGCCGACGCTTTCGGCGTCGGCAACGACGGGGCCCCGAACTAGCTCAGGCGGGCCTTGACGGCCTCGGACAGGCGCTTGCCGTCGGCGCGGCCCTCAGCCTTCGCCGTGGCGGCCTTCATGACCTGCCCCATTTGGGCCATGGATTCGGCGCCGGTTTCGGCGATAGCTTCGTCGATAAGCTTGGCAAGCTCCTGGTCATCCAACTGCTTCGGCTGGTACGCCTCGAGGATGCCTGCCTCCGCGAGCTCGGCCTCAGCAAGATCGTCGCGGCCGTTGGTTTTATAAATGTCCGCGGACTCGCGGCGCTTCTTGATCTCGCGGGCGATGATCTTCTGAACCTCCGCGTCGTCCACCTCGTGCTTGGAGCCCTCGGTCTCGGCGGTCTGGATCGCGGCCAGCAGCATGCGGATGGTGCCGGTGCGCTCCTTTTCCTTCGCCTTCATGGCTTCCTTGAGGTCTGCGCGGATCTGGTCTTTCAGTGCACTCATGCATGCGAGATTACAGTGGTGCGGGTGAAGAAGTTGACGGGAATCGGAGCACTTTGCCTATCGACGGGCGCCGCCGCGCTGACGTGGGGGTACACCCAACGCAACAATTTCCAGCTGCGCGAGTACACCTTGCCCCTGCTTGAGCCGGGCGTGTTGGACGGGCGCGGGGAGTTTCGGGTGCTGCACGTGTCCGACTTGCACATGATCCCGGGGCAGCGAAAGAAGGTGGAGTTCGTCTCCAATCTGGACGCGCTCGAGCCGGACCTGGTGATCAACACCGGCGACAACCTGTCGGATGTCGGCGGTGTGCCGTGGGTGCTCGACGCCCTGGGCCCGCTGCTGAACCGCCCGGGCGCGTTCGTGTTCGGCACCAACGACTACTGGGCGCCGCGGCCGGTCAACCCGTTGAAGTACCTGACCGGGGCGAAGCGCGAGCCGTCGTACGAGGACCTGCCATGGGAGGGCATGCGCGCCGCGTTTGTGGAGCGCGGTTGGCAAGACGCCACCCACGCCCGGCTGGAGTTCAAGGCGTCCGGGGTGCGCCTGGCGCTGGCGGGCGTGGACGACCCGCACCACGAGCTGGACCGTTACTCCGAGGTGGCAGGCGCGCCGAACAGGGACGCGGATCTGTCTATTGGCCTGCTCCACGCGCCGTATAGGAGGGTGCTGGATTCGTTTGAGGCCGACGGCTACCAGCTTGCCCTGGCCGGCCACACCCATGGCGGGCAGATCTGCCTCCCTGGTCAGCGCGCGATTGTGACCAACGCGGACATCGACCGCGAACGCGCGTCCGGCCTGCACAAGTACGGCGAGATGTGGATGGAGGTCTCCAACGGCCTGGGCCAGTCCAAGTACGCGCCGGTGCGGCTGTTCTGCCCGCCGTCCGCGAGCCTGATCCGCGTGGTGGAGCGCGGAGAATAGGCCGACCTACCTGGCGTTTTGGCCGAATCGCCACCCGGGGGTAATGTGTTGCCAGTACCGCGGGCGAGAGCCTGCAGATACAACCGGGATATGGCGCAGCTTGGTAGCGCGCTTCGTTCGGGACGAAGAGGTCGCAGGTTCAAATCCTGTTATCCCGACCAGCACAAACCCGCCTTTCAAGGCGGGTTTTCGCGTTTGATGCGCGCCCTAAACCCGGGATCTCTGACACATTCCGCCAGGCATTTGTGCCGACCTGGGGATATGCGGGCTGCCTGACAGATTCGGCCGCGAAGTGTCGGGGTGCATGCCCGCCCCCACGTTAACGCTCTCGCAACATGGCCCCCATCACACTGGTGTGTGTACCGCTTCGAGGACGCACCTACACCTCAAGGAGGCCCACATGAAACGCATCATCACCAGCGCCGCCACGTGCGCGATCGCGCTCGGCACCGTCGCCGCCCCAGCACACGCCGCCACCGTCGGCGAAAAGGACGCGGACGGCAACTGCGCCGTCACCCTGACGGACATGGAGAAGGAGTTCATCATGGACACCTTCGATGCGGCCAAGCAGATCGGCGAGCACGAGCGCGCCCGCGATTTCATCGCCGCTGTGGAGACGGTCTACCCGGGTGCCATGGCCGCAAACGAGTCCGACCTCAAGGGCGAGGCGCCGGACTACTCCACGATCCCGCCGGCTGAGCTGGTCAAGCCGTACACCGATGCACTGCGGATGCTCGACGAGACCGAACCGACCACCGACACCACCCTCGAGGATGTCGACGTGGACGCGTGGATGGTCGGCCCCTCCACCATGCCGATGGCTGAAGCCCCGTTCACCGAGGGCACCGAGCTCTACGAGGCATGGTCCGCAACCCCCAGCGGCATGCTCTTCATGAACCAGCAGCTTATCGACGTAGCTAACGCCGCAGCCGCCGCCTCCTGCGCCAGCGGCGACGCGAAGGACATGGACTACCCCACCGCCCCCATCGCGTTGGACAAGACCAAGCCGGGCGACATGAAGGACACTCCGAATGTCGCCGCCATCGTCGGCGGCGTGATCGCTGCCCTGCTGGCGCTGGCTGGCATCGTGGCGGCGTTGCCGATGCTGGGCATCAACGTGCCCGGCATGAACATGCCGCGCATGTAGTCGCTACAGCCGCGTCAACGACATATCCCGCCCACCCCTGAGCATTGCGGGGTGGGCGGGATGTGGCGTCGATAGGCGTGAGGCGACTAGCGCTTCGCGATCGGGCCGAGCACCTCATCGATCGGGAACGGGAAGAGCAGCGCGATGAGCGACAGCAGGCCGATGATGCCCGAGATGGACAGCACGGCGATCAGCAACGGGCTGGTGGTCGAGGATCCCTGCGCAGAGCCCTCCGAATTGCCCTCCGGCTGGGCCTCAACCGGCGTCATCGTGGTGTCGAAGGTGAGACCGTGGTTGATGCTCTCGATGCCGAGAGCGTTATTGACCAGGAAGAACAGGTCAGTCTGGTCGATCTGGCCAGTCACGTTCGCCGCACCCGGGCCGGATGCTGCGACGCGCAGCTGCGCACCGGTGTGCTGCTGGCCGCCGAGGGCATCCTCGTCCTCGTTCGTCTTGGAGGTGGCGAAGTTGACCGCCATGGTGGAGCCATCCGCCGTGGTCAGCTGGGTCACGCGGCCAGCGGTGTTGGCGTTGTCGTAGGTGATCTGCGCGGTGTGGGCGTGGTCGGCGGTGGCGACGATGAGGGTCTCCTCGCCAGTCTCTTCGACCCACTTCTGCACAGCCTGGACGGCCTCGTCGAGCTGACCGACCTCACCGATCAGGCCGCAAGCATCCGCCTGGTGGTCGGCCTTGTCCGGGGACGCGGACTCGACCTGGAGCAGGAATCCGTTGTCGTTCTGCAGCAGCTCGAGCGCCTTGGAGGTCATCGCGCCCAGGCGCGGGGTCTCCTCGGTGAACTCCGGGTTCGCCACACAGGTCGCCGGCTGCAGGTCGCCGCCGTCAGTCGTCGGGATGGACTGGTTGAGCACGCGCGGCATGTTGCCCTCGGAGAACAGGCCCAGCACCGGCTTGTCGGAGTTGGCCTCGGCGATGGCGTCAAGCTCGGACGCGTTGGTCACCACCTGGTAGCCGTTGTCCTTCGCGTTGTCCAACACCGACTTGCCGGCGGTCCAGGTGTTGCCGCTGGCGTTCCACTTGCCGCCCTGAACGACCTCGGTGTCGAAGTACTTGCTGCCGCCGCCGAGGGTGACGTCGGCGCGCAGGTCCACGATCTGCTCCGAGATGGAGCCCAAGCCGCCGTTTTCACGCAGCTGGTCGCCCTTAGCCACCTTCTTGTCGCCGGACGGTGCGTAGTAGGAACGGTCGAACGCGTGCGCGGCGAAGGCAGCCGGGGTGGCGTCCTGGATCTCGGCGGTGGAGACGTTGCCGATCTTCATCCCGCGGGCCTTGGCCAGCTCACCCATGGTGGCGACCGGCTTACCGGCGTTGTCCACACCGATGGCGCCGTTGTACGACTTCACGCCGGAGTTCCACGCGGTACCGGTGGCGGCGGAGTCTGCCACGTAGTTTGGCAGGCCAGTCTCCTTATCCAGGGAGAAGGTGGTCAGGTACCCGGTGTAGTCCAGGTTGTCCAGGCCCTCGAAGCGGCCAGCGGAGCCCTTCAGGTAGTTGCGGGCTGCGGTGATCTCGGAGTCGCCGGTGCCGTCGCCGATCAGGACCACGACGTTCTTCGCCTTGGCGTTGTCGATGCCCTGGCCGTCCTTGCCAAACTGGGCGCAGTCGCCCACCTTCGGAGCTTCGCCGGCGGCGACGAGGTAGCACAGCTCGTCGCCCGACTTGGCCTTCGACCGGTTGGCCAGGGATACGACCTTGTTGTCCTTATTGATCTTCCACGGCTTCTGGCCACCGTCGGTGCCGCCGTTGAGTCCGAGCGCGTTCGCCATGACGTAGAAGGCGTCGGTCTGATCGAGCTGGCCGTTGACGTTCTCGGAACCCGGGCCGAAGCCTGCGATGCGCACCTGGGTGCCGGTGTGCATCATGGAGAAGTTCGGGGTGTCGAACGGGTCGCCGTTTGCCTTCTTGTCAAAGACCGGGTTGCCCTCCTCATCCAGCCACGGCTGGGTGCCGAAACCGACGGACATGACCGCACCGCCGTCCTTCGGGGACTGCAGGCGGGTCACAGCAGAGACGGACGGGCGGCCGTCCGGAATGATCTCGGCGGTGTGCGCGTGGTCGGCGGTGACCACGATCAGGGTGTCCTTGTCCTTCTTGGCAAAGTCCAGGGCTTCCTTGATCACCTCGTCGATCTGGTCGGTCTCGCCGATCATTCCGCAGGCGTCGGCCGCGTGGTCTGCCTTGTCGATGGATGCGGATTCGACCTGCAGGAAGAAGCCCTTGTCCGCCGAAGGATCGTCGAGAAGTTCGATGGCCTTCTTGGTCATTTCAGCTGCGGACGGCTCGTCGCCGCGATCAGCTTCCTTGCAAACCTCGGGCTCGGTGGTGCCATCGGACTTCACCGGCACGGTCTGCTCGAACTTGCGGGTCATGTTTTTGTCGTGGAACAGGCCGAGCACCGGCTGGTCCTGGTTCGCGACGGTGATGCCCTGGAGGCCCTGCTTGTCGTCGACAACCTGGTAGCCCTTGGCAATCGCGTTCTCGCGGACGGACTTGCCGGCCTCCCAGTCGGTGCCGCCGTCGTTCTTCTCGGTCAGGAACGGGTTGCGGTTCTCGCCGCCGGCAAGCACCTCGGCGTCGAAGTACTTGCGGCCGCCGCCCAGGGTGACGTCGGCGCGGGTATCGATGATCTGCTCGGAGATGGAGCCGAGGCCGCCGTTTTCGCGAGCTTCAGCACCCTTGACCGGCTTCGCGTCGCCGGACGGCGCGTAGTAGCCGCGCTTGGAGATGTGGGAGTGCATCGCGCCCGGGGTGGCGTCCTGGATCTCCGCGGTGGAGACGTTGCCGGTGCGCATGCCGGCGTTCTTGGCCATCTCCAGGAGGTTCTCGTGCGGCTTGCCTGTGATGTCCACGGACAGCGCGCCGTTGTAGGTCTTTCCACCGGTGGACCAGCCCGTTGCGGACGCGGCGGAGTCGGTGACGTACTGACGCTTGCCGTCCTCACCGATTGCGAAAGTGGTGTACGCGCCGGACGCGGTGAGCTCGTCGAGGCCCTCGAAGCGGCCGTTCGCGCCCTTGAGGTAGTTGCGCGCCGCGGTGATCTCCTGGTGGCCCATGCCGTCGCCCAGGATGAAAATGACGTTGCGGGCCTGGGCGTCGGAGTTGCCCTGGCCGCCCTTGCCAAACTGGGTGCAGTCGCCCGGCTGCGGCGCGACGACGTTGCCTTCGGAATCAATGGTGATGCAGGTGTCCTTGCCGTTGAACGCCTGCTCTGCGGACTGAGCGAGAGAAACCGGCAGGTTCGCCAGTGCCAGCGCGGAGACGCTGACGACAGCTGCCACTGCCTTGGAGGAGAAACGCATAAGAATTCCTTGAGGTAAGAGGGACGGTTTTTGTAACCACGGCGCAAGCTACTCCCAGGTTGCGTACAGGAGGCGACATTCAGGTTAATTTCAGGTTACGTCCACATCGGCGCAGCTCCTGGCCCCTATATGTGTTGCAGGTAAGTGAAATCGGTGTTCAACTAGCGGCGTTTTATTCGTCACGAGAGGTCTGACTACTCCCCCGCAACCGGACCTTCAATGCAAAAGACGTCCCCCGGATCGCTCCGGAGGCCGTCTTTCTTCGCGCGGGCTAGCGCGGGTGTCACCACATCCCAACGGAGAGGTGGCAGATGACATCACATTTTAGGGACCGGAGAAACTGCTGTCTACCTAAGCGTTTGCTTAACGACGCCCCCGTGCCCCAACCAATCCCGCCACCGCAAGCAGAGCGGACAGCAGCACCGCCGAGACGATGCCGCGGTAGTCGCCGCCGTTGCCGCCCGCCGAGACAGCGGTGGACACCCAGTGCATTGGCGCTGCTTGCGACAACGCCACCCACACAGAGTCGACCTGCGCGGTGGTCGCGGTGCGCCACACCCAGCCGACGAGCCCGGTCTGCACCAAGGCAAGCACTCCGGCCATGCCAAGACCAGCCCTAGCGCCGAATGCTCCATTGAACACGGATGCAAGTCCCGCGCTTGCGAGCGTGCCCAGCAGCAGCCCCGCAAACGCAACCCCGTACTCCTGCACACCAAACCCGGACCCGATCACCCCGGCCAGGATGGTGCCCGCGGCAGCAACAAGCACAGAACCGACGCCCAGGACCCACCAGCGGCCGCGGGATGCGAACCACGCCGCCGCCGCGAGTGCGGTGCCTCCCAGCACGGCCATCGCCGCGAGCAACATCGCGGCCACCGGGGCGAGCGTGGAGCCGGCCGGCGCGTTCTCTGCGGCACCCGGCGCGGCCGCCGGCACCGGCAGGGCCGCGCGCACCGCGCCAACCTTGTCGGCGTTCATGCCCGCCATCTGGTTGATCTTTTCCACGCCGGCGACCAGCTCGTCGATGCCGCCGGTGGCCTGCCCGGTCTGCGCCTGCAGCTCACGCAAGCCCGCGGCCAGCTCGGCGGAGCCGTTGGTGGCTGTATATATGCCGTCGTGGTAGCCGTAGCCCGGCACGGCGAGTTGGTTGGCCAGGTCGCGGGAGCCGTCGCGAAGCTGGTTCATCTTCGCCACCACGTCCGGCGGCAGCTGGGCGGTCTCTGCCTGGGCCCGCAGTTCCTTCAGCGACTTGCGGGCCTTGACCGCCTCCGGGTCCTTTGCGTCCTTGAGCTCCTCCAGGGAACGGTCGATCGCGCCGACCACCTGGCCGCGCACCGCCTCAAACCCGGACACCTGGCCGACCACCTCGCCGATGGAATCCGCAAGCTGCGTCGCGCCCGCGCCCAGTTGGCCGGTGCCGGCCTGGAGCTCGACCATGCCGTCGGCGAGTTGCTGGGATCCGGACTGGGCGGTGGCGAGGGTGTCGATAAGCTGCTGAGTTTGCCCTTGCGCCTCCCCGATGCCCGCGGCGAGCTGGCCCGCGCCCTCCTTGAGCACCTTCGCCTGCTGCCCGGCCTCACCGGCGGCGCGGCGCGCGTCGCCGAGATTGTCGGGGCCAACCTGCGGGGCGCCCGAAACCTCAGCATCGCGCCCCGCGTTCGTCCACGTTTCGGCCGGATTCATGGGCAAAAACACCCCGACAACCAGCGCCAGAAGCGCACACACCAACCGCCACGCGTTGCCCGATTTCATGGCATTGTTCTTAGCACTCGCGCCCGACTTGCTGCGGGAGGCGCACCGCCAGCACATCGTCGGGAACGCGCACCGTTAGAACCGTGTCGGCGGCCTTGATACTGTCGTAAGGGTTCTTGCCAAAACCATGGAATGAAATGGGTTCACCATGACACTTCCCCTTGTCATCGGGCTCGTCGCAGCGACGGTGGTGCTCTCACCGATCCTCGTGCGAGTCATGGACAAGAAGGCCGGGTACCCGCTCGCGGCGATACTCTTCGCCGCCGCGGCCGTGCTGGGCTCCAAGTTCACAGAAGTCTCCCGCGGCACGGACCTTCAATGGTCCAAGGAGTGGGCGCGCGACGTGATGGGCACGGGCACCTCCGTGGACTTCGCGCTGCGCGCGGACGGGCTGGGCATCTTCTTCGCGCTGCTGGCGCTGGTCATCGGCGGCGTGGTCTTTTTGTACTCCGCCGCGTACCTGCCCGAACGCGACGGCAACACCAGCTTCTACACCATCATGACGGCGTTTACTCTGTCGGTGCTGCTGCTCGTGCTTGCGGACGACGCCGTGCTGCTGTTCATCGCCTGGGAGCTCGTCTCCATCGCGTCGTTCCTGCTCATCGCACGCTCCGGCTCCTCCGGTGAGGCCGGGTCTTACCGCACCCTGATCCTCACCTTCTTCGGCGGCCTGACGCTGCTGGCTGGCCTGGCTGTGGCCTCCGCGCAGACCGGCACGACGCGCCTGCAGGACATCCTCGCTGCCGACATCTGGGGCGACAACCGCGTCACCGTCGTAGTCGCGCTGCTCATCGCGTTTTCCGCGTTTACCAAGGCAGCGCAGTTCCCCTTCCACTTCTGGCTGCCCGAGGCCATGGCCGCTGCCACCCCGGTCTCCGCGTTCCTGCACGCCGCGGCCGTGGTCAAAGCCGGCGTCTACCTGCTGGTGCGTTTTTCCACCATCTTCTCGGACGTCGCCGCGTGGAACTACCTGCTTGTCACCGCCGGCCTGTTCACCGCGCTGATGTCCGCGCTGTTCGCCATCACTAAGACGGACCTGAAGCACCTCACGGCGTACTCCACCGTGTCCCACCTGGGCTGGATCGTGGCCGCCATCGGCATCGGCACCCCGGTCGCCCTGGCCGCGGCGTTGACGCACACGCTGGCGCACGCGCTGTTCAAGTCCTCCCTGTTCATGCTCATCGGCGTGGTGGACCACGAGGCCGGCTCGCGCGACATGCGCCGCCTAGGCCCGATCTACAACAAGATGCCATTCACGTTCGCCTCCACCGTCGTCGCCGCCGCATCCATGGCCGCGATCCCGCCGCTGTTCGGCTTCGTGTCCAAGGAATCCATCCTGGACGCCTTCCACGAATCCTCCTACGGGGCGCTCCTGCTCACGGTGGCCGGCATCGCCGCGTTCCTCACCTTCGTCTACTCCGCGAAGATCGTCTTCGGCGCATTTATCGACGGACCAAAGGACCTCCCCGACGTCCACGAAGCCCCCACCGCCCTCTGGCTGCCCGCCGCACTGCCGGGTCTGACCTCCGCGGTCCTGCCGTTTGTGCTGTTCTGGGTGGACAACCCCGTCTCCGCAGGCGTGCGCGCCGTGACGGGCGACGACAGCTTCGCCACCCACCTCGCACTCTGGCACGGCGTGACCCCGCCATTTTTGGTGTCTGTGGCAGTGCTGGTCGCCGGCGTGGTGTTCGTGGTGTTCTTCCGCAAGCGCGTCTTCGCCGCACTGGAGAACAAGGACCTTCTGCCCGCAGACGGAACCGAGGTGCTGGCCTGGCTCACCCGCAGCCTGTCCAACCTGGGCAAGCAGCTCGGCTCGCTGGCCGACGGCTTCAACCCGTCGCGCCACCTCTTCCCGCTGCTGGCGTCCGTCACCGCGATGGGCCTGTGCGTGATCGGCCTGACCGACGGCATCGACGGCGTCACCCCGGCCCCGCGCGCCGAAGGCCTGGACGTGTGGTGGGACCTCATCCCGTTCGCCATCATCGCGATGTCCGTGCTGGGCATGGTGTTCACCCGCTCCCGCCTCGCCTCCGCCGTGCTGCTCGGCACCGTCGGTGTGGGCATGACTCTGCAGATGTTCCTGCTGGGCGCTCCGGACGTGGCCATGACGCAGTTCCTGGTCGAGTCGCTGACCGTGGTGGTCATCCTGGTGGTGCTTCGCTACCAGCCGCGTATGTTCCCGGAGACGAAGCCGCGCCGCAAGGCGTTTGCCGGCGCATTCGCCCTACTCGCAGGCGTGGTCACCTTCTTCGGCGTCTACGGCCTGACCGGCCGTCGCGGCCGCTCCGAACTGGCCGAGTGGTACCTCACCGAAGGCGGCGACGTCACCGGCGCCGACAACATCGTCGCCGTGATCATCGTCGAGTTCCGTGGCTTCGATACGTTGGGCGAGCTGTCGGTGCTGGGCATGGCTGCCGTGGTCATCGCCGCGGTGGTCAGCTCCATGCCGCGCCACCTGTTCGAGGCCGGCACCCGCCCGCGCCCGTTCGGCCAGTCCCAGCTCAACTCCATCCCGCTGCGCAAGGCCGCAGCCCTGGTGGCGCCGGTGCTGGTGGTGCTGTCCGTGCTGATCTTCTTCCGCGGCCACACCGCCCCCGGCGGCGGCTTCGTCGCCGCGCTTGTGATGGCCACGGCGTTCGCCATCAACTACCTGTCGCGCGGCGCGGACGCGGACGTGGTGCAAAACTTCACCCCGATCCGCCTGACCGGCTGGGGCATCATCATCGCCATCGCCTCCGGCTTCCTCGGCTTCATCGAGGGCGGGTTCATGTACGCCATCCACGGCGAGATCGCCGGCGAGCACATGACCACCTCGCTGATCTTCGATTTCGGCATCTACCTCGCCGTGCTCGGCATGGTCACCGCCGCGATCAACGCGCTCGGCGGCTACCTGCGCCCCGGCATGGACCTGTCGGACCTGGACTACTCGCGCGACGAGGAGGGCAACCCGCTGCCGAGCATCCCGGCCCCGCTCGCACCCGAAAACCCCGTGGACGCGCACCCGGAGCCGATCAACCCGGCGCACGACCCGCGACCGGTTACCACGAAGGAGCACTAACCCATGGTCATGGCACTTACCATCGCAGTCCTGGTCGCAGGATCCGTGTACCTGGTTCTGCAGCGCGGCCTCGTGCGGGTGATCTTCGGCATTTCCCTGTTCGGCCACGCCACCAACCTCACCCTGCTCGCAGCAGGCGTCGGCGCGTGGCGCGGGGAAGCCTTCCCTTCGCGTGTGGCCTTCGAGGACATGGGCGACCCCCTGCCCCAGGCGTTCGTGCTCACCGCCATCGTGATCGCGATGGCCACCACCACGATCCTGCTCATGCTCTCCGCGCTGGGGCGTAACGACGACACCGCGGAGCAGCCCACCGGCACCGACGCCGGCTACTCCAAGATGCGGCTGAGCCCGTCGGCCCTGTCCACCGCCGGCCGCAACGCCCGGCTGAACCAGAAGAAGCTGGAGGAGATCCGCGCACGCGAGATCAGCCACGTTGACAACGAAAGCCTGAGGGTGACCGACTAATGGCCGTAGACGCAATCCTGCCCGTATTTGTCGCGCTGCCGCTGATCGTCTCCGCGGTCACGGCGCTCAGCCCCTGGAAGTGGCTCAACGACGCTCTGGCGATCCTCATCCCCGCCATCAACCTAGGCCTCGGCGTGTGGCTCTACGGCTACACCCGCGACCACGGCACGATCAGCCACGTCATCGGCCTGTACCAGGGCGGCGTGGGCATCTCCTTCGCCGCCGACACATTCTCCGCCGTGATGATCGTGACCACCATGATCGTGGCGCTGATGTCCAACTGGTTCGCCATCGTCGTCGGCGAAACCCAGTCCCGGTTCTACGTGCCGCTCTCGCTCGTGCTGGTCACCGGCGTCTCCGGCGCGCTACTCACAGCCGACCTGTTCAACTTCTTCGTCATGATCGAGGTGTGCCTGCTGCCGTCCTACGGCCTGATCGCCATGACGGGCACCCGCCACCGCCTGTTGTCCGCGCGCATGTTCGTGCTGGTCAACCTGGCGGCGTCGACAATGCTGGTGCTCGGCGTGGGCTACCTCTACGCCGTCACCGGCGCCGTGAACCTGGCGTCGCTGCAGGGCGTGGCCGCGGGCGGCGGCCCGGCGACGGTGGCCACCGGCATCGTCGTCATCGCCATCGCCGCGAAAGCCGGCGTGTTCCCCGTCTACACCTGGCTGCCGCGCACCTACCCGTCCACCTCCGCGGCCGTGATGGGCCTGTTCTCCGGCCTGCACACCAAGGTGGCCGTGTACATGCTCTTCCGCATCTGGGTGATCATGTTCGACATGGACCCGCGCTGGAACACGCTGCTCATCGTGGTCATGGTCATCTCCATGATTATCGGCGGCTTCGCCGGCCTGACCGAGGCCACCATGCGCCGCGTGCTGGCCTACCAGATGGTCAACGGCATGCCGTTCATCCTGATCATGCTGGCCTTTACTAACGACGACGCACGCTACGCCCTCGCCGCCGGCCTGCTCTACACCCTGCACCACATGATCACCATCGCCGCACTCGTGCTGAACTCCGGCGCGATCGAGGAAACCTACGGCACCGGCACCATGGCGAAACTCTCCGGCATCGCCCGGCGCGACCCGTGGACGTCCGCCGTGTTCGTCGCCGGCGCGTTTTCCATCGTGGGCTTCCCGCCGTTTTCCGGCATCTTCGGCAAGGTCACCGTTGTGCTGGCAGCCGCCTCCGCCGGGGACTGGCGCTCCTGGGTGGCCATCACCGCCATCATCATCGCCTCCTTCGGCGCGCTGCTGTCCATGATGCGCCTGTGGCAGCGCGTGTTCTGGGGCCGGCCGATGCAGAACTACCCCGAGGCGCTCAACGTCCGCGCGAGCTTCATGCTGCCGTCCGCAGTACTGATGGTCATGTCGCTGTGCATGTTCATCTTCGCCGGCCAAATGTGGGACATCACCACTAACGCCGTCGACGACCTGCTCGACGTTGACGCCTACACCACCGCCGTGCTCGGCGACGACCCCATCGGCGTCCCCGCACCCGGCGACACCTTCGGCGCCCAAACCAATGGAGGCGAGAACTAATGCGAGGCTTCTTCCACGGCGTGAAATACGCCATCTGGATTGCCAAAGAGATCTTCGTGGCAGGCTTCGACGCCGTCGCCAAAGCGTTCAACCCCGCCACGAAGTTCGACCCCATCGTCATCTACTATCCACTGCGCATAAACACCGACTGGGACGTGTTCTGGTTTTCCACCTCCATCACCGCAACCCCGGGCACCCTGTCCATGGGGCTGCGCCACCCGGTCGACGAAGACGGTCCGATCACCCTGCTGGTGCAGGCCGCGTTCGGTTCAGACCCGGAAGATGTCATTGCGGGGTTGGCGGATATGGAGGAGCACCTTCGGCCGTCGCTAAGCAAAAGCCCCATCGACCCGAAAACCGTCGCCTGGGAACCCTACGTTGACCACGGCCCAGACCCCGACGGCGACCACGTGCCGCCGGCCGAAAGGATGGTGTAGCCCATGTTCACCACAATCATGCAGATCTGCCTGATCATCATGGCGGTCAGCCTGCTTATCGCGCTCGGCGCCGTGATCCTGACCAAAGACGAGCTCTCCCGCGCCGTGATGGCAGACGTGATCTTCTACTCTATGATCGCGATCTTCCTCGTGTGGACGCTGTTCAACTCGTCCGCCATCGCCTACGAAATCCCGCTGCTCGCCGGCCTGGTGTGCGGCGTGATCCCGACGATCTCCATGGCCCGCATCATCTCGAGAGGACGCCGCTAAACATGACCATCGCCGAAATCATCGTCGCCGCCCTCGTCATCGTCGCCACCATCTGCGTCGTCGCCACCACCATCCTGCAGCTGCGCGCCCCCGATGCCCTGACGCGCGTGAACCTGCTCGGCCCCCTGGTGGTCGTGGCCTTTCCCATCCTCATCGTGTCCAAACTCATCCACTCCTGGACCACCACCGGCTTCGACCTCAACGACTTCATCCGCGCCGTGCTGGCCATCGCCGCGGTGTGGATCGTCGGCTCCGTGGCGTCGTTCATCATGGGCCGCTCCCTGTACGGCGTCACTGTCTCCGACAAAAAGAACTAATGTAATTGGCTTGTGAGCACTAGCGACGACGCGTACGTCACGGACCTGGCACTGCGCGCCGGCCGTGGCGACAAGCACGCGCTCACCGAATTCATCCGGCTCACCCAAAACGACGTGTGGCGTCTGCTCGCCCACCTCGCCGGGCCCCAACACGCCGACGACCTCACCCAAGAGACCTACCTGCGAGTGCTCGGCTCCCTGCCGCGCTTCCAGGCCCGCTCTACCGCCCGCACCTGGATCCTGTCGCTCGCGCGCCGCGCCTGGGTGGACTCCGTGCGCCACGACATGGCCCGGCCCCGCAAATCCGCGGCCGAGTACGAAGACGTCGCCGCCGCCAACCCCAGCCCCGACAACCCCAACACCTGGGGCGACGTCATCGACGCACGCTCGCTTCTCGACGAGCTGCCGCCCGAACGCCGCGAAGCCCTAGTCCTGACGCAGGTGATGGGCTACACCTACGAAGAAGCGGCCCGCATCGCGGGCGTGCGCGTCGGCACCATTAGATCCCGCGTCGCGCGGGCACGCAGGGATCTGGTTGCCGGGAGTAACTAGGCGGGTAGAGCTAGGGTTGAAGGCATGCGTATCTCTCGATCAATTGCACTGACCACCCTTGCGGCGGTGACGGCTCTGTCGGTGGCTGGGTGTGCGTCGGAAAGCGACGACGCCCCCGCAGAGCACGCTGACCACGGTGGGCACGGTGGGCACGACCACCCGGCGGACGGCGGGCCTGCCCCGGCCGGCATCGCCGAGGCGGCCGACCCGACCTACCCCGTGGGCACCGAAGTCACGCTCACCGCCGACCACATGCCCGGCATGGACGGCGCCACCGCAACCATCTCCGGCGCCTTCGACACCACCGCCTACGCCGTGTCCTACACCCCCACGGACGGCGGCGACCCGGTGACCAACCACAAGTGGGTCGTGCAGGAAGAGCTCGACGGTGTTGGCAGCGAGAAGCTTGGCGCGGGCGACACGGCCACGATCACCGCCGAGCACATGTCCGGCATGCAGGGCGCGGAAACGACCATCGACTCCGCCACCGACGAGACGGTTTACATGGTGGACATCGATTCGCCGGAAATGACCATGAAGCGGCACAAGTGGGTCGTCGAAAGCGAAATCCAGCCCAAGTAGAACCTTTGAATAGACTGATCACACTATGTTGAAGAACGCACTACTAATTTCATTCGCCTTCATCGGCACCGTCGTCGGCGCAGGCTTCGCATCCGGACAGGAAGCGATGCTGTACTTCTCCGCCTTCGGCACCCAAGGCCTCTGGGGCGCAGTCCTGGGCTCGGTGCTCATGCTCATCGCCGGTGTGACCATTCTCCAGCTCGGCTCGTTCTTTCAAGCCAAAGAGCACATGGAAGTCCTCGGCTCAATCTCCTCGAAGGTGATGGGCTGGATCCTGGACATCGCCACCATCGTCACCCTGTTCTCCATCGGGTTTGTCATGTTCGCCGGCGCCGGCGCCAACCTGAACCAGCAGTTCGGCATCCCCGTGTGGATCGGCGCGGTGCTCATGCTCGCCGCCACCATCGGATTCGGCATGCTCGACGTGGACAAAGTCACCGGCGCCATCGGCGCACTCACCCCGTTTCTGCTGATCTTTGTCATCTTCGGCTGCGGCTGGACCCTGATCAACGCCCACCCGGACTGGGACGCGCTCAACGCCGCAGCCGCGCAGGTGGACTCCTCCCTGCCCAACTGGTGGATCTCCGCACTGAACTACACCGGCCTGAACGTCATGTGCGTGGTGTCCATGGCGCTGGTCATCGGCGGTAACCAGCTGGACACCCGCGCAGCCGGCCTCGGCGGACTCTTCGGCGGCATCGGCTACCTAGTCATGCTCATGCTGCTGGCCATGGCGCTGCTGGTGAAGATCGACACCGTCTCCGGCCAGGACATGCCGCTGCTGACCCTGATTGCGGACATCAACCCCACCATGGGCCTGATCATGTCCCTGGTCATCTTCGGCATGATTTTCGCCACCTGCCTGGGCATGTTCTTCGCCCTGGGCAAGCGCCTCTCCCGCGGCCGCGAAGACAAGTTCCGCGTCATTTTCATCTCCGCCTGCCTGATCGGCTTCGTGCTGTCGTTCGTGGGCTTCCAGCAGCTCGTCTCCACCGTCTACCCGATCCTGGGCTACCTCGGTCTGCTGCTCATCGTGGTGATGACGATCGCGTGGATCCGCGGCATCCCCAAGCTGCGCAAGGAAGGCGACCGCCGCCGCCGCGCGCTTGAGCTGACCCGCAAGAAGATGGACCCGGCCGAGCGCTTCACCAAAAACGACGCGCGCGAGCTGGAGTACCTCACCGCCAAGTCGAACGTGGACGAAGAGGAGCTCGTCGAGGCCCTCGAAGAGGAAGTCGCGCAGGAACTGCTCGACGACGAGGAGAGCGAGTTCGAGGAAGAAGACCGCGAGAACCCCTCCGACGTCGTCTACGTCTCCTACACCGACCCCGTCTCCGCCGACGAGTACGCGGCCAACCCCGACGAGCCGTGGAACGACCACACCGTCGACGACATGATCGCCGCAGAAGAGGCCGAAGAGGCCGCAGCCGGACCGGACAACAGCCTGGGCGGCGACGCCAACGAGGAGGAGGAAGACGCTGCCGAGGAAACCGGCGGCTCCACCGCTGTTTCCGCGAAGGACACCGGCTCCACAAAGCTGTAGCGTTTTCAACGCCGAAGCCCCACTGACGTTCCCCGGCGGAATCTGTCAGTGGGGCTTTATCGTGCCTGGTCGGTGCAAACGGGCGGCGGGATTTGTCAGCGCCACCGCGCAGCGCCGCCGGGCTACACCAGAAGCTCGGCGATTTGGATGGTGTTCAGCGCCGCGCCCTTGCGCAGGTTATCGCCGGCGACGACGAGCACGAGCCCGCGGCCGCCGTCGACGGTCTGGTCCTGGCGGATGCGGCCCACCAGGGACTCGTCGATGCCGGTGGCGGCGCGCGGCGTCGGCACGTCCACCACTTTCACGCCCGGTGCGCCCGCCAGGGTCTCCTCCGCCTGCTGCGGGGTGACGGCCTGCTCGAACTCGGCGTGCACGACCATCGTGTGGCCGGTGAACACCGGCACGCGCACGCACGTGCCCGCCACCTTCAGCTCCGGGATACCCAGGATCTTGCGCGATTCGTTGCGCAATTTCTGCTCTTCGTCGGTTTCGGCGGAGCCATCGTCGACAAGCGAGCCCGCAAACGGCAGCGCGTTGAACGCGATGGGCTCCACGTACGGCCCAAGATCGCTTGGCTTTTCGACGTCCTCCCGGACCAACCCACGCGGATCCCCCAACGCCTCGACCTGGGTGGCCAGCGCTTCCACGCCGGCCAACCCCGAGCCGGAGACAGCCTGGTAGGAGGCGACGCGGAGGGTGGTGAGACCGAAGGCGTTATGAAGCGGCTTGAGCACCGGCATCGCCGCCATGGTGGTGCAGTTCGGGTTGGCGATGATGCCCTTGGGCAGCTCGCGCGCGGCCTCCGGGTTGACCTCGGAGACGATCAGCGGGACCTCGTCGTCCTTGCGCCACGCCGAGGAGTTGTCCACCACGGTCGCGCCCGCGGCGGCGAACACCGGCGCCCACTCGCGCGAGGTGGACCCGCCGGCGGAGAACAACGCGATGTCGACGTCGGCGACAGATTCCTCGGTGACCTGGGTCAGGTCTTCGACGGTGATCTGCTCGCCGCGGAACTCGAGCTGTGTGCCCGCGGAGCGCGGAGAGGCGAAGAAGCGGACCTTGTCAGCGGGGAAGTTGCGCTCGGTGAGGATGTCGCGCATCACGCGGCCGACCTGGCCGGTGGCGCCGACGACTGCAAGGGTGGTCATTGAAACTCCTTCTAACGTCCGGTGCCTGCGTAGACCACGGCCGGCTCGTCGCCGCCGAGGTCGAACTTGGTGTGGATCGCGCGCGCGGCCTCAGCCACGTCCGCCTGGCGCACCACGGCGGTGATGCGGATTTCGGAGGTGGTGATCATCTCGATGTTGATGCCGGCGTCGCGCAGCGCGTCGCAGAAGTCGGCGGTGACCCCCGGGTGGGACTTCATGCCGGCTCCGACGAGGGAGACCTTGCCGATCTGGTCGTCGTAGCTCAAATCCTCCCAGCCCTCGGTGGCCTGCAGGACGCGCAGTTTCTCCATGGTGCGTGCGCCGTCGGCCTTGGGCAGGGTGAAGGTGATGTCGGTCTTGTTGTCGTGCGAGTTGGAGATGTTCTGGATCACCATGTCGATGTTGACTTCGCCGTCGGCGAGTTCGCGGAAGACCTTGGCGGCCTCGCCGACCTCGTCTTTGATGCCCAGGATGGTGATCTTGGCCTCCGAGTCGTCGGTGGCTACGCCGGAAAGTACTGCTTCTTCCATGGGGATATCCTCCAATGCTCCGGCGACCAGGGTGCCGGTATCTGTGCTGTAAGACGAGCGCACCCGCATGGGCACGTTGAATGCGCGGGCGTACTCCACGCTGCGCAACACCAGGATCTTCGACCCGGATGCGGCAAGCTCGAGCATCTCCTCGAAACAGATCTTGTCCAGCTTGCGTGCGTCCGGCACGATGCGCGGGTCCGCGGTGTAGACGCCGTCGACGTCGGAGTAGATCTCGCATTCGTCGGCGCCCATCGCCGCGGCTAGGGCCACGGCGGTGGTGTCGGAGCCGCCGCGGCCGAGGGTGGTCACGTCTTTGGTTTCGCGGTTGACGCCCTGGAAGCCGGCGACGATGGCGATCTTGCCTTCGTCGACTGCCTCCTGCACACGCCCCGGGGTGACTTCCAGAATGCGGGCGTTGCCGTGGCGTTCGGTGGTGATCACGCCGGCCTGGGAGCCGGTGAACGACTGCACCTTCTCCCCCAGCGCGTGCACCGCCATGGCCACCAGCGAGTTGGAGATGCGCTCGCCGGCGGTGAGCAGCATGTCCATTTCGCGCGCGGGCGGGGTGGGGTTGACTTCGGCTGCGAGGTCGAGCAGTTCGTCGGTGGTGTCGCCCATGGCGGAGCAGACCACCACGACGTCGTTGCCGGCGCGGCGCGTGTCCACGATCCGCTGGGCGACGGCCTTGATCCGCTCCGCGCTTTCCAGGGAGGAGCCCCCGTATTTCTGAACGATCAGTGCCATTCGTACCTCCGCGGATCTGGGTGCATTCCAGCGTTCAAGAATAGCGTCCCAAAACTGCCGTTTCAGCCACCCGAGTTAATATCATTCACCGTGCACAACAATTTTCTCGCCGTCGCGTTCGCGCTGATCTCGGCCGCGACCATGGCGGCGGGGACCGTGTGGCGCCACCGCATCATGCGCGCGGGCACCCCCGAGGGCGAGAACAACGACTCGCCGTTGCAGTCGCTGAAGCGGCCGGCGTGGTGGGCGTCGATGGGCATTGCGTTTGTGGCGTACGGCTTCCAGGCGGCGGCGCTGGCGTTCGGCTCGCTGCTGGTGGTGCAGCCGATCCTCGCGCTGTCGCTGATGCTCACGCTGCTGTTTTCGGCGTGGGCGGACAAGCGCCACATGCACACCTCGGAGGCGTTTTGGGCGGTGCTCCTCACCGCTTCCGTGGGCGGAGTGGTTGTGCTCGGCCGCCCGCTGCCCGGCGAGCGCGACCCGGCCGCCTGGGAGTGGGGGATCGTCGTGGGCACCGCGGTCGCGATCATCGCGGCCTCGTACGCCATTGCTTCTCGACGCCCTCCGGCCTCCAAAGCCCTCATCTTCGGCTCCGCCTGCGGCGCCATGTACGGCTACCAGGCCGTGTTTTCCAAAGTGGCGGTCGATGGCTTCGTCGACGGCGGCGTGCCCGGCCTGCTGGCCACGTGGCAGCTGTGGGCCATGCTGCTCGCGGCCACGGCCGGCACGGTCGTGCAGCAGTACGCGTTCGCCGCGGGCAACCTGGCCACCTCGCTTCCGGCGTCGAAGATCATCGAGCCGCTCGTCGCGTTTTCCCTGGGCGTGTTTTTGCTCGGCGAATCCTTCCGCGTTGATTCGGCTGCCGGGTGGGCGGCCGTTGGGACGTCGATAGGCGTAATGCTCACCTCCGCCGCGATACTGACTCGCGTGTCCGTCCGATGACTTGGTGGATATAAATCCCGCACGACACCGCCCGCCTGATGTAAGGTGTGCCACATGTCGCACAGGGCGCTTCTCCTTCTACGCCGCGGCGGGAATCAGGCCAGATAACACGGCCGGCACCCCGTCGCGGAGTTTCTGTTGGCCGGCCGTGGAACACACACCCCCGACAAAGGAGAGCTCCAATGACCGACTTTTTCGCACCCCGCGAGATCCAAACCCCTTCCGGCCCGCGCAACGACGGCCAGCCCGCGTGGAACAAGCAGCGCGGCTCCCAGATGCCGGTAGAGCGCTACCTCACCTTCGCCGAAGAGGTCGAAGACATCCAGCTGCCGGACCGCACCTGGCCCGACAAGAAAATCACCAGCGCGCCGCAGTGGTGCGCCGTGGACCTGCGCGACGGCAACCAGGCGCTGATCGACCCGATGAGCCCCGAACGCAAACGCCGCATGTTCAACCTGCTGGTGGAGATGGGCTTCAAAGAGATCGAGGTGGGCTTCCCGTCCGCTTCCCAGACGGACTTCGACTTCGTGCGCGAGATCATTGAAAAGGACATGATCCCCGACGACGTGACCATCCAGGTCCTCGTGCAGGCGCGCGAACACCTGATCCGCCGCACCTTCGAGGCCTGCGCCGGCGCGAAGAACGTCATCGTGCACTTCTACAACTCCACCTCGAAGCTGCAGCGCCGCGTGGTCTTCCGCAAGGACCGCGACGCGATTAAGAAGCTGGCCACCGACGCCGCGGAGCTGATCAAGACCATCGCCGCCGACTACCCAGACACCAACTGGCGCTGGGAGTACTCGCCCGAGTCCTTCACGGGCACCGAGCTGGAGTTTGCCAAGGAAGTCTGCGACGCGGTCGTGGACGTCATGGCGCCGACGCCGGAGAACCCGATGATCATCAACCTGCCGTCCACGGTGGAGATGATCACCCCCAACGTCTACGCCGACTCCATCGAGTGGATGCACCGCAACTTGAACAACCGCGAGTCCATCATCATCTCCCTGCACCCGCACAACGACCGCGGCACCGGCGTCGCTGCAGCCGAGCTGGGTTACCTGGCCGGCGGCGACCGCATCGAGGGCTGCCTGTTCGGCAACGGCGAGCGCACCGGCAACGTCGACCTGGTCACCCTGGGGTTGAACATGCTCACCCAGGGCGTGGACCCGCAAATCGACTTCTCCGACATCACCCGCATCCGCGAAGTCGTCGAGTACTGCAACCAGCTGCGCGTGCCGGAGCGCCACCCCTACGGCGGCGACCTGGTCTTCACCGCGTTCTCCGGCTCCCACCAAGACGCGATTAATAAGGGGCTGGATGCGCTGGCACAGAATGTGCGTCCAGAAGCAACAAGCTCCGACGTCACCTGGGAAGAGCTGCGCGAAACCACCTGGGAGGTGCCGTACCTGCCCATCGACCCGAAGGACGTCGGCCGCACCTACGAGGCCGTGATCCGCGTGAACTCGCAGTCCGGCAAGGGCGGGGTGGCCTACATCATGAAGACGGACCACGGCATCAACATGCCGCGCGCCATGCAGCCGGAGTTTTCCGCCATCGTGCAAAACATCACCGACTCGGAGGGCGGCGAGGTCAACTCGAAGAACATGTGGGACGTCTTCGCCACCACCTACCTGGACCTGGATTCGCCGTTGGAGCTGGCGCACTACCGCATCGACGCCGCCGAGGAGGAAGGCCAGGACACCCGCGTCGCGGCGACGGTGGTCTACGAGGGTGCGTCCCGCGAGGTCGCGGGCACCGGCAACGGCCCGATCGCGGCGTTCGCGAACGCGCTGGAGCAGGTCGGCATCGACTTCGAGGTGCAGGACTACTCGCAGCGCGCCCGCACGGCCGGCGACGACGCGGACGCGGTCTGCTACATCCACGCGGACGTCGACGGCACCTCCGCCTGGGGTGTGGGTATCGCCGGGTCGACCACGCGCGCGTCGCTGGAGGCGATCGTCTCGGCGGTCAACCGCTCGACTGCCGCGAACTAGCGGCGGCGCGCTATACTTGCTTGACTTGACCACACATTTCAGCGGGAGGTTGCGTGATGGCTATGTACGAGGTGCCTGCGGGCACCCGTCGCCTCCCCGTGGAGCATTTGCCTATCGACGCCCCTTCGGCCACCCTCACCCCGGACCTCGACGTAGTGGTGGACGGTGAGGTCGTCGGCTCGGTGGAGGACGCGGAGCTGGCCCAACTGGCCGCGGCTGGCGTGACCCCGGTGGTGGCCGCCGACGGCGGTGCGGTTGCGCTGCCGCCAGCGGGCCAGGTGCTGCCAGTGAACACACCGCCACGCGAGCCATGGGCGCTGCTGCCCGCCGGCGGGCGCTACGTGGCAGATTTGCACGAACAGCTGCCGGTGGAGGCACCGGCGCAGGTGCTCGTGTCGATGGGCTTCGACGACGCCGGCGACATCGAGCTGTGCGTCGACGGCGACATCGTCGGCGAGCTGGACCCGGCCGCCGGCGAAGCGCTGACCCCAACGCTGCGGCGTTTGGAGGACCGCGGGCTTATCGCGGTGGCGCGCGGCTACACCACCTCGGTGGCAGGCGGCACCTCACTGGCCGTCATCGCAGGCCCGATCGAGGGCGACGACATCTCGATCTCCCCGCTTCCGCCGATCGTGCGCGAGGTGGAGGTAACGCACCCGGGCACGAACTTCTTCGCCACCGTGGACGCGGAAGCTGCGGCTCTGGCGGCGGACACCGAGGAGTCCCCGGCGGACGCCGCACGCGAGCCGAGCACGGTCCGCGGCCCGCTGATTGCCGCGACGGTCGCGGCACTCGTGCTGGTTGGCATCGGCGCCGTGGTGATGAGCTCACCGTCGAGCATGCAGCGCGACTCCACCTCGGCCTACCGGGAAACCACGGAGGTCTCGCAGCCGAGCAGCTCCACCGAGTCAACTGAACCAACGGAGCCGACGGAGCCAACCGAGCCCACCGAACCTTCGGAGACGACCTCGCCGTTCAGCACCGCGTTGCCGGAGAAGGCCCCGGAGCCGGTGGTGGAGGTCCAGCAGCCAGCGCCTGCCCCGCCGCAGCAAGCCCCGGTTCAGCGCGCGCCCGCACCTGCCCCGGCACCCGCACCGGCGCCGCGTCAGCAGGCACCCGCCCCCGCGCCAGCGCCAGCGCCAGCCCCGGCGCCTGCACCTGCGCCTGCGCCAGCCCCCGCGCCGGCTCCCGCGCCAGCGCCTGCCCCGCAGCAAGAGCAGTACGAATACTCCATCGGCGGGCTGAAGGTGCGCTCCAACACCAGGCTGGATCAGCCGCTGTACGAGGTGGCCGAGCCGTAAGCTACCTTGGAACGATGACTGAGAACGACTACCCCTACGTGGCACTGTTTACACAGGCCACGGGGATTCACCCGTCGACGGGGCGCCTGCTCACCATCGACGCGGTCACGTTCGACGCCGCCGGGCGCGTGGGCGAGGAGTTCCACGCCGTGGTCAACCCCGCCACAGATCCCGGCCCCGCCCACACTCACGGCCTGACCCCGCACGACTTCGCCCAGGCCCCACGCTTTTCCCGCTTCTTGCGCACGCTGGACAAGCTTCTCGACGGTCGCGTGCTGGTCACCCACGACTCCCCCGTCACCTGGGGATACATTGTTTCCGAGGCGCGCCGCGCCATGAACGCCGCGGCCCGGGCGAACCGTTCGCGCCGCGGCCGCGGCAATAGGCGCCGCCAGCGTGTCGGCCACGTCCCTAAGCCAACCGCGATCGTGGACCTGCTCGCCACCGCCCGCCGGCAGAGCCACATCCCGGTGGACACCCGCATCAACGCCGTGGCCAACCTCGTCGGCGTAGCGTCCACCCCGCCGACCGCCTCCACCGAGCGCATCGGCGAGCCCGAAGCGGACTTCTCACGCGGTCAAACCCTGAAACTGGTGGCCATGTACCTCCAGCTCGCCCCCGGCGGGCTCGTCGAGCTCAACCCCGAGGACCTGGCGCCGGACACTTTCGGGTTGCAGCGCTCGTCGATACGCGTGGACGCGGAAAAAGCCCCCGCCGTCAGCGCGAACCCCGGGCGCCTCGGCAAAGGCGGGCTGCTGCGCGGCATGGAGTTCGTCGTCTCCGACGACATCGCCCTCGACCCCGACGACCTCATCGACGCCGGCGTGCGCGCAGGGCTGACCTACCGCGAAAAACTCACCCGCGAAACCTCCGTCGCCGTCTCCGACGCCATGGAGCACGGCGCTGAGCTGCGCGGAAAAGCCATGCACGCCCACCGCAAAGAAATCCCCGTCGTCTCCGGGGAAGAATTCGCGCGGCTAGTCGGCCAGATGGAATCCGCGGAGTAGCCTTGTCCGCATGCAAGGACCCATCTCCCGCATCCGCACTGCGGTAGCCGCCACCGCCGCCAACCTGGCCACGGCCGCCTCGCGCGCCACCGGCCGCGGCGCCGGCGGCATGATCGGCGGCCTCGTCGCCGCGGCGATCGACCCGAACATCATGGTCTCCCTCGGCGGCGGCCGCCCCACCGTCCTGGTCACCGGCACCAACGGAAAATCCACCACCACCCGCATGCTCGCCGGCGCCGTCGGCACCAAACACAACGTGGCCACCAACGACGGCGGCGACAACATGGACGCCGGCATCATCTCCGCCCTCCTCGCCGGCAAAGACGCCGACGCCATCGTCTTAGAATGCGACGAACTGCACGTGCCCAAGGTGGCCGAACGATTGCAGCCGACAGCGTTCGTGCTGCTCAACCTCACCCGCGACCAGCTCGACCGGGTCGGCGAAATCAACTCCATCGAACGCGCCCTCCGCGACGCGGTCATGGCCCACCCGGAGGCCACCGTCGTCGCCAACTGCGACGACGTTTTGATCACCTCCATCGCCTACGACCACCCGAACGTCGTCTGGGTTTCCGCCGGCGCCGGCTGGACCGGCGACTCCGTGACCAACCCCCGCTCCGGCGGCCACATCGTGCGCTCCTCCGTCGCGCACGACGACAACGCCACGGGCGAAAGCGACTGGTACGCCGTCGACCCCCTGCCCGACGGCCGCGAATTCCGCCGCCCCACCCCCAAGTACGCGGTCGAGGGGGAAACGTTGGTGGGACCGGAGGGCGTCGCAAAGCTTGAGCTCAAACTCCCCGGCCGCGCCAACCGAGGCAACGCCGCCCAAGCCATCGCCGCCGCCGTCGAAGCGTTCGGCGTCCCCCTCGACGCCGCCGTGCACGCCGCCGCCGAGGTGGACAACGTCGCCGGCCGCTACACCACCGTCCACCTCGGCGAGCGCGACGTCCACCTCCTGCTGGCCAAAAACCCCGCCGGCTGGCAGGAGGCGCTGTCCATGGTCGACCGCGACGCCGACGGCGTGGTCATCGCCGTCAACGCGCAACAAGGCGACGGCGAAGACGTCTCCTGGCTCTGGGACGTCAAATTCGAGGACTTCGGCGACACCCACGTCGTCGCCGCCGGCGAGCGCGCCACCGACCTCGCCGTACGCCTGACCTACGGCGGCATCGACCACGACACCATCCACGACGCGATCGCCGCCATCCGCGCCTGCCCGCCCGGGCGCGTCGAGGTGCTGGCCAACTACACCGCGCTGCTCAACCTGCGCCGCGCGCTGACCAAGGAGGAGGACTACCGTGCCTAAACTCACCATCGGCCTCGTCCTGCCCGACGTGTTGGGCACCTACGGCGACGACGGCAACGCCCTTGTCCTGCGCGAACGTGCGCGCCGCCGCGGCATCGAGGCGACCATCGAGCGCATTTTGCTTCACGACGACATCCCGCCCTCCTACGACCTCTACACCCTCGGCGGCGGCGAAGACTCCGCCCAACTGCTCGCCGCGGCGCGTCTGAGCGCATCGCCGGGGCTGCAGTCCGCGGCCGCCGACGGCCGGCCGATCTTCGCAGTGTGCGCCGGCCTGCAGGTGCTCGGCCACACGTTCCGCGCGCACGGCGAAGAGGCCGAGGGCGTCGGGCTTCTCGACGTCACCACCGCCCCGCTTCCCCGCCGCGCCACCGGCGAACTCGCCTCCGAGCCCACCCGAGCCGGTGTCACCGCCGAGCTTTCCGAGCCGTTGACCGGCTTCGAAAACCACATGGGCGCAACCGTGCTCGGACCGGACGCCTCCGCGTTGGGGCGCGTGACCCGCGGCGTCGGCAACGGCGATGCGAAGGTCGACGGTGTGGTGCAAGGCAGCGTGGTCGCCACCTACATGCACGGCCCGGCGCTGGCCCGCAACCCGCAGCTGGCGGACCTGCTCATCGCCCGCGCGTTGGACATCCCGCTCGCAGAGCTAGAGCCGCTTGAGCTCGACGCGGTGACCAAGCTGCGCGAAGAACGCCTGCGCTAAACAGGCATGCCTGACGGGGTTATGTCCGGTCCGAAGAGTTGGTCGAGTGCTCCGCGGTCGGTGTTTTTGATGTAGAACCCGCGGGGTGAGACCCACCAGGGCGCGCCGCGGATCATGGTGATGCGTCCGCTGGTGTTGCGCCAGGGGTCATCGTCGTTGATCCGGTTGTGGTACCGGCACAGTGGCGCCAGGTTGTCGATGTTGGTCAGCCCGCCGTGTTTCCACGCTGTCACGTGGTGGATCTCGGAAGCGTAGGCGCCGTGGCGGCAGCCCGGAAACGCGCACACGGGTGAGACCATGCACGCCAGGTCGCGCTGTTTCTGGTTGGCGAAACGTTCGGTGTCGTAGAGGTTCACCGCCCCGTGCTCGGGGTGGAAGGCTGCGACCTCGAGCTCTTCGCCGAACTCTTGCTGGAGGTACTCCGCACCGGTCATGATGGTGCCGTCGGTCAGTGTGAGGATGACGTCGTCGCCATCACCGGTCATAATGCGGGCGTGCTCCGTGATGGGCACCATCACAATCGGCCTGGGGGCCGCAGGGACGACTCCGCCGGTGGTGCCTTCGACGATGCGCCAAAACGCCTCCTCCATCTGGGCGGCGGCCGGCTGCGTGTCATCGATGTCTTGGCGCAGGCGGTGTTCTAAGTCTGCGGCGTTGCGGTCGGTGGTGTCGATGGTGATGCGTGCGCGTCCGTTTCTCGGCTGCGAGAACGCGACCTGTTTCTTTGTCGGGGTGGTGTCGTCGCGGGGGATGAGCTCGCGGGCGGCGCGCTCGATGGTGTTGTACCCGCCGGTGACATCCAACAGTTCCAGCCGCAGCCGCCACCGCTCACCGGCATCCTTCACACCGCGGATGCGCCGTTCGATCAGCCCGAGCTCGTCGAGTGAGAACCCGTGGGCTTTCTGCGCGGCTTCCGATTGCTTGCGGGTGAATTTCGTTTTCCCGTAGTAGACGTTCTGCATCTCATCCCAGGCACGCGCCCGCTCCGGCGCCATGCCGGCAGCCAGGGCGACGGGCAGGTCGAAGTGCCGCAGTGTCTCCATGGATACTGCGGACATCGCCTCGATGAATGCCTCGAACGGGTTCATGGCCACAGACCCTAAACCCAACGCAACCCCACCCCGACCCGCCCTGTGGAATTTACAACACCACCCCTGTGGATAACCGGCATTCCCGCAGTAAAAAGGGCACTTAAAGCTGCAGTCTGCCGGTCAGTGCGCGGGAGAGCGTGAGCTCGTCGACAAACTCCAAGTCCCCGCCCAACGGCATGCCAGAAGCGAGCCGCGAAATGGTCAGGTCCGGGAAGTCCTTGAGCAGGCGCACGAGATACGACGCGGTCGCCTCGCCCTCGGTGTCGGGGTCGGTGGCCAAGATGACCTCGCTCACCGCCGGCGCCTCGGCGCCCTCCAGGTCCGGCAGGACGCCGCCGATGCGCTGCAAAAGCGGCGCAATCGCGAGGTCTTTCGGCCCGACGTTCGCCAGCGGGTCCAGCGCCCCGCCAAGCACGTGGTAGCGGCCGGAGTATTCGCCGGTGCGCTCGATGACCTGGATGTCTTTCGCGTCTTCCACCACGCACACGAGCGCTTTGTCGCGCCCCGAATCGGCGCAGATGCGGCATACGTCCTCGCGCGAGACGTTGTTGCAGATGCGGCAGAACGCCACCCCGTCGCGCACGGCGGCCAATGCGGCGCGCAGCCTATCGACGTCCTCCGGTTCCTCCTTCAACAAGTGAAACGCGATCCGCTGCGCGGACTTCGGTCCGACACCGGGGAGGCGCGATAGCTCGTCGATAAGGTCCTGCAGTGGTCCTTCGAACACGGCGTCCTTTCACAAAAGAAAACGCGCCCGACCGCAAGGGGGCCGGACGCGGTGGAGCGGGAGTTAGATGATGCCGCCGAACGGGATCTCGCCCGGGCCTGCCTGCGGGGCCTGGCCGCCGCCCATCGCGCCGCCGGTCAACGGGGCGATCTTCTCTTCAGCGAGCTTGCCGGCCTGGTTGTGGGCGTCGCGGTACGCGGCGAGGATGAGGTCCTGCAGCGACTCGATGTCGTCGGCGTCGACGGCCTCCGGCTTGATCTTGATGTCGGTGATCTCGGCGCCGCCGGTCATGGTGACGGTGACGAGTTCGCCGCCGGCGGTGCCGGTGACCTCAGTCTGCAGAAGTTCCATCTGCGCCTGCTGGAGGGCGGCCTGCACCTCGGCGGCCTGGCGGATGAGTTCCTGCATATCTTGCGGCTGGGTCATGGTTGTCCCCTTTCGTTCACTAATAGTTCTCGCGCCAGTCTACAACGGCTTCGCGCCGAGCTCGGCGGCGAGCAGGTCCATCGCCACTTCGGTGGCGTCGCGGCGGTCGGCGGTGCCTGCCTCGTCGCGCGCCTGGTCGGCCATGTCGCGTTCTTCGTCCTCGCGGGTGTATTCCGGCGGCGCCTCCTCGTCATAGTTGTACGGCTCGGGCGGCGGCGGGATTTCGTCGCGTTCGCGCTTGGCTTTCTCGGCGGCCTTTTGGCTGGCGGCCAGTGCGGCGGTGCGCCAGTCGTCCTCGCGCTTGGCGGGCATCGGCGGGGTCGACTGCGCTGCTGATGCCTGCGGTGCCTGCTGTGTCGGCTGCTGTTCTTGCTGCTGTTTCTGCTGCTGAGCCGGTGCGGGCCCGCCGATCTGGGCGGGCGCGTCCCAGCCTGCGGCCGGGGCGGGCGCGGGGTCGTCGGAATCTGAGCCGTCCGAGCTGTCAGAGTCGCTCGCACCGTCCGAGCCCTCACCGGTCTCCGCGCCCGGGTTCCACACCTCGCGCTTGGCGGGGCGGCGCAGGTTCGCTGTCGCCGGGTCGGTGCCGATAACGCATCGCACCTGCATCTTCGCCCCGAGCTTCTCGGAGAGCACGGTGGCGATGTCGGCGTTATTCTTCTCGGCGTTGATGCGCTCGGCCAGCGCGCCGGTGTGGTGGCCGACCACGAGCACGTCGCCGTCGAAGCCGAGCGGTGTGGCCTCGGTGAGCATGATCTCCGCGACCTTGTTGCGCTCGCCGACGGACTGGCGCAGCCGCGTCCAATCCTTGTCGATGCGCTCAAACAGCTCGTCGGTGTCGGGCGCCTGCTGTTCCCGCGGCTGCTCGGCGGGCTGCGGGCGCGGGTCCGGCGCCGGCTGCTCCGGTTGCTCCGGCTGTGCGGGGGCCTGCTGCTCCTGCTGGCGGCCCCTCGACGCGGCCGCGGCAGCTGCGGCGGCCGCCGCGGCCGCGCCACCGCCCGCACGCGCGGGGCTGGGTTGCTGCGGCTGCTGTGCCTGTTGCGGCTGCGTGGTCTGCGTCGCAGGCTGAGACGGCGCAGGAGACGCCGCAGGCTGGGGCAGCTCGGCCCCGCCGGCCGGCTGCAGGGTCAGCAGGTGGGCGGCCATGATCTCCAGCAGCAGGCGCGGAGAGGTGGCGCCGCGCAAGCTCGCGATGCGGTCGTTGACCTCGGACGCCAACTGGGCCAGGTGCTGCGGGGAAAACTGGTGGGCCTCTTGGGTGAGGATGTCGGCGCGGTCCGAAGGTGCGTCGACAAGCCCTTGCCCGAAGGCGTCCGGGACGGTGCGGATGAGCAGCAGGTCGCGCATGCGGTCCAGCAGGTCGAGGGCGAAGCGGCGGGGCTCGTGGCCGGACTCGATGACCTGGTCGATGGTGCGGTACATCGCGCTCGCGTCGCGGTCCGCCAAAGCGTCGACGGCGGCGTCGAGCAGCGTCAGGTCCGTCACCCCGAGCAGCGGCAGCGCCAGCTCGTAGGTCAGGCCGTCCTCGCCGGCGCCGGAGAGCATCTGGTCCAGGATCGAAAGTGTGTCGCGCGGCGAGCCGCCTCCGGCGCGGATGACCAGCGGGTAGACGTTCTCGTCGACGTGGACGCCTTCTTCTTCCACCACGTGCTGCACCAGCTCGCGCATCGCCTGCGGCGCCAGCAGCCTGAACGGGTAGTTGTGGGTGCGCGAGCGGATGGTGCCCAGCATCTTCTCCGGCTCGGTGGTGGCGAAGATGAAGATCAGGTGGGCGGGCGGCTCCTCCACGATCTTCAGCAGGGCGTTGTTGCCCTCCTTCGTGATCATGTGGGCCTCGTCGATGATGAAGACGCGGTAGCGCGATTCCGCCGGCGCGAACAGGGCGCGCTCTCGCAGTTCGCGCATGTCCTCCACGCCGCCGTGGGAGGCGGCGTCGAGCTCCATCACGTCCAGGTTGCCGCTGCCGCCCGGCGCGAGCGCGACGCAGGATTCGCACACGCCGCAGGGGGTGGAGGTGGGCCCCTCGACGCAGTTTAAGGATCGCGCCAGGATGCGCGCCGAGGACGTCTTTCCGCAGCCGCGCGGGCCGGAAAAGAGGTAGGCGTGCGAGATCCGCCCGTTGTCCAGGGCGGTTGAAAGGGGGCGGGTCACCTGCTCTTGGCCGATGACCTCGCCGAACGTTGCGGGGCGGTATTTCCTGTACAGAGCCACGCGGGCAAGTCTAGTCCGCCTGTGCCTCCGCAGCTTCCACGCAGGCGAGCAGCACGCAGGTGGCGACGCCGTCCATGGCGGTGCGCACCTCATCCAGCGGCGGCAGCGACGGTGCGAGGCGGATGTTCTGGTCGTTCTCGTCCACCCCGCCGGGGAAGGACGCGCCGGCCTTGGTCAGGGTGATGCCGGCGTCCTTGGCCAGCTCCCACACGCGGGTGGCGGAGCCGTCCAGCACGTCGAGGGAGATGAAGTAGCCGCCTTCCGGTTCGGTCCACTCGGCCACCCCAAACTCGCTGAGGCGGTCTTCGAGGATCCCGATGACGGCCTCGAACTTCGGCGCCAGCGAGTTGGCGTGCTGTTTCATGAGCGTGTGCAACCCTTGGACGTCGCCAAGCAAACGCGCATGTGCGAGCTGGTTGACCTTGTTGGGGCCGATGCCGCGGATGGAGGCGTGGGAGGCGTACCACTCCAGGTTGGCCTTCGAGGAGGCGAAGAATGCCACGCCGGAGCCAGCGAGGGTGATTTTGGAGGTGGACGACATGTACCAGAAGCGGTTCGGGTTGCCGTGCTTTTCCGCCAGTGCGATCACGTCGGGGTTGTCCGGCAGCGCGCCGGTAAGCGTGTGGATGGCGTAGGCGTTGTCCCAGATGATGCGGAAGTCTTCGGCCGCGGTTTCCATCGCGGCAAGCTTCTCGACGACCTCCGGTGCGAACGTCACCCCCGTCGGGTTGCCGTAAATCGGCACCGTCCACATGCCCTTGACCTGCGGGTCTTTCACCAGTTCCTCGACGGCGTCCATGTCCGGGCCGGTCGGGGTCATGGGCACCTGGACCATCTCGAAGCCGAAGTGCTCGGTGATGGCGAAGTGGCGGTCGTAGCCCGGCACCGGGCAGATCCACTTGACGCGCTCCTCGTCCTTCCACGGGCGTGGCGAGTCGTTGGTGCCCCAGATATACGCCCAGGAGATCAGGTCGAACATGATGTTCAGGCTGGAAGAGTCGCCGGCGATGAGGTTGTCCGGGTCGATGCCCAGCACCTCGGCCCACAGTTCGCGGATGTCGGGGATGCCGGTCAGGCCCCCGTAGTTGCGCACGTCCGCGCCGGTGTTGTCGGTGTAATCGCCCTCCCCCGGCAGGGAGAGCAGGGTGTTGGAGAAATCGAGCTGCTCACTCGACGGCTTGCCGCGAGTGAGGTCCAGGTTGAGGTTGCGGGCCTTGAGCTCGTCATACTGCTGACGGGTGCGCTGGGCCAGCTCGGAGAACTGGGTGGGATCAAGATCCGAAAGAGACATGGGTTACATCGTACAGCGCACTAAAAAGGGACCCCACGCACCTGCCAGAGCTCGCTGACCCTTGCTGCGTTCCCGCCCTGGGGGAGTTCACAAGATAACACCGCGTGGGATCCTGCCCGATACTGTAGCCATGTTGCCCCTCCAGAAACAAGCCAAGGGCGCATAAGCCGGATGCGCTGCGGTTTTGGTCGTGGGCGCTGGGTGGTCTAATATATCGCAAGACGCTTTCGAGTGTCGCTGGAGGATTCGACTAGCGGCCTATGTCACACGCCTGGAACGCGTGCGGGTTTCACGACCCTCGTGGGTTCAAATCCCACATCCTCCGCCACAAGCCGGTACCCCGCGGGGTGCCGGCTTTTGCGTTGCCGAAGTAAACTCCGCGCGAACTTCCGGCGAATTCCCAGCTACATCGCCCTCCCCCGGTAGCGCAGTGGCCGCGCACAGCCCACACTGTGGGGCGTGTACGGGTGTGAGCGGAGGCAACCGGAGGGCGTCGATAAGCAAAAGCGCCTGTCTCGACGCGGCTTTTTACGCACCGCCGCCGTGGCAACCTCGGCGGCGGGGGCAGCGGTGGCGGTCCCGAGCGCGCAGTCGCAGAGCACGCTGCCGACGAAGCCGGTGCCCGTGGAAATGGAGCTTGCGCCGCTGCCGTTTGTACACGGCGTGGCCTCCGGCGACCCGCTGCCTAACGCGGTGGTGATCTGGACGCGCATCACCCCCGACGAGCACGCGATGCCCGGCTCCGGCCGCGGCGCCAACACCCGGGTGCGCTGGCGGGTCGCCCGCGACGCGCAGCTTCGCGACGTCGTCGCCGAAGGCGAGACCGAAAGCCGCGTGGAGCGCGACCACACCATCCACGTCGACGTGTCCGGCCTGGAACCGGACACCGTCTACTACTACGCGTTCACCGTGGCCAACGGCCCGCACGAGGGCGCCGCTTCCCCGCTCGGCCGCACCAAAACCGCGCCCACTGGCCACGTGGACCGGCAGCGCTGGGCCGTCGCCTCCTGCGCCAACTGGGAATCCGGCTTCTTCGCCGCCTACCAGGACATGGCGGCTCGCGCATGGGCGGGCGAGCTGGACCTGGCCGTCTTCCTCGGCGACTACATCTACGAATACGCCCAGTACGAATACGCCGGCTACGGGCCCGTGCGCCTGCACCAACCCGCCCACGAAATTGTCGCCCTGGCGGACTACCGCACCCGCTACGGCCGCTACCGCACCGACCCGCACCTGCGCGACGCCCACGCCGCCATGCCGTGGGTGGTGGTGTGGGACGACCACGAAATCGCCAACAACAACTGGCGCGACGGCGCCGAGAACCACAACGCGGACGAGGGCGACTTCCACACCCGCCGTGACGCCGCCATGCGCGCCTACTACGAATGGATGCCGGTGCGCCTGACCGAAACCTCCGACGAGGGCCACATCTATCGCTCCCTGCGTTTCGGCGACCTGGTGGAGCTGACCATCATGGACCTGCGCACCTACCGCGACAAGGAGTTTTGGCGCGGCGGCGCCCGCCAGTCGGGCGATGCGCGCACGATGCTGGGCTCCGAGCAGTACGACTGGCTCATCGACACACTCGAGCGCTCCACGGCGACATGGAACGCACTGGGCAACTCCGTGATGTTCTCCCCACTGCATCTCGGTGCGGCGTTCAACCACGCGGCCACGCGACCTGTCGCTAAGTCGCTCAGCGCGAACATCGTGCCGGCGCAGGCGCCGCTGCCCGAGCTCAACGACCTGCCACTCAACGGCGACCAGTGGGACGGCTACGACTTCGAACGCCGCCGCCTGATCAACGCCCTGGGCCGTTTAGGCAAGCAGCCGATCTTCCTCACCGGCGACATCCACTCCGAGTGGGCGCACACCATCACCCACGGCGGCGAAGAGATCGGCTGCGAGATCGTCTGCTCCTCCATCACCGCGCCGAACGTGGCGGAGTCGACGAAGATCCGCACCGGCCACCCCATCTTCGGCGCGGCATGCAGCTACCTGCGCGCGGCGAACCCCAGCCTGCACCACGTGGCGCTGGACACACACGGCTACACGGTTGTGGACATCACGCCCGAGCAGGTGGACATGCAGTGGCTCCGCGTGCACAACATCCTGGACCCGGCCTCGCCCGTCTCCCCCGGCGCGACCCTGACGTGGCGCAACGGCGAGGGCTTCGGGCAATAAGCCTATCGCGCCCACGGCCACGGCTGGCGCGACAGCTGCGCCGGATCAAAAACCTCCCGTAGCTTCTGGACGCTCGAAACGCCCGCACAGCCGAGCGATTCCGCGATCTGCGCCACCACTTCTTCCGCACTGTTTTCGCGCGGCATCTCCCGCAACGTCACCGCCCCATCGCGCTTTGCTAATCGACGTCCCTCCGGCCCCACCACGAGCGGAACATGAACATACGAGGGAATTGTGAGCCCTAAGCGGTCGGCGAGGTACGCCTGCGCCGGCGCCGAAAACAGCAGATCGTCTCCGCGCACCACCTGGTCCACGCCCTGGTAGCCGTCGTCGACCACCACGGCCAGGTTGTACGCCCAGTCCCCCGCCTGCGCCTGGTCGACGCGCCCGCCGCGTTTCAAGATCACATCGTCCACCGGCCCTGTGTATTCGCCCTGGTAGAAGTCGTGCACCGTCCACTCGCGCACGTGCGCCCGCAGCCTGATTGCCGGGAGGCGGCCGGCGGCGTGGAGCTCGGAGCGTCGTAAAGCGCGCTGCTCTTCTGAAAGATCGCGGCAGGTGCCCGGGTACATGCCGGGCTGGGCGTGGGGCGCGGAAGCCGCCTCGCGGATGTCGCGGCGGGAGCAATAACACTCGTAGGTGTCCAGGCGGGACAGCGCATCGGCGTACGCGTCGCCCCGATCGTGCTGGTAGATCACGGGCGGATCGAAGTCGAGGCCGAGCATCTGCAGATCCTCGATCTGGCGCTGCGCGGACTCCGCGGACGAGCGCTCCGAGTCAATGTCCTCCACACGCAGGTAGAAGTTGCGGCCGGTCTGGCGCGCGAACAACCACGCCAGCACCGCGGTGCGGAGGTTGCCGAAGTGGAGATCGCCGCTGGGACTCGGGGCGTAGCGGCCGGCGGGAGCTTGAAAATCAGACATGTGTGCCATGATAAAGCGCATGTCACCTCGCGTTTCCCGCTCCCCGTACCCGTACCTGCTCGCCATCTTCTGCGCAGTGTTTTTGATTTCCAACATCACCGCCCAAAAAGGCGTGGCCCTCGGGCCGCTGATCACCGACGGCGCGTTCTTCCTCTTCCCCATCTCGTATGTCATCGGCGACGTGATCGCCGAGGTCTACGGGTTCAAAGCGGCCCGCCGCGCCGTGTTCACCGGCTTCGGCATCGCCGTCGTTGCGGTCCTGTCCTTCTATATAGCGATCTGGCTGCCGGCCGCGGATTTCTACGACATGAACGACACCTTCGCCGCCGTCCTCGGCCTCCTGCCGCGGATCGTGGTGGCCTCGCTGACCGGCTACGTGGTGGGGCAACTGCTCAACGCGTGGGTGCTGCAGAAGATGAAGGACCGCTTTGGCACCGACCGCCTGTGGGCGCGCCTGATCGGCTCCACCATCGTGGGCGAGTTCGCCGACACTTTATTGTTCTGCTCGATTGCCGCAGCTGTGATTGGAATCGACTCCACCGGCGCGTTTGTGAACTACGTGGTGGTCGGCTTCCTGTGGAAGACCGCCATGGAGGTGCTGCTCCTGCCGGTGACCTACCCGACCATCGCGGCGGTGCGCCGGGCGGAGGCGTCCGTTTAAACCAGGCTGTTTCTGCCCGCAGCCGTTACGGTTGCGGGCTTTTTGCGTATCGACGCTCCCCTGCCACCGCAGCGGGGGTAAAAAACGGGGGTAGAGAGCAGAGCGGGATTGTCGAACAATCCACGGATCTTTCAACAATCCGGCCATGACCGGCAGTTTCTTAACGGTTTTGGGGGAACTCTGAGAGACGATGAGTTGTATGCACTCCCCAAACGTGCAGGTAAAACCATGATTGCCCGAGGCGGTGCGTTATTACTCCTTAAGGTGCATACTATGCACATGGTATGGATTGTTGAACCATCTACGACCGCCCGGTGGCTGATCGTTCAACAATGCGTCGGCAGCCCGGATTTCAAGGCCCGGATTGATGAACAATCCGCAGGCCAAACGGTGTGCAAACGTTGAACAATCCGGAAAGTTTGTTCAACGATCCGCCCTTTTTTCTTCCCACCCTCCGAGCGTTTTACCTGCGCATACCCGGTGCATAAACTCATGGCTGTAACAAAGAACAAAACAAAAACACCCCGGGAAACCGGGACCGCACCAAGGAGACAGAAACCATGCGAGCAGCAATCCGAAACACCGCAGCAGCCGCCCTGACCGCCGCCATCGCCATCTCGGGCGTCAACGTCGCGACCGCCGCCCCGGCCGGTATTGCACTCGCACCCATTACCACCAACACCACCGACCTGATCGACACCGACGGTGACGGCCTGCCGGACATCTGGGAAGAAGAAGGCGTCATCCTCGCCGACGGCACAGAAATCCCCCTGCCGGACTGGGGAGCAGACCCCACAAGACCGGATTTGTTCATGCAGCTGAACTGGATGCCGTCGGAATACGACAGCCTCAACTGCGACACTGTCGCTGCCGCAGCATGCGCGAAGGCTAACCGCGCCACCTACGCACCCAGCACCGAATCGCTCGATGAGCTGGTCGACCTCTTTGCCGACCACGGCATCAACCTGCACATCGACGCAGGTGACCACTACACCAACATCGACAACTACGTCGAGTTCTTTGGCGGCGAAACCGTCGAGTACACCCCCGCCTACTTCCACAACGACGCGTACAGCGGTGAGAAGCTCATCAACACCATCAACGAGCTCGGCGACCGCGCAAACATCTTCCGCCCCGGCGTTATCGGCGACCGGATGTACTACGGCTACGACGCCACCGGCCTGGCACTGGTGGGTGATAACTCCTTCTACGTCGCTAACCCCGGCGGCCGCATGACTGATAAGCAGCTTCGCAACACCATCCTCCACGAGTTCGGCCACACCCTGGGGCTGCGCCACTACGGTGCCGCCGCCCACGTCGCCGCCATCAAAGACGGCGAGCCCATGCAGGCCGGCTACAACTCGGTGATGAACTACAACGACCAGTTCAGCCACTTCAACTACTCGGAGCAGCCCTACTTCGCCGCCACCGACGCAGGCCGCATCTTGGTCCCGGCCGACTGGGACGCGCTTGTACTCGACAACCCGCGCATCGGCGCCTACGCCGACGCCATCGGCGCCCGCTTCACCGCACCAGTCGAAGCCGAAAAGGTCGAAGAAGACATCGAAATCGAAACCCCGGCACCCGTCGAGGTCGCAGAACCCGAAGTTCCCGCCGAGATCGAAGCAGAAGTAGCTGAGGTCGACGAGGCTGAAGAAGCTGAAGAGGTTGAAGCACAACGCGGCGTCGTCCCCGCCGAAAAGCCGCAAGCCAACGAGGCAGACAAGGCAGACAAGGCCGACGCACAGGTCAAGGTCGAGCAGGTCAAGGTCGAGCAGGTCAAAGCCCAGCCCGCGAAGGCCGCCCAACCCGCGAAGGCCGACGACGGCGTCAACATCGCAGCCATCATCGGCGGCGTCATCGCAGCCCTAGCCATCATCGGCATCGGCGCAGGCTTCCTCGCAATGAAGTAAGAACCAGCCACAAAAGCGGGCTCTCCCCGATAAGGGAAGGGCCCGCTTTTGTGTCTGCTACTTCCCCGCGTAGTAGCGGCCGAGGAACTCGTCGCGGTAGGCCTCGTAGTCGCCGGCGTCGATGGCGGCGCGGATGTTGTCCACGAGCCGGATCATGAACTCCAGGTTGTGCATGGTGCAAAGCGTGCCGGCCAAAAACTCCTTGGCCTTGAGCAGGTGGTGGATGTACGCGCGGGAGTAGTTCTCGGAGACGTAGCCGCCGAACTCCTCGTCCACGCCGGCGAAGTCGCGCTTGAAGCGGGCGCCGGCGAGGTTCATCCGCCCGTCCAGGGTGTATACCCCGCCGCGGCGGCCCAGGCGGGTCGGCGCCACGCAGTCGAAGGTGTCGGCGCCGGCCTCGACGGCAGTGAAGATGTCGTCCGGTTCGGAGATGCCAAGCAGGTGCCGGGGCATCGAAACGGGCAGCTCGTCGGTGACCCAGCCGACGATGGTGCCCAGGTTCTCCTTCTCCAGCGCGCCGCCGATGCCGAAGCCGCCGAAGCCCCGGCGGCCCTCGGCGCGCGCCTCCTTGTCCAGGTCCAGCAGGCCCCGCACCGCCTGCCGGCGCAGGTCCTCGTATTGGGCGCCTTGGACCACGCCCCAGAGGGATTGGAGGGGTTTGTCGGAACGTGCCGTCGTTAAGCGGTCATGCTCGAGCAGGCACCTGCGGGCCCAGCGGCGCGTGCGCTCGACGGAATGCTCCTGGTAGGCGCGGGTGTCCACGAGCGTGGTCAGCTCGTCGAAAGCGAACATGATGTCGGCGCCGAGCTGGTGCTGGATCTGCATGGACACCTCGGGCGTGAAGCGGTGCGAGGAGCCGTCGATGACGGATTTGAAGTCCACGCCGTCGTCGTCCACGCGCGCCATGCGGTCCTTGTTCGCGGCGCGGATGTCGGAATCGGTCAGCCCGGCCACGTCCATGGCCAGCACCTTTTTAAACCCGACGCCGAGGCTCATCACCTGGAAGCCGCCGGAGTCGGTGTAGGTGGGCCCGTGCCAGTTTTCAAACGAGGCCACGCCGCCGGCCTCGTCCACGATGTCGGGGCCGGGCTGCAGGTACAGGTGGTACGCGTTGGACAAGATCGCCTGCGCGCCGGTTTGGCGGATCTGCTCCGGCGTGAGTGTCTTCACCGTCGCCTTCGTGGCCACGGGGATGAACGCCGGGGTCTGGATGTCACCGTGCGGGGTGTGGATCACGCCGGTGCGGCCGTGGCGGCCCGGTGCCGGCTCGAGTTGGGTGTGGGCCTCAAACGTCACGTCGGTCATGCGTGTTCCTTTTCTAGTTCGGTGCCCTCGACGTCCACTTCGGGCAGGAGGCGGTCGAGCCACTTGGGCATCCACCAGGTGGAGCGGCCCAGGATGTACATGGTGGCGGGGACGAGGGCCATGCGGATGAAGAATGCGTCGAAAAGCACGGCGATGCCGAGGGCGAAGCCGAAGATTTGGATGAACGGCAGCGGCTGGTCAAGGAAGGCGATGAACACGGCGATCATGATGATCGCGGCAGCGGTGACCACGCGTGCGCCCTGCGCGAAGCCTTCGACGGTGGATTCGTGGACGGCGCGAAGCTTATCCCCGTCCCCACGTTTCAGATATGCCTCACGGATGCGGGTGACCAGGAAGACCTGGTAGTCCATGGCCAGGCCGAAGGTCACGCCGATCATGAAGATGGGCAAGAACGACAGGATCGGGCCCGGGGTGTTGACGAGGCCGAACAGCCCCTCCTGGAAAACCAGGACGGTCACGCCGAACGCGGCGCCGACAGAGAGCAAGAAGCCGAGCCCGGCCACCAGGGGCACGAGGAGGGAGCGGAACACCACCATGAGCAGCACGATGGCCAGGCCCACCACGATGGACAGGTACAGCGGCATGGCCTCGGCGAGTTCCTCGGTGATGTCCATCTGCACCGCAGTCAGGCCAGTCAGCCCCACGTCTACCCCGGTGGCGTCCTCCACCTGGCCGATCGTGTCGCGCACGCCGTGGGCGACGGCGAGGGTGCGCTGCTCCTCGGGCCCGCCGTCCGGGGTGGCCAGGATCTGCGCGGCGGTGAGGTCCTCGTTGGCGCCAATGAGCTGGGCGTGGGTGATGCCGCCGACGGAACCGACCTCGCCCACGGTGTAGATGAAGCTGGCCAGCGCCGCCTTTTCGGCGTCGCCGCCGGCCTCGTCCGGGATGGCGTCCATGTACGGCTGCAGGATCTCCGAATCCGGGTTGGCGCTGTGCGCGTCCACCACCAAAAGCAGCGGGGCGTTGACGCCGGGGCCGAAGCCTTCCGCCATGAGGTCGGCGGATTTGCGCTGGGTGGTGTCCAGGTTGGAGGTGGTGTCAGACGGCAGCGCCATCTCCAGGTTCAGCACCGGGATACTCAGGGCGCCGAGGCCCAGCACCACCACAGCCATGACCAGGCCGGGGGCCTTTTCCACGAAGCGGACCCAGCGCCGGCCCATGGAGTTTTCGTCCAGGTCCTTGCCCGGGCGCTTCCCGGGCCCAGGGTTGCCCGCCAGGCCAGGGATCTTGCCGGCGAACGCCTTCGAGCCCCACAGACCGAGCAGCGCCGGCACGAGGGTGAGCGCCACCAGCACCGCGATGGCCACGGTGGCTGCGGCCGCCAGGCCCATCCAGGTGAGGAACTCAATCTGCGCCAGTGCCAGCGCCACCAACGCCGTGAACACCGTCGTGCCGGCGAAGACCACCGAGGACCCGGCGGTGCCCACGGCCATGCCCGCAGCCTTGTCCGGCGGCAGGTTCCGCGCCTCCTGCCGGAAGCGCGAGAGGATGAACAGGGCGTAGTCGATGCCCACCGCCAGGCCGATCATCACGGCCAGCACCGGGGTGACGTTGTTCAGCTCCACCCAGTGCGTGGTCAGCATCACCAAAAGTGCGCCGATGCCCACGCCCACCACGGCGGAGATCAGCGGGATCACCGACGCCGCGAGGGAACCAAACGTGACCACCAGCACAACAAACGCCACGCCCAGGCCAACCAGCTCGGAGGTGGTTTTCACCGCGATCGGGTCGCCGAATCCGGCGCCGCCGGCCTCCACCTGCAGCCCGGCGTCGCGGCCCAGCTGCATGGCCTCAGTCACCACGTCGCGGTCCGCTTGGTCCACGGACATCGACGACGGGGCATCGAAGTCGAAGGTGGTGTAGCCGATACGTGCGTCGTCGGAAAGCATCCGCAAATTGTGCGCGTCCGCCTCCGCACGCTCGGGCGGCATGCCCATCTCAGACATCTGGTCGACGATGGTGCGCTGCAACTGTTCGTTGACCTGCACCGGGTTGCCGAAACGCTGGCCCTCCACGCCCAGGTGGTCCTGGATGTAGCCGACGGTGGCATCCATCGCCGCCATGTGCTCCGGGGTGTCCAGCCGCTGCCCCTCCGGCGCGGCGAAGACCAGGTTCACACTCGGCGCGGTGGCCACGTTGCCCGCGTCCGGGAAGTTCTCCGCCATGGTGTCCAGCGCGTTGATGGCCGGGGTGTCCTCGATGGCGAACTCGTCCGTGAACGGCTTCATCAGCGACAGCGCGCCAGCGGCCGTCGCCCCGAGCAGCAGCAGCCAGGCGACGATCACCCGCCACTTGTGCAGGTACGACCAGCGCCCGAGTTTGTACAGCAGTTTCGCCACGTAAAAGACCCGTTCCTTCCCGCCCGCGGCCCGCGCGAGCGTAACCCGGCCCATCCTAGTGGCAGCCCCAGACATGCGAAAAGCCCCCGTTTCCGGGGGCTTGACGCGTTGGCGGTAGCGGCGGGATTTGAACCCGCGGAGGTTTTACCCTCACTCGCTTTCGAGGCGAGTACCTTCGGCCGCTCGGACACGCTACCGCCGAACAGATTAACGGCAGCGTTGCCGGATAACCAAATTAGCGCTCTGCGGCGTCCTCAGCCTCGTCGCGCTTGTCCTCGACCTTCGCGGCGACCTCGTTGGCCTTGTCCTTGATGGCGTCGCCTGCGTCGGAGAGCTTCTCCTTGGCGGAGCCGACCAGCTGGTCAGCCTTGCCCTCGTTGGTCAGCTTCTCGTTATCGGTGACGTTGCCCAGAGCTTCCTTAGCGCCGCCCTTGAGCTGGTCTGCCTTGTCCTCAATACCCATTGTCTTCCTCCTTTGTTCGTTGGAATCAGCTAGGTGCCCCACTATAGGTCCGAACGGCGCGGCGTTGGGTAACGATTCAATTACTCCTCAGACCCTCGAAGAACTCCGCCAGCATTTTGGCAGCTTCCGCCTCCAGCACACCCGCGCGCACCTCCGGGGTGTGCAGGTGGCGCGGGCCCCGGATCGCGTCCAGCACACTGCCCACCGCACCCGTCTTCGGCTCCCACGCGCCGAAGACCAGCGAGGACACCCGCGCGCCCAAAATCGCCCCGGCGCACATCGTGCACGGCTCCAGCGTCACCACCAGCTCGCAGCCGTCCAGCCGCCACGTCCCCAACGTCCGCGCGGCGTCGCGGATCGCTTCCACCTCGGCGTGGGCGGTGGGATCGCAGTTCGCTTCTCGACGGTTCACGCCCGTGCCCACCACCTCCCCGTCAGCAGCAAACACGACAGCGCCCACCGGCACGTCGCCGGCGGGGGTGCGCTTCGCAGTCTCGAGCGCGACGCGCATGCGCCCCTCGGCGCGTCTCAGCGGGGCGTTCACCCAACCACGTCGTCCAACTCGTCGCCGAAGCTGAGCTCATCGGCGATTGCCAGGGCGAGGTCGGCCGGGTCGGCGTCGTCGTCAAGCAAAATGCTCATCTGCTCTTCCGACAGGCCGAGATCCGCGAGGATGTCGAAGTCCCCATCCGCCCACGCGTCCACATTGTCCAGCTCGTCCGGGTCGATGTCCGGGATCTCGGCGCCCGCCTCGTCGAGGATGTCGGCGGCGAAATCGTCGTCCACCGCCATCGTCGCATCCGAGATGAGCACGCGGGTTTGCGACGGGCCCGGGCGCACGATGACCAGGTAGTCCTCCTCCACATTGAGCAGCGCGAACGCCGGCCCCTCCGCGCGCAGGTTCCGCACCGCGGTGACGGAGGTGGAAAGGTCCGAAAAGTCGTCGTCGAACTCGCGCACACGCCACGCGCCGCCGGTGCGCTCGACGGTGACTGCGTACCCGTCCGGGAAATCCTGGCTCATGGTGTCGAAGCGTAGTCCGCGGGCGCGGAGGTGTCACTAGACTGTGTGTAGTGACTACACATCAGCTGCCCCCAGTGTGCATCGTCGGCCTCGGACTCATCGGCGGATCGCTCATGCGCGACCTACACGCGCGCGGCGAGCGCGTCTACGGGTTCACGCTGCACGGCGCAGGTGCCGCACGCAGGGACGGCTTCGACGTGTCCGACTCCGTGGAAGAAGTGCTGCGCCGCGCCGAGGACGACGGCGCGCTGGTGGTCGTGGCGGTGCCGATGCGTGCCGTGGCCTCGGTGCTGGACCAGGTGGCCGAGTTCGCGCCGTCGTGCGGCATCACCGACGTGGTCAGCGTGAAAAAGCCGGTCTATGACCTGGTGGTCGAACGCGGGCTGGAGTCGCGCTACGTGGGCGGGCACCCCATGGCCGGCACGGAGTTTTCCGGGTGGACCGCTTCCCAGGAAGGGCTGTTCGCAAGCGCCGCGTGGGCCGTCACCTTCGATTACGCCCGCGAGCACCCCGGCAACCCCGAGTGGGCCGAGCTGTTCACCGTGGTGTGCCGCCTGGCCGCAGTGGTCGGCGCGGAGGCGGTGCCGGTGTCTGTGGACCGCCACGACGAGGCCGTCGCCCGCGTGTCCCACCTGCCCCACGTCATCGCCGAGGCGCTGGCTTTAGTCGGCGACCACGGCGGCACCCTGGCGCAATCCCTGTCCGCCGGGTCCTTCCGCGGCGCCACGCGTGTGGCCAGCACCGACCCCGACCTGGTTCGCAACATGTGCGAGACCAACGCAGAATCGCTGGTGCCCGTGCTCGACGAGTTCATCACCCTTCTCCAAGACGCCCGCGACTCACTGTCCGGCGAGAGCCAGTCACTTGAAGAGCTGACCAAGTCCGGCCACCGCGCCCACCTGCGCATGGCCGCGCGCAAGGGGGCGCGACGCGAGTCCGTCTCGCCCGTGGAGATCTCCTCGCGCCCGATCATGCGCGTGCACCCGGGCACCCCCGGCTGGGAGAAGCAGCTGGTGCAGATCGAGTCCGTCGGCGGGCGCGTCGAGGTGTTCTAGGCCCGACGCGGCCTTACTGGTTCTCGCGACGGCGCCCCAGTGCCAGGTAGGCGCCACCGATGAGCACGGACAGCACACCGAGCGCGATGATTGCGCGCATCGGGGTACCGGTATCCGCGAGATCACCGTCGCGCTCATTGTCGGAGGAGGTTGTACGCGTCGTCGAAGTCGACTTCGCCACATTGGTGGAGTTGCCGCTGCGGGTAACCACCTTCGCGGACGGGGTCACGCTGGTGGAGCGGCCCGTGGAACGACCCGTGGTCTTGCTGGAGGTGACCTTCGTGCCGCCGAACGTGGTCTTGGTGGAATTGGTGCTCTTCGAGCCGCCAGCACCCGCCAGACCACCGGCGCCGGCCAGTGCGGCCGCTGGGGCGAGGAAGGACGACGCCACCGGACGGACCTGGTCGATAACCTTCAGCACCTGGTCCGGCTTGCTCAGCGTGGACGACGGGGTGGCGTTCGGGTCGCGCGGAAGCACGAGCTCGGCCTTGTCCTCGTCGCGGCGGATGAGCACCTCGGTGTTCTTGTAGCCCTTGGGAGCTTCCTTCAGGGTCAGTTGAATGAGGTTGCTGTCGCGCGAGTCCTTCTTCAAGTCGATGCCGATACGGCCGCGGCCGTCGGCGTCGGTGGTGCCGACCACGCGGCCGTCCTCACTCTTGAACTCAGCGCCCTCGACGAGCTTGTCGTCGGCGGTCTTGACCAGGACGTCCACCTCGAAGAAGTTGTCCTTGGACTCGGACGTCTTCTTCGTCGACGTCGGCGTGTCCTTCGGCGCAGCAACGGTGGTGGTGGCGGAAGCGTTCTCGCCCTCCGGGAGGACGAACTTCACGGACTTGGCGCCGCGCTGAACCTCGGCCACGGAGCCGCCCCAGCCTTCCGGTGCCACGTCGATGGCCAGGTTAAAGGTGTCCTTGTCGCGCGAGGCATCGTTCAGCTTCAGGGAAACCTTGCCCTTGCCGGTCTCGTCGGTGCTGCCGTCGACGGCGCCGTCCTTGCTGACAAAGTTGACGCCCTCCACGAAACGACCGTCCGCAGTGACAACTTCAACGTCGAGTTCGACGACCTCAACGTCCCGCTGGCCAACGCTCGGGGCCTTCTTGGACGGGGACGGCTCAGCGGTGGTGGTCGGGGTAACCGTCGCGGAGTCAGCAGCAGCGGGCGCATCGGCGGCAGTGGTGGTCGGCGCGTTAGCTTCGGTTGCCGGGGTCTCGACGTCAGCGGACTGCGGCTTCGCCTCCAGGCCCGCCACGGCCTTGTAGTTGTCCTCTTCCGTACGGTCCGTCTCAACGGCGACGATCTTGCCGTCGTCAAGCTTGACAGCGTTGCCCTCGCCGTCGGCGAAGAAGGTGGCGTCATCGGCCAGGTAGGCGTACTCGAACGCGACGACGTCGTCCAGGTTGACGCTCTCGTCAACCTTGGCGGGAGCCTCGTCGGCGGTGGCCTTCTCGTCCTTCACGTTCAGGGTGTAGCGCGTCGCCTTGCCGCCCTCGGTGGCAAGCGCGACCAGCTCGGCGTCATTGTCTGTCGGAGCCCACGCAAGCTCGGGCAGATCGAGCACGCCTTCAACGGGCTTTTTCACAAAATCGAGGTTCTCCGGCGTGCTCTTCGTACCGGTTTCGTCGTCGGCGAGGTCCTTGGTGTAGACGTTTTCGCCGTCGATAAGCACGAGCGTGCCGTCCTTAGTAAAGGCGGCGGAAGTGATCTCCTCGGCGTCGAAGCCCGGGATCTCGCCCAGGTCCTTCAGGTTGCCGCTCTGTGGGTGGATGCGCAGCAGGTGGCCCTCGTCAGAGACGGCGTAGAGGCGGCCGTTGGTCGGGTTGCTGGCTACTGCGCTGTAGGTGTGGTCGTCGGAGGTGTACTGCACACCCGAGGTGCCGGAACCCGCGGCCGTCGAGGAGACAATCAGAGAGGCGAATCCCTTGAGAATGTCAGCCCACTCCTGCGCGGTGTCCGCCTTGGTCGTGGGGGCAACATTGCTTGTCGACGCCTTCGGGGACCCCGCAGCCGACTCACTCGACGTCGTCACCGGGGCGGCGGAGCTGGTGTCCTCCGTGGAGACGACCGGAGCCTTCGACGTGGTGGACTCCGAGGACGGAGACGTGGTTTCCGCCTTCGCAACGGGCACAAGCGTCAGCGTGCCCGCGACTGCAGCGGCGAGCGACAGCCCGGCGATGCGGTTGACCTTGGAGTTTGAAGCCATTATTACCTCTCGAATGTGAAAAAGCGCGCGAAAGCCCAGAAAGCACCTACGAATGTATACGTTTCAGCGCGTCGTCTCAATATTTAAAACCTGTAAATATACAGCGCCCCGGCCTCGCCGATGCCTATCGACGAGACCGGGGCACGTTTGAGAGCTCAGCCATGGACTAGAGCCCTCGGGACCTTAGTTGGCGGCCTCTTCCGGCTGAGTCTCAGAGTCAGCCTCATCCTTCTTGGAGCTGCCACCCTCGGAGCTGGAGCTGCTGGAGCCAGCGACATCTTCAGTGCCCTCAGCGTCTGCCTTGGAGGAGCTACCAGCGGAGCTGCCCTCCTCGCTCGGCTCGAACCAGCCCGCCTCACAGCCGGCGTAGAAGATACCCGTGAGCAAACCAGCGATAGCCAGCAGAGCGACGCCGCCCGCAGCAGCCGGGGCTGCCGGGTTGATCTGTGCCAGCTGACGGTTCACCTGGTCGATCTGCGCCTGCCACTGACCCTGGATCTCAGTGACCCACTCCGGCTGCTGGAAGCCGATACCAAGATCGACGTTCGGCATTGCCTCACGGATTGCTGCGTTGGCCTGAGCAGAAATCTGGTTCAGCTCATCCTCGAACATCACGCCGATGCCACCCATGACGGCACCGAGCAGGCCGAGCGGGACCAGCCACGCGACCGGGTTGGACACGGAGGAGGCAGAGGCCAGGCACTTGCCCAGGGAGCTGTCTTCCTCTTCGCCCTGCGGCTGTCCGGCATTACCTTCAGAGATACCCGCGGTGCGCGGGGTCTCCAGCTGGAGGTTGATGTACTGCTCGTCCTTGTTGACCTCGAACTCCTTGGACTCGAGGACCGCACCCGGATCGAAGGAGTTGTTCTCCGGATCCTTCGGGTCGACCAGGCGCAGCTCGCCCGGGCTGTCAATCTTCACCGTGTACTTGCCGTACGGCGTGCCCTCGAACAGGACGTTGCCGTTCTCATCGGCATTACCGGCGAAGGACGGCGTGCCGTCGGACGGCACCAGCGTGAGCTTCAGGCCGCTCAGGCTCTCGTCCGGGTCCTGCTTGCCATTGGCGTTTTCATCGACCCAGGCGACAACTCGGAGGTCGCTGGAGTCGAGCTCCGCACCCTCGGAGACCACAACGTGGGCGTTGCCCTTGATGTTGTCCTTCGGGGAGATGATCAGCACGGACGACGGGTCGTCGCCGTAGTCCGGTTCGCCCTCGTAGCTACCGCCGCGACCCGGACGTGCCGGAAGCTCGCCGCGAGCCTCAGCAGCGTTGTGGTGCTTCGCGCCCGGCTTGAGGCCTTCCGGCAGCTCAGCGGTGAAGACCACACGCTCGCCCGGCAGCAGCGTGCCGGTGAAGCCTTCCGGTGCCTTGACATCAAGGTCGTAGCACTGGCTGTCCTCGGTCTTTTCGGACGCCTTAACCGGCTTGCACTCGTTCTCGTCAATGCCGTCCTCGTAGACGATGTCGGTGAGTTTGACGTTAACCATCGCGGTGGAACCGGTGTTCTTCACCTCGTAGGTGAAGCCCAGCGGCGAGTTGGCCGCAGCCTGAACCGGCTTGTCCTTGTTCGTGGCAAAGCGGGCGTTGACCTTCTTGTCCACGGCACCACGCAGGAACTTGGTGTAAGCGGAATCCGGCAGGGAGCCGACCTTCTCACCCTTGGAGGTGACACCGTTTGCGGTTGCGACGTTGTTGAAGTCGAACGCGTCTTCCGGCGCCTTCATCTTGGCGCTCCAAACCTTAGACTCGCCCGGTGCCAGTTCAGACTCGGCGGTCCAGCCTTCCGGCATGGTCAGCTCAATGTTGCGCTTTTCCAGCTCCGGATCATCGAATTCGATGTCCTTGATCGGCTCGTCGCCGTCATTGGTGACAATGAGGGCGTAGATGAGGTCCTCGCCGTCCTTGACGGTCATCACATCGTCGACAAGCTCACCGTCTTCATTCTTGACCTTGCCGTTGTTGTCGGCGTCGCGGCCCCATACTCGTTTCTCAAGCTTCAGGGACTTGTTCGTGGTCAGGTGGATCTCCGGCAGCTCGACCTTCTCGCCGGTGCGCACCGGGACCTTGATCGGGTCCGCGTCGTTGCCGCGGCCCGGGGTCAGGATCTCCACGTCGTGGACACCCGGAATGACATCGTCAACCTCGAAGGTGCCGTCGTCTTCGACTGGAATGACGCGGGAGTTGCCGCGCGGGTCGGTCACCACAACGGTGGTCCCCGGCACAGCCTTGCCGTTGCCGTCGTCGACGCGGCCGACGATGGACTGCGTCTTCGGCGCCTCAACCTTGATCTCAACCGGGGTGGACTCGCCTGCCTCGACAGTCACGGTGCGGTTGATCTTGTCGCCGTTGATGTCCGCATCCGGCCAGCCCTCAGGCAGGGTGACCTCAAGATCGAAGTCAGCCTTGCCCTCCGGGAAGTACTTGAAGTCGATCGGCGGGGTGACAAAGTAGCCATCCGCGTCAACCTCGATCGGGACCTCGTAATCGAACGTCTCACCGGTCTCCGGGTCCGTAACCCCCTTCTTCACCAGCTTGATGTCCGAGCCAGTGATAGGACGGTTGGACTCATCGACCAACCAGCCGTGGACAGAGCCCGGCTTCGCAGCCGGCTTGTTCTTGTCCAGATCGATCTCCGGCTTGTCCACCGTGATCGGCGGCAGCTTGGAGGTCTCGCCCTTCTGCACCGGCACAACCTGCGGCTTCGGATCATTGAAGCCGTCCGGCGCGTCGACGATCACCACGTAATCGCCGTCCTCCGGCAGCGCCGGCACCTCGAAGTTACCATTCTCGTCCACTTGGATCGGGTCGACGACCTGGTTGCCGTCCTTGTCCTTGACGATCACGGTCGGCAGCTGCGGCTTGCCGTCCTTGTCCTTCGTCGGCGGAAGCGGGTTGCCCTCCGGGTCGGTGATGGTACCGACGATGCTCGGGTTCTTCTCCTCCGGCTTGGAGTCCGTGGAAGGTGCGGGTGCGGCAGTCGGCTTCGGAGCCGAAGTGGTCGGCTTCGTCGTAGTCGGCTTCGTCGTAGTCGGCTTCGCGGTCGAGGACGGAGCCGAAGTGGTCGGCTTCGTCGTAGTCGGCTTCGCGGTCGAGGACGGAGCCGAAGTGGTCGGCTTCGTCGTAGTCGGCTTCGCGGTCGAGGACGGAGCCGAAGTGGTCGGCTTCGTCGTAGTCGGCTTCGCGGTCGAGGACGGAGCCGAAGTGGTCGGCTTCGTCGTAGTCGGCTTTGCGGTCGAGGACGGAGCCGAGGTAGTCGGCTTCGTCGTAGTCGGCTTCGCGGTCGAGGACGGAGCCGAAGTGGTCGGCTTCGTCGTAGTCGGCTTCGCGGTCGAGGACGGAGCCGAGGTAGTCGGCTTCGACGGCTGCGCAGCCGTACTAGTTGGCGTCGCAGAAACCGGTGGCGCATCCTTCTGAATATCAAGCGGCGGAAGCTTCTTACCGGTCTCACCAGGCTTGACCGTAAACGACTGGTCCGCAACATCGGAATACCCATCCGGCGTCGTCACACGAAGCGTGTAATCACCCGGCTGAACACCAGCCCAGTCAACCTTGCCATCAGCACCAACAGTCGTCGACTCCACAACCTCACCGTTGCCGTCAACCAACTCAACCGTGGTGCCCTCAACCGGCTTCTTGTACTGATCCACCACCACATCAGACACCGAACCATCAAGCGCTTCGATACCAAGGTCCGGAAGCTTCTTACCGGTCTCACCAGGCTTGACCGTAAACGACTGGTCCGCAACATCGGAATACCCATCCGGCGTCGTCACACGAAGCGTGTAATCACCCGGCTGAACACCAGCCCAGTCAACCTTGCCATCAGCACCAACAGTCGTCGACTCCACAACCTCACCGTTGCCGTCAACCAACTCAACCGTGGTGCCCTCAACCGGCTTCTTGTACTGATCCACCACCACATCAGACACCGAACCATCAAGCGCTTCGATACCAAGGTCCGGAAGCTTCTTACCGGTCTCACCAGGCTTGACCGTAAACGACTGGTCCGCAACATCGGAATACCCATCCGGCGTCGTCACACGAAGCGTGTAATCACCCGGCTGAACACCAGCCCAGTCAACCTTGCCATCAGCACCAACAGTCGTCGACTCCACAACCTCACCGTTGCCGTCAACCAACTCAACCGTGGTGCCCTCAACCGGCTTCTTGTACTGATCCACCACCACATCAGACACCGAACCATCAAGCGCTTCGATACCAAGGTCCGGAAGCTTCTTACCGGTCTCACCAGGCTTGACCGTAAACGACTGGTCCGCAACATCGGAATACCCATCCGGCGTCGTCACACGAAGCGTGTAATCACCCGGCTGAACACCAGCCCAGTCAACCTTGCCATCAGCACCAACAGTCGTCGACTCCACAACCTCACCGTTGCCGTCAACCAACTCAACCGTGGTGCCCTCAACCGGCTTCTTGTACTGATCCACCACCACATCAGACACCGAACCATCAAGCGCTTCGATACCAAGGTCCGGAAGCTTCTTACCGGTCTCACCAGGCTTGACCGTAAACGACTGGTCCGCAACATCGGAATACCCATCCGGCGTCGTCACACGAAGCGTGTAATCACCCGGCTGAACACCAGCCCAGTCAACCTTGCCATCAGCACCAACAGTCGTCGACTCCACAACCTCACCGTTGCCGTCAACCAACTCAACCGTGGTGCCCTCAACCGGCTTCTTGTACTGATCCACCACCACATCAGACACCGAACCATCAAGCGCTTCGATACCAAGGTCCGGAAGCTTCTTACCGGTCTCACCAGGCTTGACCGTAAACGACTGGTCCGCAACATCGGAATACCCATCCGGCGTCGTCACACGAAGCGTGTAATCACCCGGCTGAACACCAGCCCAGTCAACCTTGCCATCAGCACCAACAGTCGTCGACTCCACAACCTCACCGTTGCCGTCAACCAACTCAACCGTGGTGCCCTCAACCGGCTTCTTGTACTGATCCACCACCACATCAGACACCGAACCCGTCATATCAACTTCGTTGATTACGGCTCGGAGCTTGGCTGCGGAAGCCCCCGCGTCGGTAGGAAAATCGGAATAGGTGCCATCCTCGTAGCGGAACTGAAGCGCCAGATTTTCATCAGGCAAGGTCACGCTCTTTGGAAGAGTAAACGCCAACGTCCGTAGTTCCTTAGGGGAGCCTCCCCCAACTCCCTCAATAACTCCGAGATCCTCAACGAGGTCTCTACCTTTAAGCAATCGCACGCTGTAATTTGCTTTATCCGGGAACGTGTCAGTCGACTCAATTTCAGCAGGTACCTCGATACGAACACTGTTGAAAGTCTGAGCAGCTTGGCCGAAGTCAAGGGTGAGCGTCGCAGCCCACTTATTGTCAGTTAGTTTAGAATCCGAGAATCTCGCAGCAATAGTGGTGGTGTCAGTCTCTTGAGCACTTGCCAAGGATGCGCCACTTCCCACACCCCCACTAATCCCCGGCACCGTCAGCCCCGCCAGCGCCAGGGAGACAGACGTCATGCCGGCGATGACGGAGCGCTTGCCGGAGTGGCGGCGCGGGGTGTGGCCCGCGGAGGACATTGCGTTGTAGCGCGCAGGGTTCGAAGGTCCCTGGGCGGCAGCGTCCGAGTTGAACTCGAACGGGGAGGAAGCGTTCTTCAAGATGGCTCCAATGGTTGGTTTTGTAAATGGGAGAAATTCGAGGAAGAAGTACATAGAACACACTTCTCCCGCGGAACTGCCGTAAAACCTACCAATTTGGACAGCTGCTTTCAAGCAAGTGGCAACCCTGAAAGGGCAGTTAATCAGGCCTTTTTCAGATTCAAACGGTTTTCTGAAGTTCCTAATAATGAACGCTTAGGTGCTACCGAAACCTGAGAGAAATGAAAACGCCCCGAGCGGGATGCTCGGGGCGTTCAAACAGATGGTGCGCCCGGAGGGATTCGAACCCCCAACCTTCTGATCCGTAGTCAGATGCTCTATCCGTTGAGCTACGGGCGCGTATTCAGTTCGTTGCCGTGTGGACAACGAAGAAGAACATTACACCCGGGTGAACTCACCACCAAAACCGCAGCTCAAACCGGCAAACAACACCCCACCTACAAGCCGAGTACCGCCTTGGCAATGGCGAAGTAGATCACCAGACCGGTCGCGTCGCAGAAGGTGGAGATGAACGGGTTGGAAAACACCGCGGGGTCCGCGCCGACGGTCTTCGCCACGATCGGCATCATGCCGCCGACGGTCGCGGACATAGCGCAGACGCAAAAGAGTGTGCTTCCTATCACTATTCCGATGTCTTGGCCGAAAACGGCCCACGCGATGGCCAATCCGAGCACCCCGAGCACTGCTCCGAGGGTCGCGCCGACGCGCAGTTCGCGCCACATGACTTTCAGGATGTCGCCTTTGGTGATGTCGTGAAGCGCGAGTGCCCTTGTCACCGTCGTGGCCGCTTGGTTGCCAGTGTTGCCGCCGGTTCCGGTGAGCAGCGGGATGAACAGCGACAGCACGGTCACCTGCGCGAGCGTGCCCTCAAACACGCCGAGAACCTGCACCGTCAGGATCGCGGAGAGTGCCAGCACCAGCAGCCACACAATGCGCGAGCGCACCAGCTTGAGCACCGGGGTGGACAGGTACGGCTGCTTCAGGGACTCGGAGCCGCCCTGGCGCGCGGTGTCCTCGCTGTCGGCGTGCTCCACGATGTCTTGGGCCTCGTCGAAGGTGAAGATGCCCATGAGACGGTTGCCGTCGTCGACCACCGGAAACGCGAGCTGGCCGGATGAAAGCAGGCGGCGGGCGGCGTCCTCGGCGTCGTCGCTGACCTGCACCGCCGGGCGCTCCCGCATCACATCGCCGACTCGGGCGTCCGGCGCCGCCCTGAACAGGTCGCGAAGCCACACCACGCCGCACAGCGTGCGCTCCGGATCCACCACTGCGATGGTGTAGACGGTCTCAAAGTCATCCGCCTGAGCCCTGAGCTTGTCGACGACGTCCCGCACCCCCTCACCCGGACCAACCGCCGCCACATTGGGGCTCATCGCACGGCCGACCGAGCCCTTCTCGTAGCCGAGAATGAGGTTGGTGTCCGCACGCGCGTCCTCGTCCAGATCCCCCAGGAACCGCTCCGCGATCTCCGCGGGCATGTTGTCCAGCATGCGCACGCGGTCCTCGGCGCCCAGCGCGCTGAACAGCCCGGCGACGTCTTCACGCCCGAGCGCCTCCACGATCTCCGCCTGGTGGGCGGGATCCAGCGCGTCGAAAGCCGCCGCGGCACGCTCTGGCGGCAGCAGGCGGATGAGCACAGCGCCGCGTTTCGACGGCTGCCGCTCCACCACGTGCACCACATCGTGCAACGGGATTTCTGCCAGCTCCTCGTGGAGGCCGTCCAGGTCGCCGGAGTCCAGCCGGTGCCGGTTGAGCTGTTTTTCCAGGTGCGTGATCGCCGCCGCGTTGGCCGTAGTCACACGGTGAGGGTACCCACCCGGAAAGTTTTTTGTCGCTGGCGCGTTCATTCTTGCCAAATGTATGCAAAAATCTACGCGTGATCTGCGATACGCGTCATATGCTGCTGATAATCCGCTGACCCCTTTAAAGGAGCCACCATGGCAAAGTCCGTACGTTCCCGCCGTACCGTCATCGCGGCGGGCGCCCTGTCCCTTGCCCTCGTGGCACCGCTTGTCTCCCCTGTCCAAGCCCAGGAGACAACCACGCCGACGAGTGATGCTGAACCGGCGCCGGCGGAGCAGCCGTCGACAAGCGAAGGCACCTCTGCCGCCACCTTCGAGCAGCGCTTTGACACCGCAAACTTCTGGAACGCCGATGAAGCTGTAGTCAAAGGGCTGCAGCTTCAGCCCGGCGACACCGTCGCACCGCGCACGAACACCATCTTCAACTGGGGCTTCAACAACAACGACGGCACGCTGACCCTAATCCGTCCGAAGTCCACCGCCGCCTTTGACGCAGGTAAGAAGGACATCCCGGTGCGCGTGACCACCGCCGCCGGCGAGACCTTTGACACGACGCTGCGCGTCAACATCATCGACGAGCGCCCGGGCGCCGAATGGGAAAACCAGCTGACCTCCCGCTACCCGATGGACTTTGAGAAGTCCACGTCAGCGCAGTCCGTCGAGGGAATCACCCTGCCGGAGGGCGTCAGCGTGTCTAAGAGCGGCGCCGCTCTGCCGACTGGCTGGTCCGTCTCCAACGACGGCACCACCGTCCGCGTCACCCCACCAACCACGTTCAAGGAGGGCGACTTCGACCTTCCAATTGAGGTGAACGACGGAACTGACAAGTTCGAGGCCACTCTAAAGATTGCGGCCAAGAACCCGTCAAAGACACCTGCAGAAACTGCAGGCACCGTCGCTAGCATCCTCGGGCCGATCCTGGGCAGCCTGGTCGGTGCCGGTACCGGTGGCGCTCTACTCGGCGGCCTGGGCGACATCATCGGTGGCCTCACCGGAAGCGGAAACGGCGGTAGCGAGGGCGGAACCGGCGGCGGTGAGGGTGGAACCAGCGGCGGTGAGGGTGGAATCAGCGGCGGCGGTGCCGGACGCTTGATCAACGTTGTGATCACCAACAACGCGAACCCGTCCAACATCGGCAACAACAACGGCAGCCCGAACGTGGTCATCACCGACAACGTCAACCCGCGGGACAACCTGTCCAACAACGGCAACCCGTCCGTGGTGATCACAAACAACGCCAACCCGACGGTTGAGATCAAGGACAACCTGTCCAACAACGCCAACCCGACGGTGGTCATCACCGGCAATGCCAACCCGGTGATCACTGGCAATGCCAACCCGTCCGTAGTCATCACGGGCAACGTGAACGACAACCTGCGCGAGAACGGTTCCAACAACTCCGTTGTGGTGACTGACAACGCGAACCCTGTTGTCACGGGTAACGCCAATCCGGTCATCACGGGCAACGCGAACCCGGTCATTACCGGCAACGCGAACCCTGTCGTCACCGGTAACGCGAACGACAACGGTTCCAACAACTCCGCCGTCGTCACCAACAACGCCAACCCTGTCGTCACCGGTAACGCGAACGACAACGGGTCCAACAACTCCGCCGTCGTCACCAACAACGCGAACCCTGTCGTCACGGGCAACGCGAACGACAACGGCTCGAACAACAGCGCCGTCGTCACCGGCAATGCGAACGACAACGGTTCCAACAACTCCGCCGTGGTCACCAACAATGCGAACCCGACGGTTGTCGTCACGGGCAACGCGAACGACAACGGCTCGAACAACTCTGCTGTGGTGACCAACAACGCCAACCCGACGGTGGTCGTCACGGGCAACGCCAACGACAACGGCTCAAACAACAGCGCCGTGGTCACCAACAACGCCAACCCGACGGTAGTCATCACCGACAACGCCAACGACAACCTTCGCGACGCCGGCTCCAACAACAGCGCCGTCGTCACCAACAACGCCAACGACAACCTGCGCGACGCTGGCTCGAACAACTCCGCAGTGGTGACCAACAACGCCAACCCGACCGTGGTCATCACTGACAATGCGAACCCGTCGAACATCGGCAACAACAACGGGTCGAACAACAGCGTGGTCGCAACCGGCAACGCAAATCCGGAGGTGCTCGTCACTGGCAACGCCAACGGCGGCTTGGTGGGCGTCGGCTCCTCCCGCAAGCGCCAGGGCCAGAACGGCGACCACCTCGTTGACGCGAACGTCGGCATCGACGGCGGTTCATCCGACCCGCGCTGCATCGCGTCCCTGGTGGGCCTGGGTTTCCCGCTGGTCGCACTGATCCCGCTCGCGCTGGCCGGCCAGGTTAACGTCCCGGGCCTCGACGAGGCTGCCAAGCGAGCTGAGCGCGCATTCAACGACGCTGCCCGTCAGTTCAACGTCGAGCCCGCACAGCTCACCGCCGCTGGTGGCGCGGCCGTTGGCGTCGTCGCTGCCCTGCTGGTCACCGCAGCCGTCCGCACCTGCATCCCGAGCGTCAACGGCGTTGATGTCACCGTCGGCGGCAGCAGCAACGGCAACAACAAGCCGGCCGAGACCGTCGCGGCCCCGGTGGTGGAAACCCGCCAGAGCTAGCACGGTCGCACCCCAGCCCCGCCCTAGCCGGCGGGGCTTTTCGCTATATCGCCCGACACATCGCGGCGGAATCTGTCAGAGCGCCCTCGAACCCCCAGGTCGACGCAAACGCCCGCCGTAATCTGTCAGGACTCGCCCCCAAACCCCACATACGCCGAAACCCCCGCCGAAGCAGGGATTTCCGCACGAAAAACACGAGTGCGCCCGGAGGGATTCGAACCCCCAACCTTCTGATCCGTAGTCAGATGCTCTATCCGTTGAGCTACGGGCGCGGTGGCGGAGATGACAGGATTTGAACCTGCGGCCCCCGTCAAGGGGGCAACTCCTTAGCAGGGAGCCCCATTCGGCCACTCTGGCACATCTCCAGACCTTGCTCCACATTACTCTGTCGGCCCCGCGCGTCCAAATACACCCCGGATCGCCCTGCGCGAAATCCGTATACTCGGTCGCATGAAAATCCACACCTGGCTCACCTCCGGCCTCGCCGCCCGCGATACTTCAAATGACCCGTCTGATTACTTAGTTTGGTTCCCGGCCAACCTGGATTCGCTCACTGCTGGCCCGTTGGTGGGCGAAAGCGCGTCCGTGCCGTTCTACTTCACCCCGAAGACCTCCGCGCTAGCTAAGTCGGCGGACGGCATCGTCCTCCTCGGCGTCCCCCTCGGCGATCTCGAGGGTTCGTGGCGCGCGGACAATCTGGGCAGCTCCGTCGAGTCCGTCTCGGAGGTCGCCGGCCTGCTCGGCGAGAACTTCGCGTACCGCAACGACGGTTCCGCGGTGGTGCAGCTGCGCGGCGAGTTCCCGATTGAGAAGGTGCAGGTCGTCGCCGGCCAGAATCGCCCGGATACGAAGCGAGCAAAGGATTTGCTTATCGACGTCCCTTCGGACTTCCCGGGCACCCGCCAATTCCACACCATGCCAGAGCTTTTCCCGGACGAGATCGTCTAACCGACGTCAGCAACAGAAAAACCGGCCAGGCGGGTAGCCTGGCCGGTTTTCGCTGTTACTTAGCGGTTATGCCGCGTCCTTGCTGGAGGACTGGCGGCCTTCCGCACCGGACTCCTTGGCGGAGGAGCCACCGATGGAGGTGAAAGCCTCACCCTTCTCGTTGGAGCACCAGTCGTAGAGCACGCCGCCCGCGGCGATCAGTCCGATGATGCCAGCGGCGACGGTGCCGAAGCGCTGGACGTTCGGGTCCTGGCCGAGCTCCGCGATACGACGGTTCGCTGCATCGATCTGGCCTCGCAGTTCAGCGAACTGGTCGTTGTCGCGACCGCCACGGCCGCCATGGCCCCAGTCCGGGCTGTTGCGGCGCATGGCCTCCTGGAACTGCGCGTTGATCTGGTTGACCTGCTCGTTGATCGCGCCCATGTACGGACGGGCAATCTCGCCGCCGAACGCGCCCAGCAGCGCCACCGGCACCAGGTACAGCAGCGGAGAGCGCACCGCGTTAGCCACACAGCGATCCAGGGTCTCAGTAGACGAGCCCTTCTCCGGCTGCGGCTCATCGGTCGGCGGGGTCGGCTCACCCGGCTTCGGCTTCTGCACGCCAAGGTCGAGGTCCAGGTACTCCTTGCCCTCTTCCACAGTGACCTTCTGAGTCACGCGCTTCGGGTCAGTCGGCTTCCAGTCGCGCGGGCGGTACTCAATCTCGTAGTCGCCCGGCTCAACGTTGACCTTCCAGTTACCGTCCTCGTCGGTGACAGTGCGGGTGACTTCATTGCCATCAGCATCGCGGACGATCACGGTCACGTCAGGCACACCCTCAGTCTCGTTGGGGTCTTGCTTGCCGTTGCCGTTGAGGTCGATCCACACGCGGTTGCCGATGGTGCCCGGTTTGACCGGCTCACACTCGCGACACGTATCGATCTTCTTCAGACCAAGGTCGTAGGTGTCGTTGTACTCACCCGGATCCACCGTCACCGTGGAATCCAGACCGGACTCACCCGAACCCGGAACCTTACCGGTGACCTCCCAGCCCTCAGGCTTGATAAAGCGGATGTCGTACTCAGCGTTCGGGTTCAGACCCTCAATCTTCCAGTCACCGTTCTCGTCGGTCACTGCAGAACGTGTCGGCTCACCCTCGCGAGACACCAGCACCACGACGTTCTCGAGGCCCTTCTCGTCCTCGCCCTGCTCACCGTCGCCGTCCTCGTCAACCCAAACACGATCACCAACAGAACCAGACGGCAGAACACCGAGGTCAACGTCGTCGCGCTTCTCACCCGGCTTGATCGCCACAGTGGTCTTAACCTGATCCGGCTGCGACGGGGTGTGACCACCCGGAACGTACTCAACAACGTAGTCGCCCGGCTCGACGTCAACCTTCCAGTTGCCGTCGTCATCGGTCACCGTACGAGTGACCTCGTTGCCCTCCGGATCCTTCACAATCACAGTCACGTTCGGAACACCCGTCTTCTCATCCGGGTCCTCCTTGCCGTCACCGTTCTCATCAACCCACACACGATCACCGATCGTGCCCGGCTCCACCGGCTCACAATCGCAATCCGGATCGAGCTTCCTCAGACCAAGGTCGTAAGTGTCGTTGTACTCACCCGGCTTCACCGTCACCTTCGAAGCCAGACCGGACTCATCCGAACCCGGAACCTTACCGGTGACCTCCCAGCCATCCGGCTTCACAAAGCGGATGTCGTACTCCACATTCGGGTTCAGACCCTCAATCTTCCAATCACCGTTTGCATCGGTGACTGCAGAACGCGTTGGCTCACCCTCACGGGACACCAACACAACAACGTTTTCAAGGCCCTTCTCGTCCTCGCCCTGCTCACCGTCGCCGTCCTCGTCAACCCAAACACGATCACCAACAGAACCAGACGGCAGAACACCGAGGTCAACGTCGAGGTTGTCCTTGCCCGGCTCGATGATGACAGTGCGCTCAACCTGCTCCTTGTCGCTCGGAGTGCGCTCGCCCGGCTCGTAGCGGACGGTGTACTCGCCCGGCTCCACGTCAACCTTCCAGTTGCCATCCTCATCAGTCACCGTACGAGTGATCTCATTGCCATCCTTGTCCGTGATTATCACCGGCACGTTGGGGACACCCGTCTTCTCATTCGGGTCCTCCTTACCGTCACCGTTGGTGTCCTCCCAGACCTTGTCCCCGATGGAGCTGCGCTTCGGCGCTTCCGCAGTCGTGGTGGTGTGAATTGTGGTTGGCACCGGTTCCGGGACTTTTTCAGTCTTGGTAGTGGTCGTGGGTTCGCAGTCACAATCTGCCGTAGCAGTCGGAGTGACCGTTACCGTCGGTGCGGTCGAAGTAGGGGTGGTAGTGACGGTCGTCGGCGTCGTGGTTGCCGTGACGGTCTTGGTCCCAACTGTGGTGGTAACGGTGCCAGCCGTAGAGGTCGGAGTCGTCACCTCCGTCGGTGCCGTCGAGGTCGGCGTGGTCACCTCCGTTGGCGCCGTCGAGGTCGGCGTGGTCACCTCCGTCGGTGCCGTCGACGTCGGCGTGGTCACCTCCGTCGGTGCCGTCGAGGTCGGCGTGGTCACCTCCGTCGGTGCCGTCGACGTCGGCGTCGTGGTCACCGTCGTCGGAGTTACCGTAGCCGTCACTGATTCAGTGGTGACAGTCGTGGTCGCAGTCACGGATTCGGTTACTGTCGCAGGTGGTTCTGCAGGCGGATCCTCAGGTGTCTCCGGCTCCTCAGCTACAGTCGCGTTCAGCGTGTCTACCGCATTTGTGAAAAGCGGAGCGTTGCGACTCTCAATCTTCACGCCGAACTTCTCGTCGGGGGAAAACGCACACTGCGAGGATCGAATGTTTTGTTCGACATGCACTGTGGACCCTTCAGGTATCCAGATGTCTCCCGAAAAGGCCTTCTCATTAAGACGCCACTCGTAACGACGAAGCCAACGGTAGTTCTCGAAGGTAGTTCCATCCGCCCCTGTGAAGATTTCCGGAGACTCGGACGGATCAAGGGTCGACTGCGGATAGTCCGCTGAAGCGAACACCTCTTGCGTTAAGTCCTCACCCTTCGGCCCCGTCACTTTGAAGACAGGATCACCTTCGAGCGAGAAGTTGGGCGAGTCAGAGCCTAACCACAGGTCAGCGAGCCAAGTGCCGTATTGGTCCGGATTGTCAAACCAAAGATCTCCTACAGCTTTTTGAACGCATTTGTCGTTTGTCTCTTCTAGGCCAAAATCCCCGTAGGTCCAATCCAGCGTTGGGCGGATAACAACTTGAGATGCCACAGTGACATCTATCTCGTCTCCCTGTTCGGCAGTTTCCGAGACAGTTACCGGCAGGGTTAGCGTGAAGCCAGGATTCGCTCCCAAGGACGCTTTTTGATCGAACTCAAACAAAAACGATTGAGTCGTCGCGGAGTCTTCTTTACTCAAATTTGCCAACTCGCGGGTTTGCCCATCGTTCCACTTAAACACCGCTTCGGAAGGGTCCACCGTGAACCTTTTGTCTAGTTGCAGTTCTACGATCAACGCAGTCGCATCCGATTTACCATATGCCCCGGCAGCACTCTCTGGATGGGGCACCTCAGAGTCCACACGCACTTCCATGTCGAAGGTGTCGCCTGGCTGAACATTCACCTTCTCAGGGCTAACTGAGATCGAAGTAGCCGGCTTCGCACCAAGGTCGTCGCCATGCGGTTGCGAAAGCGAATCGTCCTGGATGTACGCCCCCGCTACCGGCGGCACCGCAACCCCGCCGATGCCCAGCGCCACTGTGCTGACTACCGCAGCGACGCTGCGCCACCAGCGGTTATTCCTCGTGTTTGGTCGTTTATTCTCGCTCATCCATGCCCTCCACATCAGCGAGTAATGTTTTTTGAAACTAGCTTTCCCGCTTCACGCCAGCGTAGAAAACGGGAGTGACAGAGACTTTACACCCGACCAGAAGTCCTCCCCTAGGCTCTTCCCATAAATTCATTTGCATTTAAGGAAGCGAGGGAAACCGGAAGGCGTCGTTAAGCAAAGGCCCCCGAAAAGTAGTTGGCGGAGACGGCGGGATTTGAACCCGCGGAGGGATAAACCTCGCCGGTTTTCAAGACCGGTGCATTCGGCCGCTCTGCCACGTCTCCAAGTCGCTGAAAAGCGACGGGTTCACCTTACAGCATGTAAAAACGGGCCCCACCATTCGGCGGAGGCCCGTCTTCGTAGCAGCGATTAGAAGTGGATGCCGTACTTCGCAGCTGCAACGCGAGCCGCATCCGGGATGGAGATACCCGGGCGCTGCTGGGTGACGGTGAACACCTCAAGGATGGACCAGATGAAGGCTGCGGAGGACATGAGGCTGAGGATGGTGTAGATCATGAGGATTCCTTTACATTAGGAAACGAGCGGAACACCCGTAGCTTAACCCGCATGTCAGCTGTGCGCAGTCTGTTTGCGTAATTAATTCATCACTGTAAATGACACCCTCCGACTGGCTACCCTGGGCCGCATGAAAGCAATCAATGAAGAGCTCATGCTTTACGACGCCCAAAGGCCCACCCCGCAAGACGGCGAAGTCATAGTCAAGGTGGTTGCCGCCGGCGTGAACCGCGGCGACCTGATGCAAGCCGCCGGGAAGTACCCGCCGCCGAAGGGCGAGTCCGAGATTATGGGTCTGGAATGCGCGGGAATCATTACAGACCCGGGCACGACTGGTCGAAAGGAAGGCGAGGAGGTCGGCTGCCTGCTCGCTGGCGGCGGGTACGCCGAATACGTCACTGTCCCGGAAGGACAGCTCACACCCATCCCAAAGGGCCTGACTGTCGAGGAGACCGCCGGCGTGGTCGAGGTGGCGTGCACGGTGTGGTCGAACCTGGGCATGATCGCCGGCATCAAGGAGGGCGACCGCGTGCTCATCCACGGCGGCGCGGGCGGCATCGGCTCCTTTGCCATCCAGATGTGCAAGGCGCTCGGCTGCGAGGTGGCCGTCACCGCCGGCAGCCAGGAAAAGCTCGACTACTGCAAGGAGCTTGGCGCCGACATCCTGATCAACTACAAGGAGCAGGACTTCGCCGAGGAGCTGCCCGGGTGGGCGGACGCGATCCTGGACGTGGTCGGCGGGCCGTACCTGGAGCAGAACATCAAGACGCTGAACACCGACGGGCACCTCATCGTCATCGCGGTGCAGGGCGGGCCGAAGGGCACCCTGTCACTGGGCCGGATGATGCCGCGGCGCCTGTCCGTCACCGCCACCACCCTGCGCGCCCGCCCACGGCCGATGAAGGCGGCCATTGTCGCCTCCACGGTGGAAAATGTGTGGCCGCTCATCGAGGCCGGGAAGATCACCCCGAACATCTCCGCGCGCTTCCCGCTTGAGGACGCCAAGCTGGCCCACGAGCACCTGGATTCCGGCGACAACACCGGGAAGGTCCTCCTGGTTCTCTAAGCCAGAGACGCCACCGTCCGCACCAGCTGCTCAATGTCGTTCTGGGTGTTAAACGGCGACATGGCGATGGTCACGGCGCCGCCCATGTCAGCGACGCCCATGTCGTCGAGAAGCGGTGTGGCGCACGTTTGTGTGGCCACGATGCCGTTGGCAAGCAGCCGCTGCAGCACAGTTTCGCTGGGCACGCCCGTCACGCCGAACGCCAGGCGCGGGATGCGCTCCACCCGCGCGTCCGCGGCCGCCTCGCCGCTCACACCGACGATGTGCACGGCGGGCAGGGTTCCCAAGAACGTGTGCAGGTCATCCCGCAGGCCGTTGAGGTAGGCGGTGGTCGCGTCCAGGGAGTACTTCAGGCGGTTGCGGCGGGTCGCACGGCCAGAGAAACCCTCCACCAAGGAGGCGTAATGGTCCACCACCGCCGGCACCGCGCCCGCCAAGCCCTGAGAAACCTCCAGGTCCAGCGCGTCCATGTCCAGGCGCTTGAACATGGCGGTGTCGCGGAAGATCAGCGCGGCGATGTCCGGCCCGCCCAGCTGAGCGATGTCCACCGCGGCCACGTCCGCGCCCCAGGCCTCGAGGTCAACGGGCCGGTAAGGGGCGTACGCGGTGGCGTCCACAAGCACCCACGCCCTCGACTTCGCCCGCACCGCCTCCACAATGTCGGCGACGCGCACCACGTTGCCCAGCTCCGCGTGCGCCGCCGGCACGGACACCAGGCGGGTGGAGCCGTCCGCGATCTCGCTGTACTGCCACGCCGGCAGATCACCGGTGGCCAGGTCCGCCTGCGCCCACGTCTCATCCAGCCCGGCGCGCCGCAGACGCTTGCTCAAATACGGCCGGTCCAGCGGGTTCAGCACCACGGAGGAGTTGCGGCGCAGCATCGGCTTCATCGCGTTGACCAGCGCCGAGTACAGCGCAGGCACGCTCGGGCCCAGCACCACCTGGTCCGCCGCCACACCGGTCAGGTCCGCGATGGCCACCCGCGCCATCTCCGGGTACTGCACGCCCTCCGGCTGGCCCAAGGCCTCCTTCGAGTGCGATCCCAGCACCGGCTCCGGCGGCGGCACCAGCGCCGCGCTGCGGAAGCTTCGCGAGACCGCCGTCGCCACCTTCTCCGGCACCTGCGGCTGCGTGTGGGCGTTCAGGTACGTCCAGCCGCTACCGAGCGATGTGTAGAGTCCACGCACTCCCCACACGTCATACGCCACGGCCGACCTCCCTTCAGGCAAGAATGCCCCAATTATGCACGCCCGTCCGACACGGCGCACACCGCCAGCTCGGGTGCGCAAATGCAGTGCACTAGGGTGATCTGCGTGCACAACGAAGATCAGCTGCGCCAAGACGTCGCCCGCATGACCAGCCCTCCGGGCGAAGACACGCCGCCGTCGAAGTCCAGGACCTTCCGGCGCGCGTTCGACGACCTCATCCGCGGCTGGGGCCAGCACGAACTCTGGCTGCAACTGGGGTGGCAAGACATCAAGCAGCGGTACAAGAGGTCCACCCTCGGCCCGCTCTGGATCACCATCGCCACCGGCGTGATGTCGCTGGCGCTGGGCCTTCTGTACTCCATGCTGTTCCAGATCGACGTCGCTGAGTTCCTCCCCCACGTCACCGTCGGCTTCATCGTCTGGGGCTTCCTCTCCGGCTGCATCAAGGACGGCGCGAACGTCTTCATCGAAAACGAAGGCCTGATCAAACAGCTCCCGTCCGCCCTGTCGGTGCACGTCTACCGCCTGGTGTGGCGCCAACTGCTGTTTTTGGCGCACAACATGGTGATCTGGCTGCTGCTGGTGCTGATCTTCCGCATCCCGCTGACCCTGCACACGCTGCTCTTCATCCCCGGTCTGGCGCTGCTTGTGGTCAACGGCGTGTGGGTGGCGATGTTCTTCGGCATGGTGGCCACCCGCTTCCGCGACGTCGCCCCGCTTCTCGAGGCCCTGGTGCAGCTCCTCTTCTACGTCACCCCGATCGTCTGGACCACCCGCACCCTCAAGGACCAAGGCGGCGAGGTCGCGCAGCGGGCCATGCTCGCCGAGGTCAACCCCCTCTACCACTACCTCGAGATCGTGCGCGCCCCGCTTATCGACGAACCGTTGGCCGCCTACCACTGGGGCATCGTCCTCGCCTGCACCGTTGTCGGCGTCCTGATCACCCTGCTGGCCATGAAGCGCTGGCGCTTCCGCGTGCCGTACTGGGTTTAGGAGGTTAGGAGTTTCACATGGTTTCCATTGACACCTACAACGCCTGCGTCGACTTCCCCATCTTCGATGCCAAATCCCGCTCCCTGAAGAAGGCCATGATGTCCTCCGCGGGCGGCAAGATCGGCCAGAACGCCTCCAACACCGTGGTCGTGGAGGCGCTGCGCGACATCAACCTTCATTTGAGGGAAGGCGACCGCGTCGGCCTGGTCGGCCACAACGGCGCCGGCAAGTCCACCCTTCTGCGCCTGCTGTCCGGTATCTACGAGCCCACCCGCGGCGTCGCCGACGTGCGCGGCCGCGTCGCGCCCGTCTTCGACCTGGGCGTGGGCATGGACCCGGAGATCTCCGGCTACGAAAACATCATCATCCGCGGGTTGTTCCTGGGCCAGACGCGCAAGCAGATGAAGGCGAAGATGGACGAAATCGCCGAGTTTTCCGAGCTCGGCGACTACCTCAACATGCCCCTTCGCACCTACTCCACCGGCATGCGCGTCCGCCTGGCGCTGGGCGTGGTCACCTCCATCGAGCCGGAGATCTTGCTGTTGGACGAGGGCATCGGCGCCGTCGACGCCGCCTTCATGGCCAAAGCCCGCGTCCGGCTCGCAGAGATGGTGAAAAAGTCCGGCATCCTGGTCTTCGCCTCCCACTCCAACGACTTTTTGGCCCAGCTGTGCAACACCGCCCTGTGGGTGGACAAGGGCGAGATCCGCGAGGCCGGCCTGGTCGCCGACGTCGTGGGCGCGTACGAGGGCCCCGAGACCGGCGAGTACGTCGCGGAGCTGGTGGAGCGCTTCCACGGTGACGGTGACGTCGAGAAGCCCTAGCCCCCTCCCGGGATTTATTCACTAGCAGATGAATCAATCCCGGAAAAGCACCGGGGTTTGTTCACAACTCCCAGGTAAAAACGTCGTCTACCCGGATTTGTTCACGTGGCCGGGAGTGTGCAGTGAATTCATTTCCCGGAGTAGGTCCTCGACGAGCCCGAGGCACTCAAACATTGTGTCTGAGGCGCACCGGGCGGGGGTCCATCCGCCGCGGATCATCTGCAGGTTTATCGAGGAGTCCTTGTTCCGCTGCTTCCGGTCCCCGTGGTGGACACCGTCGTACATGATGGCAATCTTCAGCTCCGGAATGGCCAGGTCGAATACGGTGACTATGACGCCGTCGACGATGAACGGGACCTGCTCCTGAACAGTGCACCCGTAGCGGGCAGCAAGCGCCGTGACCAACAGGCGCATCTCGGTCTCTTTTGGCGAATCCGCTAACACGCTGCTGTTTTCGAGCACACGGTTGAGCCATTCCACGTTAATCTTCTGCGCAGCCGCCGCCCGGATGTGCGGCAACTGCACACCAAGGAACCGGCGGGCGCAGTCCACGAGCTGGATGGCCATCACCTCCTCGGCCGTGAAACCTTCGACAGCTACCGTCGCCCACCGATGCCCGCCGCGCCGGATCTCCTTCAGCGCCTGCACAACAGCGTCGGCGGGCGCGGCCGCCCGAAGCGTTACTCCGCGATGGCTCAAGGACCACACGCTTCCAGGCCTCGCGCTGGGCCGACGTACCGTCGGTGTGCGCGTCCCGCCCACCTGGTTCTTCGCCGTGGCGGAGAACAACAGCGTGTCCGCCCCCTCCACCAAAAACGGCATTCCGTACAGCGCTAGCGCCGAGAATCCGCCGACCACCGACCCGGGCCGCTCCACAGCGTGGGCCGCAGCACGCGCCGCCGCAGGGGCCCAGTACAGCACCCGGCGCGGGTGGCTGCGAGCGCACAGCTCCACCTGCCAGTCCTTCCGGCAATGGTCCGCCGACAAGAACCACTGCTTCGTCACCTGCCTGTACTGCGTGCCTGCTACCCGGTCGGCCGCGGCAAGGAGGCGCGCTTCGAAGTTCACATTCATCCCGTCATACAAATTCACCATGCCTACTTAGACGTGAAGAATGCGCGTTTGGATCCCTCGGGCACAATAAAAGGCATGACTGCGTTGAATCCGAACGGCACGACCGCCGCCGTGATTGTCACCCACCGCCGCGTTGACCTGCTGAAACACTCGTTGGAGCAGGTGGTCAACCAGACGCATCCGGTGGATTGGGTGATTGTGGTGGACAACGGGGCGCAAGACGAGGTGCAGGAGCTTCTCGACGACCTCGCGGCCGACCGCGCCGTCTACCTCCCATCCAAAACCAACCTGGGCGGCGCAGGCGGGTTCGCCTACGGATTCCTGCACGCCCTGGCACTCGGCGCGGACGCCATCTGGTGCGCGGACGACGACGGCCGCCCGAAGGACGAGCACGTGCTCAAAGAGCTGTATCGGGTCGCAGTAAAGCACCAGCTGGCGGAGGTTTCCCCGGTGGTGGCCAACATCGACGACCCGGAGAAGCTGGCGTTCCCGTTGAGGCAGGGCACCACCTGGCACCGCCGCGTAAATGAGCTCGAAGGCGACTTTTTGCCCCAGTACGCGAGCCTGTTCAATGGCGCGCTGATCTCGGCGGAGGCGATGGAGCGCATCGGCGTGCCGGATTACCGCCTGTTCATCCGGGGCGACGAGGTGGAGTACCACCGTCGCCTGGCACAATCCGGCCTCCCCTACGGCACGGCGTTGACCACGTTCTATCTGCACCCGGACGGCTCGGGCGAGTTCCACCCGATCATGGGCGGTCGCGCGCACGCGCAGTTCCCCGACAACCCCACCAAGCGGTATTTCACGTACCGCAACCGCGGCTACATCATTAACCAGCGCGGCATGAAGAAGATGCAGCTGCAGGAGGTGGTCCGCTTCGGCTGGTTCTTCCTGCTGGAGAAGAAGGACCCGAAGGGCTTCTACCAGTGGCTGAAGCTGCTGCGCCGCGGGGCGAAAGAGGACTTTAGGCGGCCATAGTTTTCTTGGCTTCGCGGAAGATCAGGTGCCGCTGCAGCTCAAAGTTGACCACGGTGGCCACGCCCTGGGCGATGACAAAGGACACGACGTTCTTCCACGGGTTGACCAGGCCCAGCGACGTCAGCGGCGAGTCCGTCACGCGCCACAGCACCATCTGCACCGCAAAGGTCACCGCGTAGAGCACGAAGACCGCCCCGGCCTTCTTCGCGTTGATCTTGGATTGGAAGGAGAACTTGGAGTTGAGCACGTACGCGGCGAGCGTGCCGAACACCCAGCCCACGGCCTTGGCAAGGTCGCGCTGCACCCCCATGAATTCGTCGAGGCTGTGGGTGATGCCGAAGTCGATGACTGCGCAGCCCACGCCGACCAAGAGGAAGGGCACGAGCTGCTGTTTCAGGGTAGAACTTGAAGCCACGGGCGAATACCCTACCCGCGCATGAGCTGGCGGTAGATATCCAGCATCTCCGCCGGGGTCCTTTCCCCGCCGATTGCGTCCAGCTCAGCGAGCGATTCCGCGCACAGCGCCCGAATCTCCCCGATGCCCAAATCCCCGTGCCCCAGCGAGGCGAAGATGCTCTCGGCGATGTGCGCGGTCTCCCCGCCCGCGCAGCAGGTCAGCGCGAAGACCAGGGACCAGAAGGCGTCCCTTTCCAACCGCCCGGACTCCACCGGAAGCGCCGCTATCCGCTTCCCCGTCCCCACATCCAGCGCATGCATCAACGGGGCGAAGTCGTGCCCGCGGGCACGCGCCATGAACTCGCGCACCTCGGCGCGCAGGCCCGGCACCTCGACCTCTCCCATCAACCGGGCGTTGACTGTACGGATGTCGAAGGGCGCCGCGCCGAACGACCCGGAGCCCGCCACGCACACGGACGGTGGCGTGGACTCGTCGCGCGGGTACACGTTGGCCAACTGCATTTCAAAGGACCACAAGCCGTGGGAAAAGTGGGTGGAATCGCCGGGGGACTTTAGAACGTCGCAAAGCAAACGCCCCTGTGGCGCATCCGCACCCACACCCTCGACGCCGAAGACCTCCCCCACGATCTCGCAGCAATCCGCGATGGTCGCGTCCTCGTCGATGCCCACCCACCGGTACACAACGTCATCGGAGACCAGCCCAACGCGCACAAGCAGCGTCGCACCAGCCCGGCGCTCGGTGAGGCGGATCACCGGCGCGAGGTGGTCTGAGCGGTAGAGGGTGCTGGACATGGCGCCCAATATAGGCTTTCTTTCCATGAGGAAGCATTACAAAGGCGACGACCCGCACGCGATCCACGAGGCAGCACAGCGTATCGACGCTCCGTTATCCGACTTCATGGTCCGCCTCATGGCGGAAGAACTGCCCTTCGTGGACTCCAAGGGACGCACCCGCATCTACGAGATCCTGCGCGAGCACAAGGCCGCCGGCAAACCTGTGATTTCCAGCCAAGAAGAGCTCCCCGCGGAGATTCGTAGCATCATGGATCTGTAGTCCGGCGGTAGTGTTGTGGGCATGGAACTGACAACCCAATCCCTCTACGGCTGGGGCCGTACCGCCCCCTCTACCGCACAGGTGTTGTCCACCGCCGACGTTGACACGATCGCCCAGGCGGTCAAGCAGGTGGCCGACGAAAACTCCGAGCTTCCGGAGCATAAGCGCCGCGGTGTCATCGCCCGCGGCATGGGCCGCTCCTACGGCGACCCCGCCCAAAACGGCGGCGGCCTCGTCGTGGATATGACGCCGCTGAACCGCATCCACTCCATCGACCCGGACACCGGCATCGTCGACGTGGACGGCGGCGTGACCCTGGACCAGCTGATGAAGGCCGCGCTGCCCTACGGCCTGTGGGTCCCAGTGCTGCCCGGCACCCGCCAGGTCACCATCGGCGGCGCCATCGGCCCGGACATCCACGGCAAGAACCACCACTCCGCAGGCTCCTTCGGCGACCACGTACTGTCCATGGAGCTGCTGGTCGCGGACGGCCGCGTGCTGCACCTCGAGCCGACCGGCGAAACGGCCGAGCTGTTCTGGGCCACCGTCGGCGGCATGGGCCTGACCGGCATCATCCTGCGCGCCCGCATCCAGATGACGTTCACGGAAACCGCGTACTTCATCGCGGACACCGACCGCACCGACACCCTCGATGAAACGATCGCGGCCCACTCCGACGGCTCCGAGGTGAACTACACCTACTCCTCGGCCTGGTTCGACGCCATCTCCGCGCCGCCGAAGACCGGCCGTTCCACCATCTCCCGTGGCTCCTTGGCCACCCTGGACCAGCTCAAGGAGTTCGCCCCGAAGCTGGCGAAGGACCCGCTGAAGTTCAACGCCCCGCAGCTGATGACGGTGCCGGACATCTTCCCGTCCTGGACCATGAACAAGCTGTCGCTGATGGCCATCGGCGAGGCGTACTACTTCATGGGCAAACCCGCGCGTAACCAGGTACTGAACCTCACGCAGTTCTACCAGCCGCTGGACCTGATCGGCGAGTGGAACCGCGGCTACGGATCGAAGGGATTCCTGCAGTACCAGTTCGTCGTGCCCACCGACGCCGTCGAGCCGTTCAAGGACATCATCTACGACATCCAGGCTTCCGGCCACTACACCGCGCTGAACGTGTTCAAGCTGTTCGGCGAGGGCAACCAGGCGCCGCTGTCCTACCCCATGAAGGGCTGGAACGTGTGCGTGGACTTTCCAATCCGCCCGGGCCTCAACGAATTCCTGGACCGCCTGGACGACCAGGTCATGCAGTTCGGCGGCCGCCTCTACCTGGCTAAGGAGTCCCGCACCTCCGCCGAGAAGTTCCACAAGATGTACCCGGAGCTGCCCGGCTGGCTGAAGACCCGCCGCGAAATCGACCCGACCGGCGTGTTCGCGTCCGACATGTCCCGCCGACTCGAGCTGAACTAAGGAGAACCGACCATGTTGAATGCAGTAGGCCAAGCCCAGCACATCCTGCTCCTCGGCGGCACCAGCGAGATCGGCCTCGCCATCGTCGCCGAGCTCGCCTCCCGCGGCGGCAACCCCACCGTCACCCTGTGTGCGCGCAAGGACTCCCCGCGTATCGACGGCGCGATCTCGGTCGTCCAACAAGCCGGCGCAGGCCACGTGCGCCTCGTGGACTTCGACGCCCTCGATTTCGCCTCCCACCCGGCCGTGCTCGACGCGGCGTTCGAGGACGGCGACGTCGATGTCGCTGTGGTCGCCTTCGGCACCCTCGGCGACCAGGAGCAGCTCTGGCAAGACCAGGCGGCGGCAGTCGCGTCCGCGCAGACGAACTTCACCGCCCCGATGTCCGTCGGCGTGCTTTTGGGCCAGCACATGAAGCGCCAGGGCCACGGCACGATCATTGCGATGTCGTCCGTGGCGGGCCAGCGCGTGCGCCGCTCCAACTTCGTCTACGGCGCCTCCAAGGCCGGCATCGACGGGTTCTACCTGCAGCTCGGCGAGGCGCTGAAAGACGACGGCGTGACCGTCACGGTGGTCCGCCCCGGCCAGGTGCGCACCAAGATGACCGACGGCTTGGATGAAGCCCCGCTCACCGTGAACAAGGAAGACGTGGCTGAGGCTGCCGTCGAAGCCGCCCTGGCCGGAAAGCCCTCCGTGTTCGTGCACAAGCTCTTCGGCCCCATCTCCCTGGTGCTGAAGGCCATCCCGGCGCCGATCATGAGCAAGCTGAGCTTCTAGTACTGCCCGCATAATTCAGCCGCGATCCGTCCCCGCTGACGGATCGCGGCTGACTTTTTCTGCCTGAAAGTGTCAGGACCACTTAGTCGTTCGCCCGGCCCATCCCGAGCAGCACCTTCTCGCGCAACCGGCCGGTCCCCAGCACCGCCAGGACGCAACCGACCAGCGCCACCACAACGAGCGCGCCGAACAGCGCCAGTTTGTCCAGCACATCGACGTGGACCAAGACCATGGCGGTGCCCATCAGGCTGCCCATCCCGAACCCGAGCAGCGCCACCACCAGCATGGGCACCCCAACCTCGCGCACGGCCACCTTGGTGTGGAAGGCTGCGGGCGCGCCGATGAAGTAGAACGACTTGGTCAGCTGCTTCTGCTCCACCACGCTCAGCGCTTGGGTGAGCAGCGTGGACGACACCATCAGCACCGTCGCGAAGACCACGGTGATAGCCACACCGGAGGGGATATCACCCGCGATCATCTTCAGGGCAGGGGCTTCGTCAATTTCAGGTACCGCTGAGAACCAGCCGCCAATGCCGCCGATAAACGCCACGAAGTACAAAGCGGTCACGCGCTTCCAGGTGGTTTTAGCGCCGCGGCCCACCCGGCGCGTGGCCACGTAGTTGGCGGCCCCGGGCACCCGGTAACTCAGCCGCGCGAGCAGCTGGATCACACCGACCGCGATCAGCGCGTTGACGGTGAGAATGCTGCCGGCTACGACCAGCATCACCACGAATTCCAACGCGTCTGCCTCCGGCGCGATGGTCAGCGAACTCAGGTAGCGGTACAGCACCACCGCGCCAGCCACTGACAACACCAGCGTGATCACGCTTTGGCCCTTCGGCGGGATTTTCTTGGTCACGCCGAGTGGGGTCACGGCGACTCGTCGCAACGCGAGCCACACGGAGCACGCGGCCAGGATCAACACCACGATCCACGCGGCGGGGATGGCCCACCAGGTGAGCATCTCCCAGGCGCCGACCCGCTTTTCCTGGAACGTCAGCAACGACCATGCCGGGCACGCGACCACGTACAGCACCGACCCCAACACCAACCCGACAAACGCCTGGCGCAGCGATTCCAGGATCATCATCCCGCGCACCTCGCCGGCCGTCGCGCCGATGAGACGAAGCACCGCTAGGTGTTCCTCGCGCCCGCCGAGATTCGCCCTGGCGGCCTGGGTGAGCAGCCCCAACAGGCTCGGCACGAGCAGCACGCTGGCGAACAAGGCGAGAAATACATAGGGCAACGAGATTGGTTGGCCAAGGTTCTGCTCCATCGCCACAAGCGCCTCGTGCGGGTGCATGTTGCGCGCCACGAACATCCAGGTGCCGCCCATGAGTGTGCACAGCATCCAGGTCGCCACCGTCACCGCAACCAGCGACAGCGCACGAACCCAGCGCTCGCCGATCTGCCGCTGCGAGCGCCCTTCGCTTGTCTGCGACACCGCCGACCGCATCAACGTCACCGAACTCATAGCGCCACCTCCGAGTGGATCAGGCCGTCGCGGATTTCAACGCGGCGGCTGCACCAGTCGGCGATCTTCGGGTCGTGCGTGACCACCACGAGTGCCACTCCGAATTTCTGGCACACGGCCACGATTTGCTGCATAACTTCGTGGCCGGTGGCCTGGTCCAACGCCGCCGTCGGCTCGTCAGCGAAGACCACAGACGGCGGCCCGGCCAAGGCACGCGCGATGGCTACGCGCTGTCCCTGCCCGCCGGAGAGCTGCCCCGGATACCGGTCCACATAGGCACCCAGGCCTAGGCGAGTGAGCATGTCAATGGCTTCGTCGTGTGCCTGCGGCCGCGGCACCCCGCGCATGATCTGCGGCAGGGCGACGTTTTCGGTGGCGGTCAGCTCCGGCAGCAACTGGCCGTCTTGGAAGATGAAGCCGAATTGCTCCAGGCGCAGACGCGAACGTTCGGCGTCGCTCATTGCGGCCACATCGAGGCCGTCGAAAAGCACCTCGCCCTGGTCGGGAACGAGCACGCCGGACATGCAGTGCAGCAGCGTCGATTTACCAGAACCCGAGGGTCCCATGATGGCCACGGATTCGCCGTCGCCCACCGTCAGACTGATGCCTTCGAGGACCCGCTGCTGGGGGAATGACTTAGTGATGTCTCTGAGTTCAAGCATGGTTTCCATTTCACAGGTGGTCGTCGCTAAGCACTATGGCCCTGACTCCCGAATATGGGTAGTGCTAGCTCTACCCCGCTACGCTTTCGGACATGCGGCGAAGAATAAACCACGAGCAGCGGGCAGCGGCAAAAATCCACCAGCTCACCGCATCGCGGCGCAAGATTGCGGAGGCGTACGAGGTGGAGCGCCTGCGCATCGAGCGCGACCTGCACGACGGCGCGCAGCAGCATTTCGTGGCCGCGGCGATGAAGCTGGGCGAGGCCAGGCTCGATGTCGATTCGCCGCTTCTCGACGACGCCGCGCGCGACCTCCACAACGGCCTCGACGCACTTAGGAGAACCGTGCGCGGCATCCACCCTCGCGAGCTATCGGACCACGGGCTCATCGCCGCGATCGAGACGGCCGCCGCGCAGTACGGCCCGCACGTCACGGTCCGCGCGCCGCACGCGCTGCCGCGTATCGACGACTCCGTCACCGCCGCCGCCTACTTCTTCACCGCCGAAGCACTCACCAACGCCGCGAAGCATGCACCACAGCAACCGGTCAGCGTGCTGGTGACCTGCGACCACACCCTGAACATCTCGGTAACCGACCAAGGCGGCGGAAACGCCCGCATCACCCCCGGCGGCGGGCTTGACGGGATGCAGGAGCGCATCGCGGCGTTCGGCGGCGAGCTGGAACTTCACTCGCCTGACGGCGGGCCGACAACCGTCACCGCGCGTATTCCTTTGCTGCTGTTCCGGGGAGAAAGTGGGATTGTGCCATGAGGATTGCCATCGCGGACGACTCCGCACTGCTGCGGGAAGGTGTTGCCGGCCTGCTCACCCGGCGCGGCCACGAGGTTGTGGCGCAGGTGGACAGTGCGGATCGGGTGCAGGGGGTCGTCGATACGCATGCGCCCGACCTGGTGATCACGGACGTGCGGATGCCACCGAACATGCGTGACGACGGCCTCCAAGCCGCGCTGGCGCTACGCAAGCAGGGTCCGGTCAACGTGCTGGTGCTCTCGCAGTACGTCGCGCCCGCCTACGCGCGGGAGCTGTTCTCCGGCGGCGACGGCGGCACCGGCTACCTGCTCAAGGACCGCGTCGCCGAGGTGAAAGACTTCATCCAGGCGTGCGAAACCGTGGCGTCCGGCGGTGTGGTTATCGACCCGGACGTCGCCAGCGCACTCATGGCCGCGAGCTCGCGTTGGCTGACCACGCTCACCCCGCGCGAGATGGAGGTACTCGAACACATGGCGGAGGGCCTGTCCAACGCGCAGATCGCCGAGAAGCTCTACCTTTCTGGCGCAGCGGTGGCGAAGCACGTTTCCAGTATCTTCTCCAAGCTGGGTCTCACCCCGGGCGAGGACAACCGTCGAGTACGGGCAATCCTGATGTACCTGGCAGAACGTGGAGTTGGGTAGCGTATGCGAAACTGTTACGCATGACTACCGCTTACCACCCTGACGAGCTGTCGGTCGGGCAAACCGCCGCCCGGGCTGTCGCGGCCGGGCTCGCTGGCGGCGTGCTCGCGCTTGCTGCCTGGTTCGTGCTGCACCAGATCTCGCTGCCGGCGTTTAATACGTCGATGGTGACCAGGTCGTTGGCCACCGCCGCCTCCTTCGTGTGCATCGGCATCGGCGTCGTTTTGGCCGTGCTGTGGACCAAGGGCAAGAAACCCTGGATCTCCTCCGCCGTGATGTCGCTGGTGCCGGCGGGGCTGGTGGTGTCCTCCATCGGCATCCCGCTGGGCGCGACCCGGCTGTACCTGGACGGCATCCAGGTGGACCAGGGCTTCCGCACCCAGTTCCTGTCGCGCATGACGGAAAACTTAAGCCACGCGGACATGGCCTACAAGGACCTGCCCACCTTCTACCCCATGGGCTGGTTCTGGCTGGGCGGGCGCACCGCCAACGTGCTGGGCATGGAAGGCTGGGAGGTGTACCAGCCGTTCGCGATCGCGACGCTGGCGGCGGCCGCGGCGATGCTCACGCCGGTGTGGCGCAGGCTCACCGGCTCGCTGCCCACCGCCCTCGCCATCGCCACCGTGACCACGGCAGTCGTGCTCACGGAGGTGCCGGAGGAGCCGTACGCGGCGGTGGTGGCCATGTTCGTGCCGGCGGCGGCCGTGTTGTCGTACCGGGCGGTCAATGGCTCGTGGGCGTCCACCATTGCGCTGGCCGTCTACCTGGGCATTTCCGCCAGCTTCTACACGCTGTTCACCGCGATTGCGGCGCTGACCATGGTGGTGCTGGCGATCATCCACGCCTTTACCAAGCACTCGGTCAAGCCGCTGGTGCACCTGCTGGTCACGGGCCTGGGCTCGCTGGCTATCGCCGCGATCTCCTGGGGTCCGTACGTCTGGCGCGTGCTCACCGGCGACGAGCAGCTGGAGTCCACCGCGAACCACTTCCTGCCCATCGAGGGCACGTACTTCCCGCTGCCGTTTTTGTCGTTCTCGCTGATCGGGCTTTTGTCCATGATCGGGTTGATCTACCTGATTTATAGGATCAAGGAGCCTGAGTTGGCGGCCCTTGGGGCGTCGATAGGCGTGTGCTACCTGTGGGCGCTGGCCTCGATGGCGGTCACTCTGCTGGGCACCTCCCTGCTGGGCTTCCGCCTGGAGGTGCTAATTGTGGCGCTGTTTGCCACCCTCGGCGTGATTGCGATCTCCGAGTTCGGGCTGAACAAGTACACCACCGCTGTCGCCGCGGTCCTGGCGGTGGGCGCGCTGCAGATGGTGCAGAACATCCCGGTGGAAAACGAGGACTACATCGACCAGGCCTACGCCGACACCGACGGCAACGGCGAGCGCGCGGACCGCTTCCCGCCGGACGCGGGCCGCTACTACCAGGAGATGGCGGACTTCATTGAGGCCCACGGCCACATCAAGAACGACGCGGTGATCTACACCGACGAGATCAACTTCATGGCCTTCCACCCCTTCTACGCGTTTAACGCCTACACCAGCCACTACGCCAACCCGCTGGGTGAGTTCGAGCACCGCAACGACGAGCTGAAGCAGTGGGCGGAGATCTCCTACGACGACCCGGAGAAGTTCACCGAGGCGGTGGACAACTCGCAGTGGGAGCCGCCGGTCGCGTTCGTGTTCCGCGACAACGGCAAGGACGGGCTGAAGACGCACATCGCGCACGACATCTACCCGAGCCAGCCGAACGTGCGCTACGAGGGCCTGTTCTTCAACCCAGACGCATTTGAGCAGGACTGGGACGTCGAGCAGTTCGGCCCATTTGCTGTGGCGGTGAGGAAGTAAGGTGTCCGCTGTGAAAAGAGTCCAGACCACCGCGACTGTCGCGGGTTTGATCGCATTTGTCCTGCTGTTGCTCGTGCCGTTTCTGCCGGTCAAGCAGACGGAATCTTCCGTGTCGTGGCCGCAGAATGGCTCGGTGGCGTCCGTCAACGCACCGCTGATTTCGCTGGCGCCGCAGCAGCTCGATGTCACCGTGCCGCTTTCGGCTATCGACGAGCTCCGCGACGGCCAGTCGCTGCTTTTGGGCACCCTGCCTGAGGGTTCCCCCAAGGCCAGCGACCGCGGCTTCTTTGTCACCTCGCCCGACGGCGGCCTGGTGGTCAGCTCGCTGAACGAGGTGCTGCTGCAGCTGACCCCGGCGCAGGTGAACAAGCTGCCGGACGATGCGCAGCTCAAGGCCACCCTCACCCACGACTCCACCACCGTGGAGGTCCCGGGAACCGAATACTCCGACGATGAGGATTACCGCCCACAGCTCACCGGCATCTACACCGAGCTCGAGGATGAGCAGCAGCTCATCGACGCAGGCCTGTCCGCCCACGTGGACATCAACTCCCGCTTCACCTCCCAGCCGACACTGATCAAGACGCTGGCGATGGTGCTCGGCCTGATCAGCGCCCTGATCTCCCTGGCCGCGCTGCGGAAGATGGACCGCCCCGCCCCGCGTCTGCGCCGCCAGGGGCTCAAGCCTCTCGACGGCCTGGTGGCCGCCGTCCTCGGATTCTGGCACGTCTTCGGCGCCAACACCTCCGACGACGGCTACCTGCTCACCATGGCCCGCGTGGCCGCCAACACGGACTACATGGCCAACTACTACCGCTGGTACGGCGTGCCGGAGGCCCCGTTCGGCTCCCCGTTCTACGACCTACTCGCTTTGCTGTCGCAGGTGAGCACGGCGTCGATGTGGATGCGCCTGCCGGCGCTGCTCGCGGGCCTGGGCACGTGGTGGCTGCTTTCCCGCGAGATCCTGCCGAAGCTGGGAACCCAAAGAAGGGTCGCCCACTGGACGGCGGCGCTGGTGTTCCTGGCGTTCTGGCTGCCGTACAACAACGGCACCCGCCCGGAGCCAATCATCGCCTTCGGCCTGATGGCCACGTGGGCGCTGTTCGAGCGCGCCATGGAAACCGACCGCCTGGTCCCCGCCGCGTGGGGCACCGTCGTGGCGGCGCTGACCCTGGCGTGCGGCCCGACCGGTTTGGCGGCAGTCGGTGTGTTCCTGATTTCTTTGCCCTGGGTGTTGGGGACCATTGGGCGTCGAAAAGCAACGCTCGCGAACGTCGCGCCGTTTTTGGGCGCGGGCATGGCTGTGATGGCGCCGGTGTTCAAGGACCAGACGCTGGCGACCGTGCTGGAGGCGACCGCGGTGCGCTCCGAGGTGGGCCCGGCGATGAGCTGGTTTGAGGAGTGGAGCCGCTACTCCGTGCTGTTCGAGCAGACGGTGGACGGTTCGCTGGCGCGCCGCTTCCCCATGTTCGTGCTGCTGATGTGCATCGGCCTGACCCTGTGGTGGTTCGCCCGCGGCGGCGAAAGGACCAAGACCGCGCAGCGCATGATGCTGATCATCGGTTTTTCCACCTTCTTCCTCATGTTCACGCCGACGAAGTGGACGCACCACTTCGGCATCTACGCCGGCCTTGGCGCGGCGATCGCGGCCTACGGCTCGGTGGTGCTTTCGCGCATCGCATTGCAGTCGAAGCGCAACCGCTCCTTTGCCACGGCCGCGGTGCTGTTCCTGCTGGCCCTGACGCTGGCGGGCTGGAACGGCTGGTGGTACGTGTCCTCCTACGCGGTGCCGTGGTGGGACCGCACCCCGCAGCTGAAGGCCGTGGAGTTCAACACCATCGTTTTGGCCATCGCGCTCGTGGTGTTCGTGGTGGGCGTGGTGCAGTCCATGCGCCCGCCGAAGCCTGTGGACGCCTCCCGCTGGGCCGGCGTCATGTCCGCCCCCATCGCCGTGGCGGCGGCACTGATTGTGGCGCTGTCCTGCCTGACGTTTGTGAAGTCCTTCATCTCCCAGGCGCCGGACTACTCCGTGGGCATGGGCAACGTGCGCACCTTCGCGGGCGAGCGCTGCGCCCAGGGCGCGGACGTGCTGCTGGAGGAGGACACCAACGACGCATTCCTTTCGCCTATCGACGGCGTCCCGCTCGGCCGCTCCCTGGATTCGGGCGACAACTACGGCTTCCACCCGGACGGGGTTCCGGCCTTCATCGCGTCTGAAAACGCCGACACCTCTGATTCGAGCAACCAGCAGGTGCAGGACGACGACACCGCCGACGTGGACCCGGGCTCCGACGAAGCGCAGTCCACCTCGCGCGTGAACACGCAGGGCAACCGTCCGCGCTCCATGCGCGGCGTGAACGGCTCGACGGTGCGCCTGCCGTTCGGCCTGGACTACACCCGCGTGCCGGTGCTGGGCACCTTCGAGGACGAGCCGACGCAGTCTGCCAAGCTGGAGACCTCCTGGTTCGACCTGCCGTCCGCCTCCGAGGAGCACCCGCTGCTGGTGACGTCCGTGGCCGGCCGCATCGAGCACCACGACATCAACGGCATCGAACAAGAAGGCAGCGAGCTGGAGCTGCAGTACGGCCGAAAAACTGATGGCGGCGTGCAGAAGCTCGGCGCGGTGGAGATGCTGGACCAGGGCCCGACCCCGCAGTGGCGCAACCTGCGCTACCCCATCGCAGACCTGCCCGAGGAGGCGGACGTTGTGCGCCTGGTGGCCAAGGACACCTCCCTGGCGGAGAGGGACTGGGTGGCGGTGACCCCGCTGCGCAACCCGAAGCTGGTGGAGCTGAACACCATGTTCGACTCGGAGACCCCGGGCCTGCTGGACTGGACCGTGGCGTTCCAATACCCCTGCCAGCGCCCCTTCTACCACCACGCGGGCGTGGACGAGATCCCGGAGTACCGCATCATGCCGGACGCCCCGGGCAAGGCGAAGCTGTCCGGCTTCATGGACTTCCTCGGCGGCGGCTCGCTCGCCCCGGTAGAGGCCGTGAACACCTCCTACGAGGTGCCGGGCTACCTCAAGGGCGACTGGCAGCGCGACTGGGGCTCTGTGGCCAAGTACGAGCGCCGCACCAACTCCGCCGGCGACGTGCCTGCGCTGGCGCAGGTGGACATCGCTGAAACCACCCGGTGGGGCCTGTACACTCCTGGTCCGATGAAGGTGCGCGATCCGGAGGAATAACGCGATGAAACTGCCCAAAGTAACCGCCGCAGCTGCCCTGCTGCTTTCCCTGGTCGCTTCCCCCGTTCAGGCCCAGGCCCAGCAGAGCTGCGCGGCGCACTACCTGGTCGCGGTGCCGGGCGGCGCCAACACGGCAGAGGGCATCCCGGACTACGTGCCGCACGGCGGCAACGTGTTCATGACCGGCATACTCACCCGCCTCGGCACCGGCGGGGAGATCCAGCCGCTGTGGGTGTCCTACACCTCCACCCCGTTTGCCACCTCGGAGTACGCGAAGTCCAAGGCGGGCGGGCTCAAGCGCGCACGATCCACTGTGAAGAAACTGGCCAACGCGTGTCCTAACGCGAAGTTCAGCTTCACCGGTTACTCGCTGGGCGCGGACATCGCCGCCACCATCACCAGCGACATCGCCGCGGGCCGCGGTCCGATCGAACCGGAGCGCGTTTCCGGCGTGGCGCTGTTTGCCAACCCGCACCAGGGCGGAAACGGCGCGGTGCTCTCCGCTGGCACGTCGCCGCATTCGCGAGGTTCGCTGGGCTCGCTTCCGGACGGCTACGGCGTGCTCGGCCCCCGCGTGCTGGAGATCTGCCGCAGCGACGACCTGGTGTGCTCCATGCAGGAGTCGCACCGCGGCCTGGTGGCCCCCGCTATGCGCACCAACCTGGCCGCGGGCCGGATACCGCTCGCCGAGTTCAATGTGTTGTTCCGCGCGCTCGGCTTGAAGTCGCTGGGCATCTTCTTCGACATCGGCTCCCACGGCGGCTACACGCTGGCGCAGCAGCAAGAGGCCAGCAACTGGATCATCGAACAGTCCCAAGCCCCCATCCAAATTCCCGTAGAATTGGGGCATGAATGACCTCTTTGAGCTTGTAAACGGCGCGTGGGTCAACGCCCACGAAATCCCCGCTGACCGCGGCATCGACGGCGCGTTCTACGTGCTGCGCGACAAATCCGAAGAAGACGTCCACGCCATCCTGGAGGACGGCACCGGTCTCGGCGGCACTCTGTTCAAATCCTTCATGGATAACCCCGGCGACATCAGCTCCCTCGACCCCGACCTGGCCAAGATCGAGGTCGCGGACGTCGACGAGTTCGTCCGCGGCCTTGGGGAACTGGAGCGCGTCGGCATCGGCGGGCCGGTGAGCTACTGGGTGGAGAAGGACTCGCAGGGCGAGGAGTCCGTGGCCTACATTTTCCAGTCCGGCCTGGGCCTTCCGGACGAGGCCTACTACCGCGACGAGGACCACGCGGAAACCCTAGCCGCGTACAAGACTCACGTGGAGAAGATGCTCGGTTTCCTCGAGCCGAAGTACCTGCAGGGCCTGACCCCGCAGATCGCCGCCGAGCGCATCGTCAACCTGGAGTCTCAGCTGGCCGCGAGCCACTGGGACGTGGTCAAGGCGCGCGACGCGGTGGCCACCTACAACCCCACCACCCTCGAGGAGATGCCGCCTTTGGTGCGCACGCTTCTGGGCGCCTCCGGTCTCTCCGGGAAAGTCGTCAACATGATGCCGTCGTTTACCTCTGACCTGGACGGCATGTTGCGCCGCGAGACCCTGGCGGACTGGCAGCTGTGGGCCGCGTGGAACATCCTGCGCTCCCGCGCCGGCGTGCTCTCCGAGGAAATCGGAGAGGCCAACTTCGAGTTCTACGGGAAGAAGCTGAGCGGCGCCACCGAGCAGCGCGACCGCTGGAAGCGTGGAGTGGGACTCGCGGAAAGCCTGGTTGGCGAGGATATCGGGCGCAGCTACGTCGACAAGCATTTCCCGCCCTCATCCAAGGAGAAGATGCTGGAGCTCGTCGAGTACCTGATCGCCGCCTACCGTTCCCGCATCCAGCAGCTGGAGTGGATGAGCGAGCCGACGAAGCAGCGCGCGCTGGAGAAGCTCGCGCAGTTCAACGCCAAGATCGGCTACCCGGAAAAGTGGCGCAGCTACGACGGCTTGGAGTTCAGCGAGGACCTGGTGGACAACGTGCGCCGCGGCGCCGCGTTCGAGCACGACTACCAGCTGTCCAAAATTGGCAAAGCCTCTGACCGGCAGGAATGGGTTTCTTCCCCGCAGACGGTCAACGCGTTTTACAACCCGGTGGTCAACGACATCACCTTCCCCGCCGCGATTCTGCAGCCGCCGTTCTTCGACCCGGACGCCGACGCCGCGGAGAACTTCGGGGCGATCGGCGCGGTGATCGGCCACGAGATCGGCCACGGCTTCGACGACCAGGGCTCGCGTTACGACGGGCTGGGCAACCTCAACTCCTGGTGGACCGACGAGGACCGCGCCAACTTTGAGCAGCTGACCGCCAAGCTGGTCGGCCAGTTCAACGGCCTGGTGCCGTCCGTGCTGGAGGGCACGAAGACGAAGGGCGTCAACGGCGAGTTCACCCTCGGCGAGAACATCGGCGACCTCGGCGGCCTGGGCATCGCCGTGGTGGCGTACAAGAAGTACCTGGAGGAAAACGGCCTCGAGGACGTTCAGCCGCAGAAGTTCGGCGACCTAAACTCTGAGTACACCGGCTTCCAGCGCCTGTTTTTGGCGTGGGCGCGGGTGTGGCGCTCCAAGGCGCGCCCGGAGATGGCCGCGCAGCTGCTGGCCATCGACCCGCACGCGCCAAACGAGTTCCGCTGCAACGTCATCGCCGCCAACATCGCCGAGTTTTACGAGGCGTTCGAGGTGGAAAAGGAGTCCAAGATGTGGATCGACCCAGAGGACAGGGTGACGATTTGGTAGAGCACATCAACGAGCAGGGCGACCCGGACTTCAACGTCGGCGGCATAAAAAGAGACATGCCGCCGGAGCTGCAGCTGGAGCAGCTGGCGTCCTACATTCACGCCACCTACGAGGACGGGCCGAACTACCTGGCCCTGCTTCCGGACCGCATCACCCACGCCGCGATGCTGATGCTCGGCACCGCCGTCGACCACGCCCTGCCAGCCACGAAGTGGGCCGGCGGGGTCACGGTAGAAAATCACGAGCTGGGCGCCGTGTTCCGCCCGTCGGAGCCGAACGGGGGGTGGGCAGTCTCGCTTTGGGACGGCCCCGCCAACGCCAAGGAAATGCTCTGGCGCCCGGACGTGGCCGCCGCCGCGGAGCTGTCCGGCACCACGATCCTGGATGTGGACTCGGTGGACAACGCCGCGGAAGCAGTAGACTCGGTCGGCGCCGAGGTGGTGTGGGCGCTTGGTGATGTTTCGCTCCCACCGGCCCCCCGCTACATCGTCACCTTCCCCACCACGCAGCCAACGGTGGGCGGGTTGATCCAGGTCAGGGCCGGGTCGGGCCTCGAGGGCACCGAGTACCACGCCGACGGGTTCATCTCCACGCCGGCGGAGATCCGCCGCCGGGTCAAAGACGCCGCCGAGGCGCTCTAGTCCAGGACGGACTCGGCTTCGCTGACCTCGTCGAAGGTGGGTTCTTCCACCTCGGCGAGGAAGAACTGCGCACCGTTGGCGTCGTGCACGCCCGCGGTGCCATTTTCGGGTCCAAATTCCACCCCGCCGCCGAGGTTTTCCACCTGCTTGCAGGCCGCGTCCACGTCGCGCACGCCGAAGTAGCTGAACCACTGGGCGTGCTCGCCGACGAACATGCCCAAAAACGGCGCGCCGTCCTCCAGCGCGATGAAGTAGCCGTCTTCCTCGCGGATCTCCCAGTCGAAGAGTTCGCCGTAGAAGTCGATGGCGTCCATGCTCGGCGCGGAGTACTCGTACCACACCGGAACACCCGGCTCACCTGCTGCGAAGAAGCGCTCCTCCGGGTCCTTCAGCCCGAACAGGCCGCCAGCGGGGTCCTGGCACAGGACCACAGAATCGTCGGAACTGAGCACCTTGCCGCCCAGCTTTTCCACGTTGTCCGGGCTGCCGATAAAGGACGTCACCCACATGTCCATCTGCGCCGGCACCAGCCCGGCCACCGGCAGGCCCTCTTTGCGGGCGGTGCCGTCCACGATCTCCCAGCCCAGCAGCTCGGAGTAGAAGTGGGTGGACTTGAGCTGGTTCTGGGTGACCAGGTCCTGCCAGAACGGCATGCCTTCTTTGCCTTCGAATGCGGGCATTAGAGGTTCCTCCACTTCTCGGGGTCGAAGTCGTCGTTGGCGGTGCGTTCGTCGAAGTAGTCGTCGCCGTCTCCGTCAACTACTACCGTGGCTGAATCTTCTCCTAGGCCGACGGTATCGCCGTCGATAAGCGAATGCCCCCTGGAGGTGACCACTTCGTTGTTGACGGTGACCTCGCCGGCGCTGATGGCCTCCTTCGCGTGGCCGCCGGATTCGACGAGGTTGGCCAGTTTGAGAAATTGGCCGAGTTTGATCGTCTCGCCTGAAATGGGCACGTCGATATGCATGCAGGTTAGTCTAAGGCATGCGAAGAATCTGGGCGCTGGCCCTCACGCTCCTGCTCGCGGGATGCACACCAGAGGAGCCAGAGGTCGTTGAAGAGGCCGTCTCCACCGTGACCATCCGCTCCGTCGGCGACATCCTCGTCCACTCCGACGTGTACACCGCCGCACGCACGGACACCGGCTTCGACTTTGCGCGCATGTTCGACCCGGTCAGGCAGTACATGGCGGACGCCGACATCACCACCGCCAACATGGAGGTCCCCGTCGCCGGTGAGGCGTTCGGCCTGTCCGGGTACCCGCAGTTCAACTCTCCGCCCGAGATCATCGACGCACTGAAAAATTCTGGCGTGGACATCGTGAACAACGCCACCAACCACTCCATGGACCGCGGCGGCGAGGGCGTGATCGCCTCTACCAGCCACATGCGCGACCGGGGGATGCTCTACGCGGGCAGCTTCTCCAGCGCCGCCGACGCCGCCACCCCGCGCATCATCGAGGCGAACGGCATCACCGTCGGTTTCCTCGGCTCCACGTACGGCACCAACGGCCTGCCTGTGGAGGAGGAGCATTTCGCATCGCTTATCGACGACAACCTCACGGACCGCATCACCGCCCTGGACTCCGAGGTAGACGTGACCGTCGTAATGCTGCACATGGGCGATGAGTACGCCCCGCTGCAAAACGAGTTCCAGGAGGAGACCGCCGCGGCTGCCCTGGAAGCGGGCGCTGACCTCGTGCTCGGCGGGCACCCGCACGTGGTCGAGCCGTTCGACGGGCCCGTCTGGTACTCCCACGGCAACTTCCTCCACGGCCAGTTGGAAGAGCCGACCAAGATCGGCGGCATCGGCGAGTTCACGTTTACCAAGCGCGGCGACGAGGTGTCGCTTGCCGGCGCACGGTTCATGCCCACTTACACCGTCGGCCCGCCGATCAGCTACGACCACCACGTGCTCCCCCTCGTCGAGGCCGGCGACTACGTGGACGTTCAAAAATGGATGACGGACCTGCGGGAGCGCCTCAACGTGGAGGTGGTGGATTACCTCTAGCGCTCCGCCTGGTCCACCGGCATGATGCTCATCGTGTCGATGTTCACGTGCGCCGGGAGGCTGGCCACCCAGCGGACGGCCTCGGCGATGTCGTCTGCGGTGAGGTTTTGTTTGCCCTCGTAGACCTTCTTTGCGCGCTCCTCGTCGCCGCCAAAGCGGTTCAGCGCGAAGTCCGTTTTCACCCTGCCGGGATCAATCTCGCACACGCGGATGTCGTTCTCCGCCTCCTCGCGCCGAAACGCCCGGGTCACCCCGCGAAGTCCGTGCTTTGCGGCGTTGTAGCCGGAGCCGCCCTTGTACGCGTCCGTGCCAGCCACCGATCCGATGTTCACCACCAGGCCTTTGGCGGCCTTGAGCTGCGGGTACAGCGCGCGGGTCACACGCATGGTGCCCATCACGTTGGTCTGGAACATCCACTCCCAGTCCGCGTCGTCCGCGTCGCGCAAAAAGTCCAGCTCCTTCGCGCCGCCGGCGTTGTTGACCAGCAGGTCCACGCGTTCAAGCTGCGCAAGCTTCTCGACGCTCCCCCGATCCACCACGTCCAACTCCATCGCCACCCCGCCGATTTCGTCTGCGATCTGCTGGCACTTCTCCAGGCGCCGCGCCGCCACGACGACCTTCCAGCCGTCCTTGGCCAACGCCCTGCAGGTGGCCTCCCCGATGCCTGCCGATCCGCCAGTGACTACTGCTACCTTCTGCTCGCTCATGAGCCGAAGTGTAGGCCCTCCCACAGCATCCAGACTGCTAATGCGATGAAGATGCTGCCCGTGATGACGTCGATAAGCTTGCTGTACTTGGTTATCAGCTGCGACATCGCTTGGACTGCCAGCGCAAAGCCCACGAACCAGATGGTGCCGGTGAGGACCATGACTGGCGCGGCGACCCACCCGAGGTGCGCGAACTGCGCGAAGATGGCGCCGAAGAAGAGGATCGCCTTCGGGTTGGACAGGTTGGTGAGCAGACCCGTGAGCAGCGGTCTTGGCACCTGCTGCGTGGCGGGGATTTCCGGGTCGGAGGAGCGGATGGCGCCGATGCCCATCCACAGCAGGTAGGCCCCGCCGACGACCTGGAGCACAGACAGGACCTGCGGAAACGCCTGGATCAGCGCGCTTAGGCCCGCCAGGGACGCCACAATCCAGATGGTGTTGCCGAGCATGATGCCCAGCGCGCACATCACGCCAGCTCTGCGATCCTTCGACCCCACGCGGATGATCTGCACCAGGTCCGGACCGGGGCTCGCGATCGCAGCCAGCCACACGCCGAGTAGCGCAATCATGTCGCCTCCATCTGTCTCATCGTGATGTTCAACCGGCCGTCAAGCAGGTCGGACGTCCCTTTTCTCGCGCCGAGCACGCCGTGTTTCGCCCTTCTGGCGGGCCCGCCGAAGACGACGACGTCGCCCGATAGGAGCAGCGTATCGCGCCCTGCGATGCGGAAGATCGTGTCTTGGCCGAACGACAGGCTGACCACCGCGTTGTCCGACTTCTCCTCCGCGTCCACGTGCTGCCCCATGCCCTTGCCCGGCGGGTAGAAGTTCACTAGGGCAGTTTCGATTGTTGGGGTCGGGCCGACGAGCGGGTCTATCTCCCTCGCCTTCGCCATGACGTTATCGGCGATGGCCTGGAAGTTCTCCGGGATTGGCGGCACCGGGTGGCCGTCGACCTCCCTGACCATGCGGTACGGATTCGTCGCCCAGAACCAGCCCAGCGAGAGCAGCCAGGCATCCATTTGGCCGTGGCCGACCTTTGGACGTCGCATAGCAACCGGCGTCCCCGCGGCCTTCCTTGCCAGCTCGCGCGCCTGATTGACCAATTCCTCCTGCTCAGTGGGCGCGAAAAAGGCAGGCAAATGGACCGCACCAGGGATGATGCGGGCGGGTGGCCGCGGAATGACGAGCACGGGATTAATGTAGCGCATCCGGACGTCGCTGTCGAATGGGTGATTGGTTTATTTTTCTTTAGTCCTGTTCTATCCATTGACAGTCGTTCGTGTGTTCTATATTGTGGAGGGTGCCACGACGAGAGGGGCGACCGTGACAACCGCGACCACAGCACCGAAAAAATTCCGTAACCAGCGAGAACACGACCCGGATAGCGAATGTGCCCAGGCCATCCGGGACACGTATTGGACCATGTTTGGGCACTACGCGTACCCCGGTTTCGACGTCGAAGATTTCGACGCCACAGTGACCCAGCTGCAGCTCGCCACCGGTTGGCACAAGGGGTTTGTCAAAAACGCGATCCTGGGGCACGCCGCGCTGCAGGACCTCCCGCGCCTGCGCGAACTGCAGCAGGAAACGCGCCTGATGGACGTGGGGCACCTGACCGCGGTCTACACCGCGATCGAGGAGCTCGGCCCGGATGCGGACGAGGAAGCACTCATGCTTATCGACGGCATCCTGTTCGACACCTTCACCCCCACCCGCCACGACCAAGCAGTGCCCCAGCGCAAGACGGTTACGGACCGCATCCGGGCCGCGATCAAGCGCACGGATAGAAGCCGCGCCTACGACAAGCGCAAGCGTGAAAACCGCGAGCAGGACAACTCAGAGAAGTTCGGCGTCCACGAGTACCGCGACCGCGCGATCGTGCAGCTGGACACGAATTCTCTGGACGGACGGAGGATCCAGGCCAATGTCGCCGAGGTGGCGCGCGAGCTCGGCATCAGCGCCTCCGACGCGGCCATCAAACTACTCTCCGGAGAAACCCTCGGCATTAAGGTCTCGCCGGTACTCAACGTGTACAGCCCAAAGAGCCGCGGCAACGGCGACCCGGTATTCATTCCCGGCCGCGGGTGGACAGAACCGGAAGCCGCCACCGCCTTCGAGCGCTGGATCGCCGACACGTTCCTGGACGAACGTGACCTCGACGCCGAGCTGAAAAAGAGCCTGCGGGGCTACGTCCCTAGCGAAGGCATGCGCCACGCCGTATACGCCCGCAACCGCACCTGCATCTACCCGGAGTGCAACCGCCCCGCCGAGCAGTGCCAGCTGGACCACCGCATTCCGTACGACGAGGGCGGCCCAACAGAGGCGGACAACCTGTACCCCCTGTGCCAACACCACCACAACATGAAGACCGACCGGACAGCGTTCTACATCCCGGACCCGTACACGGGGGACATCATCTGGCTGTTCGCCGACGGTTCCTACGTGGTCACCGTGGAAGATGGTCTCCTGCGCGACCAGTTCACACCAGACAATCCTCGGTGGCAGTCGAGCATGTCCGCAGTGCGCAAGAACCGCGCCCGGGCCGCGGAGTTTTTCGCCAAAGGCCACAAAATCCTGGACACCTTCGACCAGGACCTCGACCTCGAGCAGGCCACCGCCGCGATCAAAGACCTGGAGCAGGAATACGGCATGAAGTTCGGGTTCACCCCCGAGATGCCGTACGTGGAACCCTTGCCCGAAGAACCGGTTGACGCCCCGTTCCCCGACCCGGAAGAGGAGCACTAACGCAGGTAGAACCTATCCACCACCTCGTACTTCGGGCCGCCGCTTCGGCCCTTGCCTAGGTGTGACTCCAACAGCAGCACTTCATCGGCGGCGAATTCGGGGCCGGTGTAGATGGCGAGGGCGTGGGCGTGGTCGTCGAGAAGCCAAGGATCCCTTGTGCGAGTCCCGGTCCGCGCGACGGTCAGGTGCGCGCGCTGGCGGCGCCGCATGTCCGGGTCGAGCTGGCAGTCCGCCATGAGGTCTTTCAGCGGTGCCTTGTCGCCGCCGACCCCGATCCACATGGTGCGCCGATCAAAACACCCGGCTCCTCGGAGGTGCAACCTCAAGGGCCGGGTGAAGGCGGTGGCTTGGGCCAGGTGGTCGGTGACCGCGGCGGCGTCGTTGGGCTGTGACCCGTAGAAGGCGACCGTGACGTGCCAGTTGTCGGGGTCGGCCCACCGCACTTCTGTGCCCGAGAAGTCGCGGATGGGCCGCAGGGCGGTGATGAGGTGTTCGCGAACATCGGCCGGAGGGACGATCGCTGCGAAGAGGCGTCTCATGGCCCACACGCTACCCTTTATTGCCATGTTTGACCTCGCGAAAATCGGACGGGATTTGCCCGTGTCGCGCGTCATCGACCAGTTGCCGGACACAGGCCCGCTGGTGGTGGAGGCGCCGCCCGGCACGGGCAAGACCACGCTGGTGCCGCCGGCGATCGCGAACAAGGTGGGAAAAACGCTGGTCACAGCGCCCAGAAGGGTGGCGGTACGGTCCGCGGCGCACAGGCTTGCGCAGCTCAGCGACAGCGAAAAGGTTGGCTACAGCATCCGCGGCGAGCACAAGGACGGCTCGTTGGTCCAATTCGTCACGCCTGGTGTTCTACTGAACCGCCTGCTCGAGGACCCGGGCCTCGAGGGCGTCAACGCGGTGGTGATCGACGAGGTGCACGAGCGCCAACTGGACACCGACCTGGTGTTGGCGATGTGCATGGAGGTCGCGCTCCTGCGCGATGACCTGTACCTGGCGGCCATGTCCGCAACCCTGGATGCGCGGAAGTTCGCGGACCACATGGGCGCGCAGATTCTGTCCTCGGAGGCGGTGACGCACCCGCTGGACATCCAGTACGCTCCGCACGCAGAAAGGATCCAGGGGACAAAGGAGTTTTATCGTCACGTCGCCGGCCACACCCAAAGTGAACACCGGACGCTCGTGTTTGTGCCGGGCGTGCGCGAGGTGGACTTGGTGTGCGGGTTCCTCGACGACGCGAAGCCGCTCCACGGCCGCCAAACCAGCAAGGAGCAGGACGACGCACTCAGAGGCACAAACAGGGTGGTGGTGGCGACGTCGGTGGCGGAGTCGTCGATAACTGTGCCGGGGGTGCGCAAGGTGGTGGACGCCGGGCTGTCCAGGGTGCCCAAGCGCGACGCCAGGGGCATGACGGGCCTGGTCACGGTGTCGGAGGCGAAAACCAGCGCGGACCAGCGGGCGGGGCGCGCGGGACGCGAGGGCCCCGGCGAGGTGGTGCGCATCTTCACCCGCGACGAGTACGCAAAGATGCAGCCGGACATCACCCCGGAAATCCTCACTGCGGACCTCACCGGCGCGCTTTTGACCATGAAGGCGTGGGGGTCGCCGGACTTACCGCTTATCGACGAACCAAAGGACCTCACCGAAGCCGCATCCAACCTCGAACAGCTCGGGGCGACACAAAACGGCAAAATCACCGCCTTTGGCAAGAAGCTCGCGAGTATGCCCCTGGACCCGAGACTCGGTGCGGCACTGCTGGAATGGGGCGCGCAGGCGGCGCCGACGGTAGCGAGACTTGCGGGCGAGGCGGACCCGAAGCGGCTGCGCAGGCTGGTGGAAGACAAGGGCCCGGTGGACCCGGGCGAGGTCATTGCGTCTGCCTTCCCGCAGTGGATAGCCAAGAAGGTGGGCGAGGACTACCAGCTGGCGTCCGGAACAAGGGCGAAGTTCAACTCGAATGCGGAGTGGATCGCCGCCGCGGAGGTGCAAAGGACTCACAACGGTGCGGTCATCCGGGAAGCGGAGCCGATCGCGTTTCCGGAGCACCGCGTGGTGGAAGAAAAGGTGGCCTACCTGGAAGACGGCAAGGTCCGGGGCCGGAAGGTGGCCAGGATCGGTGCGATCGAGCTCAGCTCCACGCCGGTGAAGCTCACGCCGGATGAGGCGGCGGAGGCGCTCACCGGGCTGGATTTCGCAAGCTTCCCGCTCACCAAGGAGGAGCAGCACTTGAAGGAGCGGCTGGACTTCCTGCACGAGACGCTGGGCTGGCCGGATGTCAGCCAGGGCGATTATTCGGTCGAGGTGCGTGGGGTGGCCGAAGGTGCGTCGATAGGCAGCTGCGACATGCGGCAGGCGATGTTGCGCCAACTGGATTGGCGGCAAATGGCGGAGCTGGATGCGGCGGCGCCGAAGGAATACCAGTACGGCAGCGGCAGGCCGGTGAAGCGCGTGAAACTGCAGCACATGTTTGGCCAGAAGGGGCAGACGGTGTCGGGCGTGAAGGTGCTGTACCACCTGCTCTCCCCCGCCGGGCGCCCGCTCGCGGTGACGGACGACCTAGACAGCTTCTGGGAGGGGCCGTACCAGCAGGTGCGCAAGGAGATGCGGGGCCGCTACCCCAAACACGCATGGCCCGAGGACCCTACTGGCACTGGGAAATGATGGCGCCGGCGCCGGCGAGGCCCGCGGCGGCGAGAACGGCGGCGATGCCCATGTCCACGTCCCTGGAGTTGAGGTCGCGCAGCTTCACGTCCAATTGGACCGGTATGTCGTCCACCTGCAGCTGCAGGTGGTCCTGGCGCGCCACGAACGGGATGCTCAGCTGGGACGCGAACCCGAGGGGCAGCAACACAAGCAGCGGCAGGCCGACGCCGAGGGCGGTGGCGGCGCAGCGGTGCGAGACCTCCGGGGCGTACTGAACAAACGCGTCGATGACGGCGCCCTCCTGGGACGCATCCTCCTCAGTCTCGTCGCCCACAGTGATGCGGACCGGGAAGTCCTGGGTGGTGTCGTCCGCGAACGTCGCGGTCACGGTCCACGTGTACACGCCGGGGGTGATGTCCTCCCCCGGTTCGAGGCGGATGGTGCCGTCTGGCGTGATCGTCGCCCAGCTCGGCATGGAGTTCGCTTCGTACCATGCTGCACCGAGTGGCAGCGGGGGTTCTACGGTGGCTGTAAGGCCCGGAACCACGTTGGTGGGGTCGTACCCATCTTCGGCATGAGCTGGGGAAACGGGCGCGCAGGCGAGCGCGAGCGCGCTCGTGAAGGCGATAAGTTTGTTGCGCATTTCTAAGGTTTCCTCAGTTGTAAATGTTTATACGGCTTTGAATATGGAATGATTGTAGTAGACAAGTCCTGATGTAGTCTTACTCGCCATGTCAAAGCGCACTGTTTCCGTGTGGACCTTGGTCTCACTCATTATCGGATCCACCATCGGGTCCGGCATTTTCGCGCTGCCCCAAAACATCGGTTCAGTAGCCAGCCCGGGCGCCATGCTCACCGGCTGGGCTATTGCGGGCGTGGGAATGCTTTCCATCGCCTTCGTCTTCCAAATCCTCGCGGTGAGGAAGCCGCACCTGGACTCCGGCGTCTACTCCTACGTGCGGGCGGGGCTGGGCGATTTCATCGGGTTTACCTCCGGCATGGGCTACTGGCTCGGCTCCGTGATGGCCCAGGTGGGTTATGCCACACTGTTCTTTAACACACTCGGTTACTACTTCCCGGCCTTCTCCAACCGCTGGGTGTTGGCCCTTTCAGTGAGTGCGTTGAGCTGGCTGATCTTCTACGGCCTGACACGCGGCTTGCGGCAGGCGGCGGTGATGAATGCGGTGACGACGGTGGCAAAGCTGCTGCCCATCCTCGCCTTCATTGTGCTGGTGGCGTTCCTCGGCTTCTCCTGGGACCGCTTCACCATGGATTTCTGGGGTTCGCACATCCCCTTCACGGACCAGCTCAAGGGCATCATGCTCTACACCGTCTGGGTCTTCATCGGCATCGAAGGCGCCTCGGTGTACTCGAAGCAGGCGCGCGTGCGTAGCGACGTGGGCAAGGCCACCATCATCGGCTTCCTGTCCGTTTTGGGCCTCCTGGTGGCGGTGTCCACCCTTTCCTACGGCGTGCTCAGCCAGGAAGAGCTGGCGGCGCTGCCGGACAATTCCATGGGTGCGGTGCTCGAGCAGGTGGTGGGCCCGTGGGGCGGTGCCTTGATCTCCATCGGTCTGTGCCTGTCTGTGCTGGGCGCGTATGTGTCGTGGCAGATGCTGTGCGCCGAACCGATCGTGCTCATGGCTCTCGACGGCCTTTTGCCCCGCTCCATGGGCAGCCACAATTCCAACGGTTCTCCAGTGCGCGCGCAGCTGCTGTCCACGCTGGCGATCCAGTTCTTCGTGGTGGTGTTCTTCCTCTCCTCGGCGTCCTACAACGCCATGGTGCAGCTGGCCACCATCATGTACCTGCTGCCCTACATCTTCTCCTCCATCTACCTGGTGCTTCTGACTATCAGAGGCAAGGGGCTGACCCACCCGCACGCCGGCACGCGTTTCGACGACTCCGGGCCGGAGGTGTCCCGCCGCGACAACCGCAGGCACCTTTTCGTGGGCCTGATCGGCTCGGTGTACTCACTCTGGCTGATCTACGCCGCGGACCCGGTGTACGTGCTGCTCGGCGCCCTCGCCGTGGTGCCGGGCCTGGCCCCGTATATCTGGACGCGCCGCAAGCACGGCGACAAGCTCTTCAACCCCTTCGAGCGCGTCGTTGTGGCGATAGTGCTGGTTGCGGCCGTGATCGCGGTGATTGGCCTGGTCAACGGGTCACTGGTGCTGGAGTAGGTCCCAGCCCAACTTCGCACACAGCGTGACGACGAGCCCAAGGAGCGCCACGCGCACCAGCGTCGATCCGCCCTTGAGCACCGTGCGCGCCCCCAGCTGCGCGCCCGCCACGTTGGCCGCGGCAAGGGCGAGGGCGAGCTTCCAGTTGATGAAGCCGCCGAGCCCGAACACCAACAGCGCGCCCAGGTTCGTTGCGGTGTTGACCACCTTCGCCATCGCCGCCGAACGCACAAAACCCTGGGTGAACACGGCAGTAAACGCCATGATGAGGAACATGCCGGTGCCGGGGCCGAACACGCCGTCGTAGCCGCCGATCAGCGCCACAGCGAGCGCGGCGAGTCCGAGGCGTTTGCCGGAGAAGATGCCGGCACCCTCCTGCCCGAACTTCGGGTTCAGTGCCACAAAGACACCCACTCCGATAAGAAGGATGAGGATGATTGGGGTGGCCACGGAGTCGTCGATAAGCGAAACCGCCCTGGCTCCGAGCGCGGCCATTGCACCCGCGATAAACGCGTAGATCCAGGTCACCCTGGGGACCCCGACGCGACGCACGAGGGTGGCGGCGGCGGACGCGGTGCCCGAGATCGCCGCGACCTTGTTCGTGGCCAGCACAGACGCCGCCGGCATGGACGTGGCCGACATCAGCACCGGGATGAGCACGAGACCGCCGCCGCCGATCACGGCGTCGATCCAACCGGCGAACGCAGACGCGGCGAGGAGGAAAACGATCACGGGACTACTATGCCCCACATGAACCGTTGGCTTGTGGCTGCTCCGTTGTCGGTGGCGCTCGGGCTGCTGTTTGGGTTTTTGGGGGTCCCAGCAGCGTGGATCCTCGCCGGGATTCTGGGGGCCGGATCGGTGGCGCTGGTGACGCAGGACGACCTGCCCGTCAACGAGCACCTGTTCACCTTCGCCCGCGGCACCGTCGGCGTGTTTGCGGCGCTGCCGCTGGTGGGGATGAACCCGCTGCCCTACCTGCTGCCGGGCGTGGTTGCGGGCGCGGTGGTGATTGCCATGGGGTTCGCCGGCGGTTTGATTTTGGCCAACCACGGCGTTTCACGGGAAACGGGCGTGCTTTCACTTCTGCCCGGCGGGGCGTCGCTGATGCCGGCGATCGCGCGCGACGTGGGCGCGGACATCCGCTACGTCAGCCTCAGCCAGTACCTGCGCCTGCTCATCGTGTCCGTGTCGCTGCCGCTGGTCGCCTCGCAGTTTTCTCCCGCCACCCAGACCGAACTCGAGCCCTACTGGTGGATGTGGCTGCTGGTCCCGGCGCTGATCGTCTGCGGGTTGTTCGCGGGCAAACTGCTGCGGTTTCCCAACCCCTCAGTCTTCGGCCCGATGGCGCTGACGGTGCTGGTGGGCGCGCTCATAGACGTGACCATCGTGCCGCCGCAGCTGCTTTCCATCGTGGGCTTTTTGGCCATCGGCTGGATGTGCGGCGGCGGGCTGTCCGTGCCCGCGCTGCGCCGGTTCTCCCGCCTGCTGCCCGCCACGCTGGCCTACATCGCCGGGCTGATGCTCGCGTGCGCCGGCATGGGGTGGCTCATGTCCAAGTGGCTGGGCCTGAGTTTCTACGAGGGCTACCTGGCCACCAGCCCCGGCGCGCTGGAGACGGTGCTGGTGCTGGCCACCAGCCCGGCCGTGGTGGCGCTGCAGGTGATCCGGCTGATCATGGTGATCCTGTTCGCCGGGTGGCTGCCCAAGATCCTTAGTGGTGGAGCACCTCGTTCGTGAGCATGTCCATGGGCATGGAGCCGAGCTTCAGCGCCTTGACGTGGAACTCGTGCTCAGTCATCCCCTGGGCCATTGCCTGGCGGCGCAGGTCCACCCAGTCCTTGTAGCCCAGCGCGTACGAAGGCGCCTGGCCCGGCCAGCCCATGTAGCGGTCCAGCTCGAAGGCCAGGTTCGCCTCCGGCATCGCGGTGTTGTCGCGCAGGAAGGCCTTCGCGTATTGGGCGTCCCAGGTGCCGGTGCCCTCCGGGGTGCACTTGCCCAGGTGGACGCCGATGTCCACCATCACGCGGGCGAGGCGGAGGCGCCTGGAGTCGAGCAGGCCCATGCGGTAGCCGGGGTCCTCGAAGAAACCGTGGTCCTCCATGAGGTGCTCGGCGTAGAGTGCCCAGCCCTCGCCGTGGGCGGAGTTCCAGCACACGGAACGGCGCCACAAATTCAGTTCGCTGCGGTTGAGCAAGGCGTAGCCGTGCTGCAGGTGGTGGCCCGGCACGCCCTCGTGGAAGACGGTGGACATCTCCTGCCAGGTGTGGAACGTCTCTTGGCCTTCCGGCACGGACCACCACATAGTGCCGGGGCGGATCATGTCGTCGCTGGGCGGGGTGTAGAAGATGCCGCCGGATCCGGCGCGGTCAATGCCGCACTCCACCGTGTGCAGGCCCTCGGGCACGTGGAAGGCGCCGGCGGCCTTGTCGTTGAGCTCGGACATCCACTCAATCAGCGCGTCCGTGCCGCGGAGGATGTAGCGCTCGTCCTGGTTCAGTTTGCGGTAGGCGCCTGCCACGGAGACGTCGCCGTAGAGCTCGTGCGCGATGGCGCGCTGCTCCTCCACGGTCTTCGCCAGTTCTTCCTGCGCCCAGTCGTAGCTGGTGTCCAAGTCCACCTCGCGGCCGTGGAAAAACTCGGCGAACAGCTGGTATCGCTCGCGGCCAACGCCGTCGTTGTGGGATGCCTGCGGCGACAGCTCTGTGGACAGCCAGTCCGCCATCTCCAGGAAGGCCTCCTTGGCGTGTCCCACCACGTGCGAATCGGGCGACAGGCCCAGGTGGTCCAGCTGGGATTCGGTGTCGCCCAGAAGCTCGCACTGGTTGATCACTGCGTCGATCTGGCGGTGGGAAGCAACATCGCCTGTCGACGCCGCTTCGCTCAGAGACTCGCGGTAGCCCGCCAACGCACTCGGAATCCGCGACATGCGTGAGGCGATGTTGTCGAAGTCCTCCTCCGTCACCTTCGGCATCAGCGCGAAAGAGTCGCGGATGGTCTGCACCGGCGAGTCGATGTTGTTCAGCCGGCACAGAAGCTCGCCGCGGTGGTGGAACTCCAGCTCCGCGCTCATTCGGTCGCGCAGGATCGCGGCGGTGAGGTTGTCCACGTCGTCGAAGTCGTCCTCGTCGTCGGAGGCGTCCGTGGAGTCGTTGAGCGCGTCCACGTCCGCGACAAGGTCGCGCATCCTGTCGGCCAGGCGCCCCCAGTAGTCCGGGGAAAAATCCTGCAGCTCCCCGTCGTGGCCGTCGATGCCGATCTGGGTGGCAAGGGTGGGGCTGATCTCGGCGAGGTCGTAGACGAAGTCCTCACAAGTGGCGTCCAATAAGGACGGCTCGCGCCAGCTTTCGTTGGTCATGCCGAGCGATTGTATCGGAGCTGGCCAAATGGACAATTACGTCAGGGTCCAGGTAAATATATTCATATGCCCTTCTCACGCCCGCGAACGCCCGCAGCTAAGTGTCTGCACCTTATCCGGCTGCACGAGACGACGTCGAGAAGCGATCTTGTGAAAGCAACCGGCCTGTCCCAGCCAACCGTCACACGCGCGATCTCCGCGCTGGTGGACGCAGGTTACGTCACCGAGCGCAACGACCTGACCCAGTCCAAGGGGCGCGGCCGCCCCACCATCCCGCTGGAGCTGGCGGACACCCCCGGCGTGCACGCGGGCGTGTCGGTGGGCACCGAATCCACCTACGTGGCCCTGTTCGACCTGAAGGGCCGCACGCTGCTGTGCCGCGACATGGACATCACGGTGAAAAACGTCAGCGAGGACGACTTCATACAGTCCATGATGGCGGAGCTGAACCAGATGACCACCAAGCTGGAGCGGCCCATCCGCACCGTGGGCGTGACCACTTCCGGCACGGTGCGTGAAGGCGGCAAGGTCTTCGCGCCCAACCTGGGCTGGGACGGCGTGGACATCGGTGACCAGCTTCGCGAGCAGTTCTCGGTGCCGGTGGAGGTTTCCTCCATCTCCAGCGCGATTGTCGGCTCGGAGATGCAGTCCACCGCCTCGCTGAACATCCCGTCGGTGATGGCGCTGTTCGCCGACGACTCCATCGCCTGCGCCATCTCCCACCCGGACGGCGTGGAGCCGATCGAGGTGGAGCAGGGCGAGCTGACCACCCGGGGCCTGATCGACGCCATCGGCGTGGAGGATATTCACACGCTCAAAGACGCGGTGACCGACTCGCGCGAGGACACCCGCTACGCGCTGGACCGCCGCGCGCGGGGCCTAGGTTCGCTGGTGGCGGGACTGTGCAGTAACTACTCCCCCGCGACGGTGGTGGTGGCGGGCAGCGCGTTTATCGACGACCCGCTGGCCTCCGCCCCGTTCGCCCGCACCGTGCGCTCGGAGGCGAACTGCAGCCCGGAGCTGCGCCTGATCCCCACCCACCGCGAGGTCGTGCGCGACATCGCCCGCGCCGTGGCGCTGGACTACGTGCTGCGCGAGCCGCTGAAGGTGGCGGGGGCGTAGATGAAGCGCGCCGTTTGGGCTTGCGTGCTGCTCCTGGCCGGTTGTGCCGCCCAGGAGGCCGAGCCGTTGCACACCGAGGTGACCACCCAACCCGCGCCCGACCCCTTGGAGGGGCTGGACAAAGAGGTGGCCGCAATTGAGAAGGAGACGGGCACTGAGGTGGGCGTCGCGCTTTTCGACGGCTCCGAGATGACGCAAACAGGATCCCTCTACGCACTACCGGCCTGGTCCACCATCAAGATCCCCATCGCCCGCGCCGCGGTGGAGCACTGCGACTACGGCGAGGAGTACGTCGAGGAACTCACCGAAGCCTCCATCGAGTGGTCCGACAACGACTCCGCCCGCGCCCTGTGGGACTGCATGGGCAGCGACAAAGAAGCCGGGGAGAAGGTCCGCGACGAGATTGCCAAGTCCGGCTCCAAGGTGCAGGTGGAAGGCGCCTTCGGCACCACCAGCTGGTCGTTTCCCGGACAGGCGCGCTACGCGTTCTACCTCAGCCAGCAGGACGAGGACGACCCAGTGATCATGGAGATGCACCACATCGCCGAAGACCAGTCCTACGGCCTAGGCACGCTAGAGACCGTGCCGTTCAAGGGCGGCTGGTCCGACGACGAGACCGACGGCTCCTGGCACACCCGCCAGTTCGGCTGGTTCGACGGCTACGGGGTAGCCATCGGCGCGCGCAGCGAAGACGGCAGCTACGACGACACTACGGCCGCACTAGACAAGGTGGCGGAAGTTTTGAAGCTGCGGCTCGACGAACCTGTACAGGGTCTGCAGCACTGACAGCACCGTCAGCACAGTGGCGATGATGCTGAGGATCTCCCTGGGCGACGAGGATGAACCGGAACCGCCGAAGATGAGCTTCTTCGGGGTGGTGCTGGGCTTTTCCCTGCCGTTGGCCGGGCGGTGCAGGACGGTGTTCCGCGCGCCCTCGATGCCCTCGTTGCCGGCGCCGACGCCGCAAGTGGAGGTCACGCTGGCCTCGCCCTCAGCGGTGACCACGCTGGCAAAGCCGTAGTAGCGCATGCGCGGGTCCAACAGGTTGTGCAGGTGACCGTTGCCGTTGTTGAAGTGGCCGTTCGCGCGGATGAGGTCGCCTACCTCGTCGTAGCCCCAGCCCTGCATCGCTTTGTCCATGCTGGCGGTGGAGTGCAGGTTCTCCCCCGGCGCGGCCTTGCCCTTGTACGTGGCGGTTTTGATGTCGCCGCAGTTGTTCGTGCAGGTGGAGTTGTACGGGCGCTGGTGGCGGAAGAACTTCGCAGCCTCGGCGCCGCGCTGCAGGGCGATGCGGGACAGACCGGCGTCGTAGTTGGCGGCGTTGACGTACGCGTCGCGGGTGGTCAGGCCGTGCTGGGCGGCGGCCTGGCGCAGGGTGGTGCCGTTGAACGGCACGTTGCGGTCCCACATGTCGGCGCGCAGCTTACGCAGCTCGCGCATGGCGATTTGTTGGTCGGAGGTGAGGTTGAACTTCGCCTCCACGGCGATGACCTGGTCGGCGGGCTGGTTCAGCTCCACTCCGGTGACAGGCGCCGGGTCAGCGGCGGCGAACGGGGCGAGCGTCAGGGCGGTGGCGGCCGCGGTTGTCGCGGCGAATAAACGGGTGCGCATAATCTGAGAGTAGCGTGTACCAGAGCATAAAGCCGACTGGGACCAGGGTGAACAGCAGCTGCGAGGCGTGGAGCACGTTCACCGACGCAAACGGCACCATAAACAGCGCGAGCACGATCGCGCCCCAGCGGTTGTAAACGTATGCCAGCATCGGCAGGATCCACACCCAGTGGTGGTACCAGGAAAACGGGCTGACCAGGCAGGCCGTCATACCGATGAAGGAGACGGCGAGGGGGGCGGGAGCTCGTCGAGAAGCAAAAAGCCCGAGGGCTGTGACCAGCGCGCTAAGGACAAGCCAGAGCCACAACTCGTCGTAGCCGGCGCGGGCGAGGACCTGGCGGATGGACTGCGCTCCCGGATTGTCGTCGGCGCCGATGCGGGTGGTGCGGAAGATGGCGTCGGTCCAGAAGGTCTTCGCGTCTGCGACCTCGGAAAATCCGGTGGCCACGGTGCACAGGAACGTGAAGGCGGCAATGAACACCGCACCCCACCGGCGCTGTTGAATGAGCAGGAGGATGAAAAACGCCGGCGTGAGCTTCAACCCCGCGGCGAGCCCGACGCCGATGCCGGGAAGCCTGTAACGGGGGAGGAAATCCAGGCACACCAACCCCATGAGCAGCAGGTTGACCTGGCCGAAAAACAGGGTGCCCTGCACCGGGGAGAGACACAGCACGAACACCGCGGTAAGCAAGAGGGCATGTTTGCTTGTGGACGCGCGCACCACGAGCAGAACCACCAGCACGGATAATGCTTTCCACGCGATACCAAGCGCGGTGCTTTCCGTCAGCCACGAAAACACCACGCCCGCGAACGGCGGGTAGGTAAACGGCAGGCCGGGAAGCAGGTCGGCGTCGTAGAGCGGCAGGTGTTCGGCGACCTTCTCGCCGCCCAGGAGATAGACCTTGAGGTCGCTGGGGAACTCGGTGGTGAACGCGTTGGGCAGGCCCGAGTCGATGTAGCGCCAGATTGAAAACGCCAGCAGGAAGAGAAGGCCGATCACAGGTCGAGCCCGTCCAGGATGTCGTCGAGCGCGTCAGCGATGTTGACCCTCCACAGCGTGTCCACTTTCGCGTCGGCGCGGCCCGGCCCACCATTGATCACGGCGGTGGGTTTGCCCTGCTTTTTCGCGTCGAGGATGAACTTGTAGCCGCTCATCACCGCCAGCGAGGTGCCGATCGCGATCACGCCTGTGGATTCCTCTAACCAAGCATCCGCAGCTAGTCTGCGCTTTTTCGGCACCCCCTCGCCGAAGTACACAACATGCGGTTTGAGCCTGTGGCTGCCGCAGGTCGGGCAGGCGATCATGCGGAAACGCTCAACGTCGGAACGCTTGAGCTCCACATCGCCGTCCGGGTTCAGCATGGAGCCCTCGACTTCCACGGAGTCGAAGTAGGTGGGGTTGGCGGCGGTGAGCAGGGCGTCGATAAGCGAACGCTCGTGCAGCGTTTTGCAGTCGAGGCAGACGACGTGCTCCATGTCCCCGTGCAGCGCGATGACGTTGCCGGAGCCGGCCTGAGTATGCAGCCCGTCGACGTTTTGGGTGATGATGCCGCGGATCAACCCCGCCTTCTCCAGCTCAACCAGCGCGAAGTGCGCGCGGTTGGGGCGGGCCTGGCGCATGTAGCGCATGCCCACGAACGCGCGGGCCCAGTAGCGGTGCACCTGCCTCGGCGAGTGCGCGAACTCCTGGAACGTCATCGGGCGGGACTTGGTCAGGCGCCCGTTTTTGCTGCGGTAATCGGGAATCCCCGAATCGGTGGAGATGCCCGCGCCGGTGATGACCAGGGTTTTTGGGTTGCCTAATTGATCGAGGATCTTGGCTTTGGCGTTCGGGGTGGGCGCGGTGGTTTCGGTGACGACCCGCTCGATCGAGCGCACGGCGGAGCGGTGCGCCATGGCGATAGCTGGGTCGTCGAAGTGGGGTTCCATCGTCTGGGGAGTCTATCCCTTGGGCCCGTAACAGACCGTGTTGTCTAGTTGTCCGGTTTGTGTTTTCGGGCTGAAGGAGTAGTTTATCCACGTCTTTATTACATAAGTGAACACATCTGTCTAGAAGGAGCCGCTCGTGCCTAAGTGGGCAACTAGCTTCGGCGCACAAGTTATCTACGGCCTGATCATCGGCCTCATCCTCGGCTTCATCGCCGTGGACGTCCAGCCGCTGGCCGACACCCTGGACTGGGTCGGATCCACCTACGTCCAGCTACTGAAACTGCTGATCCCGCCGCTGGTGTTCACCGCGGTGGTCACCTCCATTGCCAACCTGCGCCAGGTCACCAACGCCGCGCGCCTGGCCGTGCAGACCCTGGTGTGGTTCGCCATCACCGCGTTCTTCTCCGTGGTCATTGGCATCCTCGTCGGCCTGGTGATCAAGCCCGGCGCGAACACCTCGGTGGATGCGGGCACGGCTGCGGAGCCGACGTCGACAGGCTCGTGGATGGGCTTTTTGAACTCCGTGGTGCCCTCCAACATCCTCGGCCTAGGTGTGTCCGGCGAGTCCGTGAAGTTCAACGTCCTGCAGATCCTGGTGGTCTCGCTGCTGCTCGGCATCGCCGCGGTGCGCGTGGGCAAGGCCGCCGAGCCGTTCATCGAATTTTCCGGATCCCTGCTCAAGGTGGTCCAGGAGGTGCTGTGGTGGATCATCCGCCTCGCCCCGATCGGCACCGCCGCCCTAATCGGCAACGCGGTGGCGTCCTACGGCTGGGACGCGCTCGGCTCGCTGGGCAAGTTCGTGCTGGCCATCTACATCGGCCTGGCGCTGGTGATCTTCGTGCTCTACCCCGTTGTTTTGGCCGCGCACCGCATCCCGGTGCTGGAGTTCTTCCGCCGCGTGTGGCCCGTGACCACGCTGGGCTTCGCCACCCGCTCGTCCATGGGCGTGATGCCGGTAACCCAGCGCACCACCGAGGAAGCTATGGGCGTGCCCAGCGAGTACGCCTCCTTTGCCATCCCGCTCGGCGCAACCACCAAAATGGACGGCTGCGCCTCCATCTACCCCGCCATCGCCGCCCTGTTCGTGGCGCAGTTCTACGGCATCGACCTGTCCATCTCGGACTACGTGCTCATCGTGATCGTGTCCGTGCTGGGGTCCGCGGCCACCGCCGGCACCACCGGCGCGACCGTCATGCTCACCCTGACCCTGTCCACCCTGGGCCTGCCGCTCGCCGGCGTGGGCCTGCTGCTTGCGGTGGACCCGATCGTGGACATGGGCCGCACCGCCGTCAACGTCACCGGTCAGTCCGTCGTGGCGACGGTGGTGGCGAAGCGCGAGAAGATCCTCGACGAATCCCGCTGGTAGGCCCTACCTAAACGGCACCTCGCCGATCGCGCGGCGCAGTTTGCGCGTGCGCAATCTTTCTGGGTGCCGCGCGAGCTTCTCCACGGCCCGGACGGCGCACATGACGTGGGCTTCCTTCGAGTTGGAGTAGAACGCCTGGGCGCCGGCGGGCAGCTTCGGCACCGCGTGCAACGGCAGGTCGGACACCGCCAGCAGGGTGCCGTAAGGAACGCGGTAGCGGTAGCCGTTGGCGGCGATGGTGCACGATTCCATGTCCACGGCCGCCGCGGTGGAGCCGCGCAGCCACTCCCACAGGTCGCGCGGGTCCTTCCACTCCCAGTTCCGGTCGCCGGTGCTCAACACGGTGCCGGTGCGCATCAGCGACGCGTCCGACCCGTAGACCTTGGACACCGCCTTTTCCAGCGTGCGCTGGATTTCCGGCACGGCGGGGATGGGCAGCTCGCGGCGCAGGTAGTCGTCGAGCACGTGGTCGTGGCGCTCATAGGCGTTGCCCAGGATCAAGTCGCCGATGCGCATGCGCGCGTCCAGGCCGGCGCAGTGGCCGATCATGATCCAGGCCTCTGGGCGCAGCACCGCCAGCGAGTCAGTGATGGTCTTCGCGTTGGACGGCCCGACGCCGATGTTGATCATGGTGATGCCGTCGCCGTTTTCGGTGACCAGGTCGTAGCGCGGCATCTGGAACTTCGACTCCAGCTCCAGGTCCTCCAGCGCCACGGTGTCGGACACGGTCTCCCCGCTCGGCAGCACCAGGCGCGTGTAGCGCGAGTCAGGATCAGACAGCTCGCGCAGCCCGAACTTCACAAACTCGGTCACGTGCATGGCGTAGTTCGTGAACAGGATGAAGCGCTGCAGCGAGTCGGCTTCGATGCCGGTGTAGTGCTCTAACCTTGCCAGCGCGAGGTCGAAGCGTTGCGGCCCGAAGTGGAACAGCGGTTTTTCGTCGCCGGTGAAGGCGTCCCAGTGGCCGTCGACAATCGCGTCGTGCACCTCATCCAGGGTGGGGCGCGGCAGGTTCGCGGTTTCGTCGATAGGCGGCATGCCCTTGATGTAGGCGGGCGGGATCGCCACATCGGAGTACCCGACCTCCACCGAACATGGATAGTTGGAGGTCAGCGCCTCAAGCTGGGCCGTCAGGTACGGCTCCATGAGGTCCGGGCGCGAGATGACGGCGGAGTAGGTGCCGGCCTCGTCGACGTAGCCGAAGGGCTCGGAGCGGTCGATCGGCCGCCACTGCTCCACCTCCACCGTGAGTTTGGGGTACCGCACCTCCCCGTAGCGGTCGAACTCCCCCGAGCGCGCGATTTCGCACGACTGCTCGTAGAGGGCTTTCAGCTTTGCGACGACCTCCGGTACCTCACACATGCAGCCAGGCTACTCACGAATGAGCACACGGCGCACGGCTTCGGCGCGGCGCCCGATCTCCTCCGCGGTGCAGCCTTCGCGGACGCACTGCTCAATGAGGCGCTGGATGCCGGCGACGTAGACGCGGGACATGTCGGCGACGAGCTCGGCGTCCGCATCCCCCCACTGCTTCGCGCGCGGCAGCAGCTGTTCGCGCATCGTGTCCTGCATGACGCGCTGCACCTCGTTGTCCAGCACGGTGTGCACCGGGGAATCGATCAGGCGTACAGCGGCTTCGTTCTTTCCGTCGACGACGCTGGCAAGTTCGACGACTGATGCCTCGAAGTTCTGGTCGATCTCGAAACGCTCCGCGAAGCGCTCGTAAGCGTCCAGTACCCAGTCCGCGGCAGCGGCGAGGATGAGCGCGTCACGGTCGGCGAAGTGCTGGTAGAACACCTGGCGGCTCACCCCAGCCTCTTTCACGATTTGGGACACATTGAGGTCGGCCACCTCGTGGTCGTTGAGGAGGCGAAGCACTGCGTCGACAAGTGCCTTGCGGGTACGAAGGGCGCGCGGGTCGGTGCTGTCAGACCGGCGGCCGGGCAGGTCGTAGTTCATCCTTGGCTCTCCAAAAACTTTGGACGTTAGGCTTTTGTGATATGAGCCTAACCGATGACACCCTGGCACTCTTGCAAGACCTGATCCGGAATGGATGCGTCAACTATTTCTCGGCAGATTCTGGGCAGGAGGAAAGAAACGCCGACACGTTGGAGGCCTTCTTCGCGGGGACCGACGTAAGTGTGGAACGCTACGAGCCGCACCCTGGACGAGTGTCCATCAGTTTCACTGTGGAGGGCACAGACCCCGACGCCGAGCCGCTGACGCTCCTCGGCCACACCGACGTCGTGCCCGTAGACGAGGACAAGTGGACCACCGACCCGTTCGGCGGCGAGATCATTGACGGGCGCGTGTACGGCCGGGGTGCTACCGACATGCTCTACATCACCGCGGCGATGGCGGCGTGTGTGCGCGACGTGGCCCGCGGGGAGAGGCCGCGCGGCACCCTGACCTTCGTGGGCTGCGCCGACGAGGAGGCCCGCGGCGGGCTCGGCGCGAAGTGGCTGGCCGAACACGGAAAGTTCTCCTGGAAGAACTGCCTGTCCGAGGAGGGCGGCTCGCACATTCCCGCTGCGGACGGCTCCGACGCGCTGGCAGTCGTCGTCGGCGAGAAGGGCGCCGGCCAGCGGCGCTTGACCGTCCACGGCGACGCCGGCCACGGCTCTGCGCCCTATGGCCGAGATCTCGCGGTGGCGAAGATCGCCGAGGTGGCCCGGCGCGTCGCCGCCATCGAACCGGAGGTGCGTGCCGACGAGATCTGGGAAGGCTACGTCCGCGCCTGGAAGTTCGACCCCGCGACCGAGGCGGCCCTGATGCGTGGAGAGGGCTACGAGGCGTTCGGCCAGCTGGAGAGCTACTCCCACGCCATGAGCCACCTGACCATCTCCCCGACCGTGCTGCGCGCGGGCAACGGCATCAACGTCCTGCCGTCCGAGGCGTGGCTGGAGCTGGACATCCGCCCCCTGCCCGGACAGACGCAGGAAGAGATCGACTCGCTGTTGCGTTCTGCGTTGGGCGAGCTCGCCGATGAGGTGGAGATCACCCACCTCATCACGGAAGACGGGACCGTCTCCCCCACCTCCGGGCCACTTTACGACGCCATCTGCCAGACCTTCGACGAATTCTTCCCCGGCGTGCCAGTCGTGCCCACGATCGCGGCCGGTGGGTCGGACCTGCGCTTTGCCCGTCGTAACGAAGGCGTCGGATACGGGTTCGCCCTGCACGCCCGCGAGGAGACGCTGGGCTCCGTGCTGGGCCAGCTGCACAGCCACGATGAATCCGTCTCCGTGGAGGATGTGGACCTGACCGTGCGGGCGTACCGTTCCCTGATCCGCCGCTTCGTCGGGGCTTAGGGCTTCCCCCTCCTGCGCAAACCCTGGGATCTTGACCCTGGGTTCGTCCGAATTTTGCGCGATCCCAGGGTTTGGCGGACAGGGTTTGGCTAGGCCGCAAACCCGGCCGGGAGGTGAACCTGCCTACCCGGCCCCTGCGGGTACCACTGCCACGCCGGCTCGGACACCGGCACGCGTTGCTGGGCGCGGCCCCAACATTCCCGCAAGCGCTGAATCACCGTCAGCTCGTTGCGCCGGATCTGGCTGGGATACACCCGCAGCACCTCGTAGCCCTGCTCGCGCAGCCAGTCTTCCCGGATGCGCTGACGCCGCCCCGCTTCAACCGGGTCTGTCTCGAACTTCTCGTCCCCGTCCACCTCGACCACCACGTTTTCCCCGACGAGAAAATCGACCCTGTACCGGCCGATTTGCGCCTGCTGGTGGAACGGAACGCCATAGCGTTCAAAGATTGTGCGAAGCATCGACTCGTACGGAGACTCAGAGAGCCTGTTGGCGCGGGCGAGGGCTTCGCGTGCTTTGGCGATGCCCCGGGTTCCGGCCATGCGCGCGATGGTTCGGCTGAATTCGTCGACAATCGCCTGCGCGGTGCGCTCGTCGTGCCCGGACAGGACGCTATCTATGGCGACGATGCCCTCTTCGACGCCGTGCTCGCGCGCGATATCGATGGCGGTGCGCACCGCGTTGGTGAACCGTTGCGTGCCCTCTCGCACGATGTCGCTTTCAGGCACCGTCATGTAGCGGTATTCGTACCCGGTCCATGTACCTTTTCGCGAGGTCGGCCGCCCATCCGGGTCGGCGAGTGTCACTGGCTCGTTCTTGCGCTGAATCGTCCATACGCCACACAGGCGCGCTGCCGATTTGCCCACCAACACCGCCTTTATGCTTTGCGACGACGCCGCGTAACACCGCAGATAGTCCTGCTCATGACGCTTCAGATCGTCCCATGCTTCGCGGTCAAAGTAGAGCGACTTGGTCAGGCGGTGCAGGCCGCCGTCTATCAACTTCGTGCGGGTGTCGGTGTCGTGCGCTGGGATGCGGCGCATGTCCACAAGCTGGCCGATAAGTTCGCTCCGGCGAGCACTGTCCATGATTTCCCCCTTGTTTGTCCCCGCCTGGCAGCGTACCTCACCCGTCGGGTCGGCGCCCCTTGCACAGACCCTGGGATCCAAAGCCTGGGATCGGCCGATTTTGTCGCGATCCCAGGGTTTAGCGGACAGGGTCTGTCTCCAGGGGCCGTCACTTCTGCCACATTTGCCCCATCCGTGACATACTGGCCTGCATGAAGATCCGCACCCTTGCAATGACCGCCACCCTCGCCGGCACCGTCGCGCTTGCCCCGACCGGCGGCGCCGACGCCATCGACGACGCCCTGGCCAAGATGCCGTCCGGCCCAATCTCCTGCGACCAGGCCTCCCGCTACTGGACCAACGACGCCGACTACCAGCAGAAAGTCCGCCAGGCGCGCGCGATCGCCGCGTTCGACCGCCGCGGCCCGCAGATCCTGGACGCACTCTCGCGTGTCGACGAAGCCGCGAACCGCTGCGGCCTCAAGGGCACGCAGGGCGGTGCGAAGCCTGCACAGAATCAGCCGAAGCAGAACACCCAGAGCAACCAGCAACAGGCCCAGCCGAAGCAGAACACCCAGAGCAACCAGCAGCAGCCGAAGCAGGCACAGAACCCCCAGAACCTGAACGTCAGCCCGCAGATCCCGGAGCGGATCAACCTCGCGCCGGCGGGTGCGCCCACCTTCGACGTGCCGGTGGCGAATATCACTACGCTGCAGCTGCCGGACATCATCAAGATGATTCAGCAGGCGCTGGCGCAGATCCTGGCTTACTTCAACATCCAGCTGTAGAGCTCGTCACCGCCTGAGTGCACCCGCACGCCGGGGGTGGGCGTGAGCCAGAGGTCCGTCTGCAGGGAGTGCTCGCCGTCGCTGCACGTAAACGAGATGGTCTCGTTGGTCTTGTCCAGCACCTCCACCGACGCGCGGGTGAGCCACGCGTTGCGGCGGCGCACTCCGATCAGCCGCTGGTACTCGGTGAACAGCCAGCTACCTAAAGGCGACAGCTCCGCGGGTGATGCGGGCAGGGCGGGGCGCACTGCGTCGTCGGCGGACCAGCTTTCACCGCGCACGCCGGTAAAGCCTTGCTCGTCGCCGTAGTAAATGGACGGCATGCCGGGCACCGTCATCAGCACCGCCGCGGCCAGCACTACCTTCTCCTCGCCAACGGTGGAGGCGATGCGGTCCACGTCGTGGTTGCCCACAAACGTGTTGGGCAAGACGTCAGTCGGATGCCGCTCGAGTGCGTGGGCGAGCTCCCAGAAGTTCGCGTCCACCAGCGAGGACCAGGTCGCCTTCCACAGCTCGTACTGGGTCACGGCGTCCAGGGAGCCGGCCTTGCCTATCGACGAGTAGTCCCCGTGGATGACCTCCCCCAAAAACATCGCGTCGGGGAACTCTTTACGCACGCGCGCGAGCACGTCGGCCCAAAAGTCGGCGGGCACGGCGTACGCGACGTCGAGGCGCCAGCCTGCGATGCCTCGGCGCAGCCAGTGCAGCATGATCTCCACCACCGCGTCGCGGACAGCGGGATCCGAATGGTGCAGGGTGGCCAGCTCACCGTGGCCCTCCCAATCCGTGTCGCCGGCCAGGCCCTGCTCAACCCACGGGTGCGTGCGGGCAACGTGGTTGAACACTCCGTCCAACATGATGTGGATGCCGCGGGCACGGCATTCGTCGATAAGCCAGGCGAAGTCCTCCTCATCGCCGAGGCGGGGGTCGATGCGAAAGTGGTCCAGGGTGTCGTAGCCGTGGGTGGCGGAGGCGAAGATGGGGCCGAGCAAAAGGCCGTTGCAGCCGAGTTCCACCAGGTAGTCCAGCCACGGATCGAGGGCGCGGAGGCGGGGGGCGGTGTCGTGCTCCTCGCGGATCGGTGCGCCGAGGGCGGCCAGCGGGTAAACGTGCCACCAGATTGTGCGGTCCAGCATGGGTTCGAGCCTACGCACCGAGCAACGCCAAGGGCACGACCGCGACACCATCCGGGCGGCGGTAGGCGCGGGTGCCGGTGGTGAGAATGACGGTGTCGACCACATCGTCGGGCAACTTCTCCCGCAGCCACAGCAGGTGCTTCACGTCGTCGTCACTGATGTTCGCGGCGAGTTTGACCTCATACGCCACGATGGCGCCGTCTTGATCCTGCGCGATCAGGTCCACTTCACGGTCGCCCTTCACGGTGCGGAAATGGCCGACGCTGCCGAACGACGCCTGCGCCGCCACCCGCACCGACAACGTCGCCAGGGACTCGAAGAGCGGGCCAAGCAGGTAGTTGAACCGGCCGGTCAGCTTCGCGGCGGGAATGTCCAAAAGCCGGAGCACAAACGCGGGATCCGCGAGCTGGTGCTTCGGCGCCTTTGCCAGGCCCGCGAACGGGGACCGCCGCATGTCCCACGCCGGCACCGGGTCCAGCATCCACACCTCGGCGAGTTTCTCGCGGTACACCATGGTTGTGGTTTTGGCGGGCTTGTTGGACTCCCCGGGCGTCGCGGCGTCGAGGATCTCCTGGTAGCTCGTGGTGGTCGAGCTCGCCGCCGCGTACGCCGCCAGCCAGTTCATCAGCGCCGCCGGGTTGCGCGCGGTGTAGCCCTGCTCCGGCAGGTCACGGTCCACCACGCGTGCAAGGTACGAGTCGAGCTGCTGGTTGCGCAGCGCCGGGGGCGCCTCATAGAACCCGGGAAAGCCGCCGGATGCGATGGCGTCGATGTAGTGCTTGAGCGTTTTGTCGGTCTCACCTGCGATTGCTGCCCCGCCCTGGAACAGCTCGCCCATGCTTATCGACGGCTCCGCCCCCGCCCGTTCAAACAGCGCCAACGGCCGCATTCGTAAGGATAGGATTCGACCGGCCCCGCTGTGTGTGTCCGTGCCCGCCGCCGGTGTGGCTGACCCGGTGAGGAGGAAACGGCCGGGCGCGGCGCCCTCGTCGACAGCGCGGCGCACATAGTCCCAGGACTCAGGGTGGCGTTGCCATTCATCGATGAGGATTGTGCCGGATTTTTCTGCGCTGAAGTTGGGGTCGGCGGCGAGCACGCCGGCGCCCTCCTGCGTATCCAGCCGCATAACGGTGGAGGCGCGGCGACGCGCGGTTTCGGTTTTTCCTACTGCTTTAGGCCCTTCCAGCGCAATTGCCGCAGCGTGCGAAATGAGCTGGTCAAGCTGCGCGTCGACAGCTCGCGGAAGGTAACTCATAGCGCCCTACACTACTAATTTTCCGTCTCCTACGCTACGAATTTTCCGTCTTGAACGCTACAAATTTTCCTCCCGGTTGATCAAAGGCTGCAGGCCCTTGGCGATGCGGTCCTTCCAGGTCTTGGCAATTTCTTCGTAGCCGCGGTCGTGCGGGCGCATGCCGCGGTGGGTGAAATTGACCTTGGTTTCTCCGTCGTCGTCTTCGGAGATGTCGAAGATGAGCGAGGTGTCGTCCCATTCGCCTTCGGTGGGTTCGACGTTCCAAACCACGCGTTTGCCGTCGTCGGCTTCTTGCACGGAGAAGTCGCCCTCCTCGGCGTGGAACTCGCCGCCTTTCACGCCGGCCTCACCCTCGACCTTCTGGTCCCACCAGCTGTTGGGTTTGGTGATCGCGCGGTAGACCTCCTCGCGGGTGGCTGGCACGGAGAAGGAGGCGGTGAAGTCGCGGATGGCTTGGGCGGTGGTGCCGTCGGCGAAGGTCCAGTCGGACAGGGTGTGGTCCGGGTCGTAGATGGCCACCTCGAAACCGTCGTCCTTGTACTTCATCAGCCCGTCTTTGATCAGGTCGCGGCCGGCTTTGTTGAAGCCGGTGACGTTGGAGACGTCGAAGATCAGTTTCTCGCCGTGGAGGCGGCGCTGCGCCAGCCCGCGCAGGATCTTCTCGGCGGCGGTGAAGTTGATCATGCCTTGCAGCTCCACGATGTCGGCGCCCTCGCGGCGCTCCACGGACTTAATGCCCGGCGCGAGGTAGAAGTTGGAGGACAGCAGGTTCAGCCCCATGGACTTGGACAGTTCGCGGAAGATTTTCACGCCGCGCACCGAGTTGCCCTGCTTGTTCAGCCGCGGGCTTAGCGACGCGATCCCGAGCTGCCCGGGCAGTGTGCCGATCAGACCGCCGGCCACACCGGATTTGGCGGGGATGCCCACGTTGACCATCCACTGGCCGGAGGCGTCGTACATGCCCGCGGAAACCATGACAGCCTGGGCGAGGCGCGCCGCTTCGGCGGAGAGGATTTTCTCGCCGGTGACGGGTTGGGTGCCGCCGTTGGCCAGCGTGGCGGCCATGGTGGCGAGGTCGCCGACGGTGACCAGCACTGCGCACTGGGCGATGTAGCTGGCCACGGCGTCGTGGGCGTCGTCGGTGATCATGCCGCCGTCGCGAAGCATGTGGGCGAACGCCTTGTTGCGCTCGGCGCTTTCCAGTTCGGAGTCGAGCACGCGCTGGTCCATGGTCAGCTCGCGGCCGGCCAGGCGGGAGAAGTAGTCGCGCAGTTTCTCGCTGCGCTGCTCTACCGGGATGTCGGGGCCGCCGATGAGTTGGTTGACCGTGATGGCGCCGGCGTTGATGAGGGGGTTGGCGGGGCGGCCGTCGTCGTCAAGCGAAAGTGCGTTGAACGCCTCGCCGGACGGCTCCACACCCACGTGCTGGTGCACCTCATCGGGGCCGTACATGTCCAGCGCGAGTGCGTAGACGAAGGGTTTGGAGATGGACTGGATGGAAAATTCGTAGTCCGCATCGCCGATGGCGTACAGGTGGCCGTCCGTGGTGCACATGGCCAGGGCGAGTTTGTCCGGATCGGCGTTTTTGAGCACGTCGATGTAGTCGGCGAGTTCGCCGCTGTCTTGGTCGCGGACGTTGTCCACGATGGCCTGGAGGTGGTCGTTGACTGACGAGAGCATAGGGCAAGTGTAGAGGCCCACCCTGCGAAGGAATTTAAAACGGATATAATCGGGTTTATGTACAACGACACACTCCCAGATTCAACGCACGCACACCTCTCCCAGGAGCACGCCGACACCGTCAAGGCGACGCTCCAACCGGTGGGCGAAAACATCCAGACCATTGCGAACACCTTCTACTCCAAGATGTTCGCGGCCCACCCCGAGCTCATCTCCGACCTGTTCAACCGCGGCAATCAAAAGCAGCAGGCGCAGCAGAAGGCGCTCGCGGCGTCAGTGGTGAAGTTCGCCTCGCATCTTGTGGACGACTCCGCGCCCGACCCGGTGGTCATGCTCGACCGCATCGCCCACAAGCACGTCTCCCTCGGCGTGACCGAGGCGCAGTACCAGATCGTGTACGAGAACTTGATGGCCGCGATCGCAGAGGTGCTCGGCGACGCCGTCACGCCCGAGGTGGCAGAGGCGTGGAGCGCGGTGTACTGGCTCATGGCAGACGTGCTGATCAAGGCCGAGAAGGACCTCTACGCCTCCGACGGGGTCGCCGACGGCGACGTGTTCCGCCGCGGCACGGTGGTGGAAAAGACCGATCTTTCGAGCACCGTGACAGCTTTCACCGTGGAGGGCGACTTTACGCAGCCGAAGCCGGGCCAGTACACGTCTATAGGCGTCAAGCTTGACGACGGCGCACGTCAGCTGCGCCAATACTCCATCATCGAAGGCAGCCCGGCGCGTTACCGCATCGCGGTGCAGAAAGACGGCGAGGTCTCCACGTTTTTGCAGGAGCGCGTCGATGTCGGCGATACCGTGGACGTGACACTGGCCGCCGGCGACCTGGTGCTGCAGCCGGGCGAGCGGCCGGTCGTGCTGATCTCCTCCGGCATCGGCTCCACTCCGTTGACCGGCATCCTCCGCCACCTGGCGCAGAGCGATGACCCGCGCCGGGTGACGTACGTGCATTCCGACGACTCCGAGGAATCCTGGGCGCAGGCGCAGGAAACCCGCGAGCTGGTGGATGAACTGAAGGATGGGTCGCTGCAGACCTACTTCCGCGGCGACGCTGAGCGCGTCGACGTGGGCGCGCTCGACCTCGCCGGCGCGGACGTGTACCTCTGCGGCGGCACCGGCTTCCTCCAGGCGCTGCGCGAGGACCTGATGCAGCTGCCCGCTGAGAAGGCCCCCGCCAACGTGTACTACGAGCTGTTTAGCCCGAACGACTGGCTGGTGGCCTAAACCTCCCGTTTGGTCAGGCGGGTGCCGCACTGGCCGGGGCGGTCGTGCGGCATAAGCTGCGCCTCCACGTCGCCGGCGCCCCGGTCCAAAAAGCCCTCGTGCAACGCGCAGACCACCGGGGCGGGGCGGACGCCCTCTTCGGCAATGAAGGGGCAGGCGTTGAGGCCGATCTCGCGCACCTTGGCACTGGTGGCGTCTGGGCGCGGCACCGGGTCGAAGCCCATTTCGCGCAGGGTCTGGCAAGTGTGGCGCTCCGCGGTGTCCAGGTCCACCCGCAGGTTTTCGTGGCGGCGGGTGTTCACCCGCTCGGCCCACTGGCGGCCGAGACGCTTCGCGCTGTCGGTGTCCTGGTCGGCCAGGGTGCTGGCCAGCACCTCCACCAGGGCGATCATGGAATGAGAGGCCAGGTTCGTGCGCGCCACGCGGGCGGTGTAAACGTGCGAGGGGCGACCGCGGCCGGTGCCGGGGGCGACGCGGCGGGAGACCACTCCCGCAGACAGGAGCTCCTCCAGGTGGCCGCGCACGGTGTTCGGGTGCATGCCCAGGGATTTGCCTATTTCGGCGACCTGGATGCCGTCCGGGTTTTCCTGGATCACGTGAAACACCTCGAGCTGCTTTAGGCTGAGGTGGCCGACCGCGTTGAGCAAATCACCGGCGGGACGGGGCGCGCGAGGGCGTTCCATACGCGTTCTCCTGGAAGTGGCTTGTTGTTACGTCCGCATTATATTCCAATCTAAGATGTTGGACAACTTGGTTTTTGGGAGGAGCTGACCCGATGTCACGTGCGGTAGATGCTGCAGCGTGGACGGTTGTCGCCGCGGGTGTCGCAGCCGTCGCCGCTACGGCGGTGATCACGCAGTCCCAAGAAGGTGAACTGCCCACCGGCGACGACGTTGTCACCGCGGACGTGCGCATCGAGCGTATGCGCTACGTCCCCGACCGGATCGAGGTCCCGCGCGGCACCAAGCTGGTGGTCAACCTGGTCAACGACGGCGAGAAGGAGCACGACCTGAAAATCGGGGAGGCCAACTCCGGCCGGCTCTCCCCCGGCGAGGCCAGCACGACCTACTTCGGGGAATTCAACAAGGACACCCGCGGGTGGTGCACCATCGCCGGGCACAAGACGATGGGGATGACGTTTAAGGTCGACGTGATCTAATCACGGCCACCTGCGCCTTCACTGCACGCGCCATGAGCGGCAGAAACGCCACCAGCACACCGAAGGCGACAAACGACAGCACGATGCGGGCATGCGAGTTGTCCACCACGAGCCAGGCCAGAAGCGACGCATTGAACAGGCCGGCGCGCAGGTAGGCGCCCCGGTTGAGCTCCCGCAGACCCGCCTTCACCGCCGCCGGCCCGCCGCCCATGGTGGTGGGCATGAGGTAGCTCATGGTGCCAATGAGCAGCTGGCCGGCGAACCCGAGCAGCAGCGGCAGGGTGGGAATCTCCCCCGCCCCGCCGAACAGGCGCACCGCATACCAGGTCAGCCCGCCGATAAGCCAGGTCACCGCGAACAGCGCGGACAGCGCCGGGTAGGTCACACGGTCGCGCGGATCCTTGAGCACCGTCAGCGCGCTGGCCACGAACCCCTGGTAGAGCCACACCCAGCCGGCCAGGATCACCACGGTGCCCGCGCCCACCACCACGGGCAGACGCAGCAGCGAGCCCGCCACCGCCACAGCAACACCAATGCCGGCCAGCGCGAGCGCCACGCCGACGCGATCCTGGCCGCGGGTGCGCCACATCGCCGGGAACAGGACGCTCAACGCACCCATCGCCGCGAACCCCACGAAGCCGCCCACGTTGGTGAACATGTGCGCCTGGCGTACCGCGGAATGCCACTGCCCCGGCAGCCCCGCGGAAAGCGCCGCGCCTAAGACGGCACCCACCGGCAGGCAGCACGCGGAGGCGACAAAGCCCAACACCCCGGCGTGCTGGCGCGGCGCCGAACGCACCTGGCGCACCAGCACCGCCGCGTGCCAGGCCAGCACGACCGCCACCACCGCAGCACCAACCCACACCAGCCAGTACCACCGGGCAAGCTGCCCCACCAGCACGGCGATGGTGGCGGCGTTGAAGAGGTAGGTGCGGGTCAGTTGGGCGGGCCGTGAAGCGTGGTCAAGCTTTTGCCCCAAGAAGCGCTCGGTGAGGTTTTGGGACCACAACATAATCGAGTTGGTCAAAATCCCCAGCGTGAAAATGTGGATGAGCAGCCACGACCCGTCCGGGATGAACGGGTGCGCAAGGCCGACGAGGATGAACACCGCCATCCAGATGCTCACCGGGCGCGAGGCTTTGCGGTGCCACGCGCGGGGGTTCATGTCAGGCATCGACTCCTCCAGACTTCGGGTTGTCGCGGAAACACCACCAGGTGGCCACAGCAAAACACGCGGCGCCCGCAGCCAGCACGCCGATCACCCCGTTGTAAGCGTCCGTGTACTCCACCCCGCGGTCCAGCGCCGCCTGCAGCAGCGACCCCGTCAGCGCCACGGTAACCAGCGTGCCCAGCTCGTAGGACACCTCCTCCACACCCGCGGCCATCCCGGAGCGGTGCATCGGGGCGGACCCGATGATCGCGATCGAGGAGACACTCATCACCGAACCAGCGGACAGCCCCAAAAGCACCATGCCTATCGACGTCCATCCGGTCGCCAACGCCACCGCCCCCACTACCGCCCCGAAAAACCCTCCCGTGATCAACGGCAGGAAGCCGATCTTGTGCAGATATGCCCCGCCGAGGACGGAGGCCGGGATGGCGGATAAGGCCATCACGGCGACGGTGGCGCCGGCGGTAAGGGGCGTGAGTGCGTCGACAAGCTGCAGCTTCTGCGTGGTCATCAGTTCGGCGCCGGCGAGGACGAACATGCCGCCGGCTGCCGCGAGGACGCCGCCGGTGAACAGGCGGGAGCGGAAGATGTCGAAGGTCAGCAGCGGGTCCACGAGGCGGTGCTGGCGGCGCACGAACAACCATGCACCGACGGCGGCCGCGGCCAGGGCGGCGAGAGTGGAGGCGGGGCTTTGGGCGGCCTGCTTGATGGCCATGGTCAGGCCCGACAGCGCGACCAGGGCGTAGAAGGAAGAGACCACGTCCCACTGCTTGTCCGGGTTGGGCAGGTTTTCCGGCGCGAGCGCGACGGTGAGCACCAGCGCGATCACCACGATGGGCACGTTGATGAGGAAGACGGAGCCGACCCAGAAATGCTGGATCAGCGCGCCGCCGACCACCGGGCCGAGCGCGCCGCCCGCCACCGCCACCGAGCCCCAGATGCCGATGGCGGTGTTGCGCTCGCGCTCGTCCGGAAACGTCAGGCGGATCAGCGCGAGCGTGGCCGGCATCATCACCGCCGCGCCCATACCGAGAATCCCGCGCGCGACAATCAGCTCCAGCGGCCCGGGCGCGAACGCCGCACCCAGGGAGGCCAGGCCGAAGATGGTCAGGCCCACGATGAACATCAGGCGGTGGCCCACCCTGTCGCCCAGCGCGCCGGTGCCCAGCAGCAGGCCGGAGAGCACCAGCGGGTACGCGTTGATGATCCACAGGCCCTGCTCCGGGCCCGCGCCGAGCGCGTGCTCCAGCGCCGGCAGCGCCGTATAGAGGATGGAGTTATCCAGGCCGATCATGAGTAGCCCGAGCGAAACCACCGCGAAAAATCCCCAGCGCTGCGCCTTAGTCATGGGCAGATGGTACCGCGCACAAAAAAGTGCGCCCCGGTTGCGGGACGCACTCTGTGTATTTGTTGCTCTTAGCGCATTGCGAAGAATGCTGCGCCGATGCCGAGGGCTGCTAGGGCTGCGATGACACCGCCGATGATGATTGCGATGTTGGGCTGGTTGTTGGTCTGGTTGTTGGTCTGCTTCGGGGTGTCTGCCTTGGCGGGTTTGACTTCTTCGACCTTGGGGTGGGCCTTGGGTTCGTCCTGGGCCGGTGTGGTGGGGGTGGCACCCGGCTGGGACTCGGCGTCTACGGCTGGTTCCTCGGTGATTTCTTCGGCCGGGACGAGCTCGACCATTGCGTGTTCTTCGGCGACCTCGACGGGTGCAGGCTGGGTGGTCTCGACGTTTTCCTCGGGCTGTGCAACCTCTTCAACGTCTGCCTTGTCGGCGATGTCGGCGCGGGCGCCGATGGATTCGGCGTAGACACCGATACGCGGGCTGTCGATTTCCAGGCTGTCCCAGTCGGCGGGGATGAACACCCTACCCTGCGGGGTGTTGGCGAAGTAGGGCTGCTCGGAGTAGTTGAAGTAGTCGAACTGGTGGTTGTAGTTCATCACCGAGTGGTAGCCGTCTTGCATCGGCGAGCCCTCAGCGAAGTCCTCGACGTACTTGGCGGCACCCCAGTGGCGCAGGCCCAACGTGTGGCCGAACTCGTGCAGGATGGTGTTGCGCACCTGCATGTCGGTGGCGCGCCCGCCTGGGTTGGCGATGTAGAAGGCGTTATCGCCCACCAGCGACAGGCCCGTGGCATTCGAGCCTGCACGCATCCGGTCGCCGAGTACGCCGGAGCGGAAGATGTTGTCGCGCTCGCCGAGGGCGTTGATGTTGTCGATGAGCTGGAACGCCTCGTGCCGGCTCGGGCTGAAGTAGACGTCGCGGTAGTCGATGCTCTCGCCGCCGTGAGTATCGGTGTAGTTGGCGATGTTGGTGTAGTGCGCACCGGCGTCGATGTGCAGGTTAATACCGTGATCGTCGAACAGGTCCACCAGATCATCCAGGGCCTGCGTCGACGGGGCGTAGGAGGTGCGGTTGGCGCTTGCGCACTCGCGGGCGGCGGACGTGTTGCAGCCCAGAGTGTCGTATTCGGAAGCCATCCAATTCAGCTGGAGGAACACATCCGGGCGGTTGGGGTCCGCGCCCCAGTCCGGCAGGGGGATTTCCGTGCCGTCGGCTAACACGACGCCTTGTTCCTCCCAGATATCCGGAATGCCGTCGCCATCGGAGTCGATAAGCGTTGCGGTGTTAGTGCGCACTGGCGCTAGCTGAACCTCCTCAGCTGCGCCTGCGACGGTAACGCCGGACACCGCGATGGCGGCGGCAACTACTGCGGCGATGGTGTTTCGGAATGCTGCTCGCATCTCGGTGACTCCTTGATGGTGTGTTCTCTTTGTTACATCCACGAGTTTATGCACCAAATATGCGCTGGTAAACCGCTCGGGGAAAGCCTGAAAAAACCTTGAAATCGTTGAACATTCTTTCCGGATTGTTCAACGTTTCCACCCATTGTGGCCTGCGGATTGTTCAGCAATCCGGGTGGTACTTCCGCGATTTCGTCAGCTTTGTTGAACGATCGAACCGCGCGCGGCGTTAGATGGTTGAACAATCCACCACAACTGCATACTATGCACTTTCAGGTGTTTTCTTGCATAATGCTGACTAATCACGGCTCTACCAGCGCATTCGGGTTGAACATACAACTCATTGCCTCTCAGGTAGCCCGGTTTTTCCCGTGAAATACCGGTGTGTGCACCGGATTGTTCAAAGATCGGCGGATTGTTCAGCAATCCCGTTTTACCCCCTACCCCCGTTTTTTACCCCCGCTGCGGGGCCACGGAGCCGTCGCAAAGCAAAAAGCCCCTTAACTCGAGTTCCTGCGCATCTTCGCGCGGCGCATGTCAATCGCCAGCGTGATGCCGATGACCGCCGCGTGCTGGCGCTCGTCCAGCCCGGGCTCAATGCGCACCCGGTAGCTGGTCTTGCCCATGAGCATCCGCCCCATGCCGGAATACTCGGCGTCCACGCGCGCGACCACGCGCCCCTGGCTGGTCAGTGTGTAGTTCAGCTGGAAGGCCTGGCCCTGGATCTGCACGTCCGGCAGGCCAGCCATCTCCACATCGAACTTCGCCCCGATCCAGGAAAACCGCTTTGTCAGCTTGGCCAGCTGCAGCGGCGGGGTGACCAGGTGCACGATGTACTTATCGCGGATGAAGTTCACCGGATCCTCAATGCTCAGCACATGCGCGCCATCCGCATCGAAGACCTCCACCCCGCGCGACGCCTTGACCAAATCGCTCATCTTGAGTGTCTGACGGGCCGTGCCCAGCGGGGTCCCACCCGGTCCCTCAATCGCGAACGTGTCGCGGCCAAGAGCTTTTGTTTGCTTTACGACGACCTCACGTTCCGTAAACACACGCGCACCCTAACGCTGACTCTCAGCTTGCACAAGGGTTCCGGGCAGTAAAGTGTCGGTCCTCACCTTTTGCCTTTTCCGCCGCTTTTCCCGCCTCTTTCCCGCAAACCAGGAGGAATCACCCCGGAGCATGGCTGTTTTCGGCCCATGCTCCGGGGGTTCTGCTCAGGGTCTGTGAGGGGTGCGCAGGCGGAAGCAACGCGCCTCCGGTAGTCTCCGCAGCGGGGTAATTAGTCAAGGGGGGGGACTAATGAAAGACACGCGGAAGAAAGAGCTGCGGGAAAAGCTCGTCGACCTGCGGAGGGTGTCGTCCGTGGACACCGAAACGCACCGGCGCATCAGTGACGGCGAGATGGTGCAGCTGACCAAGTCGATCTACTTCTGCGCCGCGACGTGGAAGAAGCTCAAGGAGTACCAGCGGGCGTTTTTGCGGTGCTACGCAGCCGGGTGCCAAAGCAGACGCGCGGTACTCATCGACTGCTCGGCAGCCAGGCTGAACGGTGTGTGGACCATCGCACGCAACGAACCCGTCACGCTTGCGGTGCCGAATGGGCGCCCGGCCTCCACCAAAGGCGGCTGGACCGGGTACGAGTACCGCCACCGGCAGATCCCGGAAGCCGACATCATCTATGACGGGCCCGTGCGCTACACCAACGCGATCCGCACCGCCATCGACATTGCCCGTGAACGCGGCGTGCGCGAAGGCGTCATAGCGATAGACAGCGTGCTCTCCGGCCACGGCGACCACCTGTACGCGGAACTGCTGCACCAGTTCCGCGCCACCATCTCCCGGCTCGCCGGCACGAAAGGAATCGCCAACGCCCGCAAAGCGCTCCCGCTGGCCAGCAAACTTTCGGATTCGCCCTACGAGTCCCTCCTGCGCCTGATCCTCGATGCCCACGGGGTCCCGTACCGCACCCAGGCGGCGATCGGACCGTACCGGGTTGACTTCCTCATCGGCGACAACCTCGTCGTGGAGGTCGACGGGTGGGAAAAATACGAGGAGGTCCCCCATGACGTACTGCGCAAGCAGCGTGTGCGTGACGACTGGCTCGCCGAGCGCGGATACAAAGTCTTGCACTTCTACACCAGCAACTTCTGGGGCGATGAAGACGATTTGATCCAACGCATCCGCAACGCGTGGCCGGCTGCCCGGGGCCTGCTTCCCGTGCAGGTGAAGCCGAAGGGCTACACACCGATCGGACCGGGGCGCAACGTGGCGCTGCCGCCGGACTTGCAGGAAGCCGTCGACATGTTCCGCAGACCCTGAGCAAGCACACCGGAGGAAAGCCGTTTTAGGCCCATGCTCCTGGGTGCTTGCTCCTGGTTTGCGAGGCAAGGGGCTCGGGCAAAGGGCTCGGGCAGCAAAGAACCCCGGCAGGTGGTTCGACCTGCCGGGGTTCTACGCGCTCGAGGGGTTACTTCGAGGAGCCGGAGGATCCGTCAGAGGAGCCATCCGAGCTGCCGGAGGATCCATCCGAGGATCCCTCAGAGGAACCATCCTCAGCCTCGCCAGTTGCCTCGTCGGCGTTGGTGTCGGTCACCGGCGCGACGATGGTCTCGGCCTCATCGCCGCGGCCGCGGAGCGAGGAGCCGCCCACGCGAACGTCGTCGATGGAGCTGGACTTGTTCGGGCCGATGGCGGTGAACGCCTCGCCAGCCTCGTTGGTGCACCAATCGTAGAGGACGGAGCCCGCGACAACCACGCCCGCGGCGATGGCTGCCCACTGGCCGTACTCCTGCACCTCCGGGCGCATTGCCAGTTCCTGCAGCATGCGGTTGGCGGCCTCGGCCTTCGCGCGCAGCTCGGCAACCTGCTCGTTCTCGTGACCGCGACGGCCGTGACCGAAGTTCGGCGTCTTGCGGCGGATCTCGTCCTGGATCTCCGCGGAGATCTGGTTGAACTGGTCGTTGACCGCCTTGACGTACGGGGCTGCGACCTCACCCAGCACCTGGCCCGCCAGCAGCAGCGGCACCATGTACAGGATCGGCGAGCGCACCGCGTTGGCCACACAGCGGCCGAGGACGCTGCCCTCGTCCGGCGTGCCCGTCGGGGTGACCACGGCCGGGGTGCTCGTCCCCACTTCAGTGACCGTGACCTGCGGCAGTGTCTCCGTGACCACCGGCGGCAGCGTGTACGTTGCCGTCGCGGTCACCGGCGGGGTGTAGCCATCCACCGGGGTCGGTGCGACCTCGGTGACGGTCTTGCCGGAGTCGTCCACAACCACAACCACCTGGCCCGGAACATCCGGCGTGGTGGTCACTTCCGGACCCTCAACGGTGGTGACCACCGTCTGCGGCTCCGGCGTCACCGTCTGCACGGTGGTGACCGGCGTGGTGCGAGTGACCGTGATCGGATCCTGCGTCTGCACCACAGTGGTGACGATCGGCTCCGGGATCTCCGTGGTGGTCACCTCGGAGGTGACCGGGTCCGGGGTCTCCGTGATGGTCACCTCAGAGGTCACCGGGTCCGGGGTGATGGTGGTCAGCTCACCTGCCAAGGTGGTGGTCACCGGATCCGGGGTCTCCGTGATGGTGGTGACTTCGCACTCGCACGGTGCCGCACCCGTGGTCGGGGTGGACTGCGCCTTGTTCGTCGGCGTGTTCGGGGTGCGCTCCACCACCGTGGTCTCGGTGACGAAGCTGCCCGGAACCGTCGTCGTCTCATTGGTCGTGCCCGGGACGGAGCTGACCACAGTCTCGGTGGCGGTGACCGGCGGGGCGGTCGCGATCGCCTCGTTGACGTGGTAGCCAGCCGGCGCCGCCACCGTGATCACGATCTTGGCGGATTCGCCCGGCTCGAGGGCACGCCCGCGGCCTGCCTTCTCCAGCTCGTCGTTGATCAGCGCGGTGAACTCGTCGGCGTCGCCCTCGTCCAGGCGGGTGACGTTGTCCACAACATCCACGCCCTCGAGCGCCACCGAACCGGTGTTGGTCACCGTGTAACGCAGCTGCATCGGCTCGCCCTCGCCGATCGGCAGTGCGTCGCCGGCTTCTTCGGCGTCGCGCCATGCGTCGTCGCCCTCGTCCTCGCGCTTGATCTCCTTGAGGATCTCCAGCTGCGGGGAGTCGGAGGAGGCGTCATCCGGCGGCGCGGTCACAGTCACCACTGTCGACGGCACCGTGGTACCCGGCACGGTCGTGTGCGGGTTCGTGGTGCCCGGGATCGTGGTGGCCGGGATGGTCACCGGCGGCACGGTCACGCCCGCGACGTTGTCGTGGCGGCCGGCCGGGGCCTTCACGGTCACGGTCACGTCCATAGATTCGCCCGGCTCCAGCGCGAACGGGGCGACCTTGCCCAGCTGGGCGTCGATGGCCTGCTGCAGCTCGGCGTTGTCCTCCTGCACCTCGTCGGTGAGGCGAATGTCGCGGATCGGCAGGGTGCCATTGTTGGTCACGCGGTAGGTGATGTCCATGTCGTCGCCGGCGTTGACCAGGGCGTGCTCGTCGCGGCCGTTGATGAACTTCTTCACCTCAAGCAGCGGCGAGTTCGCACGCGCGGTGGTGGACACCGTCGTGCCCGGCTCAGTGGTGCCCGGGATGGTGGTCTCCGGGATGATCACCGGCGGCACCGTGGTGGATGGGCCGGTCGTGCCCGGGATCGTGGTGCCCGGACGGGTGGATTCCGGAACCGTGGTCTCCGGCACCTCGGCGCGTGCCTCGTTGACGTGCTCGCCCTCCGGCGCGGTGACCTCGATGCGGATGTCCTGGAAGTTGCCCGGCGCAAGGTTGAACGGCTTGGCCTTCTCGGCCAGCTCCGCGTTGATCTCCTCCTGCAGCTCCGGGTCGTCCTCGCGGATCTGATCCGCGAGTGCGATGTCGTTCAGTTCCACGTTGCCGGTGTTGGTAACGCGGTACCAGATCTCCATCTTCTCGCCCGGAGTGACGGAGGCGTCCTCGCGGCCGTTGATGCGCTTTTCAATGTTCAGGCGGCGCAATTCAACCGGCGTGCAGACAACGTTGTTGCCCGGGCCGTCCGAGTCGCCGGACATGTTGGCCACGTTGACCAGGCCGGAATCCGCACCCGGGTTCGCACCCTCGGCGGTGCACTGGCCGACAGCCTCCGGCAGGTTGTTCGCCGCGGCCTCAGCCAGCGTGCCGGTGACGGTGACGTGGAAGTCCTTGTACTTGCCTGCCTTCAGCGCGGCGGCGTCGGCGACCTTGTAGCGGCCGTTTTCGACCTCCACAGCCTTGTCGTCGACAGTCACTTCGTTGACCGTGAAGCCAGCGCCGCGCAGCGGCACGTCCCAGATGGTGGCGTGCTCGCCGTCGACCAGGCCGGAGTTGCGCACGCGAATGACGTACTCGTTGGAGTAGTCGTAGCTGCCCTCCTCATTGCGGGTCAGCGCAACGTTGCCCGCACGGGCGCCAAGCTTCTCGACGGCAAACTGCGGCTGCTCAGGCGCCACAGTCGTCGTGACCGGCGGCGGCACTGGGGTGGTTGCCGAGGTGGTCGGCGTTGCCTGCGCGGTGTTCGTCGGCACGTTCGGCGTCTTCTCGGTGGTGACCACGGTGGTGGTCAGCGAGCCCGGCACCGTCGTCGTGGCGTCGGTGGTGCCCGGCACCGAGGAGACCTGCGTCTGGGTGGTGGGCACCGCCGGGGCCGTCGCGATGGCCTCGTTGACGTGGTAGCCCTTCGGTGCGTCGACAGTAATCTCGACGACCTTCTTCTCGCCCGGCTTCAGGGTGAAGCCGCGGCCCTCAGCCTCGAGCGCACCGTTGAGCGCATCGGTGAGCGCCTGCTGGTCGCCCTCGTCCAGGCGGGTGACCTTATCGATGATGTCGATGTCGCTGAGCGTGACGGAACCGGTGTTAGTCACCGTGTAGCGCACGCGCATCTTGCCGTTCGCGTCCACAACCGCCGCGTCGTCCTCGGAGTCGGCGGCGTGCCACTCGTTGTCTTCCAGGCTGAAGATGTCCTTGAGGATCTCCAGCTGCAGCGAATCGGAGCGGGCGTCGTCGGACGGGGTGGTCGTCTGCGTGACCACGCGCTCCGGGACCGTGGTCTCCGGAATCGTGGTGCGCGGGTTCGTCGTGCCCGGGATGGTGGTCGCAGGCACGGTCACCGGCGGCACCACCGGACGTGCCACGTTGACGTGACCGCCCTCCGGTGCCTTGACCGTGATCTCCACGTCGTGGTAGCCGCCGGCCGGGACATCGAACGGCTTGAGCTTGTCCAGCTCCGCCTTGATCTGCTTGGTCAGGTCCGCCTTGGTTGCCTTGGAGCCCTCAGTGACCTCGTCGGCGATGGTGACGCCCTTGGCGTCGACGTTGCCCTTATTGAAGACACGGTAGGTGATCACCATGTCATCGCCCGGGGTGACAATGTCGCCGTCGTCGATGTTGTTGATGTACTTCTTGATGTCCAGGATCGGCGAATCCGAGCGGGCGTCGTCCGACGGGGTGGTCACGGTGACCACCGTCGACGGCACCGTCGTACCCGGCACCGTGGTGTTCGGGTTCGTCGTACCCGGGATCGTGGTACCCGGGACGGTCACCGGCGGAACGATCGGCTTTGCGACGTTCACGTGACCGCCAGCCGGCGCCGGCACCGTAATGCGAACCTCGCGCACCTCACCCGGCTCCAGCGCGAACGGCGCCTCGTTCTTCAGCGCGGCATTGATGTCGCGCTGAAGCGCCTTGGACACCTGCTCGTCGGCGGCCTCGGTGACTTCGTCGTCGAGGCGGATGCCGTCGATACGCACAGAGCCCGTATTGGCCACGCGGTAGAGGATCTCCATGTCCTCGCCCGGCGCCACCTGCGTGCCGTCGTCGTAGCCGTTGATGTACTTCTTGATCTCCAGCTTCGGCGAGTTCGCGTGCGCGGTGGCGGTCACCGTGGTCGGCGGGACCGAACGGCCCGGCACAGTGGTGCCCGGGATGGTCGTCGCCGGGATGGTCGAGCCAGGAATGGTGGTCTCCGGAACCGTGGTCTCCGAGTTGGTGGTGCCCGGGACGGTCACCGGCGGGACGGTGGTCTCCGGGATGGAGGTCTCCGGGCGGGTCGTGCCCGGCACGGTGGTCTCCGGCACCTGGGCCTCGACCTCATTGGTGTGCTCGCCCTCGTGCGCGGTGACCTCGAACGTCACATCCTTGACTTCGCCCGGCGCGAGGTCGAACGCCTCGATCTTGGCGATCTCAGCGTCAATCTCCGCCTGGAGCTCCTTGTTGTCTTCCTTGATCTGGTCTGCCAGCGTAATGCCGGAGAGGGTGACGTTGCCCGTGTTGCGGACGCGGTACCAGATCTCCATCTTCTCGCCCGGGGTAACCGGCGCAGACTCGCGGCCGTCGATGCGCTTCTCAATGTTCAGGCGGCGCAGCTCAACCGGCTCGCAGACGATGTTGTTGTCCGGGCCATCGGAATCGCCCGCCATCTGCACCGTGTTGACCAGACCGGATCCAGCACCCGGGTTACCCGGGGTCACAGCCTCGCACTGACCGACAGCGGCCGGCAGCGCGTCTGCAGCCTTATCGGCGAGGGTGCCGTTGACCACCACTTGGTAGTCCTTGTACTCGCCAACTGCGAGCTCAGCCTTGTCGCTGATGAGGTAACGGCCGGAATTCGGCTTGACCTCGGTGCCGTCGATGGTGACGGAGTTGATGTCGAAGCCGACACCGCGCACCGGCACATCCCACACCTTCGCGTGCTCACCGGCAACCTGGCCGGTGTTGCGCACGCGGATCGTGTACTCAGCAGAGTAACCGTACTTACCGTCCTTGTTGCGCTCCAGCGAGATACCAGACTGGTTACCCAGCTTCTCCACCGCGAACTGCGGATCAACCGGAGCCGGGACAACCGGAGTCGTCGAGGAGGTCGGGGTCGCGTGCGCGGTGTTGGACGGGGTGTTCGGGGTGACGGTGGACGGCTCAACCACACGCGGGGTCACGGTGGTCACCGGGACGGTGGAGCCGTTGGTGGTAGTCATCACGGTGGTACCCGGGATGGTGGAGCCCGGCAGCGTAGTCACCGGCGGTGCAGTCACCTTAGCCACGTTGATGTGGCGCTGCTTCGGCGCGTCCACGGAGATCTCAACTGCACGGGACTTGCCCGGCTGCAGCGTGAAGTCCTTGCCGTACTTCTCCAGCTCGGCGTTAATTGCGTCAGTCAGCGCCTGCTTGTCTTCGTCGGTGCCCTTGGTCAGCTCGGTGACCTCGTCGACGATGCCGATGCCGGAAACCGGCAAGGAACCGGTGTTCTTCACCGTGTAGCGGATACGCATCTTGCCGTTGGCGTCCACCACTGCGGCGTCTGCGGCCTCATCGACCTTGTCAGCGGTCTTCCAGTTGTTGGTGTCGTTGCTCCAGATGTCCTTGAGCAGCTCCAGCTTCACAACGTTCGAGCGCGCATCGTCGGACGGCGTCGTCGTCGGAGTCACCTCGCGCTCCGGAACCGTGGTCGGCGGGATGGTCGTGTTCGGGTTCGTGGTGCCCGGGATCGTGGTGGCCGGAACGGTCACCGGCGGCACGACCGGCTTAGCCACGTTGACGTGGCCGCCCTTTGGCGCGGTCACCTCGATGGTGACGTCCTTGAACGCGCCCGGCGCGAGGTCGAACGGTTCGACAGCAGCGAGCTTGTCTGCCAGGTTCGGGATGTCCTCGCCCTCGGTGACCTCGTCGGCGATGGTGATGCCCTTGACCTCGCCGACACCGGTGTTGCGCACGCGGTACGTGATCTCCATCTTCTTAGCGTTCGCTGCGAGGACGTCGCCCTCGTCGCGGCCGTTGATGTACTTGGTGATCTCCAGCTGCGGCGACTCCGAGCGGCCCTCATCTGGCGGCGCGGTCACGGTGACCACAGTGGACGGAACGGTGGTGCCCGGCACGGTAGAGCCCGGGATGGTGGTGCTCGGCTTCGTGATCGGCGGGACCGTCACCGGCGGAACCGTGGTGCCCGGAACGGTCACCGGTGCGGTGGCGACGGCCTCGTTCACGTGGCCGCCGGCCGGTGCCGGCACCGTAATACGGATCTCCTTCACGCCGCCCGGCTCCAGCTTGAACGCCGGCTCCTTCGCCAGCTCGGCATTGATTGCCGCCTGCAGGCCCTGCTTATCGGTGGCCTGGGTGACCTTGTCGACGACGCGGATGCCGTCGACAGGCATGCTGCCCTCGTTGACCACGCGGTAGAGGATCTCCATGTCCTCGCCCGGAAGTACAGGAGTGCCGTCGTCGTGGCCGTTGACGTACTTCTTGATGGTGATCTTCGGCGACTTCGCCTTCGCCGTGGTGGACACGGCAGTGGACGGCACCGGCTTGCCCGGGACCGTAGTGTGCGGGAGCGTCACCGGCGGGATCGTGGTCGGCGGGACGTCGGCGCGAGCCTCGTTGACGTGCTCGCCCTTTGGAGCCTTAACCGAGATGTGCACGTCGCGGATCTCGCCTGGCTCGAGGTCGAAGGTGTCCTGGCCGTTGAGCTGCTTGGTGATCTCTTCCTGCAGCGCCTTGTTGTTTTCCTGGACGTTGTCCGACAGCTTCACGTCGTGGAGCGTGACGTTGCCGGTGTTGCGGACGCGGTACCAGATGTCCATCGGCTCGCCCGGCTTCACGACGGCTTCTCCACGGCCATCAATGCGCTTCTCGATGTTCAGACGACGCAGTTCAACCGGCGTACAGACAATGTTGTTGTCCGGACCGTCCGAGTCGCCGTCCATGTTGACTACGTTGAGCAGGCCGGAGTTCTTCGTCGCGTCCGCGCCGGTGGCGTCGCACTGGCCGTAGGCAGCCGGTAGGTTGCCTGCCGCAGCATCGGAGATAGTGCCGGAGACGGTGACGGTGAACGTCTTGGACTCGCCTGCTGCGAGAGCTGCACCATCCGCAATCTTGTAGCGGCCATTCTGCAGCGGCGCGTCCTGGCCATCGACCTGCACGGAGTTCAGCTCGAAACCAACACCGCGCAGCGGCACGTCATAGATGTCAGCGTGCTCGCCGTCGCCTTTGCCGTCATTCCTGACGATGATGGTGTACTCCGCCGTGTAGGCGTACTTGCCATCCTGGTTGCGCTCCAGGTTGATGGCGGACTGGTTGCTCAGCTTCTCAACCGAGAACTGCGGGTTTTCGACGACGGGGGGTGGGGTCACCTCGCTGGTGGGAGTGGACTGCGCCTTGTTGGTCGGCGTGTTCGGCACACGCTCCACTACCGTAGTCTCGGTAGTTAACGTGCCAGGGACCGTGGTGTTCTCATTCGTCGTTCCTGGAACGGAGCTAACCACAGTTTCGGTCGCCGTCACTGGCTGGGCAGTCGCGGACGCTTCATTGACGTGGTAGCCACCAGGCGCCGCAACCGTAATTACGACGGCTTTCTCATCTCCCGGCTCCAGCTTTAGGCCGCGACCAACCGTTTTCAGCTCGGCGTTGATTAGCTTGGTGTACTCGTCGGCATCGCCATCGTCGAGACGGGTGACTTTGTCCACCACGTCCACTCCACTGAGCGCGACTGAGCCGGTGTTGCGCACGGTGTAACGCAACTGCATACGCTCGCCCTTGCCGATCGGCAGCGCGTCATCGGCCTCCTCAGCATCACGCCATGCGTCCTCGCCCTCGTCCTCGCGCTTGATCTCCTTGAGCAGCTCTAGCTGCGGGGAGTCAGAGGAAGCGTCGTCTTCCGGAACTGTCGTGAGGGTGACTGTCGGCGGGACCTCCAAGCGCGCGGTGTTGTCGTGACGGCCAACCGGGGCCTTCACTGTAACTTCTACGTCTCGGGACTCCCCCGGCTCCAGATCGAACGGGTCGGAGCCCAGCTGGTCGTTGACGGCCTGCTGCAGTTCAGTGTTGTTTTCTTGCACCTGGTCCTTGAGAAGGATGCCTTCTATACGCGTCGCACCAGTGTTAGTGATGCGGTACGTGATGGTCATGTCCTCGCCGGCGTTGACCAGGGCGTGCTCGTCACGACCGTTGATGAACTTCTTGAGTTCAAGACCTGGGTTTGCAGGCTCTGGACACGGCTTTTGAGCAACCACATACGCGTTTGTAGTTGCGTCATTGTTGTATCCGGTCGGGAAATTTTCTTCCGTGCCCACAAGCGATGCCACTACCTGAGACTTATTTTCGTCATTACTGCCCGTGAGCTCAATCTCAGGATTCGTTACGTGAATCTCGAACGCTTTAGCAGCGCTGTTTTCACTGAACCCCAAATTTCCGTTGCCATAGGTCCATGCATTGCCGTACGCCCCGTTTGGCAAACCGAGGTCGGTGATATCCCAAGAAACGGTCACTCCGGACTCGGTGTCGGTTCTAAACAGCGTCTGTTTCCGGGGTGCCGATTTATCATAAGTGGAGCTAATCGACCAGATGAACTTACTTTGCTCAAGACCGGCAAACGCCCAGTCATTGGAGTTCTGGGGGCGTGCTCCTGAAAGCGTTGTAGCTTCTGCGGTGACGTACGATGAATTGTTGGAGGGGATCCATAGATTATCTTCTCCAACAGACCCAGAAAGTCGGTAAATGCGCCCACTGCCATTTGACGCATTGTTTGCAAAAATATAGTTACCGTCGGCGTCGAAAGCACCATTGGTGAAACCAGCATGGGCGTCTTGCTCAAAGATTGGGTCATTCAGGTTTGAACCCAACTTAATTTCACCCACAGGCGCAACCTCGCCAGTAACTGGGCTGATCCTCAAAAGGGTGCCGTAGATTCGGCTCGGGTCGATATTCCTACTCCAGTAACTCGCATCTGAGCCGTCTAAGGGCCTGTCCTGGGAAATGGCGTAGAGGTAGCCGTCGGCGGGGTTATACGCGAGCGAGTTGTAGACCCAGTCAGAGTCTCCCTTTGGAAGCTCCGTGAACTCGGAAGATCCGATGTCACGGTATCGGATATACGTCCGATTGCGTTGTGCCGTTTGGGTGGTGGTTTTCTGGCCGAAATAACTAGTGGAGATCCACGTAGTTACATCAGTCTTCTCCACCTCGCCGCCGGTTACACAAGCATCTTCAGTGCTGAAGAGCGGGTCTCCCCCGCCCGAAGCGTTCGTGAGGTTCAGCGGTTGCCGGCTATGCGCAACTGGCGCCAAATAATATTCAAATCCAGTGATCTGAGAAGGCATCGCATCCTGATCACTTCCCTGGTATTTAACAAAAACGGTGTCAGATTGCCTCAAGGTGACCGGGCTCGGAAGCGTGGCTAAAAGGTGACTGCCACTCGAATCCTCATATGGTTCGACTTTCATCGGGATTGCCTGCCCCTGAATTTCGACGGTGTAGGTTCCCGAATTGAGGAATTTTTCGCCCTGCGGTGCATCTAGGCGAAAACCCTGAATTCTCCCATCCGACGATGCGCTTATGTGATTCACCGTAAAAAGCGCGAGCCAAGAATTTTTGACCCTCGTTTTCACTACATTCTCGGTATTTTGGATGATGTTCGAGGATGCCGCGTTCGCGATTTGAGCCGCCCCGAGCGTCGGCAATTCGACACTTACAGCCTGGCCCAAAGCCAGTGCGATCGTAGCTGCGGCGGTACCGAATCTGCGAAGCTGCCTACGCTTCGGCACATTTTTTCTGCGGTCGTTCACGGAGACTCCTTCAAGGGGGTTATGCAGCGGAAACACATGCAACATTAATCCAGAGGCAATGTACCTGCAAGGTTTTTGCGAGCGGTTTTTCGCTTGCACCCTCTCGCCTGTTAACCGTTGGAAGAATTCACGGGTAAACCCCACTGACCACCCCGGGGCACTTCAAAAACGAAAATCTCGAGACACCGTAGGAACGATTGTCTCGAGACAACACATTGTGCCCGGGGGTGTCTGGTTCGGTGACATCGTTCCGCATGTCTCATGAGATCGTTCCGGTTCATCCTGCGGGGATGTCTCACCACATCGTTCCGGTGGGCACATCTGCTGCCGGGATTGCCCCACGGCGGCGAAAAACCATGTCACGAGACATCGTTCCGCACCTCGTTCGCATCGGCCCCGGGCACCAGCGGAACGCTCGTCGAAAAGCGATGGCCCCTGCCTGCGCTTCCCTGAGGCCGCGAAGCAACGCCACGACAGCCTCACGCCACATCAGCCCACCTCGGCAGCACCCCACCGAGCCCGGGGCAACCAGCTGTCCGCCGAATCCCACAGGAATCTCGCCCCCACAACCACTCCGAACCCTACTAATCACCCCGCCCCGGGGCACTCCGAAAACGAAGAATCTCGAGACACCGTAGGAACGGTGTCTCGAGACAACATGTTGTGCCCGGGGGGGGACTTGAACCCCCACGTTCTTGCGAACACTGGCACCTGAAGCCAGCGCGTCTGCCAATTCCGCCACCCGGGCGGGCGACTTGATTAATATAGAACGCACCTCACAAAAACTACAAATCGCCAGCGCACACCACCTTTTACCCCGTATCTATAACGGGGCCGACACGCTGCGCGGATAGGTCGTGTCGGGTGCGGCACCTATACTGTCCGGGTTACTTAAATTCTGATGTGAAGAAAGGAGGTGCGCAGGAAATGGCAGTGATGGACAGGCTGGCAAAGCTGGATAGTTCCCTGCAGCGCGGCTTGGACAATTCCATGGCGGCGCTCTTCGGCGGCAAGGTTGTGCCTGAAGAGGTTGAGGAGCTGGTCAAGCAAGAAGCCCAGGACTCGCTGGTGGTTACGGACAGGGACGAGTATGTCGCCCCGAACGTGTACGCGGTGGGTGTGTCTTCGAAGGACTTGGAGAACCTGTCGCAGAACCGCGATCTTCCTGTGGACCTCGCCGATCAACTTATGCGCTACGTGCGCAACAAGCAGTGGTTCCTCGACGGCCCTGTTGTTGTGCGTATCGCGGAGGAGTCGGGTTTGCGCACTGGCCAGCTCCGGGTGTCCTCGTATATCGACACCATGCCGGATGTGGTCAGCGGCTTCGACGCCATTGTGGCGGAGCCGAAGAAGCGCAAGGCCTCGCGCTCGCAATTGAAGGAGGATGCAATGTCCGAACCTAACGCCAACCAGCCGCAGGCCGCTGCCGACACCGATGCGGCCACGGTGAGCCTGCTGCTTCAAGACGGCTCGTCGCGCACCTACCTGGTGCACGAGGGCTCCAACATTCTGGGCCGCTCCAACGACTCGGACTTCCGCCTGCCGGACACCGGCGTCTCGCGCCAGCACGCGGAGATCACCTGGGACGGCCAGGTGGCGGTGCTGGTGGATCTGCAGTCCACCAACGGCACGACGGTCAACGACGAGCCGGTGGAGAACTGGATGCTCGCGGACGGCGACGTGATCACGCTGGGTCATTCCAGCATTGAGGTCCGCATCATCGGCGGCGAGGACCAGCCGCAGGCCAGCGCCAACCAGCCGGAGTTCACGGACTCGGTGGCGCACCCCAGCACCGAATATTTCCGCCCGTAGAAGGGATGCCATGGACTCGACGGTGATCCTCAGCGCCCGCTTCGGCCTTTTGGCCTTGCTCTGGGTGTTCATTTTCCTGGTGATGTGGACGCAGAGGAAGGATGTGGTGTCGGCGGGTGGCGCGGTGCGTCGTCAAGCAAGTGCCTCCGCCCCCGCCCCCAGGGAGAAAGCGCGCACCCTTGCGGTAGTTGAGGGGCCGCTGCAAGGCTCCCACATGGAAATTGCCAGCTTAGAAGACTTGACTGTTGGCAGAGCGGGAGACAACGATTTCCAGCTGGGCGACGATTTCGCCTCCTCGCGCCACGCGCGCCTGTTCCGCAGGGGCAGCGACTGGTTCGTGGAGGACCTGGATTCGCGCAACGGCACCTTCGTCAACGGGGTGCGCATTGATCAGCCTGAGCGGGTGACCGTGGGCACGGACATGAAGATGGGACGCACGATTGTGAGGCTGATGCCGTGAAGCTCGCGCTAGATTTCGTGGCCGTGTCCGACCGCGGCCTGGTCCGCGGCAACAACGAGGACTCCGCGTACGCGGGCCCGCACCTGCTGGTGCTTGCGGACGGCATGGGCGGCCACGCCGCCGGCGAGGTGGCCAGCCAGCTCATGGTCGAGCACATGGAGCACCTGGACCGCGACCCCGAGGACGCCGACATGCTCGCGCTTCTGGGCGCGGCGGCCGAGGACGGCAACGCCTCCATCGAGGCGTCTGTGGCCGAGCACCCCGAGCAGGCCGGCATGGGCACCACCCTGACCGCGACGATGTTCAACGGCCGCGAGCTCGGCCTGATCCACGTGGGCGATTCCAGGGGCTATCTGCTTCGCGACGGCGAACTGCGGCAGCTCACCGTCGACGACACCTTTGTCCAGTCGCTGGTGGACGGCGGCAAACTCGCGCCCGAGGACGTCTCCTCGCACCCGCAGAAGTCCCTGATCTTGAAGGCGTACACCGGCCGGGCCGTGGAGCCGCACCTGGAGCTGATCCAGGTCCAGCCGGGTGACCGCGTGCTGCTGTGCTCCGACGGGTTGAGCGACCCGGTAACCCAGCAGACCATCCAGCTCGCGCTCGGCGACGGCACCCCGGAGATGGCGGCGAACCGCCTGATCGAGCTGGCGCTGCGCTCCGGCGGGCCGGACAACGTCACCGTCGTGGTGGCGGAGGTCGTGGAGGCCACCGAGAACAACGCCCGCGAGAACCACGCCGTGGTCAAGGCCGGCGCGCTGGACCCGGGCTACGAGTCCTCCCACCCGGACTCCGCGGCGTCCCGCGCCGCAGCGCTGTTGCGCAAGTCCGAGACCATCACCCCGGACCACAACCGGGCAAAGCTCCAGGACGCGGACGCTTCCGACGACGAGGAGGACCACACTAGCGGCGGCGGGAAGAAGCAGCCGTCGTCGGTATGGCCTTGGGTCGTCGCAACGCTGGTGCTTCTGCTGGTGCTCGCGGTGGCGGGCGTGCTGTGGTCGCAGTCCCGCGCCACCGACGAGTACGCGCTAAAGGTGCAGGACTCCGGCGAGTTTGTGGTGCAGCACACCACCCGCGACAACCTGTTCGCGGACACCAAAACCGAGAACATCCAGCGCGCCTGCCTGAACACCAAGGGCGATTTGCGCGTGATTTCCAAGGACTCCAAACCGGGCGATTGCAGCATCTTCTCCACCTCCGATTTGCCCAAGGACAAGCGCGAGGTCGAAGACGTCACCGGCTCCTACGACGACGTATTAGCCAAGCTGAATGAGTTGGCGGATGAGGCGCTGCCGGCCTGCACGGACAAGAAGAGCGCCGAGGAAGACACCTGCCGGGAGGTGCGATGAGCCGCCTAGTATCCCGCAGCCGCGAGCTGCTCCTCCTGTTGTTCGCCACAGGGCTCCTTGCGCTCATGCTCTTCGGCTTAGAGACGAGCCAAGGGCGCACCCTGTCCACCGAAATGCTCTACATCATCGGCGGATTCATGGGCGTCTACGCCATCGCGCACGTGGCCATCGCTTTTCTGGCGCCGTACGCGGACCAGGTGATGTTGCCTGTAGTCGCGCTGCTCAACGCCGTCGGCCTGGTCATGATCTACCGCCTCGACCTGGCCGAGCGCCCCGGCTACGGGCCGCTGGCGGAGCGCCAGATGCTGTGGTCGTTGGTCGGCGTGGGGCTGATGGTGCTGACCCTGATTGTCATCCGCGACCACAAATCCCTGTCGCGCTACTCCTACCTGCTGGGCCTGGTGGGCCTGATCCTGTTGGCCCTGCCGCTGGTGTGGCCGCAACCCCCGGGCTACGAGGAAGCGCGCATCTGGCTGTGGCTGGGCCCGTTTTCCATCCAGCCGGGCGAGTTCTCCAAGATCCTGCTGCTGATCTTCTTCGCCCAACTTTTGGCCCAGAAGCGCGCCCTGTTCACCGTGGCCGGCAAGCGCTTTTTGGGCATGACCTTCCCGCGCCTCCGCGACCTCGCCCCGATTCTTATGGTGTGGGCGATCGCGATTTTGATCATGGCCATCTCCAACGACTTCGGCCCGGCGCTTCTGCTATTCGCCACCGTGCTGGGCATGGTCTACTTCGCCACCGGCCGCGCGTCCTGGCTGTTCATCGGCGTGGGCTTGGTGGCCGTTGGCGGCTACGCCGTCTACCAGGTCAGCTCCAAGATCCAGGAGCGCGTGTCCAACTTCATCGACCCGTTCGCGGACTTCGACGGCATTGGCAACCAGCCCGCCAACGCCCTGATCAGCCTGAGCTGGGGCGGCATCACCGGCACCGGTCTGGGCTACGGCCACCCGGAACTGGTGCCCGTGGCGCACTCCGACTACATCCTGGCCGCCATCGGCGAAGAGCTGGGCTTTGTCGGCATCGCCGCAGTGCTGTGCCTGTTCGCGGTGTTTATCACCCGCGGCTTCCGCACCGCCATGCAGGCGCGCGACTCCTACGGCAAGCTGCTCGCGTCCGGGTTGGCGCTGACCATTGTCATCCAGATCTTCGTGGTCGCCGGCGGCGTGTCCGCCATGCTGCCCATGACGGGCCTGACCACCCCGTTCATGTCCGCCGGCGGCTCGTCTGTGATGGCCAACTACATCCTGTTGGGCCTGTTGCTGCGCATCTCCAACAGCGCCAACCGCCCCGCGAACTACGACGCCGTGGCCGCCGGCACCGCGCGTCCTGAGGCGGTGGGTGCACGATGAACAAGTCCATCCGCTACGGCGCCGTGGTCGCGCTGCTGATGATCGCGGCACTACTGGTCAACTTCACCGTGGTCCAGGGCCTGCGCGAAGACGAGTACGCACAGAACCAGCACAACTCCCGCATCCTCATGGACCTCAAGCGCACCAACCGCGGCGACATCGTCGCGGGCGAGACCGTGCTGGCCCAAAGCCACCGCGACGAGGAAACCGGCTTCTACCAGCGCGCCTACCCCAACATGCCGTTCTCGTTCGCGCCCATCGTCGGTTTTGTCTCCGACCAGTTCGGCACCTCCCAGATGGAGGCCACCTACAACGGCGATCTCACCGGCGACTCCGGCACCGCCTCGCGTTTCTTGCGCACCGGTCTCGAGGACGGCAAAAAGGGCGACACCGTCGACCTGACCCTGGACCCGAACCTGCAGGCCTTCTCGTACGACCAGCTGGCCAAACCGGGCTTTGATGGTGCGGTGGTGGCCGTGAGGGCGTCGACAGGCGAAGTGCTCTCCATGGCCTCGACCCCCAGCTTCGACCCCAACGGCATTGCCAACCCGGCGACCGCCGAGGGCGCCTGGGCCGAAGCCACCGGCAACCCCGCGAATCCGCTGCTAAACCACGCGGCGCAGGAGCAGCTGCCACCGGGCTCGATTTTCAAGATCGTCACCACCGCCGCGGGCCTGCGCAACGGCTTCACGCCGGAGTCGCCGCTGACCGGCGAGGCGCAGACGATCCTGCCGGGCACGGACAACATCCCGCTGACCAACTACGGCGGCCAGGCCTGCGCCGGTGGCGGACAGGTGCCGCTGCGCACCGCGTTCGCCCTGTCCTGCAACACCGCGTTCGTACAGATGGGCCTTGCTATGGGCCCGGATGCGCTGCGCGACGCCGCCGCCCGCTTCGGCGTCGGCGAGCGCTACAACCTGGGCCTGCCCAACGCCGCCGGCTCGCTGGGCGAGCTGCCCGGCGGGGCCGAGGTGGCGCAGTCCGCCATCGGCCAGCGCGACGTGACCATGACTGCGCTGCAGGCGGCGATGATGTCTGCGACCATCGCGAATAAGGGCAAGCGCATGGAACCGCACGTGGTGCGGCAGGTGCGCAACGCCGACGGCAAAGTCCTGCACGAAACCGAGCCGGTGGAGCTGAACGAGGCCGTAACGGAACAAGAAGCCGCAACGATCACGGACTTGATGTTCGCGTCCGAGCGGTGGACCTTCGGCTACGACGGCAACGGCTTCGCCTCTAAGACCGGCACGGCCGAGCACGCCGAAGGCGCCGCCCCGCACGTGTGGTACGTGGCGTTCGACCCGGCCAAGGACGTCGCCGTTGCCGTGGTGGTAAAAAACGGCGGCAACCTCGGCGAGGCCGCTACCGGCGGCCAAGTCGCCGGACCGATCGGACGCGCCGTGTTGCGCGCAGCACCCGCCGCCCCCGCACCCGTGGAAGGAGCAGAGTAGATGAACACCGAAAACCGCGAGGACCTGCAACAGCTCGTCGGCGACGGCTACCAGCTGCAGTGGATCATCGGCCACGGCGGCATGTCCACCGTGTGGCTGGCAGACGACCTTGCCAACGAGCGCGAGGTGGCCATAAAGGTGCTGCGGCCTGAGTACAGCTCCAACGCGGAGTTCCTCGCCCGCTTCCGCAACGAGGCACTGTCCGCCCAGGGCATCAACTCCGACAACGTGGTGGCCACCTACGACTACCGCGAGGCAGACACCGACGCGGGCTCCACCGTCTGCTACATCATCATGGAGTACATCCGCGGCGAGTCGCTCGCGGACCTCATCGCCCGCGAGGGCCAGCTGGATGAGGCGCTAGCGCTCGACGTGCTCGAGCAGGCCGCCCACGGCCTGGCCGTGATCCACCGCATGGGGCTGGTGCACCGCGACATCAAGCCGGGCAACCTCATGCTCACCCAGCACGGGCAGGTCAAGATCACGGACTTCGGCATCGCCAAGGCCGCCGCGGCCGTGCCTCTGACCCGCACCGGCATGGTGGTGGGCACCGCCCAGTACGTCTCCCCCGAGCAGGCCCAGGGCATGAAGGTCACCGCGGCGTCCGACGTGTACTCGCTGGGCGTGGTGGGCTACGAGCTGCTCTCCGGCAAACGCCCCTTTACCGGCGATTCCTCCGTGTCCGTGGCGCTCGCGCACGTCTCCGCCGAGCCGCCCGCGCTGCCCATTTCGGTCTCTGCCCCCGCGCGCGAGCTCATCGAGATCGCGCTGCGCAAGGACCCCGGCCAGCGCTTCCGCGACGGCAACGAGTTCCAGCTGGCCATCTCCCAGGTCCGCCAGGGCCTGCGCCCCGCCCAGCCGGGCGGCCACACCCAGGTGGTTGCCACCGAGCCGTCCGCGACCGCATCCACCCAGATGCTGGCCAGCGTCGCCGAGGAGCGCACCTCCCGCCCGGAGGGCGCCTACCCGCCGTCCGCAGCAAGAGCCGTTGCTTCTCGACGTCCTCCGGCTCCCCCCGCCCCCTCCCGCGCCGCGACACCAGCGCCGCGCGAACACGAACCGGAGAAGAAGTCCTCCAAGGCAGGGCCGATCATCTCGGTAATCCTGCTGCTCGCGCTGTTGGCCGGCGGCGCGGCCTGGGCGTACACCGAGGGCGTGTTCGACCGCTTCACCGGCGGCGGCACCCCCACCACACCGCGGCCCACCATGAGCGCGACCACGCCGACGCCGGAGGAAGAGAAAGAAGAGCCGGTCACCGAGACCACCACGGAGCGCGAGCGCACCACGGTCACAGAGCCGCGCAACCCGGGCACCCTGCGCTTCGAGGAGTCCGAGGCCGACAACGCCCCGGCCCCTGCGGAGCCGTCCGCCCCGTCCGCCGAGATTGAGGTGCCGGAGCAGCCGTCCGCGGCGACTCCTACGCAGCAGGCTGGAACACCGGAAGGCGCGACGTCGATAGGCAATCAGCCCGAGGACACGAACTCACCGGCCCCTGCGGTAGAATTGCCCAACCTTGATAGCTTGCTCGGAGGTGGCAGGTAAATGCTGATCGCGGACCGGTACGAACTCGGCGACATCATCGGCACCGGCGGCATGTCGGACGTGTATGCCGCCACCGACGTGTCCCTCGGGCGCGAAGTCGCCGTGAAGATGTTGAAGATCGACATGGCGCGCGACGAAAACTTCCGCGAACGCTTCCGCCGCGAAGCGCAAAACTCCGCGCGCTTAAACCACCCCAACATCGTCTCGGTCTACGACACCGGCTCCGTGGAAACCTCCGGCGTGGACGTGCCCTACATCGTGATGGAGCTCGTCCACGGCATGAACCTGCGCGACATCGTGCGCAACGAAGGGCCGCTGTCCCCCGAGCGCGCAGCCAAACTGCTGCTGCCGGTCACCCGGGCGCTGCAGGCCAGCCACGACGCCGGCATCATCCACCGCGACATCAAACCCGCCAACATCATGGTCACCAACACCGGTGCCGTGAAGGTCATGGACTTCGGCATCGCGCGCGCGTTGGATGATTCCACCTCCGCCATGACGCAAACCTCCGCCGTCATCGGCACCGCACAGTACCTCTCCCCCGAGCAGGCCCGCGGAAAAGCCGCCGACGCGCGCAGCGACGTCTACGCACTTGGCTGCGTGATGTACGAATCCGTCACCGGGGTGCCGCCGTTCGAAGGCGAATCCCCCTTCGCCGTGGCCTACCAGCACGTGCAGGAAGACCCGGTGCCGCCGTCCGAGCGCATCGCCGCGCCGCTGTCGGACAACGAGGCGGTCAACGTCGACTCCGTCATCCTCACCGCGATGGCGAAACATCCCGCCGACAGGTACCAGACCGCCGACGAAATGGGCGCTGACCTCGCGCTTCTAGAGCGCGGCAACGTCACCACCGCCGCCCGCAACCACCTCGCCGCCGCCGAACAAGACGCAGGCTCCCACGCCGTGGACTCGCCGTCCCAGGACCACACCGTTGTGGTTGGGGACGTGGTGCGCGAACCTGTGGTGCGCAGAGAAGCATCCGCCTCCGGGCACACGCGCTACGCCGACCACCGCGCCGCCAACGAGAAAACCTCCTCCAACTGGCTCAAGTGGCTCTCCGCGCTGCTCGGCCTGCTGCTCGCAGTGGCCGTGAGCTGGTTCGTCTACGACTACTTCTCCGCGAACAACGACAGCGCTGAGGTGGTCAAAGAGGAAATGGTGCCCGTACCCGAACTCGTGGACATGCCGCGCAACGACGCCGTCCGCGAACTCGAGCACCTCGGCTTCGAAGTCTCCGTGATGGAAGAGCCCAGCCCCGAGATCAAGCGCGGCAACGTCATCTCCACCAACCCCGCCGCGGGCTCCGAACTCAAGCGCGGCACCCAGATCACGTTGACCGTCTCCTCCGGCAAGGAAATGACGGACGTGCCGGACGTGACCAACCTGACGGCCGAAGAAGCCATCGAAGAGCTGAAGAAGGCCGGGCTGGAACTCAACCCCAACGTGCGCCGCGAATCCTCCGACAGCATCGAAGAAGGCGTCATCACGTCGCAGCAGCCCGCCGGCGGCACCCAGATTGCCAAGGGCTCGCGCATCGCCATCACCGTCTCCTCCGGGCCGGAAATGGTGCAGGTGCCGTCCCTGGTGGGCCTCAACGTCGAGCAGGCCACCGCAACCCTGTCCTCCCTTCAGCTGCGATCCACGGTCACCAGCGTGGACTCGATCAAGCCAGAGGGGCAGGTGCTCGCCGTCGCCGGCGAAAACACCGACGTCGAGTCCGGCACCACCATCGAGCTGCGCGTCTCCAACGGCATGCTCATGAAAATGCCGGAAATCACCCGCCAGAGCCCCGAAGAGGCCGAAAAGGTGCTCCACGACGCCGGCTGGAACGGCCGCTTCGTGCCCGGCCCGACGGTGCCCACCGGCGCGCTCGTCGACGACGGGCTGATCGGCCACCAGGAAGTCGCCGCCGGCGAAACCATCCGCAAGGACCAGGCCATCGGCTACAACCTGTGGAAGTTCGATGCGGGCAAACTCATTCCGCAGAATAACGCGGCCGCACGGCAGGCTGATACAGTTCAACCCCAGAACGCGAACACCGCGCTGCGCAACGTGCAGCGCGAGCTAGGGCTTTAGGCGTCGACGACGCTATGGCCCGCACACACTAAGGGAGCGCACATGCCTAAGGCAAAAGTAACTAAAGACCCCATCCGCCCAGCTAGCAGCACCTCCGCCGGCACCACCCGCACCCCGGTGAAGGTCAACACCGGCGGCACCCCGATGTGGTACAAGGTGATCATGTTCGGGCTGATGCTCCTCGGCCTGGCCTGGCTGATCCTTTACTACCTCGCTGGCGACCAGATCGACTGGCTCGGCCAGCTCGGGCCGTGGAACTACGCCATCGGCTTCGCCGGCATGATCCTGGGTCTGCTGATGACCATGGGTTGGCGATAGCCCCCACTTTTCCGGGGGGATGTGTGAAATCGGATTGTGGCAAATATTTGCCACAATCCGATTTTTGCGTTGTTGGGGGTTAGACGTCCGCGGCCGGTTTTGAGCGACACATGACTGCATTTAAATAGACCGATAGATTGCGCACGGGGTTTTCACTAAATAGTCAGTGATAATGCTGGCAACCAGGCTTTTGTGACATGACAACTACTTTAGTTTGACCCCAGAATGGGTGGATTGTTCAACAATATTATGACACTTCCTTGGCAAGTGACTAGGTGTTATATGAGAGCTCCTCGCTGAGAGGTTGAGAAGCCCGTCCCTTGAAAAATCCACAATTGTTTCCCCGAAAGGAACGCCAAATGCGCGCATCCCGCATCGCTGGTGCTGCCAAGGCCGCGATCGCAGCCGTCGCCGCTGTCGCAATCGCAGGCTCCGGCATCACCGCCACCGCCCAGACCTTCGAAGAGTCCTACCCGGAGACCCCGGCAACGAACTCCGCGCTGCCGATCATCCACACCTACCGCGGCTCGGACCACTTGAAGGCCAACATCCTCAACCCGCGCCCGGTGTGCAACTCCACCGAGGACTACCGCACCATCGTCTACAAGGTGAAGGACAACTTCCTGCCGGTGGGCACCATCTCCACCACCAACCTGTCCGACAACGCCATCCCGCTGTCCCAGGACCTGTCGCGCACCCAGACCATCTCCGCCTCCGTCAACGGCTCCAAGACGGAGACCCTGACGCTCGGCGGCTCCGGCTCCAAGGACGGCCTGCAGGGCAACATCGGCTACTCCCTGGCTAAGTCCCTGGGCTGGGACGTCTCCGGTTCCCTGTCCTGGTCCGTCGGCCAGAAGATCGGCCCGTACGACGTGCCGGCTGGCAACACCGGCGAGGCAACCTACGGCTTCCGCACCGTCACCATGACCGGTACCCAGCAGCGCTGCCGCCCGAACGGCACCTGGGCAACCCCGACCGCCTGGATCGCCAACATGCCGGTAAAGAACGAGGTCCGCGTCAAGAACTACTCCACCCCGGCCGGCTCCTGGGCACCGAACAAGGGCGCACAGGTCACCGACACCGTGGAGAACCCGAACCCGGCGTACAACGAGGACGTCGAGAAGATCGAGACGGGCGCAAACCTTGACGACGTCACCGCGGTCGACAACGACGAAGCCACCGACGTGACCAACAACGACATCGCAAACGAAGGTGCCGAGGTCATCAACGAAGTCGAGGAAAACGCTGCTGACGAGGTCAACGAAGTCGTCGATAAGCAGGCAGATGCCCAGCGCGACCTGGACCTGCAGCCGTACTTCACCGCCTCCTCCTGGAAGGTCCCCGGCGCCGCTGGTTCCGTGGCACTGCGCCTGAAGAACACCGGCGCGAAGCGCTACTGGGGCGAGTTCCCGGCCCTAACCTTCCGCGTCGAGGTCGGCACCGAGGCAGGCCCGGAGGGCGTTGACCGCCTGATCACCACCACCCAGTACAACGGCACCCACATCCGCGACCTGGGCTACGACTACGACCGCGGCATCCGCACCTTCGAGGTCACCCTGTCCAACCCGATCCTCGCAGGCGACGAGATGCTGCTGGGCGCATTCTCCTTCGGCGACGGCAACACCAAGGAAGGCCGCCTCTACAACTACATGAAGGTCACCCAGACCGGCCGCCTCGCTGGCGACACCTCCTTCTACAACGACCAGGACGTGGACTCCCGCGACGTGACCGTCTCCGACTTTGGCAAGAAGATCCGCGGCGTGTTCTAACACTCCCCGCCAGATAACGCCCGTTGAGTTCAGGCTCAACGGGCGTTTTCTATCCACACCTGTGGATAACTCTGTGCACAACTCCACAGGGCTGTGAAATGTGCTGGTTTTCTTTCGAAAATGCCAGGTTCCGTCGGCGTGTCATTTTGGCCGTTCGACGTGTCGTTCGAGGAGTTACACGCGTGTAGTTATCCACATTGTGGACAACCACTGTGGATAACTAGTACACCGGCAGCGTCGACGGGATCGTCAGCGCCCAAATCGCCACACACGCCGCGGCAAGCGCGACGCCTGCCGTGATCCAGCGGGTGCGCATACTTTGCGACGTCAACGGCCACGCCATCACCGCCCCCGCCGCCAAACCACCGAGGTGCCCCCACAGCGAAACACCCGGGCTGAGCAGCGTGTACGCCACGTTCACCGCCACCAGGGCGAGGGGCGCGCGCAGGTCGGTGGAACGTCGAAAAGCAATGGCGATCAAAAGCGCCATCAGCATGTAGAGGGCGCCGGAAGCGCCGGCCGTGGGCGTCGTAAAGCTGAATGCAAGCACACTTGCCGACGCCCAAAGGACCCCCGCGACCCAAGCCACCACAAACGGACCAGAGCCGAGGAAGCGCTCCACCTCCGCACCCACCAGGACCAGCATGAACATGTTCAGGAAGAGGTGCGTGACATCCAAGTGCATGAAACCGGCCGTCAGCGCGCGGAGGTAGCCCGCGCCGTACACCTCGGGGCCGTAGAGGATGGTGCTGGAGCCAACGGCCGAATCCCACACCACGTCCGTGAGCGACCGAGCCTGCAGCGCGGCGACGAAAAAGACGAGCGTGCAGATCGCCGTGATCGCGGTCGTGGCGGGGGCGGTGCGGGGCAAGTTGCGGAGAGTGGGCATGGGATCAGGGTACGAAAAAGCCCCCGCACGGTGGCGGGGGCGCGGCGCTTGTGGCGCTTGTGGCGCTTTTGGCTTAGGCGATGTCGACGGACTCGATCACGACATCCTCGACCGGGCGGTCCATGCGGCCGGTCTCCACGTTCGCGATCTCGTCGACGACCTTCTTCGAGGCCTCATCGGTGACCTCGCCGAAGATGGTGTGGCGGTTGTTCAACCACGGGGTCGCGTCGACGGTGATGAAGAACTGGGAACCGTTCGTGCCCGGGCCAGCGTTAGCCATGGCCAGCAGGTACGGGCGGTCGAACTGCAGCTCCGGGTGGAACTCGTCGGCGAACTGGAAGCCCGGGCCGCCGGTGCCGGTGCCGGTCGGGTCGCCACCCTGGATCATGAAGCCCGGGATGATGCGATGGAAAATCGCGCCGTCGTAGAACGGGCCATCCGTGGTGCCCTTGGCGTTCTTGGCGGAGTAGTCCTGGTCGCCGGTGGCCAGGCCCGTAATCGTCTCGACCGTCTTCGGCGCGTGGTTGCCGAACAGGTCGATCACAATGTCGCCGTGATTGGTATGCAGAGTCATCGTCTGAGTCTTTTGAGTCATACGCTCCAGGGTACGCGGGTTCCGCCGCGCGGGGTGTGGGCGGGTGCGGGGTTGGGCTCACCGCCCTAAAGGTCGAGTCCGGGAGGTCGAGTACGCCCGGATTCGGTGCCGTACTCGACCTCCGCCGCTCGACTTCCGGCGGCGTATAGCGCCCCTACCTCCGCCAGTGCTCCCCATGCACGGGCCTGAACACCGTGGCCGGCACTTTCGGCTCGCCGAAGAGACCGGAGCGGGCCTTGAGCTCCAGGATCTCCCGGACGCAGGCCTCCTCGTCCCGGAGAATATCCAACGGCTCGAAGCGGGCGACCTCGTAGATCTGCTTCCGTAACCAGTTTTCGCGCAGGAGCTGGTCGCGCGACACCTTCTTCGCCGCCTCCTCGTCTTTCTTCGCCGTCTTGACCAGCCCGTCGATCTCGATCGCCAGCTGCCCCCACAGCAGGTCCGGGCGCACGTAACGGCCAATCCACATCTGCTCGCGGACGACGATGTTCCGCTCGCGCAGGATCACGCGCAGGAGAGACTCGTACGGCGACTCGGACTTGGTGGACGACCAGCGCAACGCTTGCCGTGCCCGCCCGATCCCCTTCTTGCCGGCCAGCCGCTTGATCGTCGCGTGGAGTTCGGCCTGGATGCGTTCCTGCTCCAGCGGTGGCTTGCCCACAAACAAGGAATCCATCGCGACCACGCCTGCTCTTACCCCGTGCAGGCGCGCGACGTCGACGGCTGTGCGAACGGGGCTGGTTAACCGGAGGACGTCGCCGGGCGTCGCGCACTCGATGGCCACCACATCTTCTTCGGGGATGCGCAGGCTGCGGTACTCGACTCCATCCGGCCAGCTTGCCCTGGCGGGCGGTTTCTGCCCCGGGATGGCCAGCAGGACGGGCGCGTTTGGGGCGGGCAGCGTCCACAGGCCGTGCACGACTGCGGCGGAGCGCCCCACCAGCACCGCTTTCCGGCTCGCGGCGCCGACGGCGTAGCAGCTGAGAAACTCCTGCTCGTGGTGTTTCAGCCGCGACCATTCCACCTCTGCGATGAATTTGTTCGCGGATAACTTGATGCACGCTTGCCGGTCCGACTCCCCCGGTCTAACCAGCAGCTGCGCTAGCTTTTTCCTGTTCATATTCCCCCCGTTTCGCTCACGGTACAGCGTCGGCAGCGGAAACGAAAGAGCCCCGCCAAAAGTCGAGCGGCGGAGGTCGAGTCCGGCCCGAATAGAGGGCGTACTCGACCTCCCGTACTCGACTTTCGCGGGGTGAGGGCGGCGAGGGCAAGGAGGGCGGGGACTATTGCTTGACGACGTCAGCTCCGCCCCGCCCGGCGCGGCGCGGCGCCAGCCGAACCTAGAGCCCTTCGACGACCTCGTCGCGCGCCGCGACCAGGTTGCGCAGGGAGGGGTCGACCTCGGCGTACCCGCGGGTCTTCAGGCCGCAGTCCGGGTTGACCCAGAGGCGCTCGGTGGGCACGTGGTTCAGCGCCGCGCGCAGCAGGCCGGCGATCTCCTCGGCCGAGGGCACGCGCGGGGAGTGGATGTCCCACACGCCGGGGCCGATCTCGGAGTGGAAGGTCTCGTCGATGTCCTCGAGCAGCTCCATCTTGGAACGGGCTGCCTCGATGGAGGTGACATCCGCGTCGAGGCCTGCGACGGCTTCGATGATCTGGCCGAACTCGGAGTAGCACAGGTGAGTGTGAATCTGGGTCGCAGGCTTGGCGTTCAACGACACCAGGCGGAACGCGCGCTGGGCCCAGTCCAGGTAGGCGGCGCGGTCGTCGGCGCGCAGCGGGAGCAGCTCGCGCAGTGCCGGCTCGTCGATCTGGATGACCTTGATGCCGGCCTTCTCCAGGTCCGCGACCTCGTCGGCGAGCGCGACGCCGATCTGGTCGGCGGAGACGCTCAAAGGCACGTCGTCGCGCTTGAAGGACCAGGCCAGGATGGTCACCGGGCCGGTGAGCATGCCCTTGACCGGCTTGTCGGACAGAGACTGCGCGTAGGCCGACCACTCCACGGACATGGCCTCCGGGCGGGAGACGTCGCCGACCACGATTGGCGGACGGGTGCAGCGGGAGCCGTAGGACTGGACCCAGCCGTTTTCGGTGACCACGAAGCCGTCGAGAAGCTCGGCGAAGTACTGCACCATGTCGTTGCGCTCCGCCTCGCCGTGGACGAGGACGTCCAGGCCGATCTCCTCCTGCAGCTCGATGACCTGCTTGATCTCGGTCTTCAGCGCCTCGGTGTACTCGGCGTCGGAGAGGGTGCCCTCGCGGTGGTCCGCGCGCGCCTTGCGGATCTCGGTGGTCTGCGGGAAGGAGCCGATCGTGGTGATCGGGAGCGTCGGCAGGCCGAGCTCTTCGCGCTGGACCTTATTGCGCTCCTCAAACGCCGGCTCGCGCTTGACGACGCCCTCCGGCAGAGCGGCAACGCGGTCGACGACGGCGGAGTTGTGGATGGTGGTGGACTCTGCGCGGGTGCGCACGGCGCGGTCGGACTGCGCGAACGCCTCGACGGCCTCGTCCGAGCCGGCGACAAGCGCCTGGATCTCGGCGAGCTTCTCGTCGGCGAACGCCAGCCACGGGGCGACCTCGACCGGGATGTTGCGCTCGGCCTTCAGGGTGTGCGGCACGTGCTGCAGGGAGGTGGAGGTGGACACGGACACCGAATCAGCGGAACGGCCCAGGGACTCGAGCACCTCGGTGCGTTCGCGGAGGTTGGCGGTCCAGACGTTGCGGCCGTCGATAAGTCCGGCGACCAGGTGGGTCTCGGCCGGGATCGCCTCGCGCACGCGCTCTGGGTAGCCGGCGTCGGCCTCGAGGGTCCACGGGGAGAGGTCCACGTGCAGCGCCTCCACGCCCAGTTCGCCGAGCACCGGCAGGGCCTCGCGGGCGGAGCCGTACGGGGTGGTCAGGTACACGTTCGGGCGGGTCTCGCGGCCCAGCAAAGCAGACCAAGCCTCGCGCAGGTAGGAGGCGATCTCCGCGTCCGGGGTGGACAGGTCGGCCACCACGGCGGGCTCGGCGATCTGGACCCACTCCACGCCGGCGTCCTTCAGCGCGGCGAAGACCTCGGTGTACGCCTCCACCAGCGACGGCAGCAGCGACCACTCGGCCGGCTTGGACAGCGCGATCAGCGTGACCGGGCCGACCAGGAACGGGCGGACCTTGTGGCCGGCCTCGGCGGCCTCCTCCACGATGCGCAGGATGCGCTCCGGCACAGCCTTAATCTCCTGGCCGGCCTCGATCTCCGGCACGAGGTAGTGGTAGTTGGTGTCGAACCACTTGGTCATCTCCAGCGGCACGCGGGTGTCGTTGCCGCGGGCGAGCGCGAACTCCTCGTCCAGGTCCACCCCGCCCGGCACGAGGCCGACAGTCAGGGCGGTGTCGAGCACCTGGTCGTAGAGCGCAACGTCCGCCGGGATGGCGTAATCCTCGGTCAGGCCGAGGTCGCGCAGGTGGTTGTAGTTGTTCACTCGCAGGGCGCGTGCAGTGGAGCGGAACGTCTCAGCGTCGATACGGCCCGCCCAGTAGCTCTCCAGCGCGCGCTTGAGCTCGCGGTTCGCGCCGATGCGGGGGTAGCCCTCGATGGTGGCCTTGGGGAAGGTGGTCATTGTTGTCCTTTATCTATTCCGATGCGGTCCAAAAAGTCCCGCGTGACCTGCAGGTTGTTGTGCGTGTACACATGGAGTCCGCCCGCGCCGGCATCCAGAATCTCGCGCGCCAGGTTGGCGGTGAGCTGCATGCCGGCCTCGTACTCGTCGTCCGCTTCGAGCAATTGCTTCTCGACGCCTACCGGCACCTCCAGCCCCGACAACTCCCCCATGCGTCGGACACGCTTCAGCGAGGTCATGGGCATGATGCCGGGGATCAGTGGGATGCGCACACCCGCCAGCCGCGCCACTTCGACGAAATCCAGGAAGTCCTGGGCCTCGAAGAACAGCTGCGTGATGGCGAAATCCGCACCCAGGCGCTGCTTGGTCAACAGCACGTCCAGGTCGTGGTCGAAGTTGCGCGACTCCTCGTGGCCCTTGGGGTAGCAGGCCACCGAGAGCGCGAGCTTGCCGGCGGCGAGGCGGAACGCCTCTTCCTCCTGCACGTCCTGGATCAGGTTAAGCAGATCCGTGGCGTATTGCAGGTGGTCCGCAGGCAGGCCCTCTTCCGGCAGGTCCCCGCGCAGGGCGAGGAACCCGCGGACGCCGGCGTCGATAAGCACCCGCACCCACTCCGCCATCTCATCGCGCGTGCCCGCGGTACAGGCGAGGTGCGCGATGGTGCGCAGATCGGTGGTCTCCGCGATGCGGGAGATCACGGCGGCGGTGCCCTCCAGCCACTCGCTGCGGCGCGAGCTGGTCACGGAGACGTAATCCGGCTTGTACTCCGCCAGGCCCGCGATGAGCTGGTCGATCTTCTCCGGGTCGTCCGTGGGACGAGGCGGGATGATCTCGAAACTCAGGGCGGTGCGCTGGCGTTTCGGGCGGGGGCGGCGGATCAGCTGCGAGCCCTCGCGGTCCAGCGGCGCCGAGGCGGAAAGCCTGGTCGAAGGAGAGGCTTCGAACATGGCAGGACCTTTCTCGGCTGGGTTGATGTGTTTCGTTGCACCGTGTTTAAACGGTGCCTTGAAACTTATTGACGCCACGTAGCCGCCACAATGCGTCATCGGTTTTGAGTGCCGTCTGTGCTGCGTACGGGGTTATTTATCGTGAATGTTAATCGCGCAAAACGGACCAAGCTGTTCACTTTTGCGTAACGCTTGGTCCGCGTGGTGTGGGGCGCTCCCCGGTTTCCGAGCAGGCACGGCGGATTTCGCTACCCTGGGCCGCGTAACCACCCGAAACTTACAAACGCAACACAAGGAGCTACCCGTGAACCTGAAGAACATCGGCTTCGCCGCCGCTTTGGCCAACCAGGCGTGGAAGTACCTGCGCGACCAGAGCGACAAGCGCGAGCGCGACATCTACCAGTCCCTGCTGGACAACCTGAAGGACGGCAAGTTGGACGATATCCACGAGAAGTTCGACGCCGATCAGCTGGAGGAACTCTACGGCACCGCCCGGGCGCAGGCCGGCGAGATCACCCGCGACGCGCACGACCGTCTGGACCGCCGCCGCAAGCAGTTCGCGGACGCCGCCCCGAGCCGCAAGGAGCGCCAGGAGTTCCTGGAGAAGCACGCGAAGACCGCAAAGAAAAAGAAGAAGGGCGGGTTTGGCAAGGTCGTCGGCACAACGCTGGGCGCCGCCGCGCTCGCCGGTGGCGCGTGGGCTGCCTGGGAGTTCTTCCTCAAGGACAAGCTCGCGGGCGAGGACGAGCCGGCGAAGACGGACCGCCCGGCACCGACCCGCACGGAGACGGACACGCGCGGTTCTTCCACCATCGTGTACTCGACGCGTACGGAGGCCGACCGCCCGGGTGCCCGTCGCGAGGAGGGCATCGAGGGCGGCGTGTTCCCGAATGAGCCGGGCGAGGAGCAGCAGCTTTCCGACGCCACCTCCGGCAAAGACCTCGGCGGGGAGGGCCTGACCACCCTGGACACCCTGGCGGACGACCAGCGCAAGGCCACCAACGCCCAGCACTCTGTGGAGGACACCGTCGACGGCAGCGCAGACGGCGGCCGCCACGAGCTGCGCGAGGACTAGGCGCGCGAACCCTTACACCGTGGTGCGCCAGCCCGCCATGAGGTGGCGCACTAGGCGGTCGCGCACATCCGGAAGGATGTCCGCGAGCGGTGTGGCGAGCGGCCGCGTCGCCACGACGAGCTCGGTTGCCAGCTGCATGGGTGACTGGCCGGGGGCGATGATGCCGTGGGGGGCGGCGGCGTCGATAAGCAATTGCACTTTGCTCATAAACGCGTCGCGCCGCGCGCCGAGCCCGTCGTCGGAGCTATCGGCGGCCAGGGCGGTGGCGAGGATGCCCACGCCCGATTCCACGAGCGCCCAGACGAAGGATTCGAAGTGTTCGGTGGGATTGTCTTCGAAGCCGTCGAGGGCGTCATCGAGGAGTGATTCGATGCGTTCGAGGAAGACGATCGCGCAGGCGTCGTAGAGCGCGGCGCGGGTGGGAAAGTGACGGTAAAGGGTAGCGATGCCCACGCCGGCGTCCGCCGCGATGCCCTCGAGGGTGATCTCGGAGTTCGGGCGGGTACCAATCTGTGCCAGCGCAGCGGTGACGATCTGGTCGCGTTTCGCGCGGGCGTCTGCACGCATTGTTGACCAGCCCCCTTTTTGGGTTTGACAGTGACTATTTTTGGGAGCACCATATCACGAGTTAAATGATAGTCCACCCTACGGTTAAGGGACCGCATGACCCCCATTCTCAGCACGCAAGACCTCGTGCTCCGCAAGGGCGACACCCCGGAAAACTTCGACATCGGTCGGGGGTTGACCCTGCTGAACACGCGGCGAGAGTCCGATTCGACCCTGCTCAGCCTCGCGCTGGCGGGGCGCTTCAACCCGCACTCCGGCACGATCCTCCTCGACGGAGAAGAGACCAGGACACGCCAGCGCTTCAAGCAGATCGCGCTCGCAGGCGTGACCGAGATTGACGGGCTGGACCGCCTCGTGCGCATCCGCGACGTCGTGCGCGAGCAGATTGCGTGGTCGCAGGGCTTTTTCGCCCGCACGCCGCACACGTCCGAGGCCATCAAGTCCCACGACAACGTGGAAAAGTGGCTCGAGCCGCTGCAGCTGGAAGACATCGACCTGACGGCGCACGTCGGCGACATCGGCCCGACGGACCGTTTCCGCCTGCGCGTGCTGCTGGCGCTAATCTCGCGCCCGGACGCGAAGATGCTGATCGTGGACGATGTGGACCAGGTGCGCAAGATGGACATCCGCCGCAAGCTGCTGGATGATCTGCGCGGGGTCGCGGTGCACCTGCCCGTCATGGTGAACACGGTGAATGAGGAGGGGCTATGAGCGGCCTGCACATTGGATCCGACTTCCGGAAGTTCGCCCACGGCAAGCTTCCCCCGCTTGCCATCACGGCGATTTGCCTGCTGCCGCTGCTGTTCGGCGGCCTGTTCCCCTGGGCGTACTGGGACCCGCTGGGCAACCTGTACAAGCTGCCCGTCGCGTTGGTGAACTCGGACGAGGGCGAAAACGGCCAGCAGGTTGTGGACGAGCTGCTGGAGCAGCGCCCCTTGGACTTTCAGGTGGTCAGCGCCGAGGAGGCCCAGGACGGCATCGCCAGCGGCAAGTATTACCTGGGCTTAGAGATCCCCACGGACTTCTCTGAGGCTGTGACCAGCGTGAAGGAGGATGACCCGCGTTCAGCGAAGATCAACATCACGCTGAACGAGACCAACGGTTTCATCCCCACCATGCTGGGCGAGAAGGCCGCGGAGGCGATCGGCTCTGCCGTGTCGAATTCCGTGGGCGGCAAGGTGGTTGAGCAGCTGTTTGTGGGCATCAATACGCTCTCGGACGGCGTGCATAAGGCCGCGGACGGCGCCGAGCAGTTGGACGAGGGCGCGAACAAGGCCCACGACGGCTCGGAGCAACTCAACGAGGGCGGCACGAAGCTCAACGACGGCATCCAGCAGCTCAACGACAAGGTGCAGCAGATGCCGGACGCGGTGAACAAACTCGACGGCGGTGTCGCACGCCTGCAGGATGGCGCGATCCAGCTCAACGACGGCATCACCACCGCTTCCGGCGGCGCCGACCAGCTCTCCAACGGGCTGACTCAGCTGCAGGCGGGTACGCAGCAGCTTGGCGACGGCGCCACGCAGATCGCCGGCGGCGTAGACAAAATCGCCGGCTTTGCCGGCAAGATCAACGAGCTACAGGCCGCGTTGGACGACATCAACGCAAACCTGAACAACGTGATCGCGGACCTGGACCGCTCCCCCATCCCGGGCAGCAAGGAGCTGGCGGACCAGGCGCGCGGCGTGCAGCTGCAGATCAACGCCGGCCCGTTGCAGGCGGTCACGGAGAATAACTTGGTGGGTCAGCTAATGCAGCTGCAGGCCGGCGCGCACGAGCTGGCCAACCAGCTGTCGGACCCGAACGCGAAGTACCGCGGCGGCGTCGATAGCGCCGTCGATGGCGCGAAGACGCTCGCGGACGGCCTGAAGCGCCTGCAGGAAGGCTCCGGCACCCTGCTCGCCGGCGTGACCACGCTGAAGGACGGCACGGGCAAACTGGTCGTTGCGGCGAACACCGCCACCGACGCCACCTCGCGCCTAGCCGCCGGCTCCAACCAGCTGGTGGTAGGCCTGGGCGACCTCAACGACGGCCTGGTCAAGCTCTCCGATGGCACCGGCGAGCTCTCCATGAGCCTTTCCGACGGCGCCGAAAAGGCCCCGAGCTGGGAGGGTGAGCGCCTGAACAAGGCCATCGACGCCGCCGCGGACCCGGTGCACACCGAAAACACCGGCGACGGCCTGGCCTTCTTCGGCAAGGGCCTCAGCCCGTTCTTCCTGTCGCTGTCGCTGTGGTTCGGCGTGCTGATTATGTACATGGTCATGCCGCCGTTTAGCCGCCGCGCGATCGACTCGGGCACCAACCCCCTGCGCATGCTGCTGTACACGATGATCCCGTCGTTCATCATCGGCTTCTTCCAGTCCGTCGCCCTCTGGGTGATGCAGACGTTCATCCTGGACGTCGAGCCGCTGTACCCGCTGTCACTGCTCGGCGTGCTGGTGCTGGTGTCCTGGGTGTTCGTCACCGCGATCATGGCCCTGAACACCGCGCTGGGCCCCGCCCCTGGGCGCCTGGCCACCATGGCGCTGATGTCGCTGCAACTGGTGGCGTCGAACGGCTTGTATCCGCCGGAGGTGCAGCCCGAGTTCATCCAGTGGGTGCACAGTTGGGACCCGATGCGCTATTCGGTGGATTTGGTGCGCTACGCGCTGTTCGGCACCCCGTCCTATGACCCGCGCATGTGGACCGCGGTGACCGTGCTGCTGTTCGTCGGCGCGATGTCTGTGGTCATCTCGTGCGTGGCTCTGTACGCCCGCCGAACCTGGCACATGAAGGATCTCCACCCCGAGCTGTCCGTTTAGCCCCTACCATGGGCGGGGCACAATATTTCCCGATAGATCGAAGGACCCCACCCATGTTTTTCAAGAAATCCAACAAGGACAAGATCAACCTGCGTCTGCCGTCTGCGGCGCTGCGCATCCCCACCGGCGCCCTGATCCTGAACTCCGGCTTGGGCAAATTCCAGGTGGACAAGGAAGGCGCCGAGGGCCTGCGCGACATGGCTACCGACGGCATCCCGCAGCTGGGCCAGATCGACGCCGAAACCTTCGCCACCGGCCTCGCCTCCGCCGAGACCGCCCTGGGCGCGGCGCTTCTGTGCCCGCTAATCCCGAACCGCCTGGCCGGCCTGGGCCTGACCGCGTTCGGTGCCGGCCTGCTTTCCATGTACTTCGGTAACGACCAGTACACCGAGGACGACGGCATCCGCCCGTCCAGCGCAGGCCTCGCCATTGCGAAGGACTCCTGGCTCGTAGGCATCGGCCTGGCGCTGGCCGCCCTTCCGCGTAAGTAGCTGCCACGCGCGCTGCCACCCCGTGCCCGTCGTCTAGGCGACCGGCACGGGGTTTTCGCGTTCCTGTCGTGGCGACGCCGCCGGTAACGAGGCGCTAGATGCTTACCTCAGGATGCTTACTTATCGGGACTGTTGCGGGGCGAGGCCGGTGGTTCGTCGAGAAGTAAGCATCCTGGGGTAAGCATCCTCCTGCAGAAACGAAAACCCGCCCTCGACGGGGCGGGTAAAGCTCGCGGCTGGGGGCAAGAGAAATGCCCACCAGGGTAGACCTGGTGGGCATCAGCTCTTCGGGGGCTTACTTCTCCTTGTTGGAGGAGTCTTCAGCCTTGCCCTCGTCCTCAGCCTTGTCGGTGGACTTGTTGTCCGACTTGCCGGAGGAGCCGTTCATCAGCGTCTCGTTGTCGATGGCCTTGCCGATCATGTAGGAGGAGGTGTACTCCTCTGCACCGCAGGCGCGCATGACACCGTCGACTGCGAGCAGACCCAGGGAGATGGCGCCCAGGGCACCAGCTGCCATGCCGAGCTGCTCCGGATTCTGGATGTTGAACGCCGCCTGGAAGCCAGCTGCGCGCTGCGCACGATCCTCGTTGTAGATGCCCAGGCCCTGCTGGATACGGTTGTTCGCATCCTGGATAGCGCCGTTGATCTGTGCGGACACGCCTTCCAGGCCCGGAATCTGGACCTGGGAGAGGATACCCAGCGGGATAGCCAGCAGCAGCGGAGCGGTCAGGCCCACGATGCCGGCGATGCACTTGCCGTCGAGCTCAGCGGACGAGCCCTTCTGCTCGACGCGGGTGCCACTCTCAACGTTGACGTTGATCTCGATCTCGCGCTCGCCGTAGGCCTGGCCGTCCGGGCCGACCAGGAGGTAGGTCGCCTTGTAGGTGCCGTCCTCAAGGTCCTTGCGCGGAACCAGGGTCACGCCCTCGTCAGTGATCTTGACGCCCTTCTCGCCTTCCTCGAAGTACTCACGGCCCTTGGTGAAGATGATCCTGTCGACATTCTCCGGGAAGGTGACGTTGACCGGGGAGTCGTTCTTGATGCTGTTGTCGATGACAACCGGCAGGTCGTTGTTCTCGCTGATCACATTACCTTCGGCGGTGCGGGTGCCCTCCGGGTAAATAGCGTAGGAGATGGTGCGGACCAGGTTGCCGTTCGAGTTGCGCTCCTCGGCACGGACCACCTTGCCTGCGGAGCCGTTCTTCGCGGTCAGCTCGACGGAACCGCCGTTGTCCTTGAGGTCAACCAGGTCGTTGCCGCTGACAACAACAACCTTGTTGCCCTCGTCCAGCTTCTTCAGCTCCTTGGCGTCGCCCTCGATGAGGAAGTCGGACTGCTGACGTGCGCCGGTGGTCTTGGACTCGACGACCTCCAGCTTGTAGCGGTTGATCTCCTCGCCGGCCTTGTTGTACTCGACAACAATGCCGGTCTCGCCGACCTTGTCAGCCTTCGGACGCAGGATCCACTGGCCGTTCTTCTCTTCCGGTGCCTCGAACGCGTCGGCGCCCTTGATCACCTGGAACTTGTTCTCCTCGTTGACCAGGGTGGCCTGGAACTCGGTGGAGGTGGAGATCTTGTAGGTGTACAGGCCGTTGCGCTTCGGCTCGGTCAGGGTGATCTCGTACTTCGCGTACACGCCACGCTCGTCGCTGACCTGGATCAGCGCCTTGCCGGTCTTCTTCTTGTTTTCGCCGGTGACGAGCAGCTTGTCGCCCTCACGGGTGACGTCCACGAGATCCTCGCCCTCGAGAACCTCGACCTTCTCGCCGTCCTCAGACGCGATGGTCGCGGTCTGGTTCCAGCCCATGGTGGTGTTCTTCGGGGTCACGTCGGCGCTGCGGCCCGGGGTGATCTGGAAGGTGTAGCGCTCGAAGACGTAGCCGTCGTCGGAGACGTTCTCGATGACCAGGGTGCCCTTTGCGTCGCGCTTCGGGGTCACCTTGATCTCGGAGGCGTCCTTCTCCGGCTGCTCAGCCAACAGGTCGCCGCCCTTGACGACGCGGAACTTGTTGCCGTAGAGCTTCAGCTCGTTATCTGCGGAGATGGAGTAGTCCATCTCGCGGACCGGGGACGGCTCGACGGTGTAGGTGTAGGTCTTGACCGGCAACGGCTCCTCGCCGTCGGCAGTCTTGACGTACTCCACAACCTTGACGGTGCGGGTCTCACCTTCCGGAACCGGCTTGAACTTCAGCTTGAGGTTTTCCTTGTCGCCGAGCTCGGAGCCGTCAGCGCCCTCGGTGAGGTACTCGCTGCCCTCGGTGACCTCGAGCCAGTTGTAGTCAATGGAGCCGCGGGAGATCTCGACGGTCGCTCGATCGTTAACCGTGCGGTTAACTTCCTGGTTCTCAACATCTTGCTCAGGCTGCGGCGCGATGTCGACGATCCAGACAGCTACCAAACGGCCGTTCTCGTCCTTGATGTGGACGGTCGCCTGACCACCCTCCGGGTTGGTCGGGGTGACAACCCAGTTGTCGCCCTTCTTCTCAATCTTCGCCACGTCGTCGCCTGCGACGATCTCAGCGGTGTGGTTCTCGATGTACTCGATGTGGAGGGTGTCCGGCTCCTCGGACTTGTACTCCAGATCGCGCTGGGTGACGGTCGGGCCGGAGTTCTTATCCTCAATAAGCTTCAGGGTGTACTTGTACTCGAAGCCGTTCTCGTCGGTGAAGACGATCTCAACGTCGCCGGTTGCGCCATCCTTCGGGGTGACAACCCAGACGTCGCCGTCCTCTTCGATGGTGACCTTGTCCTCGCCATCGCCGAGGATCTTGTAGTCGCCGCCGCGGTTCTCAATCTTCGCGGTGGAGGTGTTCAGGATCTCGCGGGTGACGTCGAACTTGGAGGTCTTGTTCTCCACGGTGACGATGTTCTCGCGAACCTCGCCGCTGTCTTCGGTAATGCGGACAATGACGTTACCGGTGTAGTTCTCGCCAGCCTTGACGGTGACGGTGCCCTTCTCCTCGTCCTCGAGGATCTCAACCTCGCCGTGCTCCGGCTGGATGAGGTTGCCGTCCTTGTCGTAGCCCAGACCCCAGTCGATTTTCTCGCCCGGCTTCCACGGGATGGTGGTGATGCGGTCCTCGCTACCAGCGTTCAAGGTGTAGAAGAAGTTGTTCACCTTGACGTTGAGGGAATCCTTCACAGCAACGGTGTCGGTGACCTTGATGCGGTAGATGTGCTGGTTGCCCTTGTCATCGGTGATGAGGATCTCAACCTCGCCCTCGCCCTCGAAGTCCTCGCGCGGGGTGATGACGAGCTTGCCGTCCTCAGAGCGCTCGACGACGACGATGTCGGAGCCCTTGATGATCTCGAAGGTCCACTTGTCGCCGATCTTCTCCGGCATCTCGATGACCTTGGACTTCTCGCCGTAGGTGAAGCCTGCGAAGTAGTAGTACTCCGAAACTTCCTTCACGCGCTCGTAGTACTTCTCAACGAAGTACTTCTCGACGTCGGTGACCGTGGTCGTCGTGGTCTTTGGCTCCGGCGTGATCGTGGTGGTCACGGTCTCGGTCACGGCAGTGTTGGTGGAGGTGACAGTGGTGACCTGCTCCGGACGGGGCTCGGTCGTGCCCGGCTGGGTGACAGTCGTGCCCGGCTGGGTGACAGTCGTGCCCGGTTCGGTGACGGTGGTGCCTGGCTGGGTCACAATGGTGCCCGGCTGGGTGACAGTCGTGCCCGGCTGGGTGACAGTCGTGCCCGGCTGGGTGACAGTCGTGCCCGGCTGGGTCACGGTGGTAACGACCTCCTGCGGGCGCTCAACCGTGGTGGTCACCGGCGATTCGGTGATGGTGACCGTCTCTACGATCGGCTCCGTGGTCTTCGGCGTGGAAGTCTCCTCGCTCGGGTCCGGCGTCGGCTTCGGGTCCTCCTCCAGACCCGGCTGCGGGACCGGGATCAGACGCTGGAAGGACTTTCTCGGAACGATATTGAAGTCGTACTCCAGCGGCACAAGCACGGTGACGTACTCGCCCGGCTTGACGGTCTTTGCGATTTCGTCGTGGCGGTCAAGCTTGATCAGGTAGTAGTTCGGCTCACCCTTCGGCGCATCGTGGCGATCGATGCGGAAACCGGTGAGGCTTTCGAACTGAGAGTTGTGGAACTTCTTTACATCCTCGCGAGCCTGATTCAGGTAGCCCAGCTGGTTGGACAGCAGGGCGCGCAGAATCTCGTTCTTGGCCTTGATGGTGTCTGCCTTGGAGCTGTCGCCCGCTGCGTAAGCCTTGTAGTCCTTCTGCAGTTCCTTCACCACGTTGATGGCCGCGATGTGAACGTCTTTGCTGATGCGGTCACCATCGCCGACGCGACCGGACGCACCGGTGAGCTTGCGCACCTCGTAGTTACCGCTATCCCAGGGGTTACCGAGACCCCAGTCGATGCACCAGCCTGCGCCAACGCTGGACGGGAGCAGGTCGATCGCCTGGTCCTCGGACACGGTCTGCTGACGGATCTGGTCGTAGCGGGCCAGATCTGCGCCGGAGAGCTTCTCGTAAGCGTTAACGATCTGCTGGCTGGAAGTGTTCTCGTTTGCGGCCTCGGCGAGCGGAGCGGATACGACCGCGCCCGTAGCCATAACACCAGTGACCATTGCGGTCATGATGCGCTTTTTCAGGTTTGCGTTATGCAACGTCATAGTCCTTCAACGTCTAGGGAGATATTCGAAGCAGCCTGGAGAGTTCCTGAACACGGACCCCAAAACTGACAGACCCCTATTCAATCGCAATGAACCGACGAAAAGAAGTCCTTAACCCCACTGAAAGCCATAAAAGTCCAGATATTAAGACAAAACTCATATACCCACCTCGCTGACCTCGACCTTTGTCCAACTTTTAAACACAAATAAGTTGAGTGATCTTCACCACAAAAACGCTGTTTCTCCGAAAATGCGGTGCTGAAATGCCGAAAACCCGGTGCCGATTTGGCACCGGGTTTACAGGTTAAAGGCAGGTTTTACTTGGCGGAATCCTGCTCATCGGAGGAGGAAGAGGAAGCCTTCTCACCCTTGTTGTTGTCAGCCTCAGTCTTGGACGGCTTGCCAGAGGAGCCGTACATCAAGAAGTCGCTGTCAGTTGCCTTACCCAGCTGGTAGGAGGAGGTGGACTCTTCCTGACCGCAGGCACGCATGACCTGGTCAACAATCAGCAGGCCGACAGTGATCGCGCCAAGGGCGCCGGCAGCCATGCCGAGCTGCTCGGTGTTGACGCCCTGGAACGCGTTCTGGAAGCCAGCTGCGCGCTGCGCACGATCCTCGTTGTAGATGCCCAGGCCACGCTGGATGCGGTCGTTGGCCTCACGCATAGCGTTGTTGATCTGCGCGGACACGCCCTCCAGGCCCGGGATCTGGACCTGGGAGAGGATGCCCACCGGGATGGCCAGCAGTAACGGTGCGGACAGGCCAACCAGGGAGGCAATGCACTTGCCGTCCAGCTCGCTGGAGGAGCCCTGCTCCTGGACCGTCGTGTCCTGCTGGGTGATGTTGATAATCACCTTTTCCTTGTCGTTGAGCTTGCCGTTCTCAACCGGAACCACCATGAGCTTCTTGCCGCCGTTAAGGTGCGCACCCGGCAGAACGTGCAGATTGCCGTCCTCGCCGACCTCGATCTCCTTGCCCGGCTCAAGACGCTTCTTCTTGGTGCAGTCGTCGTTGTAGCAGACGTAGACCTCGACGGAGTTTTCGCCGCCCTTGACGTTGATGTCGATGCCCTTGTCGGGGGTGCCCTTGACGTCGAGGTCCGGCGGGGTCAGGCCCTCAGAGGCGCGCGGGATCTCCATCTCAACCAGGCGGACCGGGTTGCCCTCGGAATCGCGCTCCTCCACCATGATGGTGCCGTGCTTGTCCTCGGTCGGCTGGATGAACAGCTGGCCCTTGGAGTCCGGCGCCGCGTTGGTGATCAGGTCCTTGCCGCGGACGACGTGCAGGGTGTTGTTCTTACCCGGAACAATCTTGTCGTTGATGTCGCGCTCGTAAACAACGCGCTCTTCAACGAACTTCAGCGGGGTCGGCTGCTCCACGATCTCGATCGTGTGGCGCTTGACCACCTTGTCGTTCTCGTTCACTTCGACCACGGTGACGGTCTTGCCAACGGAGTCCTTACCCTTCGGGGTCAGGACCCACTTGCCGGTCTTCTCGTCGAACTTGACGTTGACGTGCTCCTCACCGTCCTCAACGCGAATCTCGTTCTTGTTGATGCGGGTGATGGTGAAGCTGCCGTCCTCGGTGAGCTTGAAGTTCTGCTCGCGGGACTCGGAACTGCCGCCCTTGCCGTTTCCGCCCGGGACCACGTCAATGTTGTAGATGACGTAGACGCCACGGTCGTTCTTGATCTTGACCTGGGTGGTGCCGCCATCCTTCGGGGTGACGATGATGTTGTTGCCGTCCTCGGTCACGTCGACCAGGGAGTCGTCGGTGACCTCGTAGTCGGAGCCCTCCGGGATGGTGAGCGTCAGCTTCGAAGACCCTTCGAGCTTGATGTTCTCCTCACGCGGGGTGGACGGGGTGACGTCGATGGTCCAGCGGTGGAACGGCAGGTCGCGGGAGTTCAGGTTCTCAATGATGACCTGGCCCTCAGCGCCCTCCTTGAAGTAGAGCTTGCCGTCCTCAATGCGGTCGATGAGGTGCTCGCCCTTGACGATGCGCTGGTTCTTCACCGAGATGTTGAGCTCGTCCTTCGACTCAGCGTCAATCTTTTGCTCTTCAACGTCACCCTTGGTGACGTTGAGGGTCCACTCGGCGACGGTCTTGCCGTTCGGGGACTTCTCAGCGACGACGATCTCGCCCTCGTAGCCCGGGTTCGGCAGCACGCGGAACTTGCCATCCTCGGTCTTGATCAGGGTGGCGTTGTCCTCGCCCTCGACGATCTCGAAGGTGTTGCCCTCGTTGCCCGGCTTGAACTGCGCGGTGTTGCGGTCCTCCAGGTCCTGGGTGAACTTCGGAACCTTGTACTCGTTCTGCTCCTTCGGCTTCGCCACGATGGTGTACACGCCGACCAGGACGCGGCCGTCCTTAGCGTTCTCGTCCGGAGCGTAGAGGTTGAAGATGCCGGTGCCGTTGACCTTGTTGTTGATCTTGAAGCCGCCGTCGGTCTTCACGATCTCCCAGTTGGCCTCGTCGCCGCCGGTCGGGATCAGCTCCCAGTCCTTGCCGGCCTTGACGTCGACAGTCGTGCCCTCTTCGATGCGGTAGGTCTCAACGTCGACCAGCACGTTAGCGCCCGGCTTGATGTCCAGGGTGTAGGTGTAGGTGTTGCCGTCGGCGTCCACAGCCTTGAGCACAACCTTGCCCTCGGCGTTCGGCTTCGGGGTGATGATCCAGGAGCCGTCGCGCTTCTCAATGGACTCGACGAGGTTCTCGCCGGAGACGATCTCCGGCTTGTTCGGGATGTCCGCCTCGATGTCCAGCTTGTAGGAGTTGGCGTTACCGATCACGCGGATCTGCGTGTACTTGTCGGAAGTGGCGTCGATGTTGAACTCGTAGACGTTCTTGTTGCCCGTCTTCTCGCCCTTGTCGTCCTTCTCAAACACCTCGATCTTGACGTTGCCCTTGAGCACGCCGTCGTTGATCTTGACGTTGAGCTTGCCGTCCTTCTCTTCGGTGGTGACCAGGCCCTTGCCCTCGACGATCTCGTAGTCCCAGCCTGCCGGGATGTCGATGTTCTGGTTCACGCCGGAAACACCCACGTTGAAGTAGTGGTTGTTCACGGTGACCTCGCCGGTGGTCTCCACAGTGGTGGAGTCGTTGACCACGTCGATGACGTACTCGTGACGGTTGCCCTCGTTGTCCACGACAACGATGCGGACCTTGCCGCGGCCTTCCTTCTTCGGGGTGATCTTGAGGATGGCGGTGCCGTCCTCGCGCACCTCCTTGGTCACGTCGACCAGGCCGTTGGAATCGTCGACGAAGTCAATGTCCCAGGAGCCGAGGTTCTTGACCTCGATCTCCTCGGTCTTCTCGCCAGTGCGGAAGTCGAAGGCGTAGTCGTAGTGGCGGAAGTAGCGCTCGACCTCCTTGGTGGTGGTCTTCTCTTCGCGCTGGGTACTGGTGACAGTGGTGGACTCAGTCTTGGTCTCCGGCGCAGCGGTAGCGGTGGCGGTCTCGGTGACGGTCGGCCCCGGAGCCACGGTGGTCGTGGTGGAGGTCGACGGCTTCGGCTCTTCCTTCACGTCCGGCTCGAAGCCCTCGAGGCCCGGCTGCGCGATGGTGACGATGCGCTGGTTGGTCGGCTCCTTGGACAGGTCCTCGTACACGTTGTAGGAACGCGGCAGCAGGATGGTGACGTACTCGCCATCCTTGACGTCCAGGCGGGAAGAAGCGGTGTCGTTCAGCGCAAGGTAGTAGTTGGCCTGGCCGGTCTGCTCGAAGTAGCTCTTGCGCACCTCGAAGCCGGTCCACTGCAGGAACTGCTCCGGGGTCACCGGCTTCACGCCCGGCACGTGGACGTTGCGGTTGCCGGCAACCCAGCCGCGCAGGTCGTTCAGGGTCTGCTTGTTGTTGGACAGCAGCGCCTGCAGTGCGGTGTTCTTGGCCTTCGCGTCGGCGTACTTGCCCTGCTTCAGGTCCGTGAGCATCAGCTTGGTCAGGTTGATGGCTGCGCGCTCAATATCCTCGTCGATCTTGAGGTCGCCGCCCATGTCGCCGTTAAAACCGTAGAAGCCGGAGGTGCCGTCGAGCTTGCGTACCTCGTATGCGGTGCTGGCCGTCGGGGTAGACAGGTGGGCGTCGATGCACCAACCCGGGCCGAACGGGGTCTGGTACTGGCCAGCCAGGCGGGCGTTGTCGTCCCACGCCTGCTGCTTGTTGTAGTCGACGACTGCCTGCTCCACAGCGGAGTCGAGGGCGGAGTACTGGCTAGTAATGCGCGTGTCTGCGTCTGCGGCGGGAGCGACAACGGCTGCGCCACCGAATGCGACGGCACCGGAGACCAGGGTGGCCATGATGCGCTTTTTCAGGTTTGCGTTATGCAACGTCATAGTCCTTCAACGTCTAGGGAGATATTCGAAGCAGCCTGGAGAGTTCCTGAACACGGACCCCAAAACTGACAGACCCCTATTCAATCGCAATGAACCGGCGAAAAGAAGTCCTTAACCCCACTGAAAGCCATAAAAGTCCAGATATTAAGACAAAACTCATAACTCCACCCCGCTGACCTCGACCTTTGTCCAACTTTTAAACACAAATAAGTTGAGTGATCTTCACCACAAAAACACCGATTCCTCAACAAACCTACGGTCAGTGGTCCAGCGGAGCCGAGCTTCTGTCGCCGCGGACCCGCTTGAGCACATTCTCAGCGGATATCAAGCACATGGGTACGCCCACCCCAGGCGTCGTGGTCGCTCCGGCGTACATCAGCGACTCCACCTTCCGGCTCTTGTTGGAGCCGCGCAGAAACGCGGACTGCCGCAGTGTGTGCGCGGGCCCGATCGATCCGCCGGACCAGGCGTTGTAGCGCTCGGCAAAATCAGCAGGACCGAGCGTTTGCTTTACGACGATCCTCCGGCCCAACCCCGCAACCCCACACCTCGCCGCAATCTGCTCAATAGCCGCGTCGGCGATGCGCTGCACCTGCTCCGAGGCCTCTCCCCGGTACATGTCGCCGTGGCCCACCGACGGGTCCGCGGGCACCGGCACCAACACGAACAGGTTCTCGTGGCCGGCAGGCGCGACACCCGGATCCGTCGCCGACGGCTTCGACACGTAGATGGACTGCGACGCTCCCTGCGGCCGGCTGGCAACCGGCCCATTAAATACAGCATCGAAGTCGTCGGACCAGTCGTCGCTGAACAGGAAGTTGTGGTGTGCCAGCTCCGGGATCTCGCCTTCGACACCCAGCATGACCAGCACAGTGCCCAGGCCGGGGTCGCGCGGAGCGAACCAGGACTCGTCGTAAGTGCGCTTGGTTTTCGGCAGCAGGCGCGTTTCGGTGTGGTGCAGGTCCGCGGCGGAGATGGTGAGGTCGGCGGGGAGCCTTTGGCCGTCGATAAGCATTACGCCCCTGTCCTCGATGGCCGCGACCTCGGAGTTGAAGCGGAACCGCGCACCCTGCTCGACGGCGAGGTTGAAAAGCGCGTCCATCACCGCCGCGAAACCGCCCTGCGGATACAGCACGCCCTGGGTCAGGTCGGTGTGGCTGAGCAGGTGATACATGCTCGGCGTGCGGCTCGGGTGCGAGGAGAGGAACACCGACGGGTACGTGAGCATCTGGCGCAGGCGCGTGTCCGTGAAGCGCTTTGCCACGAACCGGTCCAGCGGCTCCGTGAGGTAGCGCGCGAGGCGGGCGTACTGGCCGCGGATGCGCTTCAGCGGCGCCAGCGAGCGGAAGTTGGTGTAGAGGAAGTTCTGGATAGCCAGGTCGTACGTCTCCTCGGCGCTGTCCAGATACTCCACGAGCTTGGCGCCGGCGCCGGGTTCGAGCTGCTCGAAAAGCTTCGCGGCGTTGTCGCGGCCGGAGTGGACGTCGATGGGCTCGCCGCTCTCCGGGAAAAGGCGGTAGGCGGGTGCAAGCGGCTTCAGGTCCAAAAGGTCCTCGGTGCGCTCGCCAAAAAGGCCGAAGAAGTGCTCGAACGCGTCCGGCATCAGGTACCAGCTCGGGCCGGTGTCGAAACGGAAGCCGTCGACGGTCTCGTTTCCGGCGCGGCCGCCGTGGGTGGGCAGCTTCTCCACCACGGTGGTGTCGATGCCCTCGCGGGCCAACAACGCCGCGGTGGCCATGCCGGCCACGCCGGCGCCGATCACGATGGCTGACTTCGGTTGCTTATTCATGGCTTCCTCGTGTTCGCTAGCGCTTTTGCTGTGAGCGCTACTTTGAGGTGGTTGGGAACGCGGACGCGGGTGGTCTGCAGCTCGGCTGCCGGGGTGGCCTCGATGCGGGCGTTGAGCTCACGGAACAGCGCTTCGGCAGCGGCCACTCCCCCGCGGGCTGCCGGCGGCAGCAGCGGGATGGCCTCGCGGGCCCGGTCGAGTTCGTCGGCGATTTGGCTGGTGAGGGTGGACTTTAGGTCGTCGTCAAGCGTGGTGCCGAAGTACGCGCGACCGAGTGCGCGGCTATCCTCGCCGAGGTCGCGCAAGAAGTTGACCTTCTGAAACGCGCTGCCGAGCGCACGGGCGCCCTCCTCCAACTCGCGGCGGTGCGGGGTGTCGCGGCCGCGCAGGAAAATGTCCAGGCACATTAGGCCGATCACCTCGGCCGAGCCATATATATAGGTATCCAGCTGTTGCGGCGTGAATTCCGTCTGCGTCAGGTCCGCGCGCATGGAGGCGAAAAAGACCTGCATATGCTCGGGATTGAGGCGGCACTCGCGGAACGTGCGCGCCCACGCGTGCAGCACCGGATCCGTGTGGAAACGGTGGCTCGGCGCGTGCAGAACCTGCTCCTCATACAGGTCAAGGGCTGTTTCCGGGCACTCGTTGGCCTGGGTGGCGGTGCCGTCCACGATCTCGTCCGCGATGCGCACCACCGCGTAGAGGTTCCGGATGTGGGTGCGCTCCGGCTTCGGCAGCGTGCGCACCGCAAGGGAAAAACTGGTGGAATACTGCGCAATCACCTGCGCCGCCGCCTTGTCCGCCATGGCGTCGAAGCGGGAGAGGAAGGTGTTCACGCCTTGGCAGCTTACCGTGGGCGTGCGACGGGATAGGCCGCATGCCGCTTCTCACTTTCACACTTTGTCTACCTGCCATTTCGGAGTTTCATCCTGAATTTGGTAGCGGATAGTGCGAAAGTCTCAGTAGTTCAACCGATACGTCGTGCCCCGACGGCCTTGACCACCGAGCATGACCACGTGCCCGTGGTTGAGAAGGGGTTCAAGGGCATAACGCAGTTGCGCCGCCGAGAGACCCGTCTGAGTCTGCAACTCCTTCAACGTGACCTGTGCGCCAGGAGTAAAAGCCCGGTAGACGGCGGGAACGTTTTTGCCAAGGGGAGCCAGATCATCAATGTGAGAAGCGGCGGTGATGTCCGGGCCAGGGGCCTCGAACCCCGGTGTGTCGCTCTGGGCTCCTGGCAAGGCGTACCGGCCGTCAGTTTCCTGGAGCACCCCTGTCTCCGTGAGTCTGCCCAGCATCCTCTTGCATGACTGCTCACTGTAAGGCGAGTAGCGCTGCAGGATGCCGGAAAGCGTGGCGCCACCGTGATTCCGCAGGTCCACCAGAAGGTCCTCTTCAGTCGGGCTCAATCGCAGCCCGTCACGCTGCAAACCCTCCAACCAGTCATCCTCTTCCTCCGTGAAACGGGATCCGCGCGGAAAGAGGACCTTGAACTCGACACCGTTGTCTACGAACTTAGGTTTCGGCATTCGAGCCTCCCGGATTGCCGTCAGGATTTCCTGAATGCCGCCACCTTCGCCCTCAATTACACGCTCCCCGTCGTCCGTGCGGAGGTAACGCGCGATCTCGTACAGACGCTTGTTTACCGGGGCTTTAGTCAATGAAGGCGCCTCAAGCTGTGAAACGGATAGGCCCCGCAAACCGCCTGGGCTGACAATTATGAGCATCCGCTCCGTGAGCCTGATCTCCACCTTCTTGCCCACGTCGACAGAGGGCCCCAGGTCCCGGTGCACCAAAGCGTTCGCTAGCACTTCTCGGATAGCGCTCGGGGGAAACTCCGGCTGATCAACTAAGTGGCCGGTTTCGGTGTAACGACTCACGGTATCCGCATTTCGCTGAATCCATTCCATCGCTTCCGCCAGCATTACGGGCAACGGGCCCTCGATCTCAGTCAGGTTCCTGTTTCGGCCCGCTCCCTCCCCTCGAGCCAGCCGCACCGCCGCTGTCGCTCCGAGTGCTGGCTCAACTGCCTGCGGGAGGTAACCCAGCGCGTACAAACCGCCAAAGCGAACGTTGCCCTGGTTGTCCGTAACGTTAGTGACCTGCAGTAACTGATCGACGTTGTCGATTTTGGCTATGCGGCTCCGAGAAGCACGCACCGTTTTCACGTATGTGTCAAGCACGCTGGAGTCAAGCAGGGCGGAATCGGTTCCTGGCAAAGATGCAAAATCGAAGTGGGTCTGCTGGGTCTCAGTCAGCGCCGACAGCGACAGCATTTTCAAGTCATTCGAATTCATCACGTAGTCGCCGTCTGCCTGGCGCAAAAATGGTTTGCCCTCGAACTTCGCCGGCTTCTCTGAAGCCAGAAGCGGCGTGACCTCCACAACGACTACGTTCTTCCCGTCAAGCACGTGGTGGAAAAATTCCAACTGTGGCGCCGGCGTCACCGCACTGCGGTTCACGTTCACCACGGATTTCTCCATCTGCGCAGGCTCGGCGACACCGGTGACTTCGAACCCACGCCGTTCACTCACCCCGAGAATGATTGCGCCAGCTTGTGGCATGTTCGCAAACGCGCACAGCGTCTCGCCCAGCTGCTCGGGGACTCCCCCACCTGCTGTTTTGCACTCAACCAGGGTCGTATCGTCTCCAAACGCACGCAACTGGGAAAGTGTTTCACGCAACCGTCGCTCAGTCCAGGACATAACTCGCACAATATTCGCACTTTCGCACTTTGTCTACCTGCTATTTCGGAGTTTTATTCTGACTTTGGTAGGGAAAATGCGAAAGTCTTCTCACTTTTACGGTGGAAAGTGCGAAGCTTACGTCGCAAAGCAAAGAGGCCCCCTCCAACTGGAGGGAGCCATTCTGTGGAGCATAGGAGAATCGAACTCCTGACATCCTGCTTGCAAAGCAGGTGCTCTACCAACTGAGCTAATGCCCCGCGTACCCGAGGGTACCGTGGGCCTAGCAAGAATCGAACTTGCGACCTCATCGTTATCAGCGATGCGCTCTAACCGACTGAGCTATAGGCCCTTGGAACGAATAGGAATATTACAGAGCACCCACAACAGCTCCAAATCGCCAGCGTACGGCCCATAAAAGAGCAATTGCTTATCGACGTTCCACGCCCCGGCACGCAGGGGTAACAGGCGGGGGTAGGCGCGGCGGAAAATGGTGAACAATCCGGGTTTTCCTGGGTTTTGCGCATCTCTGCTGGTGAGCGGGCGTTTCGGGCTCGCGCGCGGTGTTTGGCAGGGGGCTGATTGGTGAACAATCCGGGCTCTGGGGGCTTGCCAAACGTTGAACAATCCGAACCAAGTGTTGAACGATCTTACCCCGGTTTACCTGCGCAAACTCCTTCAATAAAGTCATGGACATCGAAGCAGCCCATGTCCACCACAACGTCAAAGGAGCAACGAGATGCGCGCACAGACCAAGGCCCTCGCCGCCGCACTCGCAGCAGCACTCGCCTTCACCGGCCTCCAGCCGGCCGCCGCCGCGGACACCACCGCACTCGTTGACCTCGAGGCGGCCGAATACGCGATCGACTCCGACAACGACGGCCTCCCCGACGACTGGGAAACCGAGGGCATCGTGCTTCACGACGGCACCGAGCTCGCCCTCCCCGACTGGGGCGTCGACCCCAACCGCCCCGATGTCTTCCTCCAGCTCAATTGGATGGAAGAGCACAACGGAAAGTCCTTCGCGCCGTCCGCGGAGGCGCTGCAAGACATCGTCGACCTCTTCGACGACCACGGCATCGCCCTGCACATCGACGCCGGCGAGACCTACACCAACATCCCCAACTACACCGAGTTCCACGGCGGCGAAACCGTGGCCTACTCGCAGCACTACTTCGCCGACCAGATCGCCGGCGTGCGCCTGCTCCAGGACATCGACACCTACCTCGGCGACCGCTCCAACGCCTTCCGCCTAGGCATCATCGGCGACCAGATCGACCGCGGCGACTACACCACCGGCGTCGCCCTCGTCGGCGACAGCGCCTTCTTCGTCGCCAACAACGACCAGATCGACAGCGACGAGCAGCTCCGCAACGCGATCCTCCACGAGTTCGGCCACACCCTGGGCCTGCGCCACAACGGCTCCGTGGACGTCACCCGCAAGCTGCCGCGCACCCAGGCCACACCAGCGGAGTACCAGTCCGTGATGAACTACGACCACCAGTTCACCCACTTCAACTACTCCGAGGAGCCCTACACCGCCGAAGGCCCGGACGGCCCCGTCGAGGTGCCCGCCGACTGGGACGCCCTCGTCCTGGACACCCCGCGCATCGGCCGCGACGCCCTCGAGCTCGGCGCCCGCACCGTCTCCCACGGTGCGATGCCGGTAGCCCAGGCTTCTGGGGCCGCCGAGGTCGAGCAGGTTTCCGCGGAGGCCGCTCCCGCCAAGGCCACGGATGTGAACGTCGCCGCCATCGTCGGCTCCGTCGCCGCAGCCCTGGCCGTCCTGGGCATCGCGGGTGCGGGTTTCGCCGCCATGAACGGCCTGCTCCCCTTCTAGGTTCTAGGCGAGTTTCAGTTCCGCTAACGCCCCGCTTCTGCCGGGGTGTTTTCGTTGGTGCGGACTAATAGTTGGAGTCACCGGAATTGTCCGCAATGCGGAGTCGTGGAGGCTCGGATTCGTAGAAGCTGACAATCGGGCCGTTTTGGCGTCGCGTTTCCCCAGGTCGCGAAATCGAGCCGTTAACTTTTGCGAACCGCCGTCCCGACGCAGCCCCGATTGTTGGTGTGCACCAATAGTTGGGGTCACCGGGGTTGTCCGCAATGCGGAGTCCGCAAGCGAGGAAGGGTGGAATGGCGAAGTCGATACCTTGAGGTCGATAGTTGCAGGTCAGAGCTTCTCGACGAAAAACCGCCGGAACAGGGCTCAACCCTGTGACCAGGAACCATCGACATCGAGGTATCGACAAGGGGGTTTTGGAACCGGGACCCCTACTTGGCCCGGTTGGACATGGTGAAGCTGACGCCGCCGACCAGGTCCGCGATGGCGTTGTACATGATTACCGTCAGCGGGGCCATGATCACCTGGAACAAAAAGCCCACCAGGCCGAACAGGCCCGCGGCGGACATGGCCAGTTTCATGTCCACCACCTGGTCGCCGCCGACACCGCCGATCAGGGAGTTGATGGACTCGATGACCCCGGCGCGCTCCAGCCCGTAGTAGACCAGTAAGCAAGCGGCCATCCAGGCGATGAAGCCCAAGAAGGCCAGCAGCGTTGCCACTTTGAAGGTGGAGCCGGCGCCGATGTGGCGCACGGTCACTTTGCGGACGGCCACGGGCTACTCCTTGTCCTCGCCGGCGTCGGAGCTGTCGTCGCTAAGCGCCTGCTCGATGGTCTTCTGCCCGGTGGCGACTGCGGTGGCTTCCTCCTCGCCTTCGTCCTCGACGTTGCGGTCGATGGCCAGAAGCTCCACGCCGTCGGCGAGGTCCACCAGCCGCACGCCCATGGTTGCGCGCGAGGACGGGCGGATCTGGTCGACCTCGGTGCGGATCACGCCGCCGGCGGAGGTGATGGCGAAGATCTGGTCATCCTCCGCAACCGAGAGGGCGCCGATGAGCTTGCCGCGTTTCGGGCTGTACTTGAAGGTCATCACGCCCATGCCGCCGCGGCCCTGCGCGTTGTACTCCTCGATGGCGGTGCGCTTGCCGTAGCCGCCGGAGGTGGCCACGAGGAGGTATTCGCCGTCCTTGGCCACGGTCATGGCCAGCAGCTGGTCGTCGCCCTTGAAGCGCATGCCCTTCACGCCGGCGGTGGCGCGGCCCATGGGGCGCAGCTGCTCGTCGTCGGCGGAGAAGCGGATGGATTGGCCCTGCTCGGACACGAGCAGCAGGTCGTCGTCCTCGCCGACAAGGGAGGCGCCGATGAGCGCGTCGCCCTCGTTGAGGTTGATGGCGATCAGGCCGGCGGAGCGGGCGGATTCGTAGTCGGTGAGGCGGGACTTCTTCACGCGGCCGTCGCGCGTGGCCAGCACCAGGTAGGGGGCGTCCTCGTAGGTCTGGATCTGGATGATCTGCGCGATCTTTTCCTCCGGCTGGAATTCCAGCAGGTTGGCCACGTGCTGGCCACGGGCGGTGCGGCCCGCTTCCGGCAGCTCGTAGGCCTTGAGGCGGTAGACGCGGCCGAAGTTGGTGAAGAACAGGATCCAGTCGTGGGTGGAGCAGATGAAGAAGTTCTTCACCACGTCGTCCTGCTTCAGCTCGGCGCCCCGCACGCCCTTGCCGCCGCGTTTCTGGCTCTTGTAGGCGTCCACCTTGGTGCGCTTGGCGTAGCCGGTGGAGGTGATGGTGACCACCACGTTTTCGCGGGCGATAAGGTCTTCCTCAGTGACGTCGCCGGTGGCGGCGACGATCTGGGTGCGGCGCTCGTCGCCATACTTATCGACGATCTCCTTGAGCTCGTCGCCGACAATCGCGCGCTGACGCTCCGGCTTGGCCAGGATGTCCTTGTAGTCCGCGATCTGCTTCTCAATCGCGGCAAGGTCGTCGATGATCTTCTGGCGCTCCAGGGCGGCCAGGCGGCGCAGCTGCATGGCCAGGATCTCGTTGGCCTGGATCTCGTCGATGTCCAACAGGTTGATGAGGCCTTGGCGGGCGTCGTCCACGGTCGGCGAACGGCGGATCAGGGCGATGACCTCGTCCAGCATGTCCAGCGCCTTGACTAGGCCGCGGAGGATGTGGGCGCGCTTTTCGGCCTCGTCCAGGCGGTACTGGGTGCGGCGGACAATGACTTCGATCTGGTGCTTGACGTAGAAGCGCAGCATCTGGTCCAGGCGCAGGGTACGCGGGACGCCGTCGACAATGCTGAGCATGTTGGCGGAGAAGTTCGTCTCCAGCGCCGAGTGCTTGTACAGGTTGTTCAGCACCACGCGCGGCACCGCGTCGCGCTTGAGCGTGACCACGATGCGCATGCCCACGCGGTCGGAGGACTCGTCCTCGATCTTGGAGATGCCCACCATCTTGCCGGCGGTGACCTGCTCGGCGATGTTGTGGATGAAGTTATCCGGGTTGATCTGGTACGGCAGCTCGGTGATCGTGATGACCTGGCGGTTGCCAATCTCCTCGATTTCCGTCACGCCGCGCATGCGGATGGAGCCGCGGCCGGTGGCGTAGGCGTCCTTAATACCCTGGTCGCCCACGATCAAGCCCGCCGTGGGGAAGTCCGGTCCCTTCACGCGCTCCATCACGGCGTCGAGGGTCTCCTTCTCCTCGGCGTCGTGGTTTTCCAGGATCCAGTAGATGGCCTCCGCCAGCTCGTTCAGGTTGTGCGGCGGGATGTTGGTGGCCATGCCCACCGCAATACCGTTGGAGCCGTTCATCAGCAGGTTCGGCACGCGGGACGGCAGGACGGTCGGCTCCTGGGTCTTGGAGTCGAAGTTCGGGGCGAAGTCCACGGAGTTTTCGCGGATGTCGCGCACCATCTCCATGGCGATCGGGGTGAGCTTGCACTCCGTGTAACGCATAGCGGCCGGGCCGTCGTTGCCCGGGGAACCGAAGTTGCCCTGGCCGTCCACAAGCGGGTAGCGCATGGACCACGGCTGCGCCATGCGCACGAGGGTGTCGTAGATGGCGCTGTCGCCGTGCGGGTGGTAGTTACTCATGGTCTCGCCGACGGCCTTCACGCTCTTGACGTAGGAGCGTTCGGGGCGGAAACCCGCGTCGTACATTGCGTAGATCACGCGGCGGTGCACCGGCTTCATGCCGTCGCGCACCTCGGGGAGCGCGCGACCCACGATCACGCTCATGGCGTAATCGATGTAGCTGGTCTGCATCTCCTCGTTGATGTCGATTGGTTGAATGCGGTCCATGCCGCCAGTGGTGTCATCAGCCATACGGTCGAGTTTAGCGGGCTTCTGCGGCTTTTCACGCTAGCCGCGTGGTATCAAAGTGGTATGGCTATGACGCTTCGGTTGACCGCAGACGAGGACAAGGCGCTCGTGTTATTGGCTTCAGCGTGGGGGTGCTCGAAGCAGGAGGCGGCGCGCCGTGCGGTGGTGGCGGCAGCATCGCGATTGCTTGACGACGCCCACGTCACCGACCTCGCCCGCTCCCTCATCCCGTCCTATTCCGGAATGGAATCGCGCATCAGGCAGGCGCGCGGATGAGAGGCTTTTCCCCCGAGCAGCTCCTGGCCATCGCGGACGAGTACTGCTCCTTCCACGGCTGCCAGGTCCGCTCGTTCGCTGCCCTGGCCGCCTGCGCCGCCGTGCCCGGCGCCCGGCTCCACGGCGTGGCCGTGTTCGACTCGGTGGAGGCGGCCGCCGCGGCGCTTTCTAAGGCCGTGGTGGCGCTTTCGCCGCTGTCGTCCTCCAACGAGGGGTTCGCTGCTGTCGTGGCGGAGGTGTTTCGGAGGTGGGCGGATGCTCGTCGATAAGCAACCGCTCGCAAAGTTTGACAATCCGCCCGAAATTCGCGTGCGAACCCCCAGGTCAGATTTTGGGCTCGTCAACTTTTGCGAATCCGCGCTCCCTCAAGACCACCTCCAAGTGCCCGACCAGGCCGCTGAGCATGTTCGTGCCGTAGCGCAGTGGCCGCCAGTTGATAGAGGTCAGGTAGAGGTCGATGCTGGTGTCGCGCAGGCGGGTGCTGGCACCGTCGTGGTGGCGGCCGTCGTAATACAGCGCGATTCTCGCCTCGGGGAAAGCCAGGTCAGCGCGCGTAACTAGCTTGCCGTTCGCCCAGAACTCCACCTGCTCCTCCAGTTTCAGCCCGAACTGACGGGCCACCTCCTGAGCAATGAGACGCATTTCAGTCTCTTTCGGCGAATCTGCGAGCGCGCTCGAAGCCTTCAGCACCGACGCGAGCCACCTGTTGTTCACGCGGCCTTTGCCCGCGACGGCGATCGCTTCTGGGGTGAGGGCGAGGAAGCGGCGGGAGGCGTCGACAAGCTGGACCGCACGCACAAACACCTCCTCGTCCTCGCTGGCGATGACGGGCCACGCGCACTGCCGGGACCGAATGAGCTGCAGCGCTTGTACGACAGCAACGGGCGGCGCGGCGACCGTGATCAGCTCGTCGCGGCACTCCATCTGCCACAGTTCACCTGGTTCTAGCTGCTTTCTCACAAGGGCCGGCTCAAACGTGCTGCCACGTTTTTTCGCGTGGAGGGTGGGTGAGATTAAGACGGTGTCGTGCGCGTCCACCAGGTACGGCAGCCCGTACAAGGCCAGCGCACCGAAACCGGCGAGCGTTGTGCCCGGATGTGCGAGCGCGTGCGCCACCGCGCGGTACTTTGCCGGCACCTGGTAGCGCACCCGGCGAGGGTGGCGGACGGAATCACGGATGACAATACTGTCTGGCCGCAGCACGTGTCGCGGCACCTGGAACTCCCCGTTCACGCTGGCCATTCCAGGCAGGAGACGCCCTGGGTTCGGGTAGAGCAACGCGCCGGCAGTGGTGGTCATGCCGTTGTAAAGGTGGGTCATGGCTAGTTAGACGCTCGCAGCCACCCGGCGGTTCCTTTTCGCGCAGGGACTGAGTTGTCGTGCTTTCCCCAGCTCAAGGCGTATACTGCTGCGCATCCCGCATTGTTTCCCGAAAGGCTTCCCATGTCTGCCAAAAAGATCGGCCGTGCGGCCGTCGCCTTCGCCACCGCCGCCTCGTTGGTGTGCGGCGGCGCAACGGTCCCCCACGCGCTCGCGGAGACCACCCAGGTCCAGAGCATCGATTCCCTGAGCTGGCCCGACGTCCGCATCACCCCGGGCGGGGAGGTGAAGGTAAAGCCGGAGGGCGAGTTCTCGAGCGACGTGCGCTTCTCCGGCGAACGTGACTACTTGGGCTATAGCTTTACGACGGAACCGCGCACCGGCGAAGTCACCATCCGTGTCGCAGACGACGTCTCCCCCGGCGAGCGCACGATGCTCACCGTCGCGGTCAGCGACGGCTTTCGCACCGTACAGCGCACGGTGCAGGTGGACGTGGTGGATCAGCTCGGCGAGATGGCCCAGAAGTACCCGGTGGAGTACTACGCGGTATACACATCGCTTGACCAGGAGGTTGCGGAGCCCCTTCAGGGTGAGGTCCCCGAGGGCACCACGTTCTCCGTCGTCGCGCCGGAGCACTACTCCGTCGAGGTGGACGACAAGGGCACCCTCACCGTGACGCAGACAGACTCCCTGCGTTTCCGCTCCAACACCGCTGCGGCTGTGACGGTGCACTACCCAGATGGATCGGAAGCCACCCTGCCTGTGCTGCTGTTAACGATGGACGTTGATGAGCAGTCGTTCGAGGAACTTAGACGCGAGGATCTCTCTGACTTCTTCAATTACCTCTATGACAACCGGATCCGGCCGCAGTGGCAGTACCGCATCATGCCTGGCGACGAGTCCGAGTTCGCGGAGTTCTTGGGCTCAACCCGAGGCGTTGACAGCTTCAAGCTTCGCGACGACTTAGTGCCGAGCCTGACCCAGCGCTTCGACGTGGACGTCGATAAGCAAACAGGCCAAGTGACGATGACCCCGAAGCGGCCCATTAAGACCTCGGGTTCGCAATTTTTCGTCCCGGTGGAGGTTACCTACGACGACGAAAGCGTGGGCCTGGGTTCCGCGGTGTTCGAGATCGGTGAGCCTGGGTTGTGGGACAACGAGCGGGCCGAGTTGGAGTACCAGAAGGTGGAGGCACCCACGCCGGGGCCATTCACTGCGAAGCTCGAAGGCGACTTCCCGGAGGGCACCTGGTTCGAGCACTATGGGGAATTCGTGCCGGGCTGGACTGTCGACGTCGCGCGCACCACCGGTGAGCTCACCGTGACTCCCCCGAACAACACCAAGCCCAACATCGCTTTCGAGGCCGATGTGGCTGCACACTTCCCGGACGGCTCCGTCAAGTACCTCGTGGCTCCGTTCCTCCTGGTGAAACCGGAGAACCCGCAGTCCGAGACCGCTCATGTGACTTACCCGGATGTGGAGCTGCACCCCGGCGAGACCGTCAGCTACTCCCCAGATGGCCTACCGGAGGGCAGCGTAGTCACTCTTAAACATCTCAATGGTGCCGACCGGGACGGCAACGACGTCAGCGTCGACTCCCGCACCGGTGCTCTGACCATTTCCGCAAAACCCGACGCCGTAACCTCCATACGCGCACACCACTTGGTCTTGGCGGTCGTATTCGAGGACGGCTCCGACACCATGGTCGGCGCGAACTTCAAGGTCACCGCGCCGGAAGCGGAGATCACGCCCGAGCCGGAATCCACACCGGAGCCAGAACCCGAACCGGCCCCGGAGACCACCTCGGAACCAGAACCCACAACCCCATCGCCGACCCCAGCCGACGAGGGCTCCAGCACCGCCGGCATCATCGCCATTGTGATTGGTGTCCTGGCGGCGCTGGGCGGGTTGGCGTTCGCCGCCAAGCCTCAGTTGGAACAGATGGGACTCTGGCCCGACTTGCCTTTCCCCACCGCCTAACATGTTCCCCATGAAGAAAACTGTTGCGGCGCTGGCGGCCGCCGCCCTGCTCGCCGCCCCCTCCCCCGCCTTTGCGCAGGACACCGCTATTTCGCAGTTGTCCTCGGCAAGCTCGAAAGGTTCGTCCAAGCCGAACTACCGCCCGGACTATGACAAGGACATCAACCCGCCGGAAAAGCGCGCGCTGGAGGGGTCCTACACGGGCTCGGCTCCGATCTCCCTGGCTATCGCGTTTGCGGCGACGGCGGTCGCGGTGCAGCTCATCGTCGATTTTGTGCCCGAGGCGCGCGAGGCGGTGGACAACTTGGCGGAGCAGTTTAATCTGACGCATGTGCCCGGCTCGTCGGAAGGCAACCGCCTGATTCCTGCGAAGGAGATCACGGCGTTTGTGCAGTCCTACGCGGATCAGTACCTGCCGCAGCTCGAGGAGTACCTCCCCCAGCGTTAGCTCCGCCACACACCCTGTGTTACGGTTGTGCCCGTTGTGGTTGCAGTGAACCCACGAGAGCCATGTGACACATGTGGCAAGAGAGGTGCTGCGGTGGAAGAGCTGCAACCGAAAACGGCCGGTCCCGCACCGGCCGTTTTTCCCGTTAAACTGATGGCCATGACTGATCTTTCCCAGCTGCTCGACGCAGCCAAGCGCCCCCAGGTTGTCCAGGAGATCACCACTCTTGTGGACGACACTGTCGCCCGCCAGTCCGGCCTCACCGGCATGGCCTTAAAGTCGGCTGTCGCCGCAGGTAAGAAGGCCGACGCGGACGCCATTTCCAAGGGCGTGAACAAGTTCCTCCCGCAGATCGTCGAGGAGCTCAACCCCTACTGGTCCGCCTACCAGGCCAGCGGCCAGCAGGGCTTCGGCGAGTTCCTCTCCGGCCGCGAGGACGACGTGGTCAAGGCGATGCTCGACGCAGGCGACAAGCAGGCGGATTCCATGCCCGGCGCCATCAAGAAGGTGTACTCCACGCTGCGCGGCAAGGCCGCGAAGATCGTGGGCCCGTCGTTGCCGCAGCTCGGCGAGATCGTGGAGCGTTTTGCTTAACGACGTCTAAAGCGCTCCCGCTTAGACGTCCAGGAAGCGCACGTCCTTCGCCTTGCGGGTGATGAAGCTGCGGCGGGCCGCAACGTCGTCGCCCATGAGGATGGAGAACAGCTCGTCGGCACGCTGGGCGTCCTCAAGCTCTACCTTGCGCAGGATGCGTGTGTCCGGATCCAGGGTGGTCTCCCACAGCTCCTTGGCGTTCATCTCGCCCAGGCCCTTGTAGCGCTGGATGCCGTCGTCGGTGTTGATCTTGCGGCCGGCCTCCAGGCCTTCCGCAAGCAGCTCGTCGCGCTGGCGGTCGGAGAACGCGTAGCCCGGCTCGCCCTTGCCCCACTTCAGCTTGTACAGCGGCGGGTTGGCCAAGAAGACGTGGCCGTTTTCCACCAGCTCCGGCATGAAGCGGAACAGCAGGGTCAGAAGCAGGGTGGCGATGTGCTGGCCGTCCACGTCGGCGTCGGCCATCAGCACGATCTTGTGGTAGCGCAACTTGGCGATGTCGAACTCGTCGTTGATGCCGGTGCCCAGCGCGGTGATGATGGCCTGGACCTCGGCGTTTTTCAGCACGCGGTCCATGCGGGCCTTCTCCACGTTCAAGATCTTGCCGCGCAGCGGCAGGATGGCCTGGTACATGGAGTCGCGGCCGCCCTTGGCGGAGCCGCCTGCAGAGTCGCCCTCCACGATGAACAGCTCGGACTTTGTGGGGTCCTTGGAGCGGCAGTCCGCGAGCTTGCCGGGCAGGCCGCCCAGGTCGGTGGCGGACTTGCGGCGCACCAGGTCGCGGGCCTTGCGGGCCGCCTGGCGGGCCTGGGAGGAGGACACGGCCTTGTTCACGATGACCTTGGCCTCGGCCGGGTTGGCGTCGAACCAGTCGGAGATGTTCTCGTTCACCGCGCGCTGGACAAAGCCCTTGACCTCGGTGTTGCCCAGCTTGGTCTTGGTCTGGCCCTCAAACTGCGGGTCGGCCACGCGCACGGAGACGACGGCGGCGAGGCCCTCGCGGCAGTCGTCGCCAGTGAGGTTGGGCTCCTTGTCCTTGAGCAGTTTGTGGTCGCGCGCGTAGCGGTTCATCAACGACGTCAACGCGGCGCGGAAGCCCTCCTCGTGGGTGCCGCCCTCGTGCGTGTTAATCGTGTTGGCGAACGTGTGCACAGACTCCTTAAAGGAGCCGTTCCACTGCATCGCCACCTCTGCCTCCAGGCCGTCGCCCTTCTGGTCGAAGCCGATGATGGTCGGGTGGATCGCCGTCTTGGACTTGTTCAGGTGCTTGACGTAGTCGACCAAGCCGTCCGGGTAGTAGAAGGTGACCTTCTTTTCGCGCTTCTTCTTCACGTCCGGCGCGACTTCGTCGCCCGGCTCCACCGTGTCGCCGTCGCCGTCCTGGTCCACCTCGGTGGCGTCGACGGTCTCGGTAGAGTCGTCGAACGAGTCGCCGTCGATAGCCGCTGCGGTGTCGCCCTCCTCGGCGATCGCCTCGAGCTCAAGCTCCTCGTCGGTGACGCGCTGGTCCGTCAGCGTGATGGTCAGGCCCTTGTTCAAAAAGGCCATTTCCTGCAGGCGGCGCGAGATGGTGTCGTAGTTGAAATCGACGGTCTCGAAGATCTCCGCGTCCGGCCAGAAACGGACGGTGGTGCCGGTGCCGCGGGCGTTGCCGCCCTCCTCCAGCTCGTCCGGCACGGCCATGTTGAAGCGCTGGTACCAGTGCTTGCCGTCGCGCTTGATGTCCGCTTCTACGCGGGTGGACAGCGCGTTGACCACGGAAATGCCCACACCGTGCAGGCCGCCGGAGACCGCGTAGGACTCCGAGTCGAACTTGCCGCCGGCGTGCAGCTGGGTCATAACCACCTGCACCGTCGGGGCGCCGGTCGGGTGCATCTCCACCGGGATACCACGGCCGTTGTCCACGACCTCGACGCCGCCGTCCTCCATCAGGGTGACGTCGACGCGGTCGGCGTAGCCCGCCATCGCCTCATCGACCGAGTTGTCCACGACCTCCCACACCAGGTGGTGCAGGCCGCGCACACCGGTGGAACCGATGTACATGCCCGGGCGCTTGCGCACCGCCTCCAGGCCTTCGAGGATGGTGATCGATGACGCGTCGTAATGGGGTTGCTGCTCTGCCACTTTCGGGAAGCTCCTCCATGCGTAAATGTGGGCCGAATGTGTAATTCAGGCCCGTTGAACCCGTCCTATATTACACGGTGAGGGGGCCATAACGGGGAGGTGTCCAACGCGCGAGAGGGCGTTTCACGCGCGTTTTTCGCTTGGCCGTTACCCGTACGTGTCGCGCGGCCCGCGGCCTTTCACGTGCAGCGGGCCATACCGCCAGCTCTTCGTCTTCGGCCCGTAGACGTGCAGCTTGGTCACCACGTCCGGCCCGACCTGCGCCGCGATCGCCGCGAGCACTTCGCGCTGCATGTACTTCATCTGCGTCGCCCAGGCAGTGGAATCGCAGCTGACGTGCACTTCGCCGCCCTTGATCATCTCCACGTGCGTGTGTTGGCCGATCTTCTCGCCCACCAGCTCGGCCCAGTGCCCCATGACCCAGCCGTGCGCCATCTTCTCGGTCCAGTCGCGTTTGCGGATTTCTGAGCCCAGCAGGTTGGAAAAGGAGGAGACCTTGTAGCTGCGCGGCAATGCGCGCCCGTCCAGGCCCGTGGGGATGCCTCGCACATTTGCTTTGCGACGTTCCTCCGGCACATCTAATCCCGGCACGGTGATGCCCGCCTTTGGTCCGTCGTGAAGCGATGGCTTGTTGCGCCGCGGGATGGTGCTGGTGCCCTGGTGGGAGAGGTCCGGCAGGGGGCGGCCGCGTTTGCGGGCGGTGGCGCGCACGGTGTCGAAGCTGCGCTTAATCAGATCGCTCAATGGCGCTCACCCCGTCCTGCATGGTCACGGCGTAGCGCGCGGCGACGGCGTCGTCGAGGTTACCGGGCAGGTCGTCGCCCACCGCGGCGGTGACCAGGACCTGCTCAGCGTCGGCGGCGACATGCACGAGGCGCTCGCGGCGCTTGGCGTCGAGCTCGGCGAAGACGTCGTCGAGGATCAGCACCGGGTCGGTGCCCTCGCTGGCCAGAAGCTGGTATTCGGCGAGGTGGAGCGCCAGCGCGTAGGACCAGGTTTCGCCGTGGGAGGCGTAGCCCTTGGCGGGTTGGTCGCCGAGCTTGAGCGCCAGGTCGTCGCGGTGCGGGCCCACGAGGGTGGCGCCGCGGTCAATCTCGTCCTTGCGGCGACGGCCCAGCTCAGCGAGCATGGCGGCCTCAAACACCGCCGGGTCGCGCGAGGGCCCGCCAGCGAGCTCGGTCACCGCGCGGTCAAGAGTGGAGCTGTACGCCACCGATGCGGGGCGCGACTCGGGCGCGACGGACTGGTAGGACTCGGTGATGCGCTCGGACAGCTCATCGACGAGGCTGAGCCGGCCCGCCACCACCTGCGCGCCGAGCGCCGCGAGCTGACCGTCCCACACGTCCAGCGTGGAAAGCGCGCTGGCGCCGTCTTCGTCGTCGTAGCCGCGGCGCAGCGCCATGTTCGAGCTTTTCAGCAAAGCGTTTCGCTGGCGCAGCACCTTCTCGTAGTCCGCGCGGGCCCCGCCGAGGCGCGGGGTTCTCAGTGCTGCGAGGTCGTCCAAGAACTTTCGGCGTTCCGCCGGCTCGCCGGTGATCAGGCGCAGGTCCTCCGGGGAGAACATCACCACGCGCAAAACGCCCAGCAGCTCGCGGGCGGATTTCAGCCGGGTGCGGTTGATCTGGGCCTGGTTCGCCCCGTGCGCCTTGATCAGCAGGTGCGTGGTCAGTGCGCGACCGTCGTTGACGGTGGTGGCGGACACGCGGGCGTTCTCGGCGTTGGCGTGGATGAGCGGAGCATCCGTCGATACGCGATGGCTCGACAGCTTCGACGAGTAATGGACCGCCTCGACGATGTTGGTTTTGCCGTGGCCGTTGCGGCCTGCGAAAACCGTCACGCCCGGCTCAAGCTTGAGATTCAGCTCGGGCCACGAGCGGAAATCACGCAGATCAAGCTCGCGGACGTGCATGGGCTAGCCCGGCAGGCGAACCGGCATGAGCAGGTAAGTGAAGTGCGTGTCCGGTGTGGGGAACGTGCCGTCTTCGCCGCGCTCCGGAAGCTCCTCCGGCTGCGGGATCATGATCGCCGGGCGGGAGGCTTCCGTGAAGCCGAACACGACGCGGTCGGTGCCGATGACCGACAGGCCGTCGCGAAGATAGCCCGCGTTGAACGCGATGAGCAGCTCATCCACCCCAGTGAACGCTGCCTGGAGCGTTTCCTGGGCGGCGCCCGAATCCGCGCCGGAGGAAAACAGCGTCAGCTCACCCTCCTTGAAGTGCATGCGCAGCTGCGCGTTGCGGTCCGCGACCAGGCTGACGCGGCGGATGGACTCCAAAAGCGGCGCGACCTCCACCGACGCGATCGCCGTGTGCGTCTTCGGCAGCAGCGGCGCAACGTTGGGGAAATCCGCGTCCAGCATGCGGGTGGTGGTTTCGCGGTTGCCGGTGTGCAGGCCGAACAGGCCGTCGCCGCCGATGTTGTCGGCAGCGCCCGCGGCGAGCTCCACCGGATCGTCGATGGACGTGTCCAGCGTGCGTGCGTTGTCGAGCAGCGTCTTCGCCGGGACGAGCAAGTCCGCCTTGACGTCCGGGCTGGTCGGCTCCCAGGTCAGGTGGCGCTGCGCCAGACGGAAACGGTCCGTGGCCGTCAGGGTGACATTCTCGCCGTCGATTTCCAGGTGGATGCCGGTGAGCATCGGCAGCGTGTCGTCGCGGCCGGCGGCGGAGGCCACCTGGGTCACCGCGCCCGTGAGCGCCGCCGGAGAGATTCGGCCCGTGACCTCCGGCAGGTGCGGCAACTGCGGGTAATCGTCCAACGCAATCAGCGGCAGTTCGAAGCGGGAGGAACGCGCCTTCAGCGTCATCACCTTGGAATCGGTGGAGACCTCGATGGCGTCGTTAGGCATGGTGCCTACGATGTCAGCGAGCAGCTTGCCGGCCACCGCCACGCGGCCCGGCTCGTTGACCTCAGCGCCGATGCGCACGCGGGTGGAGACCTCGTAGTCGAAGCCCGCGAACTCCAGGCCGTTGTCGTCGGCCGTAATCACAACCGCGCGCAGCACCGGCTGCGTCGACTTGGTGGGCAGGCTGCGCGCGACCCACGCCGCAGCGTCCGCGAGCTCATCCTTATGGACGCGAAACGACACATTGTTGTCCATGACTGCGCAGTCTCCTTTGGCATGTTTGGCATTTCGGGCAGAGCCAGATCGGACACCACTCTACATTTGTGATTCACCCGCGCGCACTCTGCCTATCGACGCTTCACCTCCGGTTCGCCGCCGAATGTCAGGGCCGCGCCGAAGATTGCACACCCTCTCTTTCTCCAGATTGAATTACAAGAAGTAAAGAGGGGAACAACAGTAGGTCTTGGGGAATCTGTGGATTGGACCGGTTTTGTGCCGGTCGCACGGCGTGTCGCCTGTGTGATTTGGGTTGTGGATAACTTGTGGATAAGTCGGGTCCCCTGTGGATTGTTTTCCGGGGCGGTCGAAATTACACAAGCGGAACCGCGTTCATCCACCGGTTATGCACACGCTGTCCCCAACCTTCGAGCGTGTGATGCCGGTTACACTGTGATCTACTTGGCCAAACTACATCAGTGTAATTACACAGGTGTGGACAGGCCTGTGGAGAGTGGTACAGAAGTGGTTGTTGTTGCTTCCCGCCAGGCCGAAACCACAAACCCTGGGACCCAAAGCCTGGGATCGTGCGATTTTTGCGCATTCCCAGGCTTTGGATCCCAGGGTCTGCGGAAATGTAGGTCCCGGGGCCGTTCCTCCCCTCCCCTGGTGTCCCCCAATCCACGGATCCAGCTAGTGGCACCTCGATTTTCGCCCTCAGAAGGCGATTAGCTGGGTCCTTGTAGCTGGAAACTCGTGCGTGAGGTGCGAAACTGCCGGAGAACCGTCGACCGCTGGCCCCGACCTACCGCGCGCGCATGCGGGCGCGGTTCTTGATCACCTGCGTGAGCTCCTGGATCTCGTCGTAGGTGCCGCGGTTTTCGGTCATTTCCTTGCGGATCTTGCGGTCCGCGTACATGACGGTGGTGTGGTCCTTGCCGCCGAACTCGTCGCCGATCTTCGGCAGGGACAGCTCGGTCAGCTCGCGGCACAGGTACATAGCAATCTGGCGCGCGTGGGCGACCTGCCTGGTCTTTCCGGCTCCGGTGAGCTGGTCCAGGGAGACCTGGAAGTACTCGGCGGCGGCATCCTTGATGGCGTCGGCGGTGATGTTGACGTCGCCTTCGTCGGGAAGGATGTCGCGCAGCGCTACTTGGGCGACTTCCATGGTGATCGGCTCGTTGATCAGCGACGAGTACGCCGACACACGGATCAGCGCGCCTTCGAGCTCGCGGATGGAGGACTCGAACTGGGAGGCAATGAGCTCGAGCACTGCGTGGTCGACTTGGGTGCCGTCCGCGGCCGCCTTCTTCATCAGGATGGCGATGCGGGTTTCCAGGTCCGGCGGCTGCACGTCGGTGATCAGGCCGCTGATGAAGCGTGTCCTTAACCGGTCCTCGAGCGTGGTCAGCTCCTTCGGCGGCCGGTCGGAAGACAGGATGATCTGCTTGTTTGCCTGGTGCAGAGCGTTGAAGGTGTGGAAGAACTCTTCCTGGGTGCCTTCTTTGCCCTCGAGGAACTGGATGTCGTCGACCATGAGGATGTCCAGGTTGCGGTAGCGCCGCTTGAAGGATTCCTGGCGGTCGTCGCGCACGGAGTTGATGTAGTCGTTGGTGAATTCCTCGGAGGAGACGTACTTGATGCGCAGTCCCGGCTGCAGCACGCGCGCGTAGTTGCCTGCGGCGTGCAGAAGGTGGGTTTTGCCGAGGCCGGAGCCGCCCCAGATGAACAGGGGGTTGTAGGCCTTGGCGGGGTTTTCGGCGACGGCGACGGCGGCGCCGTTGGCGAAGCGGTTGGACGAGCCGATGACGAAGTTTTCAAAGGTGTACTTCGGGTTCAGGCTAGCTTCGCGGTCCGGGTCGTGCGCTGGTTTCTCGCGGGGGATGCGGCGGTCCACTGGGTCCACGGTGGGGTGCGCAGTTGCTTCTCGACGACGCCCCGCCACCTGTGCAGCATGCATCTGCGCCAATTCGTCAAGGCCCATGGGGATCTGCTCCCCCGCCGCCGGCGCTTCGACGTGGGATTGGGTGGGCTGCCAGCTCGGCTCCGGCGAGGGTGCTGGCGACTGAACGGGTTCAGGCTCTGGTTCGGGTTCCGGCTCGGGCGCGGCCACGGAGACGGCCAGGGCGTAGGGCTGGCCGGTGTGGGACGACAGCAGCGCGGTGATGTGGGGAGACAGGGACTCCTCAATGACATTCTTCGCGGCCTGGTGGGGTGCGGAGAGGAGGGCGTAGCCGTCGACAAGCACGACCGGCTTCATCAGCCGCAGGTAGGCGCGCTGTTGGGGGGTAAGCGTGGGTACGGACGAGGTGGCCTGCTCCGAGAGGCGCAGCAGCTCGTCGACGACGCCGCGCCACAGGTCCTCGAGGTGTTGGTCCGCCAA